>CP167917.1:3969405-4630973 GCA_041504365.1 Dryocola sp. LX212 | reverse complement strand
GGCGGACTCCACTCGAACAAAGTCGATAAAAAGACGAAGACTGAAAGTTTTACATTCATGATTGTTGACACACGCCGACTCTCCCCAATGGGATCCCGGTACGGGAAGCGTGCGAACCGCTATCTGCGGTTTACCCTGATGTGGTCGATCTCTGGATCACGATCGGGACCGCGGATCATAGCCTAAAGTGCGGCAGAGATCTTCTGTTTCTCACAGTTTCTTCCCGATTTATCCACAGGGTAGTTTAAAGCCGCTTAAGTGTAATCGATCCTGGCGCGCCTGCTGCGACTTCCCCTCTCATATTGGAAAATTTAATGACGAATGCACAAAAATGACGGAAGAGATCTAACGAAGATCCCCGAGGATCCTTGCGCTTTGATGGGGAGGCCGTATAATTCCCCACCCGTCGCATTTCGTCACAGTGCTTGTCTTGCAGATCTTGGTCGTTTTCAGGGTCGGAAGAGGAAGTCAGGCGCGGGAATTAAGGAAAGAGAATTGACTCCGGAGTGTACAATTATTACAATCCGGCCTCTTTAATCAGCCACACTGAGGCGTAAGTCACTGCAGTTTCTGCGGGGCGTTATGCTAACCCAGTGAAATTTATCCAAGTTTAGGTAGAAATCGCCATGAAACGCACTTTTCAACCGTCCGTACTGAAGCGCAACCGTTCACACGGCTTCCGTGCTCGTATGGCTACTAAAAATGGTCGTCAGGTTCTGGCACGTCGTCGTGCTAAAGGCCGTTCTCGTCTGACCGTTTCTAAGTAATAAAAGCTAACCCCTGAGTGGTTAAGCTAGCTTTTCCCAGGGAGTTACGCTTGTTAACTCCCAATCATTTCACGTTCGTCTTCCAGCAGCCGCAAAGAGCTGGCACGCCGCAAATCACCATCCTCGGCCGCCTGAATTCGCTGGGGCATCCCCGCATCGGTCTTACAGTCGCTAAAAAAAATGTCAAACGCGCGCATGAACGCAATCGGATTAAACGTCTGACGCGGGAAAGCTTTCGTTTACGTCAGCACGAATTGCCAGCAATGGACTTCGTGGTAGTGGCTAAGAAAGGTGTGGGTGACCTGGATAACCGGGCTTTATCGGAAGCATTGGAAAAGTTATGGCGCCGTCACTGTCGCCTGTCTCAAGGCTCCTGATAACCCTGATTCGGGGTTATCAGCGCTTCATCAGCCCGCTCCTTGGGCCGCATTGCCGTTTCAATCCCACCTGTTCTCACTACGGAATTGAGGCATTGCGCAGGTTTGGGGTGCTAAAAGGCAGTTGGTTGACAGTGAAACGCGTATTAAAATGCCACCCTTTAAACCCCGGTGGAGACGATCCCGTCCCACCTGGACCAATTGATACCAGAGAACACTAACGATGGATTCGCAACGCAATCTCTTTCTCATCGCTTTGTTGTTCGTGTCTTTCATGATCTGGCAAGCCTGGGAGCAAGACCACGCTCCTCAACCTCAGGCACAACAGACCACGCAGACTACGACCACCGCAACGGGTAGTGCCGCCGCAAGCCAGGGTGTGCCGGCCAGTGGCCAGGGAAAAATCATCACCGTTAAGACTGATGTCCTGGAACTCTCCATCAACACCCGCGGTGGCGATGTTGAACAGGCCCAGCTGTTAACTTACCCGAAAGAGCTCAAGTCTACCGAGCCGTTCCAGCTACTGGAAACCACGCCAGAGTTTATCTATCAGGCACAAAGTGGTCTGACTGGTCGTGATGGCCCGGATAATCCGGCTAACGGTGCTCGTCCGCTGTATAACACGGATAAAGACACCTTCGTGATGGCTGAAGGCCAGAACGAGCTGGTTATCCCGATGACCTATACCGACGCGGCAGGCAACGTCTTCACCAAGTCCTTCACCCTTAAACGCGGCGAGTTCGCGGTTGGCGTGAACTACAACGTGAAAAACGCCGGTGAGAAGCCGCTTGAGATTGCGACCTTCGGCCAGTTGAAGCAGTCCATCAATCTGCCATCCCACCGCGATACCGGTAGCAGCAATTTTGCGCTGCACACCTTCCGCGGTGCTGCGTACTCCACTCCTGACGAGAAATACGAAAAGTATAAATTCGATAAAATCTCTGACGGTGAGAACCTGAACGTCAACGCCAGCAACGGTTGGGTGGCGATGCTGCAGCAGTATTTTGCTACCGCATGGGTGCCGGGTAATCAGGGCACCAACAACTTCTATACCACCAAACTGAACAACGACGTGGCGGCGATTGGTTATAAATCCGCACCGCAGCTGGTTCAGCCAGGTACAACCGCACAGCTGGGTAGCACGCTGTGGGTCGGCCCGGAAATTCAGGACAAGATGGCCGCGGTTGCGCCTCACCTTGACCTGACGGTGGATTACGGCTGGCTGTGGTTCATCTCTCAGCCGCTGTTCAAACTGCTGAAGTTTATCCACAGCTTTATCGGTAACTGGGGCTTCTCCATTATCGTTATCACCTTTATCGTTCGTGGCATCATGTACCCGCTGACCAAAGCGCAGTACACCTCCATGGCGAAAATGCGCATGCTGCAACCGAAGCTGGCCGCAATGCGTGAGCGTATTGGTGACGATAAGCAGCGCCAGAGTCAGGAAATGATGGCGCTGTACAAGGCAGAGAAGGTCAACCCGCTGGGTGGCTGTCTGCCGCTGGTTATCCAGATGCCAATCTTCCTGGCGCTGTACTACATGCTGATGGGTTCCGTTGAGCTGCGCCACGCGCCGTTCGCCCTGTGGATCCATGACCTGTCGGCGCAGGACCCGTACTACATCCTGCCGATCCTGATGGGCCTGACGATGTTCTTCATTCAGAAGATGTCGCCAACTACAGTGACCGACCCGATGCAGCAGAAGATCATGACCTTTATGCCGGTCATCTTCACGGTGTTCTTCCTGTGGTTCCCGTCCGGCCTGGTGCTGTACTATATCGTGAGTAACACGGTGACCATCATTCAGCAGCAGCTGATCTATCGCGGTCTGGAAAAACGTGGCTTACACAGCCGCGACAAGAAAAAGACCTGATAGCATTTAAGCTCAAGCACACGGAAGGCGGTCAATTGACCGCCTTCTTTTTTTCGTCGGGTGGATAAGCGAAGCGTTTTCCACCAGCCATCTCGAAAGGGAAAATAATGAGCCATAACGAGACAATCGTTGCCCAGGCGACACCGCCGGGACGTGGTGGAGTCGGGATCCTGCGCGTCTCAGGCCTGCTTGCTCGCGATGTTGCGCAGGCGCTGCTGGGCAAGCTACCAAAGCCACGCTACGCCGATTACCTGCCGTTCCGCGATGCAGACGACAGCACGCTGGATCAGGGCATTGCCCTGTGGTTCCCGGGGCCGAATTCCTTTACCGGTGAAGACGTGCTGGAACTTCAGGGCCACGGCGGCCCGGTTATCCTCGATCTGCTGTTAAAGCGCATTCTGGCTATTCCCGGCGTACGTATCGCAAGGCCCGGTGAATTCTCTGAACGAGCATTTCTGAACGATAAGCTCGACCTGGCGCAGGCGGAGGCTATCGCTGACCTGATCGATGCCAGCTCAGAGCAAGCCGCCCGCTCGGCGCTTAACTCTTTGCAGGGGGCGTTTTCTGCCCGCGTAAACCATCTGGTTGAGGCGCTGACCCACCTGCGTATTTACGTTGAGGCAGCGATTGATTTCCCGGATGAGGAGATCGATTTTCTGTCCGACGGCAAAATCGAAGCGCAGCTTAATCAGGTGATAAACGATCTAGACGCCGTGCGCGCCGAAGCGCGACAGGGTAGTCTGCTGCGTGAAGGGATGAAGGTCGTTATCGCCGGTCGGCCTAACGCCGGTAAATCCAGCCTGCTGAACGCGCTGGCGGGACGCGAAGCTGCCATCGTGACGGATATCGCGGGCACCACGCGGGACGTGCTGCGTGAGCATATCCACATCGACGGAATGCCGTTGCATATTATTGATACAGCCGGGCTGCGCGAAGCAAGCGACGAAGTAGAGCGTATCGGTATCGAACGTGCGTGGAATGAGATTGAACAGGCCGACCGGGTGCTGTTTATGGTTGATGGCACAACGACAGACGCAACGGACCCGGCGGCAATCTGGCCAGACTTTATCGCCCGTCTGCCCGAGCGTCTGCCGATCACCGTGGTGCGCAACAAAGCGGACGTTACTGGTGAGATGCTGGGCATGAGTGATGTGAACGGTCACTCACTTGTTCGCCTCTCCGCGCGTACCGGTGAAGGCATTGAGATATTACGCGAGCATCTTAAACAGAGTATGGGCTTCGACACCAATATGGAAGGTGGCTTCCTGGCGCGCCGTCGCCATCTCCAGGCGCTGGAAGAGGCCGCTACGCACCTGCAGCAGGGTAAAGCCCAGCTGCTGGGCGCATGGGCCGGAGAACTGCTGGCTGAAGAGCTGCGCCTGTCGCAGCAATGCCTGAGCGAAATCACCGGCGAGTTCACCTCTGACGATCTGCTGGGCCGCATCTTCTCCAGCTTCTGCATCGGCAAATAAACGCAAAGTAAGTAGGTGCTCACTTTTTAGTCTCCCGCTCGGTTTTCGCCGCGCGGGATTTTTTTCGTTCTAATTTAACTAGTTAGCCGTACTACACCTTAAACATTCATCAAAACAATGAATTGATCACGTATTAACCGTTTTTAGCGGTCCGGGGTCGTGCGTTTGGGGCAGAAAAACCCTACAATCGATAAAGATGTCCCAATGACCATTATCACGGAGCGACAAATGGCAACGCATTTTGCAAGATGGACAATTGATCCCCGACTCCCTTGTTCATCGCATCTCGATGAGGACAGCCTCAGCTTTGCAGGCACCCTTTCTGAACGCCGAAAAACCCGTTTTCTGGCCTCACGCACGCTGCTGGCCGAGCTGTTTTTCATGCTATACGGTATTCAGAAGCTGCCGAAAATTGTCACCACCGTTACCGGTCGCCCTCACTTTGCTGACCGCACGCTGTCTGATTTCAGCATCGCCTATGCAGGCAACAGCGTGGGCGTGGCGGTGACGACGGAAGGCCGCTGCGGGCTGGACATGGAGCTGCGCCCGTTTGGCCGGATGACGGGGCAAACCGCCGCCATCCCGTTCAGCAATAATGAAACCACTTGGGTAAACAACCAGAACGATCCCTACGAAGCCCGCGCTCAGCTGCGCACCCTGCGCCAGAGCATTTATAAGCTCACCGGTAGCGACGATGAACTTCAACTACTCCCTGGCGCAGGGCGTTTACGCGTGAAGCACCAGACGCAGATTGAGGCCATCAGCGACGTAGAGGATATTCTGGTCTGGGCCTGCGCGGTATCACCCGCCGTCGAGCGACTATCATTGTGGGAGTACGATCATCTCGAGGGCTGGCATAGCCTGAAGGACGTTCAGGCCCGCCGCAGCGATCCTGACGGTCATATCATACGTTTTACCAGCCTGCCTTACGAAAAACATTATTACCAAACCGACCTTTCCTGAACGTCCTGACCAAAGGAGTGTTTATGTCCGACTCGTTAAAGATAGTTACCTTACTGGGGAGCCTGCGCACGGGCTCTTTCAACGCCATAGTCGCCCGCACGCTGCCGAAAATTGCCCCGGCGGGGATGAGCGTTGAGGCGCTGCCGTCCATCAAAGATATCCCCCTTTACGATGCGGATATGCAGCAGGAAGAAGGCTTCCCGCAAACGGTAGAAGCCATCGCAGAGCAGATCCGCAGCGCGGACGGCGTGGTTATTGTCACCCCGGAATATAACTATTCGGTGCCCGGCGGCCTGAAGAACGCTATTGACTGGCTGTCACGCCTGCCCGAGCAGCCGCTGGCGGGCAAACCTGTTCTTATCCAGACCAGTTCAATGGGGGCGATTGGCGGCGCGCGCTGCCAGTATCACCTCCGCCAGATCCTGGTATTCCTGGATGCGATGGTGATGAACAAACCGGAGTTTATGGGCGGGGTCATTCAGAACAAGGTAGACACGCAGACGGGTGAAGTGGTTGATCAGAGCACGTTAGATCATCTTACCGGGCAGTTAACGTCATTTGGCGACTATATCAGGCGCGTAAAAAACTAACTGATAAAAAAGACCGGTCGCAATAACCGGTCTTTTGTAGGTCCGTAAAGCGTAACGTCTCCCGGCGCAGCCGAGCTAACTCAGTCGATAAAAGCAATCTTCAGGATGAACAGCAGCGCCACCACGATCACGCACGGGCTGAGTTCACGCCAGCGCCCCGTCCCCAGCTTCATCACCAGGTAAGAGATAAAGCCCAGCGCGATGCCTTCGGTAATCGAGAAGCTGAACGGCATCATAACCGCCGTGACAAAGGCCGGAACGGCTTCGGTCAGGTCGTCCCACTTCACGCGCGACAGGCTGGACGTCATCAGTACGCCAACGTAAATCAGCGCGCCCGCGGCGGCATAGGCCGGAACCATTCCCGCCAGCGGCGACAGGAAGATGACCAGCAGGAACAGCAGACCGACGATTACGGCGGTAAGGCCGGTGCGGCCACCGACGGAGACGCCGGAGGAGCTTTCGATATAGGCGGTAACGGATGAGGTGCCGATGAAAGCACCGGCAACGGAAGAGATGCTGTCGACATACAGCGCCTGCTTCATGCGCGGAAACTTGCCTTTGTCGTCCGTCAGCCCGGCTTTATCCGTTACGCCAATCAGCGTACCGGAGGAGTCAAACAGGTTAACCAACATAAAGGAGAAGATCACACCCGCCAGGCCAATGTTCAGCGAACCGGCTAAATCCACCTGGCCGACCACGGACAGCACGTCCGGCGGCGCAGAAACAATGCCGCCGTAGTGCACATCGCCCAGCATCCAGCCCAGCAGCGTAGTGACCACGATGGAAACCAGCACGGCGGCATGGATATTACGAGAAGCCAGAATAGCGATGATAAAGAAGCCCAGCGCGCCCAGCAGCACACTGTGTGAAGTCAGGTTACCGATGCTCACCAGCGTATCTTTGTTAGCCACGATGATGCCGGCATTTTTCAGCCCCATCATGCCGATAAACAGACCAATCCCGCTGGTAATGCCCACGCGCAGGCTGACAGGGATATTGGCAATCATCCAGTAACGAACGCGGAAGAGGGTCAGCAGCAGCAGGCCAACGGCACCCCAGAAGATAGCCCCCATGCCGACCTGCCATGACAGACCCATCGCGCCAACAACCACAAAAGCAAAGAAGGCGTTAAGACCCATCGCGGGCGCAAGCGCCACCGGCAGGTTGGCAAAAATCCCCATCAGGATGCTACCCAATGCGGCGATTAAACAGGTGGTGACGAATACGGCCTGGGTATCCATACCGGCGGCACCAAGGATCTGCGGGTTGACGAAAACGATATACACCATCGTCAGGAAGGTTGTAAGACCGGCGATCGCTTCGGTACGTACCGTGGTGCCGTGTTCGCGCAGTTTGAACACGCGCTCGAGCAGCCCCGGATTTGCAGCCGGAGTAGATTGTGGTTGGCTCATGAGTCTTGATTCCGAACTTGAGAGGGAAAAATCCGTCGTTATCCTATACCAAAAAGGCAAAATGTTGATGGTGGAAATGGACTTTTTTTCATTCAGTTTGTTTATACGGCAACGATTGCGTACCGCATTAATTGCGCAAATTGGGTAAGATGGTCCTTCACTTTTTGAAAAGGAAGCGGCATGTCCCGGATAGATGCGGTGTTCTTTGACTGCGACGGCACCCTGGTCGACAGTGAAGTAATTTGCTCCAGAGCCTACGTACATATGTTTGCGCAATACGGCATCGAACTTGCGCTCGAAGAGGTCTTTAAGACGTTCAAGGGCGTGAAGCTCTACGAAATAATCGACACCATAAGCCAGCGGTATGACATAAGCCTGGATAAAACCGAGCTTGAGCCGATTTACCGCGCGGAAGTCGCAAGACTGTTTGATAGCGAACTGCAGGAGATTTCAGGAGCGAAGGCACTCATCGAGCGGGTAAAAGTGCCGATGTGTATCGTTTCCAACGGGCCGGTCAGCAAAATGCAGCACTCGCTGGGCAGAACCGGCATGCTCGACGCTTTCCCGGACAGGCTCTACAGCGGCTACGATATTCAGCGCTGGAAGCCAGACCCGGCGCTAATGTTCCACGCGGCTGATGCAATGGGCGTGGAGGTCAAAAACTGCGTGCTGGTGGACGATTCTATGGCGGGTGCGCAATCGGGCGTTGCGGCAGGCATGGAGGTCTTCTATTTCTGCGCCGATCCGCACAACAAGCCGATCGTTCATCCAAAAGTCACGACATTTACGGATTTGGCACAGCTGCCGGCACTCTGGCATGCCCGGGGCTGGGATATCACCCGATAAAAAAAGCCGGATGGCGCTGACGCTCATCCGGCCTTACATATTTCAGCCGCCGATAAAAATCACTCTTTCGGATCTTTGCCCGCCAGCAGCTTGTCCAGCTCATCGCCGCCCACGTGGCGGAAGTCCTGTCCCTTCACGAAGTAGAAGATGAACTCGCAGATGTTCTGGCAGCGGTCGCCGATACGCTCGATGGAGCGGGCGCAGAACAGCGCGGTGAGCACGCTTGGGATGGTACGCGTATCTTCCATCATGTAGGTCATCAGCTGGCGCACGATGCCTTCATATTCCTGGTCAACTTTCTTGTCTTCGCGGTAGATGCGCACCGCTTCGTCCAGATCCATACGCGCAAACGCGTCCAGCACGTCGTGCAGCATCTGCACCGTGTGGCGACCCAGCGATTCCAGGCTCACCAGCAGCGGCTGATGCTGCTGGGAAAACTTCTCCAGCGCCGTGCGGCAGATTTTGTCCGCCACGTCACCGATGCGTTCCAGCTCGGAGATAGTCTTGATGATCGCCATCACCAGGCGCAGGTCGCTGGCGGTAGGCTGACGCTTGGCGATGATGCGCACGCAGGCTTCATCGATCGCCACTTCCATCATGTTGACCTTCTGGTCGCCTTCGATGACCTGCTTCGCCAGCTCGCTGTCCTGATTGTGCATCGCGGTAATCGCATCGGAGAGCTGCTGTTCCACCAGCCCGCCCATGGTCATCACCTGAGTGCGAATGTATTCCAGCTCAGCGTTAAACTGACCGGAAATGTGTTTGTTGAGATTCAGATTGTCCATTGCGTGCTCCAAATCAACCGTAACGGCCAGTGATGTAGTCTTCAGTCTGCTTTTTCGCAGGCGTGGTGAACAGCGTGTCGGTTTCGCTGAACTCAATCAGCTCGCCCAGGTACATAAACGCCGTGTGGTCGGAGCAACGCGCCGCCTGCTGCATGTTGTGGGTAACGATAACCACGGTGTAATCCTGTTTCAGCTCGGTGATCAGCTCTTCGATACGCCCGGTAGAGATCGGGTCCAGCGCGGAACACGGCTCATCAAGCAGCAGAACATCAGGGCGAATCGCGATACCACGGGCGATGCACAGACGCTGCTGCTGGCCGCCGGAGAGGCTGTAGCCGCTCTGGTGCAGCTTATCTTTGGTTTCGTTCCACAGCGCGGCCTTGGTCAGCGCCCACTGTACGCGCTCGTCCATATCGCTGCGCGACAGCTTCTCGAACAGGCGCACGCCAAAGGCAATATTGTCATAAATCGACATTGGGAACGGCGTTGGCTTCTGGAAGACCATGCCTACCTTCGCACGCAGCAGGGCGATATCCTGGCTGTGGGTCAGAATGTTTTCCCCGTCCAGCAGGATTTCGCCTTCGGCGCGCTGATCCGGATAGAGGGAGTACATTTTGTTAAACGTACGCAGCAGGGTGGATTTACCACAGCCTGACGGCCCAATGAACGCGGTAACCTGGTTCTTTGCGATATCCAGATTGATGTTTTTCAGGGCGTGGAACTTGCCATAAAAGAAATTCAAATCGCGAACCTGAATTTTGCCCGAGGCAGTATCAACCATACTCATCTGTTTCTTTATCTCCGTCCGGCGCCGCCTTTGCCGCGCCGTAAAATTTAACCGTGTTTACTCTTCGAGAAAATCACGCGTGCAAGAATGTTCAGCAACAGCACGCAAAGGGTAATAATCAGTACCCCGGCCCAGGCCAGCTGCTGCCATTCGGCAAACGGGCTCATGGCGAATTTGAATATGGTTACCGGCAGGTTGGCTATCGGCTGCATCATATCTGTGCTCCAGAACTGGTTGGAGAGGGACGTGAACAGCAGCGGCGCGGTTTCACCTGCGATACGCGCAATGGCCAGCAGCACCCCGGTGATAATCCCGGAAACGGAGGCTTTGAGCGTAATAGCAGAAATCATTTTCCATTTTGGCGTGCCCAGCGCGTAGGCCGCTTCACGCAGGCTGTCCGGCACCAGTTTCATCATGTTTTCAGTAGTGCGAATCACAATCGGGATTTGCAGCAGCGCAAGTGCTATCACCCCGGCCCAGCCGGAGAAGTGTTGCATCTTCGCGACCACCACGGTGTAAACGAACAGGCCGACCACGATGGACGGTGCGGAAAGCAGAATATCGTTAATAAAACGGATAACTTCCGCCAGCCATGATTTTCGGCCGTACTCCGCCAGATAAATCCCGGCCAGAATGCCGAGCGGCGTACCGAATACCGTCGCCCACAGAATCAACAGGCCGCTGCCCGCCAGGGCGTTTGCCAGACCGCCACCGGCCGTATTTGGCGGAGGCGTCATTTCGGTAAACAGGGCAATCGACATACCGTCGATGCCGCGGGTCACCGTTGAGAACAGGATCCACACCAGCCAGAACAGACCGAACGCCATGGTGCCCATAGAGAGAGTCAGGGCGATGCGGTTTTTCATGCGGCGCTTAGCCTGCATCTTGCGGCGGGATTCAGCAAGCTTTGCGTCAGATTGCATTTCCATGGTGGTCATGAACGCGTCCCCTCGTTCTTCGCCAGGCGCATGATCATGAACTTAGAGATCGCCAGCACGATAAAGGTAATAACAAACAGGATAAGGCCAAGCTCCATCAGAGCTGCGGTATGCAGGCCGGATTCCGCTTCGGCAAACTCGTTGGCCAGGGCAGAGGTAATGCTGTTGCCCGGCATGTACAGCGAGGCGCTGTCGAGCTGGTAGGTGTTACCGATGATAAAAGTCACCGCCATGGTTTCACCCAGCGCGCGGCCAAGGCCGAGCATCACACCGCCGATCACACCATTTTTGGTGAACGGCAGAACGATTCGCCAGATAACTTCCCAGGTGGTGCAGCCGATGCCGTAGGCCGACTCTTTCATCATCACCGGCGTTTGTTCGAACACATCGCGCATCACGGAGGCGATGTACGGAATAATCATGATGGCCAGGATCACGCCCGCAGCGAGAATACCGATACCGAACGCCGGGCCGGAGAACAGCGCGCCAACAATCGGCACTGAAGAGAGGATATTGCCCACCGGCTCCTGGAAATAAGTCGCAAACAGCGGCGCAAAGATAAACAGGCCCCACATGCCGTACACGATACTCGGGATGGCGGCTAACAGCTCAATGGCGATGCCTAACGGGCGACGCAGCCAGCCCGGGGCCAGCTCGGTCAGAAACAGGGCGATCCCAAAGCTCACCGGCACGGCAATCAGCAGCGCAATGAACGAGGTGACCAGTGTGCCGTAAATCGGCACCAGCGCACCATAGATATCGTTAGGAGCATCCCACTCTTTGGTCCACAGGAACGAGAAGCCAAACTTCTGGATGCTCGGCCATGAGGAGATAATCAGGGAGATGATAATGCCGCCCAGCAGCAATAGCACAATCAGCGCAGCCAGTCTTACCAGCGCGCTGAATACCATATCGCCTTGCTTGCCCGGCGCTTTGAACGTCGGCTTACTTACCGCCATAGCTTACTCTTTATCTGATTAGGTTTACCCGGAGTAAGATAACCTTTACACCGGGTTTTTTCATTTAGTACAGCGCCTTACCGGAGCTGTCTTTCACGTTGGTTTTCCATGCAGCGCGAACCTGCTCAACCACGGCATCCGGCAGGGAAGCGTAATCCAGGTCGTTCGCCTGTTTGGCACCGTCTTTGTATGCCCAGTCGAAGAACTTCAGCACTTCGGCACCCTGCTCAGGATTCTTCTGCTCTTTGTGGATCAGGATGAAGGTGGTGGAGGTGATTGGCCACGCCTCAGCACCTTTCTGGTTAGTCAGATCCTGAGCGAAAGATTTGCTCCAGTCCGCGCCTTTCGCCGCGTTAGCAAAGTTTTCTTCTGAAGGTGCTACCGGCTTACCGTCCGCAGAAACCAGCTTGGTATAGGCGAGGTTGTTCTGCTTAGCATAAGCATACTCAACGTAGCCGATTGAGCCAGGCAGACGCTGCACGAACGCCGCGATGCCGTCGTTGCCTTTACCGCCAAGGCCGGTCGGCCAGTTTACGGTAGAGCCAGCGCCCACCTTAGATTTCCACTCTTCGTTCACTTTCGCCAGGTAGCTGGTGAAAACGAAGGAAGTGCCGGAACCGTCAGCACGGCGCACAACGGCGATGTTCTGCTGCGGCAGTTTCATGCCAGGGTTGAGCTTAGCGATTGCCGCATCATCCCATTTTTTAATTTTGCCGAGGTAGATATCACCCAGCGTTTTACCGTCAAGCACCAGCTCGCCGGATTTCACGCCCGGCAGGTTAACCGCCAGAACAACACCGCCGATCACGGTCGGGAACTGGAACAGGCCTTCCTGCGCCAGCTTGTCATCAGCCAGTGGGGCATCAGAAGCGCCGAAATCCACGGTATTAGCAATAATTTGTTTAACGCCACCGGAGGAGCCAATACCCTGGTAATTCACTTTATTACCCGTTGCTTTATTGTAGGTATCTGCCCATTTGGCATACACCGGCGCAGGGAAGGTTGCACCGGCACCGGTCAGGCTTGCGGCAGCGTTAACGCCGAAAGCGCTCAGGGATAAGGTCGCGGCGACAACAGTTGCGACGGTGGTACGCATAACTTTCATAATGTCTCCTGCAGAGGTGATAAACGTCATTCGTTGTTAAGTCGTTGCAGGGTAGAAAATAGGACAGTTTGGTGACAGATAAATGTACGAATTATGACAGTTTTATGACAGGCAGTTCCGGGCATGACGCTTAAGCGAAATTTGAATTAAAAAGCATTAAAAATCAGTTGGTTTGATAGAAATAAAAAAGCTGCCCGCAGGCAGCTTCTGAAACATCTTTATGACAGTAGATTACTCAACGGTAACCGATTTTGCCAGGTTACGCGGCTGATCCACATCGGTGCCCTTAATCAGCGCAACGTGATAAGACAACAGCTGCAGCGGCACGGTGTAGAAGATTGGGGCAATAACTTCTTCCACGTGTGGCATCTCGATGATGTGCATGTTGTCGCTGCTGGTGAAACCTGCGTCCCGATCGGCGAAGACATATAGCTGGCCGCCGCGGGCGCGCACTTCTTCGATGTTGGACTTCAGTTTTTCCAGCAGTTCGTTGTTTGGTGCCACAACGATGACCGGCATATCCGCATCGATTAACGCCAGCGGGCCGTGCTTAAGTTCGCCCGCCGCGTACGCTTCAGCGTGAATATAAGAGATCTCTTTGAGCTTCAGCGCACCTTCCATGGCGATCGGGTACTGATCGCCACGGCCGAGGAACAGCGCATGATGCTTGTCGGAAAAATCTTCCGCCAGCGCCTCAATGCGTTTGTCCTGGGAGAGCATCTGCTCGATGCGGCTTGGCAGCGCCTGTAAGCCGTGCACGATATCGTGCTCAACCTGCGCGTCAGCGCCCTTCAGGCGGCTCAGCTTAGCCACCAGCATCAGCAGAACGGTTAACTGAGTGGTGAACGCCTTGGTAGAAGCAACGCCAATCTCGGTGCCCGCATTGGTCATCAAAGACAGATCGGATTCCCGCACCAGCGATGAGCCAGGGACGTTACAGACCGCCAGCGATCCCAGATAGCCCAGCTCTTTGGACAGGCGAAGCGCCGCCAGGGTATCCGCCGTTTCACCTGACTGAGAAAGGGTGATCATCAGGCTGTTGCGGCGCACCGCGGATTTGCGATAGCGGAATTCGGAAGCGATCTCTACGTCGCAAGGCACACCGGCCAGGGCTTCAAACCAGTAGCGGGAAACCATGCCGGAGTTATAAGAGGTGCCGCAGGCCACGATCTGGATGTGTTCCACCTGCGACAGCATCTCGTTCGCTTGCGGACCAAGCTCGGTCAAATCCACTTCGCCGTGGCTGATACGGCCGGCCAGGGTATTTTTGATGGCGTTCGGCTGCTCGTAGATCTCTTTTTGCATGTAGTGACGGTAGATGCCTTTGTCACCCGCGTCATACTGCAAATTAGATTCGATGTCCGGGCGATTAACCGCCTCGCCTTTGGTATTGAAAATGTTGACGGAACGACGGGTCACTTCCGCAATATCGCCTTCTTCCAGGAAGATGAAGCGGCGGGTCACCGGCAGCAGCGCCAGCTGATCGGAGGCGATAAAGTTCTCGCCCATGCCGAGACCGATAACCATCGGGCTACCGGAACGGGCAGCCAGCAGTACGCCCGGGTTGCGGGTGTCCATGATAACCGTGCCGTAGGCGCCGCGCAGCTGAGGGATAGCGCGTAATACGGCTTCACGCAGCGTGCCGCCCTGCTCCAGCTCCCAGTGTACTAAGTGAGCAATCACTTCGGTATCGGTCTGGGAAACGAAGGTATACCCGCGCTTCTGCAAAGAGACGCGCAGCGGCTCGTAGTTTTCGATGATGCCGTTGTGAACCACCGCAATATGTTCGGACACATGCGGGTGAGCGTTTACTTCGGAAGGTTCGCCATGAGTCGCCCAGCGGGTGTGTGCGATCCCGGTCCCGCCATGTAGCGCGGTTTCTTCTGCGGCTTCCGCCAGCTTTTGTACTTTTCCCAGACGACGCAGACGGGTCATATGACCCTGCTCGTCGACAACTGCCAGACCCGCGGAGTCATAACCGCGGTATTCCAGACGGCGTAGTCCTTCGAGAAGGATTTCAGCGATATCACGTTGCGCGACCGCGCCAACAATTCCACACATAGTCGTTATTTCCTGATAATGGCGATTTCGCCATGTGTTGTCGCTGACCTGTATTTCCCGATTTACGGGGCCCCGAGCCTTGTAGAGAGTGGGGTTATAGTTTTGGTACTGCTGCGGGGCGGGCTGTTTTCGAGAACAACCTTCACCCCAGTTTTACTCGGTCCTGCATGCAGGGTGGATAAGCGAAGCGCCATCCACCACAGACTGGAAACTACTTCTTCTTCACTGGACGCTGCCAGCCCTGAATATGGGTCTGCTTAACGCGGCTGATGACCAGCTCGTTTTCGGCAACGTTGCGGGTAACCGTGGTTCCAGCACCGATAGTTACGCCGTTCCCCACGGTCACCGGGGCCACCAGCTGTGTGTCGGAACCGACAAACACGTCGTCACCAATAATGGTTTTGTGCTTGTTCGCGCCGTCATAGTTACAGGTGATAGTGCCCGCACCGATATTCACGTTGTCGCCAATATCTGCATCACCTAAATAGCTCAGGTGCCCTGCTTTGGAGCCTTTACCCAGACGCGTTTTTTTCATTTCGACGAAGTTGCCAACGTGCGCCCCTTCAGCCAATTCAGCACCGGGACGCAGGCGCGTGAAAGGACCAATTGTGCAGGCAGCGGCCAGGGTGGCATCTTCAACTACGGTATAAGCGCTGATTTCGCAGTCGTCACCGATAACGCAGTTCTTCAGCACGCAGCCGGTGGCGATTTTTACTCGGTGGCCCAGCGTGACGTTGCCTTCAATAATCACATTAGTATCGATTTCGACATCACGCCCGTGGCTCAGTGAGCCGCGCAGGTCGAAACGCTGCGGGTCACGCAGCATCACGCCCGCCAGCAGCAGCCTGTCAGCCTGCTCGGTCTGATAGACGCGCTCCAGACGAGAGAGCTGCAGGCGGTTGTTCACGCCCTCCACTTCGCTAAGGCGATCGGGATGCACCGCGGTGATTTCACGGCCTTCCTGGTGCGCCAGAGCGATGATATCGGTGATGTAGAACTCGCCCTGGGCGTTGTTGTTATCAAGCTTGCCCAGCCAGCGTTTCATATCCGCACCGTTGGCAATCAAAATGCCGGTGTTGATCTCATTGATTTTGCGCTGCTCATCGGTTGCGTCTTTGTGCTCCACAATCCCGATAACGGTGCCGTTCTCTCGGGCGATACGGCCATAGCCGGTGGGATCTTCCAGCTTCACGGTTAACAGGCCAATGCCGCCCTGCGGTTTTGCTTCACGCAGGCGCTGTAGCGTCTCAACCGAGATCAGCGGCACGTCGCCGTACAGCATCAGGATGTCTTCGTCGTCCGCGAAGAATGGCGCGGCCTGCTGCATGGCGTGGCCGGTACCCAATTGCTCCGCCTGTAAAACCCAGCTCAGGGAACTATCATTAAGGGTCTGCTTCAGCAGATCGCCGCCGTGGCCATAGACCAGATGCACCTGCTGTGCGCCTAAATTTTTAGCCGCATCAATAACATGCTGAACCATTGGTTTACCGGCGAGGGTGTGCAGCACCTTCGGGAGGTCGGAATACATGCGGGTCCCTTTGCCAGCGGCAAGGATAACCACGCTCATCGCACTGTTTGACATACGCGTCCTGACTTAAAATTGTGAGAGAAGTAAAACGATTTCACGTTGAAATTTCTACATATTTTGCAGCAAAAAACTCAACGGTGGAAATTCAGCCGTAAACGAGGTTTTTACCCGCGTGCTGGGCTCAAGTGTAGGCAGTTTCAGGGCAAAAATGTATACCCGATCAACTGAAAGCGGGGCATCTCTTTGGATTCAGGCTTCTTTTCACCTGAGAATAAAGACGGGTTACGGCCTGTGAAGAGGAGGTACCGGAGGCAAAAAAAATACCAGTGAGCAGCACTCACTGGCATTTGTCTTTTCAAGCAGGTAGTTACATCGCTTTTCTGGTCAATTCGATAACGCGTAGTTTCGCGATCGCCTTCGCCAGTTCAGCAGAAGCCTGAGCGTAGTCCACATCACCGTGGGAGCTGTGGATGTGCTCTTCCGCTTTACGTTTCGCTTCCAGGGCTCGCGCTTCGTCGAGATCCTGACCGCGAATAGCGGTATCAGCCAGCACGGTCACCGTACCAGGCTGCACTTCCAACACACCACCGGACAGATAGATGAACTCTTCTTGTCCGTGCTGTTTAACGATGCGGATCATACCAGGCTTAATGGCGGTGAGCAGCGGCGCGTGACCCGGGAAAATACCCAGCTCGCCTTCGCTACCCGTTACCTGGATCTTCTCGACCAGACCGGAGAACATTTGGCTCTCCGCACTGACGACGTCCAGGTGATATGTCATTGCCATGTCACCCTCCGATTAAGGCGTTAAAGTTTTTTAGCTTTCTCAACGGCTTCGTCGATAGTACCAACCATGTAGAACGCCTGCTCTGGCAGATGGTCATATTCGCCGTCCATGATGCCTTTAAAGCCACGGATAGTATCTTTCAGCGATACGAACTTGCCCGGAGAACCGGTAAAGACTTCTGCAACGAAGAACGGCTGAGACAGGAAGCGCTGGATCTTACGCGCACGTGCTACAACCAGTTTATCTTCTTCAGAAAGCTCATCCATACCAAGAATGGCGATGATGTCTTTCAGTTCCTGGTAACGTTGCAGAATAGACTGCACGCCACGCGCGGTGTCGTAGTGTTCCTGACCAACAACCAGCGGATCTAACTGACGGCTGGTGGAATCCAGTGGATCTACCGCAGGGTAGATACCCAGAGACGCGATGTTACGGCTCAGTACCACGGTTGCATCTAAGTGAGCAAAGGTGGTTGCTGGAGACGGGTCAGTCAAGTCATCCGCAGGTACGTATACCGCCTGAACAGAAGTGATAGAGCCCGTTTTGGTGGAGGTAATACGCTCCTGCAAAACACCCATCTCTTCAGCCAGAGTTGGCTGATAACCTACCGCAGATGGCATACGACCCAGCAGTGCAGATACTTCTGTACCGGCCAGGGTATAACGGTAAATGTTATCCACGAACAGCAGAACGTCACGACCTTCGTCACGGAACTTCTCAGCCATGGTCAGGCCGGTCAGCGCTACGCGCAGACGGTTACCTGGTGGCTCGTTCATCTGGCCATACACCAGTGATACTTTGTCCAGAACGTTGGAGTCGGTCATTTCGTGGTAGAAGTCGTTACCCTCACGAGTACGCTCACCCACGCCTGCAAACACGGAGTAACCGGAGTGCTCGATCGCGATGTTACGGATCAGCTCCATCATGTTTACAGTTTTACCTACGCCCGCACCACCGAACAGACCAACTTTACCGCCCTTAGCGAACGGGCAAATCAGGTCCATTACTTTGATGCCGGTTTCCAGCAGATCCTGGGAGCTGGACAGCTCTTCGTAGCTTGGCGCAGGACGGTGAATCGCCCAACGCTCTTCTTCGCCGATATCGCCTTTCATGTCGATAGGCTGGCCCAGGACGTTCATGATACGGCCCAGGGTTGCTTTACCTACCGGCACTTCAATTGGGTGATCGAGGTTAGAAACTTCCAGACCACGACGCAAACCATCAGACGTACCCATGGCGATAGTACGCACTACGCCACCACCTAACTGCTGCTGAACTTCCAGCACCAGACGGTCATTACCATTTGTAACCTCAAGAGCGTCGTACACTTTTGGTACGGCATCCTGAGGGAACTCGACGTCCACCACGGCGCCGATTACCTGGATAATCTTTCCAGTAGCCATCTCGAATCCTCTAAATACGTAAACCTGGTTATACCGCGGACGCGCCACCGACGATTTCGGTGAGCTCCTGAGTAATGCTGGCCTGACGAGCTTTGTTGTATACCAACTGCAGCTCTTTAATCAGGCTGCCGCCATTGTCGGTAGCGGCTTTCATCGCCACCATTCGTGCGGCCTGCTCGCTGGCCAGGTTTTCTACGACGCCCTGATAAACCTGAGATTCCACATAACGACGCAGCAGGGTGTCCAGCAGTGCCTTTGGATCAGGTTCATACAGATAGTCCCAGGATTTCTTTTTCAATTCGCCGTCGTCTGCTGGCGGTAACGGCAGCAGCTGGGTGATTGTTGGAACCTGAGACATTGTGTTAATAAATTTGTTGCTGACAACATACAGCTTGTCCAGACGGCCTTCATCGTAGGCCTGCAACATCACTTTCACCGGGCCAATCAACTCGGACAGGGAAGGGTTATCGCCCATACCGGTCACCTGAGCAACAACATTGCCGCCCACAGAGTTGAAGAAAGAGACACCCTTAGAGCCGATCATCGCGATTTCGCTCTGAACGCCTTTATCGGACCATCCTTTCATGTCAGCCAGCAGCTTTTTGAACAGGTTAATGTTCAAACCACCGCACAGACCACGGTCAGTGGACACCACCAGGTAGCCCACGCGTTTAACTTCGCGTTCATCCAGGTAAGGGTGTTTGTATTCAAGATTACCCAGAGCAAGGTGGCCAATCACTTTACGCATGGTGTCTGCGTAAGGACGGCTGGCTGCCATACGTTCCTGCGATTTACGCATTTTGGACGCGGCGACCATTTCCATTGCTTTGGTAATCTTCTGCGTGTTCTGGACGCTTGCGATCTTACTACGTATCTCTTTTGCGCCGGCCATGAGCTTCTCCTCAATGCCTTGCGGCTTGCCCTAAGACAAGCCGCCAGACTTTACCAGGACTGAGTTGCTTTGAAGGAATCGAGGATGCCTTTCAGCTTGCCTTCGATTTCGTCGTTATAGCCACCAGATTGGTTGATTTCTTGCATCAGCGGAGCATGGTCACGGTCAACGTAAGCCATCAGAGCGGCTTCGAAGCTACCGATTTTGGCCAGTTCCACATCTTCGAGGTAACCGCGTTCAGCAGCGAACAGAACCAGAGACTGATGCGCAACGGACATTGGCGCATACTGTTTCTGCTTCAGAAGCTCGGTCACTTTCTGACCGTGGTTCAGCTGCTTACGGGTCGCATCGTCAAGGTCGGATGCAAACTGAGAGAACGCTGCAAGTTCACGGTACTGTGCCAGCGCGGTACGGATACCACCGGACAGTTTTTTCATGATCTTGGTCTGCGCTGCACCACCAACACGGGATACGGAGATACCCGGGTTAACCGCTGGACGAATACCGGCGTTAAACAGGTTGGATTCCAGGAAGATCTGACCATCGGTAATGGAAATTACGTTGGTCGGAACGAACGCGGAAACGTCACCAGCTTGCGTTTCGATAATTGGCAGCGCGGTCAGTGAACCGGTTTTCCCTTTCACTTCACCTTTGGTGAATGCTTCAACGTAATCGGCGTTAACACGCGCAGCACGTTCCAGCAGACGGGAGTGAAGATAGAAAACGTCGCCCGGATAAGCTTCACGACCTGGTGGACGACGAAGCAGCAGGGAAATCTGACGGTAAGCAACGGCCTGTTTGGACAGATCGTCATAAACGATCAGAGCGTCTTCGCCGCGGTCACGGAAGTATTCACCCATTGCGCAGCCGGAGTACGGTGCCAGGTATTGCAGCGCAGCAGATTCTGATGCGGTTGCAACAACAACGATGGTGTTTGCCAGCGCGCCGTGCTCTTCCAGTTTACGAACCACGTTAGAGATAGTGGACGCTTTCTGGCCGATAGCAACATAGATACATTTGATGCCGGAATCGCGCTGGTTGATGATGGCATCAATGGCCAGTGCGGTTTTACCGGTCTGACGGTCACCGATGACCAGCTCACGCTGACCACGGCCGATTGGAATCATGGCATCAACAGATTTATAGCCAGTCTGTACAGGCTGGTCTACGGACTGACGCTCGATTACGCCCGGAGCGATGGCTTCAACGGCTGAGAAGCCGTCGTGGTCCAGTGGACCTTTACCGTCGATGGGTGCACCCAGGGTGTTCACCACGCGGCCCAGCAGGCCACGACCGACAGGAACTTCAAGAATACGGCCAGTACACTTAACTTTCATGCCTTCGGCAAGGTCAGCGTACGGACCCATTACTACTGCACCTACAGAGTCGCGCTCGAGGTTCAGTGCAATGGCGTAACGGTTACCCGGCAGGGAGATCATCTCACCCTGCATGACATCGGCCAGGCCGTGTACACGGATGATACCGTCACTGACGGATACGATAGTACCTTCGTTGTGAGCTTCGCTCACCACATTGAACTGAGCAATGCGCTGCTTGATCAGTTCGCTGATTTCGGTGGAATTCAGTTGCATGCTCCAGTCCCCTTAAGACTGCAAGACGTCTGCCAGGCGATCAAGACGGGCGCGTACGCTACCATCAATGACCATATCACCCGCTCGGATGATGACACCTGCCATTACAGACTTGTCAATTTTGCAATTCAGCTTCACTTTGCGTGACAGACGTTTTTCCATCGCGGCGCTGATTTTCGAAAGCTGGGTTTCATTCAGTGCGTTTGCGGAAGTCACTTCGACTTCAACGGTAGCCTCCTGGGCTGCGCGCAACTGAACAAACTGCTCAAGAACATCAGGAAGAACCTTCAGACGCCCGTTCTCAGCCATCACCTTAATCAGGTTCTGGCCGTTAGCGTCGAGTTGGTCACCACAGATGGCGATAAACGACTCAGAGAGAGTTTCCGGCGCCAGTGCACCAGAAAGAAGCTCTGCGATTTGTTCGTTTTCAGACACTTCGGCGGCAAAAGCCAGCATTTGCTGCCAGCTCTCTACGCTTTGGTGTTCAACGGCAAAGTCAAAAGCTGCTTTGGCGTAGGGGCGAGCTACAGTTACAAATTCAGACATCAGCCCCTCCCTCCTTACAGTTCAGCGACCAGTTTATCAACGATGTCGCTGTTAGCAGCTTCATCCACGGAACGTTCAATGATCTTCTCAGCGCCGGCAATTGCCAGCAGAGCGACTTGCTTACGCAGTTCTTCGCGAGCGCGCTTACGCTCTGCGTCGATTTCTGCCTGGGCCTGTGCCACGATTTTGTTACGTTCCTGCTCTGCCTCGGTTTTCGCTTCTTCGACGATCTGAGCGCGGCGTTTGTTCGCCTGCTCGATGATCACCTGAGCTTCCGCTTTGGCTTTTTTCAGCTGGTCGGTCGCGTTGGCCTGTGCAAGGTCAAGGTCCTTTTTGGCACGTTCTGCAGAAGAGAGACCGTCAGCAATTTCTTTTTGACGCTTCTCGATGGCAGCCATTAATGGCGGCCATACATACTTCATGCAGAACAGAACAAACAGGACAAACGCGATGGCCTGGCCGAGGATTGTTGCGTTAAGATTCACAGCACAATGCCTCTTTGTTAGTTAACGTTCTGATATTGCTTGGTATCTTAAGCAACGCTCACTACGCGACGGCGAACATCACGTACAGACCCAGACCAACAGCGATCATTGGGATTGCATCCACCAGACCCATTACGATAAAGAACTGAGTACGCAGCAGAGGGATCAGATCCGGTTGACGCGCTGCGCCTTCCAGGAATTTACCTCCGAGGATGCCGATACCGATCGCAGCACCGATTGCCGCAAGACCCATCATAATAGCGGCAGCCATGTACAGCAGATCCATATTCAGGTTTTCCATGACAGTCTCCAGTTTGTTTCAGTTAAAACGCAGTAGTGGTAAGTAAAATCAATGCTCTTCAGACGCCATCGACAGATAGACGATCGTCAGAACCATGAAGATGAAGGCTTGCAGCGTAATGATCAGGATGTGGAAAATGGCCCATGGCACATTCAGAATCCACTGTGACCACCACGGCAACAGTCCAGCAATCAGAATGAAAATCAGCTCACCGGCATACATATTGCCGAACAGTCGCAGACCCAGTGACACAGGCTTAGACAGCAGGCTTACCCCTTCAAGGATTAAGTTGACAGGAATAAATGCCCAGTGATTGAACGGCTGCAGCGTCAGCTCTTTCGTGAAGCCGCCAATGCCTTTCATTTTGATGCTGTAGAAGAGAATCAGGATAAACACGCCGAGCGCCATGGAGAGGGTGATGTTCACGTCCGCAGACGGTACCACGCGCAGGGCTGGCAGGCCGAAGATGTGCTCGCCGATGTACGGCAGCAGATCGATTGGCAACAGGTCCATCAGGTTCATCAGGAATACCCAGACGAAAATCGTCAGGGCCAGTGGCGCGATGACTTTGCTTTTGCCATGGTACATGTCTTTCACGCTGCCATGCACAAAGCCAATAATCAGCTCAACTGCTGTCTGAAATTTACCCGGTACGCCGCTGGTTGCGGTTTTCGCAACTCGACGGAAGATAACCAGGAACAAGAGACCCAGGACCACTGAGAAGAACATGGAGTCAATATTGAGCGTCCAGAAGGTGGCCGGGGGGTTATGCGGATCCACCAGCGAGAAAGTACGCAGGTCCAGCTGAAGGTTATTCAGATGGTGGCCTATATACTCCTGCGGTGTAGAGATTTCTCCTGCAGACATGATGCCTCTTACCCTTTGTTGTTAATTACAGCTGGTGCGAGTATCTGCACAACCAGCACCGATAACCAGGTCACTATCAGCGGCAAAACTACCGCCTTAAAGCCTACCAGCGCCATCAGCAGAATGCTAAAACTCGCAGCCACCTTTAACACTTCGCCGATGGCAAATGTCCAGGCCATACGGCCTTTAGCGGGTGTATGCGCCTGATGACGCCAGGCAAATATCATAAATACTACGTTTGGCAACCAGGCTGCCAGACCTCCGCTAATCGCAGAAGCGCCCCAGAAGGGGTCTTTCAGGCAGAACAACAATCCGATTGTTATCACTGCTAAAAACTGGAGGAGCAGTAGCTTGCGGGCTACGTTTCGACTCAAGAGCGACACCGACATAACGTATTCTTCTCCTGCTCCTTAAGAGGTATGCCGCGTGTCGTATAAAACTGCCTTTGCGACTTTGAGTCAAGCCTCAAAAAGCGAGCAAATTATACGGTGCTACCCCGTGATTTCAAACATTAAGTAGCAAAAAGGTGAACAAATGTTTAAATAATTTTCTACAGACTTATTTTTCAACTTTTGATGAAAGCCGATGCTTTTTTTGAAAACTGCAAATCAGCTGAAATAGCACGCAATAAAGCGTGTTCACGATCACAGTTCAAACATCTCACATCCTTGCTCCCTTTGTCTGGGTCATAAAGTGCTAACCCCATGTGACTGATTAGTATGCTGATTAATGGATACTCTTTTGAAAACGACGCGTAACACCAAAAAAACACTTCATTGACATTTACGAGAAACAATTAACAACTTCTGATTCCGTTCGGACGCAGTATTTTTAGCAGGGTTATATTTTCAATGTTGACTATTTCCATGAAAACTAAATGAACAGCAGTTAAAAATCATCGGATTGATTGTTAACAATTGGTTAAATGTAACTTTTCATTTCATTATTAACGCCCGCTGATTTTAACCTGCTTGAAACACTGCTTTTTTCACATTTTTTGATAAATATTAATTTTTGTTTGCCTTAATAACCACCAAATGGCGTTCGCCATCCAGCTTCGGCACCTGCAAACGAACAATTTCTTCCACGCGGAATGCTTCGGGCAGCGAAGCGATTTCATCATCAGGACGTAAGCCTTTGAGCGCGTAGAACTTGCCATCCGGCCCCGACAGGTGGTGACACCAGCTCACCATGTCGGTCAGCGATGCAAACGCCCGGCTGATTACGCCGTCAAACGGCGGCTCTGCGGGGAACGCTTCCACGCGGCTCTGAACCGGCGTGACATTCTCCAGATGCAGTTCATGCTGAACCTGGCGCAAAAAGCGCACGCGCTTGCCTAAGCTGTCTAGCAGGGTGAAATGCGAATCAGGACGCACAATGGCCAACGGTATGCCCGGCAGGCCAGGTCCAGTACCGACATCGATAAAACGGGTTCCCTGCAGATGCGGCTCAACGACAATGCTGTCGAGGATGTGGCGCACCAGCATTTCGTCAGGATCGCGAACCGACGTCAGATTATACGCCTTATTCCACTTATGCAGCAGTTCAACGTAGCCCACCAGCTGTTGTTTCTGGCTTTCAGGAAGCGTGATGCCTGCGCTATCCAGCAGGTGATTCAGTTTGTTTAGCACGGTTATCAGTACCCATTAAAAAAGAGGCCAGGATAACCTGGCCCGGATCAATACGTTATCAGGCGCTGCGGCGCAGTAGTCCCTGTTTTTTTAGCCAGATGAGCAAAATGGAGATCGCCGCCGGGGTGATCCCCGAAATACGCGATGCCTGACCGATCGAGACAGGTTTGTGATCGTTTAGCTTGGCGATCACTTCGTTAGACAGCCCGTTGACCTGGCTGTAATCCAGCGTAGCGGGCAGCACGGTATTTTCGTTACGCAGCTGCTTGTCGATCTCTTCTTGCTGGCGGGCGATATACCCTTCGTACTTAACCTGGATCTCGACCTGCTCGGCAGACTGCGGATCGGCCAGACCCGGCGCAAATGCGGACAGCTCCATCATGCTGGCATAGGTCATTTCCGGGCGGCGCAGTAAATCTTCGCCGTTTGCCTCGCGGGAGAGCGGTGCGCTGAGCTTCGCGTTAACTTCTTCGACCTGTGCTGAGTGCGGATGCAGCCAGATGTCTTTCAGGCGCTGACGCTCTTGCTCAATGCTCTCAAGCTTCTCGTTGAAGCGTGCCCAGCGTTCGTCGTCTACCAGTCCCATCTCACGGCCTGCGGCGGTTAAGCGCAGATCGGCATTGTCTTCACGCAGCATCAGGCGGTATTCGGCACGAGAGGTGAACATGCGGTACGGTTCTTTGGTTCCCAGGGTGCAGAGATCGTCAACCAGAACGCCCAGATAGGCCTGATCGCGACGCGGTGCCCAGCCTTCTTTTTCGGCGGAGTAGCGTCCTGCATTAAGGCCTGCCAGTAGCCCCTGTGCTGCCGCTTCTTCGTATCCGGTGGTGCCGTTGATTTGTCCGGCAAAGAACAGCCCCTGGATGTATTTGCTTTCCAGAGTCGGTTTCAGATCGCGAGGATCGAAGAAGTCGTACTCAATGGCATAGCCAGGGCGAACGATCTTCGCGTTTTCCATCCCCTGCATTGAGCGGACGATCTGCATCTGGACGTCAAACGGCAGGCTGGTGGAGATACCGTTCGGGTAAACTTCGTTGCTGGTAAGTCCTTCTGGCTCAAGGAAGATTTGATGCTGGTTGCGGTCGGCAAAGCGCATCACTTTGTCTTCGATGGACGGGCAGTAGCGTGGGCCAATACCCTCGATCACGCCTGCATACATCGGACTGCGGTCGAGGTTATTACGAATAACGTCGTGCGTTTTTTCGTTGGTATACGTGATGTAGCACGGTACCTGCGCAGGATGCTGGCTCACGTTCCCCATGAACGAGAAGACCGGCATGGGGTTATCCCCGTGCTGCTGGGCAAGTACGCTGAAATCGATAGTTCGGGCATCAATGCGCGGTGGCGTACCTGTCTTCAGGCGGTTTACGCGCAGAGGGAGTTCACGCAGACGGCGTGAAAGCGAAATGGACGGCGGATCGCCGGCACGGCCACCGCTGTAGTTATCCAGTCCGATATGAATTTTTCCATCAAGGAAAGTCCCGACGGTCAGCACGACGGATTTAGCGCGGAATTTAAGTCCCATCTGGGTTACCGCACCCACCACACGATCGTTTTCGACAATCAGATCTTCAACCGCCTGCTGGAAGATCATCAGGTTTGGCTGGTTCTCCAGTGCGGTTCTTACAGCCTGGCGATACAGTACGCGGTCAGCCTGAGCTCGAGTGGCTCGTACGGCCGGGCCTTTGCTGGCGTTTAGTATTCTAAACTGTATGCCAGCATGATCGATCGCCTTCGCCATCAGTCCGCCCAGCGCGTCCACTTCTTTAACCAGATGTCCCTTGCCAATACCGCCGATCGCCGGGTTACAGGACATCTGTCCCAGCGTGTCGATATTGTGTGTCAGAAGTAGGGTCTGTTGACCCATTCGGGCTGCGGCCATAGCGGCCTCGGTGCCTGCATGACCCCCGCCAATGATGATGACGTCAAAAGGATCTGGATAAAACATGGTGACTGCCTCGTGGTTAAACGGGAGGGTGACTGATTCCCGGGATGGCGATTCTACTCAACTTTAGCCGATGGAGAAAGTGCCGGGATCCTCGGTAATTAAAAGAAGATCTTTTTTATTTAAAGATCTCTTTATTATGATCTCTTATTAGGATCGCCATGTTCTGTGGATAAGCCTTTTTTCAATAAAGAGATCAAATGATTAAGATAGATCGTTTGCTGTGAATGATCGGTGATCCCACACCGTATAAGCTGGGATCAAAAGCGAGGGTTATGCACAACTCAAAAAGTGAACAGCCGTTGTTATTGGGATAACTACCGGTTACTACGAGCTTTTAAGCATAGTTATACACAGAAGAAAGGACGATCTTTACAAATCCTGGAGTAAATTCTTCCAGGATCCGACCCAAACCTCAGCCGGATCTTCAGGAATATCGTGATCGAGGATGTTCACCTTCAGCAAAGATCCTACTCTTTTTGCTCCGCAGCCGATCAGCAGGGCATCGATTTTCTCGATGGCACCGCAAAACGTATCGTATTCGCGGCTGCCGATCCCTACTGCACCGTAGCGTACGTTGCTCAGATCCGGATTTTCTTCCTTTATTGCATCATAAAGAGGTTGCAGGTTATCCGGCAGATCGCCTGCGCCATGCGTAGAGGAAACAATCAGCCAGACACCGCTGGTTTGCAGATCCTCAAGCAGTGGTCCATGGAGGGTTTCCGTCGAGAAACCGGCCTCTTCCAGCTTCTCAGCCAGATGTTCAGCTACGTATTCGGCACTGCCAAGTGTGCTGCCACTGATCAGGGTAATGTCTGCCATTGCTATCCGCCTCTTTAAAACGTTTTGCATTGTACGCTGTGTAAGGCCTGCGATCTACCTGTGGATAATATGGGTATTACATTTAGCTATCAGGGCTTGATCGTCCGCATAATCGGGTTCTGCAGGGAGATCAGAGTTTCGGTGGACTGAATTTCATCGATTGTTTGGATCTTGTTGATAAGTACCTGCTGCAGGGCGTCGATGGATCGGCACATCACTTTAATAAAGATGCTGTAGTGGCCGGTGGTGTAGTAGGCCTCGGTCACCTCTTCCAGGCTTTCGAGTCTTGCCAGCGCGGAAGGGTAATCTTTAGCGCTCTTCAGGATAATGCCGATAAAGCAGCAGACGTCGTAGCCGAGCTGTTTCGGGCTGATGTCGATACGTGCACCGGTGATAATCCCGGCCTGCTTCATCTTCTCTACGCGGACGTGAATGGTGCCGGGACTTACCCCGAACTGCTTGGCCAGTTCGGCATACGCGGTACGCGCATTTGCCATTAACGCCTCGAGGATGCCGCGATCCAGATTATCGATCTGATAATTATCCATCAGTTTTTCCTATGATTAATGTCGATTGTTTATTTTTAACCCCCTTATTTTAATCAATTAAAATGGCTAACGCCTTTTTTATTGTTGATTATTGAATGTTGGGTGCTTTCTGTTGCTTAATCGCTGTTACTGAAACAACACAACAAAGAGAAAAACCATGAAAACGGCCTACATCGCTAAGCAACGCCAGATCAGTTTTGTGAAATCTCATTTCTCTCGTCAGCTGGAAGAAAAGCTTGGTCTGATTGAAGTCCAGGCTCCGATTCTTAGCCGCGTGGGTGATGGCACACAGGACAATCTCTCTGGCTGCGAAAAAGCGGTACAGGTGAAGGTGAAGACCTTGCCTGAGGCGCAGTTTGAAGTGGTGCATTCGCTGGCCAAATGGAAAAGAAAAACGCTCGGCCAGCACGACTTCAGCGCGGGCGAAGGGCTTTACACGCACATGAAAGCCCTTCGCCCCGATGAAGACCGCCTCACGCCAATCCACTCGGTCTATGTCGATCAGTGGGACTGGGAGCGCGTGATGGGCGACGGTGAACGTCATCTGGGTACGCTTAAGCAGACCGTAGAAAGCATCTGGGCCGCCATGAAGGCCACGGAAGCCGCGGTTAGCGAGCAATACGGCCTGACGGCGTTCCTGCCGGAACAAATTCACTTCGTCCACAGTGAAGAGCTCCAGCTGCGCTTCCCGGAGCTGGATGCCAAAGGCCGTGAGCGCGCCATCGCAAAAGAGAAAGGCGCGGTGTTCCTGATTGGTATCGGCGGCAAGCTGGGAGACGGCAAACGTCACGACGTACGCGCCCCGGATTATGATGACTGGTCAACCCGCAGCGATGCCGGTTTTGCTGGTCTGAACGGTGACATTCTGGTGTGGAACCCGGTGCTGGAAGACGCCTTCGAGCTCTCTTCAATGGGGATCCGTGTGGATGCTGAAACGCTGAAGCGCCAGCTGGCGGTAACCGGAGATGAAGATCGCTTAGCGCTGGAGTGGCACCAGTCGCTGCTGAAAGGTGAAATGCCGCAGACCATCGGCGGCGGTATCGGGCTGTCCCGCCTGACCATGCTTTTATTACAGCAGCCGCATATCGGTCAGGTGCAGTGCGGCGTGTGGCCTGTCGAAGTGCAGAGCAAAGTAGACGCTCTGCTGTAAGCCTTAGCGCTGCCAGCGTCTCAGCAGGCGGCTTCGCATCCCGGTATCAAAGCGCCAGATATGATCGAATATGCGCATGATGCCGGGCTTGCCGTGTCCTGACATCGCCACCGCGTGAAACCTGTGCTGGTGGGCCTGCTGTAACCCCTTCACCTTAGTGACCAGCTCGTCCGGCAGCCGCTGGGCGATAAAGTCAGAGATCACTACCGCGTCGGCGTCAAACCATTCGCTGCCCTGCATTTTCTCAACAATCGAACGAAAACAGCTGGCCAGATCCGTGCCGCCACGGAAGCGCTGGCTGAGGAAGCGGATTGCCTGCTCGATGCCGTCCGGGCCGCAGACTTCATAGCGCACTACTTCGCTTGAAAACAGCATGATAAAACAGCGGCGGTTGTCAGCCAGCGCAACGCGCATCAGCGCCAGACAGAACGCCTTCGCACACTGCTCATTAAAGCCGCCCATCGAGCCGGAAGTATCTACGCAGACAATAAACGGCCCGCGCGGCTGTTCGTCAAAATCCTGATGCACGACAGGACGTTCCACCAGTTTCTCACGCCAGGCATCGCCGTGCAGGCGATAGGTGAGCAGCTGCTTCTCCACCAGCCGCCGGTAAAATTCGAACTCCAGTTCGGTAATGCCGAGCGTGGCGAGCTCCGGGGGTAACAGACGAAGAATGTCGTCACTGCGATGTAGCCCGTCGACCTGCTCCGGCACCGTTGCGGGTTCCCGGACCATCATGCGCCACTTTTCTGAAGGGGCGTCTTTTCTCGGAACTGATTTCGCCTCTTTCGAACGCCCAAGCTGTTCTGCAAGCTTAAGCAGTTCGGGCTGGCCTGCCAGAAACTCCCCGTACTGCACGATGAGCTGATAGTCACCGTGCGTCAGCGTTCCGGCGCTCATATCCCACAGCCGTCCGGCGGCGTTGTCGTTCTCCGATAGCACCGGGGCCAGCTGCCCGCTCATCGCCAGCCGCGCCTGAACTTCTGCCACCAACGCGTCACGCTCTTCCTCCAGCAACTGCTGGTTTAACGAAGTCGCCTGCACAACCAGGCTAAGCCTCCAGCGTTGCAGAAAGAGAGTGTGCTGGGCTGGAGTAAAATGAGGATGTTCCGCCACCAGTGCCTGCGCCTGGCCATAAAAAGGCGACTCAAGGCTCTTCAGCTGCGCCAGAAACTCCATTAGCCTGGCATTGAGCTGGCTGGTGGTCAGCACCTGCGCTTGCTGAAAGCTGGCTACTTCATCGGCAAGCTCTGGCGGGACGTTAGCGTCATGTATTCTGGCCCTGAGCAGCTCCCGCCAGCGAGGAATATCCTTCGTCATGGCGTTTTTCAGCCGGGGGAATTTCTCAAAGAAGACGGCCAGCTGCGGCGCAGCCAGCAGGCCCAGAATGATCTCCTCAATAAGTTCGGCTTCGCTTATCGCCAGAATAATATCGAGGGTTTCTAGGCTGAGCATTACTGGCGAGCCTGTTTAATCTGCGCGGCGACGTCCTGCAGGCTTGCTTCGATCTTCGCCAGCCAGTCGCTGTGGATAAACAGGCATTTTTGCTGATCGTTAAAGCGTTCGTGCTGCTGGTGGAGGGTGGCCTCCAGATCGTCAAACTGCTTTTTGATTTCGTCCGGCACGCCCTGCTGTTGTTTGCCCGGCATCACCAGGCGAGTGCCCTGCAGGCTGACATCCCGGATAATCAGATGCTGCGTACTGTCCACTTCCATATTCAGCGACTGAGCGAAACCGATGCCGTTAAGTTTGCCGCGTATCTCTCCGCCTTTATCCAGCCAGTGCTCAAGCGCCTCGCGGGTAATGGCGACGTGGATAACTTCGATATCGTGCAGTCTCAGCGGCTGCTGCAGCAGCAGCGTCAGCGTTTCACCGGCCAGTGATTCCGGCAGCTCGTAGTGCGGACGACGGCTGAACATCCCGCCCTGTTTATTGACGGTTATCGCCTCGCGGTCGCTGTGCTGCTGCTGAAGCTGAATGCGGCGCTGCACGATTGCGCCCAGCTTGCCGATCATTGCATGCTGCTGCCAGGCCTGCCCGGTCATCAATATTTCGAGCTGCTGCTGCATCAGGTTCATGGCGGCGGTATCGTGCCACAGGCAGTCTTTTAACAGGATAAGGTCGATAGGGGCGACGGCGGAACGCCCGCTGAAAAAGGCGCTGGCCTGCAACAAACGGATAGCTTTTTTCCAGCGGCGGTCGGAAACGTAAGGCGCGCCGGAAATCTCATCGAGCTGCTGGCGCAGGCTGAAGATCAGTTCGAAGACATGATCGGGCAGCTGAACGCCGCCAATCTCTTTCTGCCAGCTGAAATATTCTTCGTCGGTAACCTGCAGGCTCTCGGCCACCGGATTATCGTTTTCATCATGCTGGCTGGTGAGCATCGAGCGGAAATTGCCTTTTTCCTGTACTTTATCGAGCCACAGGCGGATCAGCATACGGTCGTACAGGGCTTCCAGGCTGCTGTCCGCTTCCGGAAGCTCGTTGGAGGCCGCTACCAGCAGACGCATGGGGATTTTCTCTTCGCTGGCACCGTTGCGGAACCGCCGTTCGTTTATCGCGGTAAGCAGGGTATTCAGAATCGCCGGGCCAGCCTTCCAGATTTCATCCAGAAACACGATTTCAGCTTCCGGCAAATAGCCTGCAGTGAGGCGTTCATAACGTCCCTCATCTTTCAGCGCCTGAATGGACAGCGGCCCGAAGACTTCCTCCGGCGTAGAGAAACGCGTCATCAGATACTCAAACGCGCGGGCATGCTTAAAAGCAAACTTCATACGGCGGGCAATCAGGCTTTTGGCGATACCAGGCGGCCCCAGCAGAAAAACGCTTTCGCCGCTCAGCGCCGCGAGCAGGCAAAGGCGGATGGCATGCTGGCGCTCAAACAACCCTTTCTCCAGCGCCTGGCTAAGCCTGGAAATTCTTTCAGCCAATAAATGTGATTGAGCCATAATTACGTTTGGATCCTTACGCGGTCATCGCTATGCGGGTAGGCGAGTATATCGTTTCTGGATAATCTCGTTAATGGGTTGATGAGCGGCTCTTTTTTCGCTGACCTGAGATAAGCCAATTGCATTTAGGGGTACGATTTCCTTGATTATCGTGCATACTGTGCGCCTTTTTGTGGGCCAAGGGACTAAGCACACGTTTTCGGGATTCCAACAAAAGATTAGTCTATGAGCGCTGATAATAAACAATCATTGCCCGCGATTACGCTGGCGGCAATTGGGGTAGTGTACGGCGATATCGGTACCAGCCCGCTTTATACCCTTCGTGAATGTCTCTCCGGACAGTTTGGTTTTGGCGTGGAACGCGACGCCGTGTTCGGTTTTTTGTCCTTAATTTTTTGGCTTTTAGTCTTAGTCGTCTCCGTGAAATATCTGACCTTCGTCATGCGTGCGGATAACGCGGGCGAGGGGGGGATCCTGACGTTGATGTCGCTGGCGGGGCGAAACACCTCAGCAAAAATGACCTCGGTACTGGTGATCATGGGATTGATCGGCGGTAGCTTCTTCTATGGCGAGGTGGTGATAACCCCGGCGATATCCGTGATGTCAGCAATAGAGGGGCTAGAGATAGCCGCGCCGTCGCTTGATGCCTATATCGTCCCGCTGTCGATAGTCGTCCTGACACTGCTGTTTATGATCCAGAAGCACGGGACCGGCATGGTGGGCAAACTCTTTGCTCCGGTCATGCTGCTGTGGTTCCTGGTGCTGGCGGTGCTTGGCGCGCGCAGTATTATCGCCAACCCGGAAGTGCTGCAGGCGCTGAACCCGGCCTGGGCCATCCACTTCTTCCTGGAATATAAAACCGTTTCCTTCTTCGCGCTCGGTGCCGTCGTGCTCTCTATTACCGGAGTGGAAGCGCTGTATGCGGACATGGGGCACTTTGGTAAATTCCCGATTCGTATCGCGTGGTTCATCGTAGTGCTGCCGTCGCTGGTGTTGAATTACTTCGGCCAGGGAGCGCTGCTGCTGACAACCCCGGAAGCGATCAAAAACCCGTTCTTCCTGCTGGCCCCGGACTGGGCGCTAATCCCACTGATGATTCTGGCGACGCTCGCCACGGTTATTGCCTCCCAGGCGGTGATCTCCGGTGTTTTCTCGCTGACTCGTCAGGCGGTGCGTCTGGGCTACCTGTCGCCGATGCGCATTATTCATACTTCAGAAATGGAATCCGGGCAGATTTACGTTCCGGCGATTAACTGGATCCTCTATATCTCCGTGGTCATCGTGATTGTCAGCTTTGAGCACTCCAGCAACCTGGCCGCGGCTTACGGGATTGCGGTCACCGGCACGATGGTGCTGACCTCGATTCTTTTGTGTACCGTGGCGCGAAAAAACTGGGACTGGAGCCGAATTGGCGTACTGCTGATGGGCGTTGGATTCCTGTGCATCGACATCCCGCTCTTTTCTGCCAACGCGGTGAAAATATTCTCCGGCGGCTGGCTGCCGCTAACCCTGGCGCTGGTGATGTTTGTCATCATGACGACATGGAAAAGCGAACGCTTCCGCCTGCTGCGTCGCATGCATGAACACGGTAATTCTCTGGAAGCGATGATTGCCTCGCTGGAAAAATCTCCGCCGGTACGCGTGCCGGGGACCGCGGTCTATATGTCCCGCGCACTGAACGTGATTCCGTTTGCGATGCTACATAACCTCAAGCACAACAAAGTGCTGCACGAGCGGGTTGTGCTGCTGACGCTACGCACGGAAGATGCGCCTTACGTGCATAACGTGAAGCGAGTCTCCATCGAACAGCTGTCACCAACGTTCTGGCGAGTGGTGGCGAGCTACGGCTGGCGTGAAACGCCAAACGTGGAAGAGGTGTTCCGCCGCTGTGGTCTGGAAGGCCTGAGCTGCCGGATGATGGAAACCTCGTTCTTCATGTCTCACGAGTCGCTGATCATTGGCAAACGCCCATGGTATCTGCGTCTGCGCGGCAAGCTGTTCCTGGCCCTGCAACGAAATGCGCTGCGGGCGCCGGACCAGTTTGAAATCCCGCCGAACAGGGTTATCGAACTGGGTACCCAAGTAGAAATTTAAACCTTTCTCACTTTTTGTAGGGCGGATAAGCGCCTGCGCCCTCCACCACGCAGGCTTTCCGGTGGGTGGCGCTGATGCTTACCCGCCTTACAGCTTCCTCCTCAAATGTCCGTGCGCGAAACGTTTCGATAGCGATCACATTTTCATAACCTCGCGGTTGTTTTCTCATCAGCTTCTTTCTTACACTCTTGTTAGCGAAACGTTTCGCTAGTGGAGTATAAAAATGAAGAAAGGCACTGTTCTTAACGCTGATATCTCGTCCGTGATCTCCCGCCTTGGCCACACCGACGCGCTGGTGGTCGCCGATGCCGGGTTGCCGATTCCGCGCAGCACAACGCGCATTGATTTGGCACTGACGCAGGGCGTACCGGGCTTTATGCAGGTGGTCGACGTCGTCACGCAGGAGATGCAGGTTGAAGCAGCGATCCTTGCTCAGGAAATTCAACAGCATAATCCGCAGCTCCACGAAACGTTGCTCAGACACATCGAGCAACTGCAGCAACACCAGGGAAATACCATTTCAATTCGCTATATCAGTCATGAGCAGTTCAAGCAGCACACCGCCGACGCACAGGCGGTCATTCGCAGCGGGGAGTGTTCCCCGTATGCGAATATCATTCTCTGTGCTGGCGTAACTTTCTGAGGCCGGTATGGAAACGTTACTGCAGTTAAAAGGGATTGATAAATCATTCCCCGGCGTAAAAGCCCTTTCTGGCGCCGCGCTGAACGTTTACCCGGGACGCGTGATGGCGCTGGTGGGGGAAAACGGCGCGGGCAAATCGACCATGATGAAAGTCCTGACCGGGATTTATCAGCGCGACGCTGGTTCACTGGTCTGGCTGGGGCAGGAAACCACCTTCAGCGGGCCGAAAGCCTCCCAGGAAGCGGGTATCGGCATCATCCACCAGGAACTGAACCTGATCCCGCAGCTCAGCATCGCGGAGAACATCTTCCTCGGGCGCGAGTTTGTTGGCCGCTTCGGCAAAATCGACTGGAAAAAAATGTACGCCGAGGCGGATAAGTTGCTGGCGAAGCTCAACCTGCGCTTTAACAGCCAGAAGCTGGTAGGTGACCTCTCCATTGGCGATCAGCAAATGGTGGAAATTGCCAAAGTGCTGAGCTTCGAATCAAAAGTCATCGTCATGGATGAGCCAACGGATGCTTTAACCGATACCGAAACCGACTCGCTGTTTCGCGTTATCCGCGAACTCAAATCCCAGGGACGCGGCATCGTTTACATCTCCCACCGTATGAAAGAAATCTTTGAGATCTGCGACGACGTTACCGTCTTCCGCGACGGGCAGTTTATAGCCGAACGCGAAGTGGCGACGCTCACCGAAGACTCGCTTATCGAAATGATGGTTGGCCGCAAACTGGAAGATCAGTATCCGCGCCTGAAAAAAGAGCCTGGCGAGGTTCGTCTGCGTGTCGATAACCTTTCCGGGCCGGGCGTGCATGACGTCAGCTTCACGCTCCGCAAAGGGGAAATCCTCGGCGTGGCGGGGTTGATGGGGGCCGGGCGCACAGAATTAATGAAGGTACTCTACGGCGCGCTGCCGCGTACCGGCGGCTATGTGGCGCTGGATGGTCGTGAAGTGGTGGCTCGTTCACCGCAGGACGGCCTGGCAAACGGCATCGTTTATATCTCGGAAGACCGCAAGCGCGACGGGCTGGTGCTCGGTATGTCGGTCAAAGAGAACATGTCGCTGACCGCGCTGCGCTACTTCAGCCATAACGTCGGTAGCCTGAAGCATAAAGATGAGGTGCAGGCGGTGCAGGACTTTGTGCGCCTGTTCAACGTCAAAACGCCTTCAATCGAACAGCCGATTGGCCTGCTCTCCGGCGGTAATCAGCAAAAGGTTGCGATTGCCCGCGGGCTGATGACGCGTCCGAAAGTCTTAATCCTCGATGAGCCAACGCGCGGCGTTGACGTTGGGGCAAAAAAAGAGATCTACCAGTTAATCAACCAGTTCAAGGCCGATGGGCTAAGCATCATCCTCGTGTCGTCGGAAATGCCGGAAGTGCTGGGCATGAGCGACCGCATTATGGTGATGCATGAAGGACATCTGGGCGGGGAGTTCACCCGTGAAGAGGCCACCCAGGAGGCGCTGATGGCCGCGGCCGTCGGTAAGCTAAATCGTGTGAATCAGGAGTCTGCTAAATGAGTACCCAGTCTGTAACGTCCCGTCGCTGGTTCACAAAAGAGTGGCTGCTGGATCAAAAGTCGCTGATCGCCCTGCTGGTGCTGATCGCCATCGTGTCGAGCCTCAGCCCGAATTTCTTTACCGTCAATAACCTGTTTAACATCCTGCAGCAAACCTCCGTGAACGCCATTATGGCGGTGGGGATGACGCTGGTCATTCTCACCTCCGGGATCGATCTGTCCGTCGGTTCATTGCTGGCGCTGACCGGGGCGGTGGCCGCCTCGATTGTTGGCCTGGAAGTGAACGCGCTGGTGGCGGTTGCCGCGGCGCTGGCGCTCGGGGCCGCAATCGGGGCCGTGACCGGTGTGATTGTCGCAAAAGGCCGCGTGCAGGCGTTTATCGCCACCCTGGTGATGATGCTGCTGCTGCGCGGGGTGACCATGGTGTACACCAACGGCAGCCCGGTGAACACGGGCTTCTCGGATAACGCCGACGTCTTCGGCTGGTTCGGTATCGGCCGCCCGCTGGGTATCCCGACGCCGGTATGGATCATGGGTATCGTCTTCCTCGCGGCCTGGTACATGCTGCACCACACGCGCCTGGGCCGTTATATCTATGCGCTTGGCGGTAACGAAGCGGCGACGCGCCTGTCCGGCATCAGCGTCAACAAAGTTAAAATCATCGTTTATTCACTCTGCGGCCTGCTGGCTTCACTGGCGGGAATCATCGAGGTGGCACGTCTCTCCTCCGCACAGCCAACGGCGGGTACGGGTTACGAGCTGGATGCTATTGCGGCGGTCGTGCTGGGTGGTACCAGCCTGGCCGGCGGCAAAGGACGTATTGTCGGGACGCTGATCGGTGCGCTGATCCTCGGCTTCCTCAACAACGGTTTGAATTTATTAGGTGTTTCTTCCTATTACCAGATGATCGTCAAAGCAGTGGTGATACTACTGGCGGTGCTGGTGGACAACAAAAAGCAGTAACAATCATAACCCTACAGGACATCTGACTATGAATATGAAAAAACTGGCTACCCTGGTTTCCGCTGTTGCGCTGAGCGCCACCGTGAGCGCCAACGCGATGGCGAAAGACACCATCGCGCTGGTTGTTTCAACGCTTAACAACCCGTTCTTCGTTTCCCTGAAAGACGGCGCGCAGAAAGAAGCCGATAAGCTGGGCTACAACCTGGTGGTGCTGGATTCACAGAACAACCCGGCTAAAGAGCTGGCGAACGTGCAGGATCTGACCGTCCGCGGAACCAAACTGATGCTGATCAACCCAACCGACTCTGATGCGGTGGGTAACGCGGTTAAAATGGCTAACCAGGCTAAAATTCCGGTCATTACCCTGGACCGTATGGCGAACCAGGGCACCGTGGTCAGCCACATCGCTTCTGACAACGTCGCCGGTGGCAAAATGGCGGGTGACTTCATCGCTAAGAAAGTGGGTGACGGCGCGAAAGTTATTGAGCTGCAGGGGATCGCCGGGGCATCAGCCGCCCGTGAACGTGGCGAAGGCTTTAAACAGGCTACCGCTGCGCACAAATTCACCGTGCTGGCGAGCCAGCCCGCAGATTTCGACCGTACTAAGGGTCTGAACGTTATGCAGAACCTGCTGACCGCGCATCCAGATGTGCAGGCGGTGTTTGCGCAAAACGATGAAATGGCGCTGGGCGCACTGCGTGCGCTGCAAACCGCAGGTAAAACCGACGTGTTGGTTGTCGGCTTTGACGGCACCGCTGACGGCGTTAAGGCCGTTGAAGGGGGCAAACTCGGCGCTACCGTGGCACAAATGGCTGACCAGATTGGCGTGATCGGCGTGCAAACCGCTGATAAAGTGCTGAAGGGCGAAAAAGTTGAGTCTAAAATCCCGGTCGACCTGAAGCTGGTCACCAAATAAGAAAAAAAGATAAGCAGGGCATCGCGTCACCCCATAGCAGCGTTGGGGTGGCGCCTTAAACCGGACATCAGAATATGAAAAGCAAAGGCAGTCTCGTCGTGCTGGGCAGCATCAACGCCGACCATATCCTCAACCTTGAACATTTCCCGACGCCGGGTGAAACCGTTACCGGGCAGGAGTATCAGGTCGCGTTTGGAGGCAAAGGGGCGAATCAGGCCGTCGCCGCCGGGCGCAGCGGTGCCAATATTGCCTTTATTGCCTGCGTTGGCGATGACGATACCGGCAGCCGGGTTTGCAGGCAGCTGGCAAGCGACAAAATCGATATCTCCCCAATCAGCACGATTAAAGAAGCCTCAACCGGCGTTGCGCTAATCTTCGTGAACGGTGCCGGGGAAAACGTCATCGGCATCCACGCGGGGGCGAACGGGGCGTTGACGCCTGAGCTGGTTGCCAAAGAGCAGCAGAAAATTGCCGATGCTTGCGCATTGCTGATGCAGCTGGAGTCACCGCTGGAAAGCGTGCTGGCAGCGGCTAAAATTGCTAAACAGCATCAGACCAAAGTGATTCTTAACCCGGCGCCCGCCTGCACATTATCAGACGAGCTGCTGGGGCTGGTGGATATGATCACCCCGAACGAAACCGAGGCCGAAAAGCTTACCGGGATTCGGGTCGAAAACGATGAAGATGCCGTCAGGGCGGCTCAGGCGCTGCACGATAAAGGTATCGAAACCGTCATTATTACGTTAGGCAGCCGGGGCGTCTGGCTCAGTGAAAACGGTAAGGGGCAGCGCGTGCCGGGTTTCAGAGTGAAAGCCGTGGACACCATCGCTGCCGGGGATACTTTTAACGGTGCGCTGGTTACCGCGCTGCTGGAAGAAACACCTATGGCGCAGGCGATCCGCTTTGCCCATGCCGCCGCCGCTATTGCCGTGACCCGTAAAGGTGCTCAGCCTTCCGTGCCGTGGCGGCACGAAATCGATGAGTTCTTACAGCAGCAGGGATCATTGTGGCCACAATGAAAGATGTCGCCCGCGTCGCGGGCGTTTCAACCTCTACTGTTTCGCACGTCATCAATAACGACAGGTTCGTGAGCGAGGCGATTCGCGAAAAGGTTAATGCCGCTATTAAAACGCTTAACTACGCGCCCTCCGCTATTGCCCGTAGCCTGAAGCTCAACCAGACTCACACCATCGGCATGTTAATCACCGCCAGCAGCAACCCGTTCTACTCTGAGCTCGTGCGTGGCGTTGAGCGCAGCTGCTTCGAGCGGGGATACAGTCTGGTGCTGTGTAATACCGAAGGCGACGAGCAGCGCATGAACCGCAATCTGGAAACGCTGCTGCAAAAGCGTGTCGATGGCCTGCTGCTGCTGTGCACCGAAACGCATCTTCCTTCCGCCGAGATAATCAATCGCTATCCTTCTATACCGACGGTGATGATGGACTGGGCGCCCTTTGACGGCAAAAGCGACGTTATTCAGGACAATTCGCTGCTGGGCGGTGACATGGCTACCCGACATCTGATCGACAACGGCTATACCCGCATCGCCTGTATAGCCGGGCCACAGGATAAGACTCCGGCGCGGCTGCGTCTCGAAGGCTACCGCAACGCGATGAGCCGTGCAGGGCTTGCGATCCATGTGGGCTATGAAATCATCGGCGACTTTGAGTTTCAGGGCGGTTTCACGGCGATGAACTCGCTGCTGGCGTTGGACAACCCGCCTCACGCGGTCTTCACTGGCAACGATGCAATGGCCGTCGGGGCCTATCATGCGCTGTATCAGGCGGGGTTGAGCGTACCGAAAGATATGGCAGTCGTGGGCTACGATGACATCGAACTGGCGCGCTACATGACCCCGCCGCTGACCACCATTCACCAGCCGAAAGATGAGCTGGGCGAGCTGGCGGTCGATGTATTAATCCATCGCATGGCGCAGCCCACCCTGGAGCAGCAGCGTCTGCTGCTGACGCCGGAGCTGGTGGAGCGCGGTTCCGTCTAACTCTTGTGGCGTTCTTTTATCATGTTGCGGCCATCTTTCGGGCGCAGCAGCAGGAAGACCAGCGCTGAAACCAGCGTGACGGCCCCCATGGTCAGGAACGTAGAGTGGAACTGCTCGACAGTATTAAAGTTATCAATCCCTTCATACATACGCAGCACCGCCGCACTAACCGCAACGCCAAGGCTGATTGAAAGCTGCTGAGTGACCGCCAGCACGCTGTTACCACTGCTGGCGTTCTCATCGGAAAGATCGGCGAGGGATATAGTGTTCATTGCGGTGAACTGCGTGGACATCGCCATGCCCAGGATAAACAGCGGCAGGATTAGCATCCAGACTTCCATTCCCGGCGACTGTAACGAGAACTGCGCAATCAGCAGACCGATAACCATGGTCACGCCGACCAGCGTTTTTCTGTAGCCAAACCAGCGCAGCACCTGAGTCACGGTCGATTTCGCCAGCAGGGAGCCAATCGCGGTCGGGGCCATCATGCAGCCCGCGATTAATGCCGTGTAGCCGAAGCCGACCTGAAGCATTAATGGCATAAGGAAGGGAACGCAGCCAGTGCCCAGCCGCGAAGCAAGGTTGCCAATGATGCCGACCGAGAAGGTTCGCGTCTTAAACATGGGCAGGGCGATTAGCGGCATTGGGTGGCGACGGGCGTGCCATATATATGTCATCAGCAGGAGCAGCCCGCCGAGGATAATCAGAATACCTATATAGCTTGCGACAATGCGCTCGCCAAACAGCTCCATGCCACTGGAAATGAGTACCAGGCTCAGACCAAACAGGAGAAAGCCGGTCATATCGAAACTGCGGCGCGGCGTGGTGAAGTTCGGCATGTACTTGCGGGCGTAGAGCAAACCGAGCAGGCCGATGGGGATATTTATAAGGAAGATCCAGTGCCAGCTTGCCCAGGTTACCAGTACGCCGCCGAGCAGCGGGCCTAAAATCGGCCCCACCAGGCCGGGCATTGTGACGAAGTTCAGCACCGGTAGCAGTTCGCTACGCGGGTAGGCGCGTATTAATGCAAGGCGCGCAACGGGCATCATCATCGCCCCGCCAATCCCCTGAACCACGCGGAAAACAACCAGCTGGGATAGCGACCCCGACATCGCGCAGGCAAACGAGCCGAGCGTAAACAGGCTTACCGCAATCATAAATACCCGGCGGGTCCCGAAGCGATCGGCAAGCCAGCCGCTCACGGGTATAAGCATAGCGACGGTCAGGGTGTAACTGATGATGGTCGACTGCATAGCCAGCGGCGACCGGTCCAGGCTGTGGGCGATGGCGGGCAGGGCGGTGTTGAGGATGGTGGCATCCAGTGCCTGCATAAAAAAGGCCATCGCCGCAATCCACGGCAGCCCGGCCATACTGCGAGCAGATTTGGTCATTAGTATCCTGATCTGTAGTGGGTCAGGCGTTAACCACGAGCGAAGGGTTCTTTTAACAACGTCTGGCCGGCAACGAGCGCGGCCAGGCTGTCTCCCTGACAAATGGCATCAACTATCGCCTGATGTAAATCGAGCTTCACGACCTGATTATCGGTTATAGCCGTGAAGTAATTGTAATAAATAGAACGGAACAAGTTAGCGAAAGAGCAAAGGAAAGGGTTAGCACTCATTTCGTAGATCTTTTCGTGGTAGGCCATATCCACTTCTATCCATCGTTCGCGGTTAAAGGCCGCTTTAAGGCTCACCATTTCTGCCATCATTATCTTCAGCTGTGCTTTCTGCTCGCTGGTGCCGTGGAGAGCTGCAAGTGAACAAGCCTGTGGTTCGAGGCTATTACGCATAACAAGGAAGTATTCCACCACCTCGTTAAAGTTTTCCTCTGTCATCCACCAGGTGAGGAGTTCCTTATCCAGAAAATTCCAGTGGCTGCGGGGCATGATGCGGGTACCAATGCGCGGGCGAGGCAAAACCATGCCTTTAGCAGTTAATGTCTTTACGGCTTCCCTCACGGCGGTGCGGCTCACGCCGAACAGGTCTCCCAGCTCCATCTCGCCCGGCAGGATACTGCCTGCCGGGTATTCACCTTTCAGGATCCTTCGGGCCAGCTTCTCGGCAAGAACATAAGAAAGGTTCTTTTGTGCCGCGAGTTGTTGTGCGGATAAAGACATGGGTGCAATTCCTTAGGCTATGTTTCTCTTTGTAGTATGCCACCAGGCATCTTTTTCTGATGCTAAAAACAGCAAATATGCCGAGCCATGTGCCTTTTGTAACCTGATTGTAGAAAAAAGAGGCGCTTGGTAATAATTTTGCAATTAACCCTTGTCAGCCTCCGAAAAATCCCTATACTGCGCCTCCACTGACACGGCACAACGGCTTACAAACCGGCCCGTCAGTCAGACGAAAGCGAAAATAAACGCTTGACTCTGAAAGAGGAAAGCGTAATATACGCCACCTCGAGTTAGCAAGCGAAAGCGCGTAACTCACTGCTCTTTAACAATTTATCAGACAATCTGTGTGGGCACTCGCAGGATTGATATCTCAGCATCTTCGGATGCAAAAAAAATATCAAGTCTTGAAGAGTGACCAAGCAGTAATTCATTTAGTTGAATTATTACGAAAGTTAATTTTTGAGCACCGCTTCACGAGTTGAAGCAAATCAAGCTTTTAATTGAAGAGTTTGATCATGGCTCAGATTGAACGCTGGCGGCAGGCCTAACACATGCAAGTCGAGCGGTAGCACAGGGAGCTTGCTCCTGGGTGACGAGCGGCGGACGGGTGAGTAATGTCTGGGAAACTGCCTGATGGAGGGGGATAACTACTGGAAACGGTAGCTAATACCGCATAACGTCGCAAGACCAAAGAGGGGGACCTTCGGGCCTCTTGCCATCAGATGTGCCCAGATGGGATTAGCTAGTAGGTGGGGTAATGGCTCACCTAGGCGACGATCCCTAGCTGGTCTGAGAGGATGACCAGCCACACTGGAACTGAGACACGGTCCAGACTCCTACGGGAGGCAGCAGTGGGGAATATTGCACAATGGGCGCAAGCCTGATGCAGCCATGCCGCGTGTATGAAGAAGGCCTTCGGGTTGTAAAGTACTTTCAGCGAGGAGGAAGGCATAAAGCTTAATACGCTTTGTGATTGACGTTACTCGCAGAAGAAGCACCGGCTAACTCCGTGCCAGCAGCCGCGGTAATACGGAGGGTGCAAGCGTTAATCGGAATTACTGGGCGTAAAGCGCACGCAGGCGGTTTGTTAAGTCAGATGTGAAATCCCCGGGCTCAACCTGGGAACTGCATTTGAAACTGGCAAGCTTGAGTCTTGTAGAGGGGGGTAGAATTCCAGGTGTAGCGGTGAAATGCGTAGAGATCTGGAGGAATACCGGTGGCGAAGGCGGCCCCCTGGACAAAGACTGACGCTCAGGTGCGAAAGCGTGGGGAGCAAACAGGATTAGATACCCTGGTAGTCCACGCCGTAAACGATGTCGACTTGGAGGTTGTTCCCTTGAGGAGTGGCTTCCGGAGCTAACGCGTTAAGTCGACCGCCTGGGGAGTACGGCCGCAAGGTTAAAACTCAAATGAATTGACGGGGGCCCGCACAAGCGGTGGAGCATGTGGTTTAATTCGATGCAACGCGAAGAACCTTACCTACTCTTGACATCCAGAGAACTTTCCAGAGATGGATTGGTGCCTTCGGGAACTCTGAGACAGGTGCTGCATGGCTGTCGTCAGCTCGTGTTGTGAAATGTTGGGTTAAGTCCCGCAACGAGCGCAACCCTTATCCTTTGTTGCCAGCGGTTCGGCCGGGAACTCAAAGGAGACTGCCAGTGATAAACTGGAGGAAGGTGGGGATGACGTCAAGTCATCATGGCCCTTACGAGTAGGGCTACACACGTGCTACAATGGCGCATACAAAGAGAAGCGACCTCGCGAGAGCAAGCGGACCTCATAAAGTGCGTCGTAGTCCGGATCGGAGTCTGCAACTCGACTCCGTGAAGTCGGAATCGCTAGTAATCGTAGATCAGAATGCTACGGTGAATACGTTCCCGGGCCTTGTACACACCGCCCGTCACACCATGGGAGTGGGTTGCAAAAGAAGTAGGTAGCTTAACCTTCGGGAGGGCGCTTACCACTTTGTGATTCATGACTGGGGTGAAGTCGTAACAAGGTAACCGTAGGGGAACCTGCGGTTGGATCACCTCCTTACCTGAAAGATACGAACTTGCGTAGTGCTCACACAGATTGTCTGATGAAAGTAAAGAAGCAAGGCGTCTTGCGATTGAGACTTCAGTGTCCCCTTCGTCTAGAGGCCCAGGACACCGCCCTTTCACGGCGGTAACAGGGGTTCGAATCCCCTAGGGGACGCCACTTGCTGGTTTGTGAGTGAAAGTCGCCGACCTCAATATCTCAAAACTGACTCTCTGAGTTATGTTTGAGATATTTGCTCTTTAAAAATCCGGAACAAGCTGAAAATTGAAACGACATGTCGTCTCATTCCTCCGTAATAAGGAATGGGAATACGATATGTTCGAGTCTCTCAAATTTTCACAACATACGATTGTGTCTTACGAGACACCTTCGGGTTGTGAGGTTAAGCGACTAAGCGTACACGGTGGATGCCCTGGCAGTCAGAGGCGATGAAGGACGTGCTAATCTGCGATAAGCGTCGGTAAGGTGATATGAACCGTTATAACCGGCGATTTCCGAATGGGGAAACCCAGTGTGTTTCGACACACTATCGTTAAGTGAATACATAGCTTAACGAAGCGAACCGGGGGAACTGAAACATCTAAGTACCCCGAGGAAAAGAAATCAACCGAGATTCCCCCAGTAGCGGCGAGCGAACGGGGAACAGCCCAGAACCTGAATCAGTTTGTGTGTTAGTGGAAGCGTCTGGAAAGTCGCAGGGTACAGGGTGATACTCCCGTACACTAAAATGCACATACTGTGAGTTCGAAGAGTAGGGCGGGACACGTGGTATCCTGTCTGAATATGGGGGGACCATCCTCCAAGGCTAAATACTCCTGACTGACCGATAGTGAACCAGTACCGTGAGGGAAAGGCGAAAAGAACCCCGGCGAGGGGAGTGAAACAGAACCTGAAACCGTGTACGTACAAGCAGTGGGAGCCCCATCACCAAAGCGTTTCGCTTTGTGTGATGCACAAAAGCTTCACATCAGCACTGATGGACGGTTAACGGAGCGAAAGCGACGTTCAACTCAAAAATCAAGCAGTGAAGCGTTTTGGGATGGGGTGACTGCGTACCTTTTGTATAATGGGTCAGCGACTTATATTCTGTAGCAAGGTTAACCGTATAGGGGAGCCGCAGGGAAACCGAGTCTTAACTGGGCGTTAAGTTGCAGGGTATAGACCCGAAACCCGGTGATCTAGCCATGGGCAGGTTGAAGGTTGGGTAACACTAACTGGAGGACCGAACCGACTAATGTTGAAAAATTAGCGGATGACTTGTGGCTGGGGGTGAAAGGCCAATCAAACCGGGAGATAGCTGGTTCTCCCCGAAAGCTATTTAGGTAGCGCCTCGTGAACTCATCTTCGGGGGTAGAGCACTGTTTCGGCTAGGGGGCCATCCCGGCTTACCAACCCGATGCAAACTACGAATACCGAAGAATGTTATCACGGGAGACACACGGCGGGTGCTAACGTCCGTCGTGAAGAGGGAAACAACCCAGACCGCCAGCTAAGGTCCCAAAGTCATGGTTAAGTGGGAAACGATGTGGGAAGGCACAGACAGCCAGGATGTTGGCTTAGAAGCAGCCATCATTTAAAGAAAGCGTAATAGCTCACTGGTCGAGTCGGCCTGCGCGGAAGATGTAACGGGGCTAAACCATGCACCGAAGCTGCGGCAGCGACGCTTATGCGTTGTTGGGTAGGGGAGCGTTCTGTAAGCCGTCGAAGGTGGACTGTGAGGTCTGCTGGAGGTATCAGAAGTGCGAATGCTGACATAAGTAACGATAAAGCGGGTGAAAAACCCGCTCGCCGGAAGACCAAGGGTTCCTGTCCAACGTTAATCGGGGCAGGGTGAGTCGACCCCTAAGGCGAGGCCGAAAGGCGTAGTCGATGGGAAACAGGTTAATATTCCTGTACTCGGTGTTACTGCGAAGGGGGGACGGAGAGGGCTATGTTAGCCGGGCGACGGTTGTCCCGGTTTAAGCATGTAGGCGGGAGTTTTAGGTAAATCCGGAACTCTATCTAACGCTGAGGTGTGATGACGAGGCACTACGGTGCTGAAGTAACAAATGCCGCACTTCCAGGAAAAGCCTCTAAGCATCAGGTAACATCAAATCGTACCCCAAACCGACACAGGTGGTCAGGTAGAGAATACCAAGGCGCTTGAGAGAACTCGGGTGAAGGAACTAGGCAAAATGGTGCCGTAACTTCGGGAGAAGGCACGCTGCTGGTAGGTGAAGGGACTTGCTCCTGGAGCTGAAGGCAGTCGAAGATACCAGCTGGCTGCAACTGTTTATTAAAAACACAGCACTGTGCAAACACGAAAGTGGACGTATACGGTGTGACGCCTGCCCGGTGCCGGAAGGTTAATTGATGGGGTTAAGCGCAAGCTGAAGCTCTTGATCGAAGCCCCGGTAAACGGCGGCCGTAACTATAACGGTCCTAAGGTAGCGAAATTCCTTGTCGGGTAAGTTCCGACCTGCACGAATGGCGTAATGATGGCCAGGCTGTCTCCACCCGAGACTCAGTGAAATTGAACTCGCTGTGAAGATGCAGTGTACCCGCGGCAAGACGGAAAGACCCCGTGAACCTTTACTATAGCTTGACACTGAACACTGGTCCTTGATGTGTAGGATAGGTGGGAGGCTTTGAAGCGAGGACGCCAGTTCTTGTGGAGCCAACCTTGAAATACCACCCTTTAATGGCTGGTGTTCTAACGTAGACCCGTAATCCGGGTTGCGGACAGTGTCTGGTGGGTAGTTTGACTGGGGCGGTCTCCTCCTAAAGCGTAACGGAGGAGCACGAAGGTTAGCTAATCACGGTCGGACATCGTGAGGTTAGTGCAAAGGCATAAGCTAGCTTGACTGCGAGAGTGACGGCTCGAGCAGGTGCGAAAGCAGGTCTTAGTGATCCGGTGGTTCTGAATGGAAGGGCCATCGCTCAACGGATAAAAGGTACTCCGGGGATAACAGGCTGATACCGCCCAAGAGTTCATATCGACGGCGGTGTTTGGCACCTCGATGTCGGCTCATCACATCCTGGGGCTGAAGTAGGTCCCAAGGGTATGGCTGTTCGCCATTTAAAGTGGTACGCGAGCTGGGTTTAGAACGTCGTGAGACAGTTCGGTCCCTATCTGCCGTGGGCGCTGGAGAATTGAGGGGGGCTGCTCCTAGTACGAGAGGACCGGAGTGGACGCATCACTGGTGTTCGGGTTGTCATGCCAATGGCATTGCCCGGTAGCTAAATGCGGAAAAGATAAGCGCTGAAAGCATCTAAGCGCGAAACTTGCCCCGAGATGAATTCTCCCTGACTCCTTGAGAGTCCTGAAGGAACGTTGAAGACTACGACGTTGATAGGCTGGGTGTGTAAGCGTAGCGATACGTTGAGCTAACCAGTACTAATGATCCGTGAGGCTTAACCTTACAACACCGAAGGTGTTTTGGTGAGAGATTTGATTTTCAGCTGAATGTTCCAGATTTAAGTTGATGGTTATACGGAAGTATAACGGTCAATACACAGAATATGCCTGGCGGCACTAGCGCGGTGGTCCCACCTGACCCCATGCCGAACTCAGAAGTGAAACGCCGTAGCGCCGATGGTAGTGTGGGGTCTCCCCATGCGAGAGTAGGGAACTGCCAGGCTCCAAACAAGTAAAAAGCCCTGTACTCTGTACAGGGCTTTTTGCCGTCTGCAATTTATAAAAATGCCCGCTAAAGAGCAGGCGATACTCATTTATTAAGCCATTCGGCAACAAAATCAGCAATTTCTTCCGGTGAATTAATATTCAGAACCGGTAGCTCTGTTTCAGGGATCGCTATATCACTGGCAATGGCAATCACGTTGCTGTCGATCAACAGCTCATCCAGACCGCGCCCAACCTGGGCTCTGTACAGTAAAATCTTCGGTATAGCTTCATGCTTAAAGCCTTCCACCAGTATCACATCCAGTGATGTAGAATCCATACGGCTGGCTAACCTGCATAAATCCAATTCTTCCTGTTCTGGTGTTTCCGTCATTAAGGCCCAACGATTTTGATTGGCGACAATCGTCTGCGCAGCGCCTGCCTTACGCAGCTCATAGCTGTCTTTTCCTGGTCTATCGACATCGACATCATGATGGGTATGTTTGATAAGTCCCGGACGTATCCCTTTCTTATTAAGTAATGAGATCAATAGCTTAAGCAGCGTTGTTTTTCCCGTACCGCTCCATGCGGCAAAGGCCAACAGAGGCACCATCTATTTGTTCTCCCATTGGGCTAAATCTACTGGCGAATTTACATTGGCGAAGCTTAATTGTTGTCCAGAAAAGAGTACCGGATGGCCGTCAGCCTCTCTCAGGAAGACCATTACACGGCGTTCGCCTGAAGCAAGGTAGTTTTCAAGCGCTGGAGTAAGCTTGCGATGAACAAGTGCGAGTGTTGGATGATCCCGATCCCCGTCGTTTACCCATACCGCAGGAAACTGTCCGCGTGCCCCCCAAAGCCGGGCTGCGAGATCGTCTGGAATATTAGGCGTATCGCAGGGGCAAAACAGAAACCATTCGGCATCCAGCTGCTGCATTACGGACAGCATACCCGCCAGTGGTCCTGGATAATCAGGTAAAGTATCGCTTAGCACAGGATAACCAAGGGACTGATATTTTTCTCTATTCCTGTTAGCACTGATCGCCAGTTTGCCAACCTGTGGAGCGAGCTTATTGACGATATGTTCATACAGCGGCTTACCTTTCAGGCTGATAAGCCCTTTATCCTGACCACCCATTCTTGTGGCCCGCCCACCAGCCAGAATAACCCCGGTTACTTCCGTTAAACGTGTCACTAATATCGCCTCTTTTAATGTGGGATTGAGCCTGCTAACGTGTGATATCTCGCAAGTGAAAGGAGCACCATCATGAAATGTAAGCGTCTTAACGAACTGCTTGAGCTGTTACAACCCGCGTGGCAGAAAGAGCCCGACCTGAACCTGATCCAATTTTTGCAGAAACTTACTCAAGAGTCAGGCTATACCGGTGAAATGAGCGATCTCACTGACGATGTGCTGATCTACCATCTTAAAATGCGCGATTCTTCAAAAGATGCTGTTATTCCGGGTATTAAAAAAGACTATGAAGAAGATTTCAAAACGGCGCTGTTGCGCGCGCGCGGGGTAATTAAAGAGTAAAAGCTTGTAAGCCGGGCCACCTAAGCCGCTGCGAAATGGTATCCTGAACTATTCGTATTAACTGCCGGTTGCCTGGATGACGGACAGCGCTTTCAATTTTCAGACTCTACATCCGGATACCATCATGGATGCCCTTTTTGAGCAGGGCATACGGGTGGATTCCGGGCTGACCCCATTAAATAGCTTTGAGAACCGCGTTTACCAGTTTCAGGATGAGGATCGCAAACGCTACGTGGTGAAGTTTTATCGCCCTAAGCGCTGGTCTGCTGAACAAATTCAGGAAGAGCATCAGTTTGCTGCTGAACTGTTGGCAGATGAAGTGCCGGTTGCAGCACCGCTCTCCTATGCGGGCAATACTTTACTGCGCCATCAGGGTTTTATGTATACGGTCTTCCCGAGCCTCGGTGGACGACAATATGAAACCGATAACATCGATCAGATGGAGTGGGTTGGACGCTATTTAGGGCGGATCCACCAGACTGGACGGCGTAATCTGTTTGCGAAGCGGCCCACTATTGGCCTCGAGGAGTATCTCCTGGAGCCAAGGGCTCTATTTGAACAAACAAAGCTGGTGCCCGTCGCGTTAAAGGCTGCTTTTCTGAAGGCCACCGATGCCCTCATTAATGAAGTTAAGCTCCGCTGGCATGATGAATTCGACGCTTTGCGTTTACACGGTGACTGCCATCCGGGGAACATACTCTGGCGTGACGGACCGTTCTTTGTCGATCTTGATGATGCCCGTAACGGCCCCGCCGTTCAGGATATCTGGATGTTGCTGAATGGTGATAAAGCCGAGCAGCGTATGCAGCTCGAAACCATCATTGAAGCCTATGAAGAGTTTACCCCCTTCAATTCAGACGAAATCGCCCTTATCGAACCTTTACGCGCCATGCGTATGGTTTATTATCTCGCGTGGATAATTCGTCGCTGGGATGACCCTGCTTTTCCCAGGAATTTCCCTTGGCTCAAGGAGGAGGATTACTGGCGCAGTCAGACTGCAACGTTCACCGAGCAAGTCCGGGTTCTGCGTGAACCTCCACTACAATTAACACCAATGTATTAGTCAGTACTATTCAGGAGAGAAAGGAATATGAAAAAAATTTGGCTGGCACTCGCGGGTATGATTCTGGCATTCAGTGCCTCTGCTGCCCAGTTCACCGATGGTAAAGAGTACGTCACCATCGACAAACCCGTTGCAGGTGAACCGCAGGTATTAGAGTTCTTCTCTTTCTACTGCCCGCACTGCTACGAGTTTGAAGAAGTGCTACACGTTTCCGATAACGTGAGAAAAAAACTGCCGGAAGGCACCAAAATGACCAAGTATCACGTTGAGTTCTTGGGCCCATTGGGTAAAGACCTGACTCAGGCGTGGGCTGTGGCGATGGCGCTGGGTGTGGAAGATAAAATTACTGCCCCAATGTTTGAAGCCGTGCAGAAAACTCAGACCATACATAACGTTGCGGATATCCGTAAAGTCTTCCTTGATGCTGGCGTAAAACCGGAGGAGTATGATGCAGCGTGGAACAGCTTCGTCGTGAAGTCTCTGGTGGCACAGCAGGAAAAAGCAGCCTCTGACCTGCAGCTGCAGGGCGTACCGGCGATTTTCGTTAACGGCAAATACCAGCTGAATCCTCAGGGTATGGATACCAGCAATATGGATGCGTTTGTTAAGCAATACGCTGAGGTAACGAAATTCCTGGTCGAGAAAAAGTAAGTAAAAAGCCGGTCATTGACCGGCTTTCTTCTTTTGCATTATGCTGTTAAGCAGCGCGTCTTTCTCATGCCATAACTCATTGAGCCATCCCTGAAAGTGGCGTTTAAACACCTTATCATTCACATAATCTCCGTGCAGCTCTTCCTCAATGGGAATCAGTGAAACCCGCACCACTATTCTTGTCATTTTCCCTGTCAGCATGTCGTAAAACGGCGAGCGTCTGTTTTCCGGATAGCAAAGCGTTACGTTGAGGATCTTATCGAACTGTGGCCCTAATACGCTCAGAGCCATCGCAATACCTGCAGCTTTTGGCGGCAACAAATTCTGGAATACGGAGCGTGTTTCCAGGCGTTTATCCAGCGTAAAGCGCGAGCCTTCAACAAAATTGACGATACTCGTCGGATGGATGCGGAATTTTTCACAGGATTTGCGAGTTGTCTCAATGTCTTTGCCACGACGTTCCGGGTGGCGTAACAAGTAACCGCGCGTGTAGCGCTTCATGAACGGCATATCCAGGGCCCAGCATGCAAATCCAATAAAGGGTACCCAGGCCAGTTGCTGTTTAAGAAAGTACTTATTCATTGGGATGCGTTTGCGAAACAGCACGCATAAAATCACGATGTCCGCCCAGCTGCGGTGATTACAGATAAGCAAATACCAGTTTTTCTTATTCAGCCCTTCAAGCCCTTCAACGTCCCATTTCAAATGCGGGTTCAGGCGAAGCAGAAAAGCCAGCCCCTCGCACCAGCAGTACATCATAAAATCGGCAAATTTCGAGATGGAGCGCCAGATCGCAGGCACGGGCAGCAGTAGCTTAGTGATGCCAGCAATGATGATCGGCACGGAGCATAAGACCGTAACCAGAATGGTAAGGGCGACACTGATTACTAAAGTGATCGCAGCCAACAATCTCGACATAATTATTTATTTCAGAAGGTTAGGATGATAGGGATGATAAAATCAGGGATCGTAAGCCGCGAATTTTATCAGATTTCTACCCCCTGCGATTATTCAAAAAGCCGCATCTGGCGGCGGTCTTCTTACGTTCGCAAGCGATTCAGCTGCGTTTTCGTAAAAAAATAGTTTTATATCCACATTCATCCATTATGTGAAAAATGAAGAGCAAGGATTTCATATTATTATAACTATTTGATTTTAATCATAATATAGAGTTGTGGGACTTTGTATTCCTTCAGGATATTAGATAGTTATAAAACTATGCACAAAGTTATCCACAATTTCGATCCTGCGTAAGATCCCGCAGATCGACAAAACTTTTTCGCTAATCGCCGCCAAAAGTTCATGTTTTTGGCCAGGCTATGGCATCCTTTAGCAATATTCTAAAAACCAGGCATGGAACGGAACATTATGGTTCAGATCGCGCAAAACCCGCTTATCCTCGTTGATGGCTCTTCCTATCTTTATCGGGCTTACCACGCCTTTCCTCCTCTGACCAACAGTGCAGGCGAGCCAACCGGCGCGATGTATGGCGTACTGAATATGCTGCGCAGCCTCATCATGCAGTATCAGCCGACACATGCCGCCGTGGTGTTTGACGCAAAAGGAAAAACCTTCCGCGACGAGCTATTTGAGCATTACAAATCGCATCGCCCGCCGATGCCGGACGACCTGCGCGCTCAGATTGAACCTTTACATGCCATGGTTAAAGCGATGGGGCTGCCACTGCTGGCCGTTTCCGGCGTAGAAGCGGACGATGTGATCGGTACGCTGGCGCTGGAGGCTGAAAAAATGGGCCGCCCGGTGCTTATCAGCACCGGCGATAAAGACATGGCCCAGCTGGTGACGCCGGGCGTGACGCTAATCAATACCATGACCAACACCATCCTCGGGCCGGAAGAGGTGCAGACCAAATATGGCGTGCCGCCAGAGCTGATTATTGATTTCCTCGCCCTGATGGGCGACTCGTCGGATAACATTCCAGGCGTGCCGGGCGTAGGGGAGAAAACCGCACAGGCACTTCTGCAGGGGCTGGGTGGCCTTGATGCGCTTTACGCCAACCCAGAAAAGATCGCCGAGCTGAGTTTCCGCGGCGCGAAAACGATGGCGGCCAAACTTGAGCAGAACAAGGAGGTAGCTTATCTCTCTTACCAGCTGGCAACCATCAAAACTGATGTGGAGCTGGAGCTGAGCTGCGAACAGCTGGAAGTACAGCAGCCAGCCGCGGAAGAACTGCTTGGCATGTTTAAGCAGTACGAGTTCAAACGCTGGATCACGGACGTCGAAGCCGGCAAGTGGCTACAGACTAAAAGTACGAAGCCTGCCGCGAAACCTCAAAAAACCATCGAAATCGATGCTGAGCCAGAAGAGCCAGCCAGCACGCTTTCTTATGACAACTACGTCACCATCCTTGACGAAAAAGTCCTCGTTGAGTGGATTGAGCACCTGAAGAAAGCCCCGTTCTTTGCCTTTGATACGGAAACCGACAGCCTTGATAACGTCAGTGCCCGCCTGGTTGGCCTCTCGTTTGCCACCGAACCGGGCGTGGCCTGCTATATCCCGGTCGGGCATGATTACATCGATGCGCCGGACCAGCTTCCACTTGAGCGTGTTCTGGAACTCCTCAAACCAATCCTTGAAGATGAAAATGCGCTGAAGGTTGGCCAGAACCTCAAGTACGACCGCGGTATCGTGGGTAACTATGGTATTGAACTGCGCGGTATCGCTTTTGATACCATGCTCGAATCCTACATTCTGGATAGCGTGGCCGGGCGTCACGATATGGACAGCCTGGCCGACCGCTGGCTTGGCCACAAAACTATCACCTTCGAAGAGATTGCCGGTAAGGGTAAAAAGCAGCTTACCTTCAACCAAATCGATCTTGAACAGGCCGGGCGCTACGCCGCCGAAGATGCGGATGTCACCCTGCAGCTGCATCTGAAAATGTGGCCGAAGCTTGAGAAGTGCGAAGGTCCGCTGAACATTTTTAATCATGTCGAGATGCCGCTGGTCCCCGTGCTGTCCCGCATCGAACGTAACGGCGTGAAGATCGACCCGGCACTGCTGCACATCCACTCAGAGCAGCTGACCAAGCGCCTGGGCGAGCTGGAAATCAAAGCGCATGACATTGCCGGCGAAGCTTTTAACCTCTCCTCCACTAAGCAGCTGCAAACTATCCTGTTCGAAAAGCAGGGTATCAAGCCGCTGAAGAAAACGCCTGGCGGCGCGCCGTCCACGTCGGAGGAGGTGCTTGAAGAGCTGGCGCTGGATTATCCGCTGCCAAAAGTGATTCTGGAGTATCGCGGTCTGGCGAAGCTGAAATCTACCTACACGGACAAGCTGCCGCTGATGATCAATGAGAAAACGGGCCGCGTGCATACTTCTTATCACCAGGCCGTGGCGGCGACGGGGCGTTTATCCTCCACCGATCCTAACCTGCAAAATATTCCGGTTCGTAACGAAGAAGGGCGACGTATTCGTCAGGCGTTTATCGCCCCTGACGATTATGTCATTGTTTCTGCGGACTATTCACAGATTGAGTTACGCATCATGGCGCATCTGTCGCGCGATAAAGGCCTGCTTACCGCGTTTGCGGAAGGTAAGGATATTCACCGGGCCACGGCGGCGGAGGTCTTTGGCCAGCCGCTGGACAGCGTTACCGGCGAACAGCGCCGCAGCGCGAAAGCGATTAACTTCGGCCTGATCTACGGCATGAGCGCGTTTGGCCTCTCCCGGCAGCTCAACATCCCGCGTAAAGAGTCCCAGAAGTACATGGATCTCTATTTTGAGCGCTACCCGGGCGTGCTGGAATACATGGAGCGCACCCGCCAGCAGGCGAAAGACAAAGGCTATGTCGAAACGCTGGACGGACGCCGCCTGTACCTTCCGGACATCAATTCAAGCAACGGTGCGCGCCGTGCGGGCGCTGAACGTGCCGCAATCAACGCCCCAATGCAGGGAACTGCTGCGGACATCATCAAGCGCGCAATGATTGCCGTGGACGCCTGGCTGGAAAAAGATAAGCCGCGCGTGAAGATGATCATGCAGGTGCACGATGAGCTGGTGTTTGAAGTGCATAAGGACGATGTAAAAGCCGTTTCTGTAAAAATCCACGAGCTGATGGAAGGCAGTATGAAGCTGGATGTACCGCTTCTGGTGGAGGTGGGCAGCGGCGCGAACTGGGATGAAGCGCATTAATGCAGCAGATTTAGTGGCGGCTTTTTGTAACTAAGCAACATAAGTCATAGCTTTTTGTGATGACCGTTGAAGAATGGTGTGCAAATAGTGAAAAAAAACTACAAAAAATGCTTTTTCGCGCGAATAAAAAGGAGTAGAGTTACTCGCGTAGGGTACAGAGGTAAGATGTTCTATCTTTCAGACCTTTTACTTCACGTAATCGGATTTGGCTGAATATTTTAGCCGCCCCAGTCAGTAATGACTGGGGCGTTTTTTATTGCGCGAAGCCCAAAAAAAGACGGGATAACCCGTCTGATTTTTACTCTTCCGGCGCTTCTTCTTCCACCGCTGGTGGGATGTCGTTATACCAGCTGTCCAGCTTCTGACGCAGCTTATCAACACCGATCTTCTTCAGCGAAGAAAACGCTTCGATTTCAATATTACCACCGAACGCCGCGGCCGCTTCACGAACCATGTTCAGCTGTGCTTTACGAGCTCCCGAGGCGAGTTTGTCCGCCTTGGTCAGCAAAATCATCACTTCAATATTGCTTGCTACCGCCCAGTTCACCATCTGCTGATCGAGATCTTTAAGCGGATGGCGAATATCCATCAGCACGACCAGGCCCTTGAGGCTGTTACGCTTTTGCAGGTATTCGCCCAGTGCGCGCTGCCACTTCAGTTTTACTTCTTCCGGTACTTCGGCATAACCGTAGCCCGGTAAATCCACCAGACGTTTGCCGTCCGCAACTTCAAACAGGTTGATGAGCTGGGTGCGCCCAGGGGTTTTACTGGTACGCGCCAGGCCTTTCTGGTTGGTCAGCGTATTTAACGCGCTCGATTTACCCGCGTTAGAGCGCCCCGCGAAAGCAACCTCAATCCCGGTATCAGATGGCAGATGGCGAATGTCCGGTGCGCTAAGCACGAAATAGGTCTGGTGATAGTTCCAGTTTGTCAAAAGGTTGTCTCCCTCAGGATGAGCATTGCGGGGGATTATACCTGAACGGGCAGAAAAGACCGTTTTTCTCGCGCTTTGGCTGAGGCTTACAGGCTTATCCCTGGATTTTGTAAGACATCGGCTATCTAACGTGGCAGAAAATACGGAAAGCTTCACGGGGGAAAACGAATAAAAATCATATTTAACAGCATGTTATTCTTTTTTCGCTTTTGCGCGAACAACCTATATCCTGAATTATACCCTTGTCGTATTTAGGGTTAAGCGTAAAGTACATCTCAAGGGCAGGAAGCCTTAAAGGAAAATAACTCAGGACGAGGGTTCAGGAGCGTCAGGATGACGGCGAACGAGCAATAGCAGGAGGCGAACGTCCGGAGACGTAGAAAAAGGACAGGGAACCCAACAGGAAATGTTGTTGGCAACGGAATGACAGGGTGTTGAACGCTAACAGGGAATGTGTGGCCCAAAAGGGCCGAGAGACAAGAAAAAAGGCGACGGGTTAATCTGTCGCCTTTTTTCTTTGCTTGCTTTCTGCTAGATTCCGCCGCAATTCTATACTGAATAAAACGGCTTAAGATAACTCACCATGAAGCAACAAAACTCAGCAGCACCAGGCAGCAAACCGGCGAAAGCTCGTCGCAAATCGCGTGAAGAAGTCGATCAGGAAGCACGCGACCGTAAGCGCCAGAAAAAACACCGTGGCCATTCTTCGGGTAGCCGTGCAAACGGTAGCAGCCAGCCGCAGGGCGGTAAAGGCTCTTCCCAGCCTAAAGATCCGCGTATTGGCAGCAAAAAACCAATTGCTCTGGGTGTGACCGAAGCCCCGGCGGCGAAACCTAAACAGCACAAACCAAAAAGCGAGAAACCTATGCTAACACCACAGGCCGAGCTGGATTTGCTGGAGAATGATGAGCGCCTGGACGCGCTGCTGGAACGCCTTGAAGAGGGTGAAACACTGAGCGCCGAGGAGCAATCCTGGGTTAACGCCAAACTCGATCGCATTGACGCGCTGATGGAAGAGCTTGGCATTGCTTACGAAGACGATGAAGAAGAAGAGGAAAAAGGCGACGATTTAATGCGTCTGCTGAAGGGCGGTAACTAGCGCTTACTCCTATGGGATTACCTGTTTTTCTCATGGTTATTCCGCTGGTGTGTTATCTGCTGTGGTTATTCGTTAAACTACGGCGGCTGTCGCGATTGCAGAATTCGTTGCGCCGCAGGCTCAATGCCCGAGGAGTGGGCGGGTCGCGAGCGCTGCGAAAACGCGGGCGGCATCATCGGAAGGAGTGAGTATGTCTGAGCAGTTAATCGACTGGGATCTGGCCCTGATCCAGAAATACAATTATTCAGGGCCGCGTTACACCTCTTACCCAACCGCGCTGGAGTTCTCAGAGGACTTTGGCGAGGGGGCATTTTTGCAGGCGGTTGCTCGCTATCCTGAGCGTCCGCTTTCGCTGTATATTCATATCCCGTTCTGCCATAAGCTTTGCTACTTCTGCGGCTGCAACAAGATTGTCACCCGCCAGACCCACAAAGCGGATCAGTATCTCGACGCGCTGGAACAAGAGATAGCCCATCGCGCACCGCTGTTTAAGGGCCGTCACGTCAGCCAGATGCACTGGGGCGGCGGTACCCCTACCTACCTTAGCAAAGCGCAGATAAGTCGCCTGATGGGGCTGCTACGTGCCCATTTCGCCTTTAATGACGATGCTGAGTTGTCCATTGAAGTGGATCCCCGCGAAATCGAGCTGGATGTGCTCGATCACCTGCGCAAAGAAGGCTTTACTCGCCTGAGCATGGGCGTGCAGGATTTCAATAAAGAAGTGCAGAAGCTGGTGAACCGCGAGCAGGACGAAGAGTTTATCTTTGCCCTGATTAACCGCGCCCGCGAGCTGGGCTTCACTTCCACCAATATCGATCTGATTTACGGTCTGCCAAAGCAGACGCCGGAGAGCTTCGCCTTCACCCTGAAGCGCGTGGCTGAACTGAGCCCGCATCGTCTGAGCGTCTTCAACTACGCGCACCTGCCAACCCTGTTTGCCGCGCAGCGCAAAATTAAAGATGCGGATTTGCCGAGCGCCCAGCAGAAGCTGGATATTCTGCAAGAAACCATCGACTCGCTGACCTCGTCGGGCTACCAGTTTATCGGCATGGACCACTTTGCCCGCCCGGACAACGAGCTGGCAGTGGCCCAGCGTGAAGGTAAGCTCCATCGCAACTTCCAGGGCTACACCACGCAGGGCGATACAGACCTGCTCGGCATGGGGGTCTCAGCGATTAGTATGATCGGGGATTGTTACGCGCAGAACCAGAAAGAGCTTAAGACTTATTATCAGCAGGTCGATGAGCGTGGTGATGCGCTGTGGCGCGGCCTGGCCCTGACCCGTGATGACTGCATCCGCCGTGACGTGATTAAATTGCTTATCTGTAACTTCCAGCTTAGCTTTGCCGACGTAGAAAAACTGTGGGATGTGGATTTTGCGGAGTACTTCGCAGAAGATCTGAAGCTGTTAGCCCCGCTGGCCAAAGACCAGCTGGTGGAGGTTGACGAGCGCCACATTCAGGTCACGCCGAAAGGCCGCCTGCTGATCCGTAACATCTGCATGTGCTTCGATGTTTACCTGCGGCAGAAAGCGCGGTTGCAGCAGTTCTCACGGGTTATCTGATTCATGAAATTTTAGGATGGATAAGCGGCAGCGGCATCCACCAACAAAAAAGGCGAATAGCTAAAGCTATCCGCCTTTTTGTTACTCCATTCCCAGCTCTTTCAGCTTACGCGTCAGGGTATTACGGCCCCAGCCCAGCAAACGAGCTGCTTCCTGCTTGTGACCCTGGGTATGGCGCAGCGCCGTAGTGAGCAAAGTACGCTCCATTTCTGGCTGTGCTTCTGAAAGCAGGTTTTGATGACCGGAACGCAGAGCCCGGTCTGCCCACTGTGCGAGGAGCGTAGCCCAGTTATCCGGCAGGCCCTGCGTGGTGCTGCTTTCGGCTACCGTCGTTTCAAACAGCTCGCTCGGAAGATCCTGGATCAGCACTTCCTGGCCTGCGGCCATCACGGTCAGCCAGCGGCAGGTATTTTCCAGCTGGCGGACGTTACCCGGCCAGGCGAGGCGCGTTAAAGCATTTTCCGTTTCCGGATGCAGCAGCTTAGCCTCAACGCCAAGCTCACGAGCTGCTACCTGCAGGAAGTGACGGGCCAGGCGAGGAATATCCTCACGGCGCTCGCGCAGCGGCGGCAGGTGGACACGAATAACGTTCAGGCGGTGGAACAAGTCCTCCCGGAACTTACCCTCCTGCACACGTAGCTCAAGGTTCTGGTGGGTTGCGGCGATAATGCGCACATCCACTTTCACCGGCGCATAGCCGCCAACGCGGTAGAACTGCCCGTCTGCCAGCACGCGCAGAAGACGCGTTTGCACATCCAGCGGCATATCTCCGATTTCGTCGAGGAACAGCGTGCCGCCGTCGGCCTGCTCAAAACGCCCCTGACGGATCTGATTAGCGCCGGTAAAGGCGCCTTTTTCGTGGCCGAACAGTTCTGATTCAATCAGATCTTTCGGGATGGCCGCCATGTTAAGCGCGATGAAAGGAGACTTAACGCGTGGACTGTGGCGATGCAGCGCATGCGCGACGAGCTCTTTCCCCGTACCTGATTCTCCGTTAATCAGCACGCTGATAGAAGAGCGGGACAAGCGGCCGATTATGCGGAACACATCCTGCATTGCGGGCGCTTCTCCGATAATATCTGTCGTCGGGCCGAACACCTGCACGTTGCGTGGCTGCTGCTGTTCCTGATAGTGGCTGATGGCGCGCTCAACGAGAGCGACCGCTTCGTCGATATCAAAAGGCTTCGGCAGATAATCAAACGCGCCCTGCTGGTAAGCGCTGACGGCAGCATCCAGATCCGAATGCGCTGTCATTATGATGACCGGAAGCATCGGGTGCCGCTGTTTGATCTGTTTTAGCAGCGCCAGCCCGTCCATGCCCGGCATGCGAATATCCGACAGCAGCACGTCCGGTGTTTTCGACGCCAGCGCGTCCAGAACTTCATTGCCATTCTCAAACGTTGTGCAGATTAAACCTGCTCCAGTCAGCGCGCGTTCCAGCACCCAACGGATGGAGCTATCGTCATCAACGATCCAGACTATCCCTTGTTGCATAAAAACCTCACTGGCGAATAGGCAGATAAACGGAAAATTCGGTATGACCTGGCCAACTGTTAAATTCTATTTTCCCGGAGTGCTGATCGATAAGGCTGCGCGCGATGGACAGGCCAAGACCTGTGCCACCCTCACGTCCGCTGACCATCGGGTAAAACAGCGTGTCCTGGAGCGCGGCCGGAATGCCCGGACCGTTATCTTCGATATCAATTCGGGCCGCCAGGCGGTAGCGCGTCCCGTGCAGCGTCAGCTGGAAAGCTGTGCGGGTACGCAGGACAATTTGGCCGCCATCGCGGCCCAGTGCCTGTAACGCGTTACGTACTATATTCAACAAAACCTGCTCAATCTGATCCGGGTCATGCGGGAACTCAGGCAGGCTTGGGTCGTAATCGCGTACCAGGATGACGTTTTCCGGCAGCTCCATCGACACGAGTTTCATCACGCGCTCGGTCACTTTATGAATGCTTTCGGTGACATGCATGCCGGGCTGCTGGGGGCCTAATAACCTGTCCACCAGGTTACGCAGGCGGTCTGCCTGCTCAATAATAACGTTGGTGTATTCCTTCAGCGACGGGTCCGGCAATGCTTTTGCCAGCAGCTGTGCTGCCCCGCGCAGTCCGCCCAGCGGATTTTTGATTTCGTGTGCAAGCCCACGCACTAAGTCACGTGCGGCTATCTGCTGGGCGTGCTGTAACTGCTCCTGACTTAAGCGACGCTGGTTATCCATCGGCGCCATTTCCATCAGGATCAGCCCTTCTGGCAGACGCTGTGCCGTCAGAGAAAGAATATGGGAGCGCCCGTCAATCACCAGGGTCACTTCGTTATCGGTAAACCCTTGGCCGGCGATCAGGCTCTCCTGCATCAGGCCAATATTTAATGAGAAGTAGCTCAGCAGGTCCGGTAGCGGCGTGCCGTAAAGTTTACGTGAACTTTGGGCCAGCAACTGTTGTGCGGCAGGGTTCGCGTAATGAACCGCCAGCTCGTCATCGACCAGCAGGATGCTGTTAATCAGGGAGTTCAGGATCTGCCCAGCATCGGGCAGCGTGCCAGTTGCCATACAGCCGTCTCCGGGTTATGCACCATGTTGGTGCATTATAGTTGTCCGCTGGTAAAAATCCCTGTTTAACCAGTTATTTTGTGGAGAAAAAAGCCCATCCGAAGATGGGCTGAAAGTTTCCACGGCAACAAAAAACGTTTAATCCGACGATGTACTTTTTCTTAAGCGCTGCTTTTCTTAAACGCTATAGTACAACTCGAACTCTACCGGGTGCGGCGTCATGCGCACGCGGTCATTTTCCTCGATACGCAGGGCGATGTAGGCATCGATAGCGTCGTCAGTGAACACGCCGCCCGCGGTCAGGAACTCGCGGTCTTCGTTCAGGCAGTTCAGTGCTTCTTCCAGAGAGCCTGCAACCTGTGGGATCTCTTTCGCTTCTTCCGGCGGCAGGTCATACAGGTTTTTGTCCATCGCTTCGCCCGGATGGATTTTGTTTTTGATACCGTCAAGGCCAGCCATCAGCAGCGCGGCGAAGCACAGGTATGGGTTAGCCGCCGGGTCCGGGAAGCGCACTTCGATACGACGTGCTTTAGGGGACGCAACCACTGGGATACGGATAGAAGCTGAACGGTTACGGGCAGAGTAAGCCAGCATAACAGGAGCTTCGTAACCCGGGACCAGACGCTTGTAGGAGTTAGTTGTCGGGTTAGACAGGGCGTTGATCGCTTTAGCGTGCTTGATAACGCCGCCGATGTAGTACAGCGCTTGCTCAGACAGGCCCGCATATTTGTCGCCAGCGAACAGGTTTACGCCGTTCTTGGACAGGGACATGTGGCAGTGCATACCGGAACCGTTGTCGCCAAACATTGGTTTTGGCATGAAGGTCGCAGTTTTGCCGTAAGCGTGAGCAACGTTGTGCACGACGTATTTGTAGATCTGAATTTCATCAGCTTTTTTGGTCATGGTGTTGAAGCGGGTTGCCACTTCGTTCTGACCAGCCGTTGCCACTTCGTGGTGGTGAGCTTCAACAACCAGGCCCATCTGCTCCATGGTCAGACACATTGCAGAACGCAGGTCCTGTGCGGAGTCGACTGGTGGAACCGGGAAGTAACCGCCTTTCACTGCAGGACGGTGGCCTTTGTTGCCGCCTTCGTATTTGGTGCCGGTGTTCCATGCGCCTTCGATATCATCGATAGCAACGTGGGAGCCGGAGATGGAGCTGCCGAAACGGATGTCGTCGAACAGGAAGAACTCTGGTTCTGGCCCGAACAGGACGGTATCAGCCAGACCGGTAGAACGCAGGTAGTCTTCCGCGCGTTTCGCGATGGAGCGCGGGTCGCGGTCATAACCCTGCAGGGTACCTGGCTCAAGAATGTCACAACGAATGATCAGGGTAGAATCGGCGAAGAACGGGTCGATGACTGCGGTAGACGCGTCTGGCATCAGCACCATGTCGGATTCATTGATGCCTTTCCAGCCGCCAATCGAGGAGCCGTCAAACATTTTGCCTTCTTCGAAGAATTCAGCATTCACCTGGTGAGCAGGGATTGTAACGTGCTGTTCTTTACCCTTGGTGTCAGTGAAGCGCAAATCAACAAATTTCACTTCATGCTCATTCAGCATCGTCAAAACGTGTTCAGCGGACATACTTAACTCTCCCGGATTGGTCATTGTCGTCGTGGTAACGAGGTCTGATAATTTTATTAAAAGTGGCTTTTCGCCCTGAAACTTATAAAGCGAAATCTGTGCCAACTTTTAAATTACCCCAAAAAGGCGTTATCATGCGCACTATAGTGCAAAAGGGCTGCACCATGATGGATAACTTGCACCAATATAGTGCTCCAGTGTGAAAAATGGGCACCATATTGGTGCAATTTACGTTTTAGCTCCCTTTTTAGCTCCGTGAAAGCGATCACAATCCCTTACTTTCAACATTGTTTGTAAAGGTTCTTTGTGATCCTGTTCTGTCCTTCGATTAATACGTGTACAATAACGCGCTATTTCTAATGCCTGAGGCAAAGTTGTGATCGAAAATCTGCGTAACATCGCCATCATCGCGCACGTTGACCATGGTAAAACTACCCTGGTTGATAAGCTGCTGCAGCAATCTGGTACTTTCAGTAACGAACGTGCTGAAGCTACCGAACGCGTGATGGACTCCAACGATTTGGAGAAAGAGCGTGGGATTACCATCCTCGCTAAAAACACCGCTATCAAATGGAATGACTACCGTATCAACATCGTTGATACCCCTGGGCACGCCGACTTCGGTGGTGAAGTTGAACGTGTAATGTCCATGGTAGACTCCGTTCTGCTGGTCGTTGACGCAATGGATGGCCCAATGCCGCAGACGCGCTTTGTGACCAAAAAGGCCTTTGCACATGGTCTGAAGCCAATCGTGGTTATCAACAAAGTTGACCGTCCTGGCGCGCGTCCTGACTGGGTTGTGGATCAGGTCTTCGACCTGTTCGTTAACCTCGACGCAAGCGACGAGCAGCTCGACTTCCCAATCATCTATGCATCTGCACTGATGGGTATCGCGGGTAACGATCACACTGATATGGCGGAAGACATGACTCCGCTGTACCAGGCGATTGTTGACCACGTTAAAGCGCCAAGCGTTGACCTTGATGGTCCGTTCCAGATGCAAATCTCCCAGCTCGACTACAACAACTACGTTGGTGTTATCGGCATCGGTCGCATCAAGCGCGGTAAAGTGAAGCCTAACCAGCAGATCACCATCATCGACAGCGAAGGCAAAACTCGTAACGGTAAAGTCGGTAAAGTCCTGACTCACCTCGGTCTGGAGCGTATTGAATCCACCGAAGCCGAAGCGGGCGATATCATCGCTATCACCGGTCTGGGCGAACTGAACATCTCCGACACCCTTTGCGACACGCAAAACGTTGAAGCGCTGCCAGCGCTGTCCGTAGATGAACCAACGGTGACCATGTTCTTCAACGTCAACACCTCTCCGTTCTGTGGTAAAGAAGGTAAGTACGTTACCTCCCGTCAGATCCTTGACCGCCTGAACAAAGAGCTGGTGCACAACGTTGCGCTGCGCGTTGAAGAAACCGAAGACGCGGACGCGTTCCGTGTATCCGGCCGTGGTGAACTGCACCTGTCTGTACTGATCGAAAACATGCGTCGTGAAGGCTTCGAACTGGCCGTGTCCCGTCCGAAAGTTATCAACCGTATGATCGATGGCCGCATGCAGGAGCCGTTCGAAAACGTGACGCTGGATATCGAAGAACAGCACCAGGGTTCTGTGATGCAGGCGATGGGTGAGCGTAAGGGCGATGTTAAAGACATGATCCCTGACGGCAAAGGTCGTATCCGTCTGGATTACCTGATCCCGGCACGTGGCCTGATCGGCTTCCGTACCGAGTTCATGACCATGACTTCCGGTACCGGTCTGCTGTACTCCACCTTCAGCCACTACGACGACGTGAAGCCTGGCGAAATCGGCCAGCGTCAGAACGGCGTACTGATCTCTAACGGTCAGGGTAAAGCCGTTGCGTTTGCGCTGTTCAGCCTGCAGGACCGCGGTAAGCTGTTCCTGGGCCACGGTGCGGAAGTTTATGAAGGTCAGATCATCGGTATTCACAGTCGTTCTAACGACCTGACCGTAAACTGCCTGACCGGTAAGAAACTGACCAACATGCGTGCGTCCGGTACTGACGAAGCGACTACCCTGGTTCCGGCACAGAAAATGTCCCTGGAGCAGGCGCTGGAGTTCATCGATGACGACGAACTGGTAGAAGTTACCCCTACCTCCGTCCGTATTCGTAAGCGTCACCTGACTGAAAACGACCGCAAACGCGCGGGTCGTGGCGGCAAAGAAGCGTAAGTTTCTTTTCTGCACAGTATCAGAGCCCTGTCTGCAAAGACGGGGCTTTTTTTTGCGTGTACCTCCCAGATCCCTAAACAGGTCATACGCACCCATAGTCAAAGCCTTCCTTTACCGCTACAGTTATTTGTCCATGCGCAAAGGAGAGGCTTATGCTGTATATCTTTGATTTAGGTAACGTCATTGTTGATATCGACTTCAACCGCGTCATGGGGGTGTGGAGCGATCTCAGCCGGGTCCCGCTGGCGAACTTAAAAAACAGCTTTGTGATGGGGGAAGCTTTCCATCGCCACGAGCGGGGGGAGATAACGGATGAAGAGTTTGCTGCCGCCGTTTGCGATGAGATGGGAATGGCGCTGAGCTTTGATCAGTTTGCGGCAGGCTGGCAGGCGGTGTTTGTCGCCCTGCGCCCGGAAGTCATTGCCGTGATGAAGCAGCTTCGCGAGAAAGGGCATCGCGTGGTAGTCCTGTCCAATACCAACCGTTTACACACGAACTTCTGGCCGGGGGAATACCCGGAAATTGCCGAGGCAGCGGATAAAATCTATCTCTCACAGGAGATGGGGACGCGCAAACCGGAGCCTGACATCTACCTTAAACTCCTTCAGGAAGAGGGAATGCCTGCGGATCGGGCAATCTTTTTTGACGATAACGCCGATAATATAAAAGGGGCTCAACAGGTGGGTATCACCAGCGTTCTTGTGACCGGTAAAGAGACCGTGCCTGATTATTTCGCGAAGAATCCATGCTAAAAGACGTTCGTCGCACCACCGTTACATGCCTCAGGCCATGCGTTGCCTGGGGCAAACTGCTCTGGCAGCGTATAGACCAGGACAACATGACGACCCTCGCGGGTAACCTGGCCTACGTGTCGCTACTGTCGCTGGTGCCGTTTATCGCCGTCGTTTTTGCGCTGTTTGCCGCATTTCCAATGTTCTCAGACGTCAGCGTTCAGCTGCGGCACTTTATATTTTCGAACTTTATCCCTTCCACCGGCGACATTATCCAGCGCTATATCGAGCAGTTCGTCGCTAACTCCAGCAAAATGACGGCAGTAGGCGCCTGCGGGCTTATCGTCACGGCTTTGCTGCTGATGTATGCCGTGGACAGCGCGCTGAATACCATCTGGCGCAGCAAAAAGACCCGGCCAAAAATTTACTCCTTTGCCGTGTACTGGATGATCCTCACGCTTGGGCCGCTGCTGGCCGGGGCAAGCCTGGCCCTGAGTTCCTACTTGCTTTCCATGTACTGGATAACGGGCTTTAACAGCATGATTGACCAGGTGTTGCGCATCTTCCCGCTGCTGCTCTCCTGGCTGTCGTTCTGGATGCTTTACAGCATCGTGCCTATTGCCCGCGTGCCGGTGAAAGACGCCATGATTGGCTCATTAGTTGCTGCTCTGCTCTTCGAATTAGGTAAGAAAGGCTTCGCGCTCTACATCACTATGTTCCCTTCTTATCAGCTGATTTACGGCGTGCTGGCGGTGATCCCGATTTTGTTTGTTTGGGTCTACTGGACGTGGTGTATCGTGTTGCTCGGGGCGGAAATTACTGTCACTCTCGGGGAGTATCGTAAGCTTCGCATTGAAGCACAGCAGGAAATTCAGGAAGAACCATGATTGCATTAATTCAGCGCGTCACCCACGCCAGCGTTACCGTAGAGGGTGAAACCACCGGTGAAATTGGTCCGGGACTTTTAGTGTTATTGGGTGTCGAAAAAGAAGACAACGAACAGAAAGCTAACCGCCTGTGCGAACGTGTTTTAGGCTACCGAATTTTCAGCGACGAAAACGGCAAGATGAACCTCAACGTGCAGCAGGCCGGCGGCAGCGTGCTGGTGGTTTCCCAGTTTACGCTTGCGGCAGATACCGAGCGTGGCAGGCGCCCGAGCTTTTCGGGAGGTGCTGCGCCAGAGCAGGCAGAAGCGTTGTACGAGTATTTCGTCACCCGCTGTCGAAGCCAGGGAGTCGTAGCTGAAACAGGACGCTTTGCTGCGGATATGCACGTATCGCTGACTAACGACGGCCCGGTGACGTTCTGGCTGCAGGTCTGATTACGCCGCTATTTTTGACGGTTCCGCGCAACAAGAGAGAGTGCATGTATGTATCACCTTCGCGTACCAGAAACCGAAGAAGAACTTGAGCGCTACTACCAGTTCCGCTGGGAAATGCTGCGCAAGCCCCTGCACCAGCCGAAGGGCTCAGAGCGCGATGCCTGGGATGCCATGGCCCATCACCAGATGGTGGTGGACGAAGAAGGCAATACGGTTGCTATTGGCCGTCTGTATATCAATGCCGATAACGAAGCGGCCATTCGCTTTATGGCTGTCCATCCATCCGTGCAGGACAAAGGGCTGGGGACGCTGATGGCGATGACCCTCGAGTCCGTCGCGCGGCAGGAAGGGGTGAAGCGCGTCGTGTGCAGCGCCCGCGAAGACGCGGTGGAGTTCTTTGCCAAGCTGGGCTTTGAGAACCAGGGGGAGATCACTACCCCGCAAACGACGCCCGTACGCCACTTCCTGATGATAAAACCGGTGGCCTCTCTGGACGATATCCTGCATCGCGCCGACTGGTGTGGACAGCTGCAGCAGGCCTGGTACGAACATATCCCACTCAGCGAAAAGATGGGCGTACGCATCCAGCAGTACACCGGCCAGAAATTCATTACTACCATGCCGGAAGCGGGCAATCAAAATCCACATCAGACGCTGTTTGCTGGCAGTCTGTTCTCGCTGGCCACGCTAACTGGCTGGGGGCTTATCTGGTTGATGCTGCGCGAACGCCATCTGGGCGGCACGATAATACTCGCGGATGCGCATATCCGTTACAGCAGCCCGATTACCGGAAGGCCGGGCGCGATAGCGGATCTGGGGTCACTGAGCGGCGATCTGGACCGCCTGGCACGGGGCCGTAAAGCTCGCGTTGCCCTGCAGGTTGAGCTTTACGGCGACGACACCATGGGTGCCGTTTTTGAAGGCGTTTATCTGGTGCTTCCTGCTAAGCCGTTCGGGCCGCTGGAAGAGGGCGGCAACGAAGAGGAGTAGCTGTCCAGAGCCGCTGTCGGCTCCGTTGGCACGTCCCCGTTCTGCATTCTCTGCTCAATCAGCTTACCGTCTGCCCCTGTGGCGCGTAATGTGCCATTAACCGTTGGTTTCAAGGGCATTTTCGCGGCTAGATTACCCGTCACCGAAAGCTGCAGGTTGCCGTCGCCGGAGAGCGGCACCTCAGGCCATCCCCACTGCTGCAAAGTGTTTACCGGCACGGAGCGCCCGCGCAGATTGATGGCGGCGTTCCGCTGCGGTGATTGTGAAATCGCCCCCGTCGCCTCCAGCATCCCTTTACCTGCAAATGCGCTCAGCTCGGAAATCGTAATCTGATTTGTGTTTGCCACGAGCGATATAGATGGACGGCGTACGTCTACCCGGTTGAACGTGGCTGACGCTGCGTTCAGCATTAGATTTCCATCCCACATCCCCCATTGCCTGTCGCGCACCACCGTTAAGTTATTACCCATGCCATCCAGCGAGGTGAGCTGGAACGGGAAGTCCGGATTGATGTCGATGATCAGGTTGCGGTTTGCGGAAAATTTTTTAACCGTCACGCTGTTAAGCCATTCCGGCAGCGGCTCCAGCCACAGCGCCTGCCAGTTCGCAGGCAGCGTATACTCCAGTCCCGACAGCGCCACCTCATCCAGTTCCAGCCTCCTGTCCCCACGAAGCCACTGGCCTGAGGCACGCACGATGCCTCTTTCCCATCGGGAGGTGAACTGGCGCAGCACGGCGGCCTGCGGCGTGAAATCTATGTTCACAATGGGATCGTTAAGCTGCATTGAGCCATTGATAAAGCTGCTGGCATTCAGCGACAGCCTGCCGTCCTCTGTCTGCCAGCCGCCGTTGGCCAGCGTCAGGTTGCGCAGGCTCAGATCTAAATCGGTCACCGCCCAGTCTTTGCCTTCCAGGCGCGCATCCGTTATCTCCAGGCTGCCTATTTTCAGCGAGGGAACGGTGGTAACCGGCGCAATGAAATCGGTAATCGATTTGTCCGTTTGCAGGCGGATATCGTTCATACGCAGGCTGCCGACCTGCCACGAGCCGTCCGGGCTGCGGCTGGCATTGCCGGTAAGTGAACCACGAGCCATATCCGCGCCGATGTTAGAGAGAGTCACCCGGTCGTTATTGATTGCCCCCTGCAGCAGGACATTGCTCGCCGGAACGCCGTTAAGCGTCATGGAGCCCGCGCTGAACTGAATATCGGCGGTCTTGCCCAGCACTTTCCCTGCTTCGGGGTGCCACGGCGAAATACCGCCGTTCACGCGCTGGGCGCGTAAATCCCACTCGGAGCCCGGGCTGTTCAGCGCCATATCGCTCAGCTGTAGCTGGTCGGCTTTGAAAGGTAAAGGGGCCGCCGTTGGGGTCAGGTTCAGGGTGCCATCTTTCAGCAAAATGGTATCAACGTGGAGCGGCTCCGAGAACTGACGCGTGCTCAGGCCGATATCAACGACCTGCGCAACCAGCGTTGCGGGCTGACCTTTTCGCCCGAACGTGACTTTATTAAGCGTAACGTGGGTGGGGGAAGCCCAGCGGTTATCCATGTTTTCAAACGAGAACTGGTAACCGGTATTTTCATTTACCCAGCCGCTGAGCTGGCTCGCTCCCCAGCGAGTCTGCAGTAAAAGCCAGGCGGCAACGAGCAGTACCAGTAAGGCAACAAGGATAACTACGATTAGCTTTCCGAGAAATTTCATTGTCTTCCATCCCATGAAGTTTCGGTAATGGGTGTTATGCCCCATTTACCGTTATAGCTCAAGGATGAGATTGTCAGGGCAGGTTTCACGCGCCGGTTTAAATAATTCCCAGGCGCGTGAGGGGCATCAATCTTTCTCTGGCGGGAAAATCAGGTTCAGCACGATAGCGGTTATGCCACCGGCGGCAATGCCGGAAGAAAGAAGCGTCTTTAGCCAGTCAGGCGCGAACTGCAGAATCAGCGGCTGCTGGGATACACCCATGCCGACGGCGAGCGACAGCGCTATAATCATTATGGCGCGGCGGTTAAGCGGTTCGCGGGAGACGATGCGCACGCCGGACGCGGCAATAGTACCGAACATCACGATAGTTGCGCCGCCCAACACCGGCTCGGGAATATGCTGAACAAAACCGCTCACTGCGGGGAACAGGCCGAGCACGATCAGCATCAGTGCCACAACGAAACCAACGTAGCGGCTGGCGACGCCGGTCAGCTGGATAACACCGTTATTCTGACCGAAGCAGGAGTTCGGGAAGGTGTTGAAGACTGCGGAGACACAGGAGTTGAGGCCGTTCGCCAGCACGCCGCCCTTCAGGCGCTTCATGTATACCGGGCCTGAAACGGGCTGCTCGGACACGTCAGAGGTGGCGGTAATATCACCGATAGTTTCCAGCGAGGTTACCATAAACACCAGCATCAGCGGGATCAGCAGGTTCCAGTCAATCCCCAGCCCGTAATAGAGCGGCGTTGGCACCATAATCAAATCGGTGTTCGTCGGCGCGGTGACCTGCGGCAGCATATCCATCGCCCAGGCAAGCGCGTAGCCAACGGCCATAGCGATAACCAGCGAGGCCACGCGCAGATAAGGGTTGCGTTGGCGGTTAAGAAGAATGATGACCAGTAACACGGCACCGGCCAGCATCAGGTTTTTTGGCGCGCCGAAGGTGTGGTCGCTCATGGCGGCATAGCCACCGCCGATGGAGTTCAGGCCAACCTGAATCAGCGACAGGCCGATAATCATTACTACGACCCCGGAAACCAGCGGCGTGATAATGCGCCGGGCAAGGTGCAGCACGCGGGACAGCGCCATCTCGGTACAGCTTGCCAGCATCAGCGTGCCGAACAGCGCCGCCATCATGGTGGGCACGTCGGCACCGCCATTCTTCAGCGCCATGCCGCCCATAATCAGCGGAGAGACAAAGTTAAAACTGGTCCCCTGAATCGACAGCAGGCCGGAGCCAACCGGCCCCCAGGCTTTGATCTGAATAATAGAGGCCACACCGGATGCGAACAGCGACATGCTGATAATATGCTGGGTGTCCGTTGCCGGTAATCCCAACGCCTGACAGATCAGCAGCGCCGGTGTGATAACCGCAACGAACATCGCCAGCAGGTGCTGGCAGGCGGCGAAAAGGGTTTGCGGCAGGGGAGGTCTGTCTTCAAGGCGGTAGATGAGCTCACTGGGAGGAGTCGATGCAATCGGTTGCGCATTTTCTGACTCAACGGCGTTTACGGACATCAGAGGAATCTCTTGCTGGAAAAGCGAAGATTTTAGCGGACTGAAGTGTAAAAGCAAACGATTGCATAGTGATGGTCTTAATATTTAAAACTCATATAACGACGTTTTTATATAACGAATGACTGTTTTTTGGGTAAAATCCAGCTGCTGATTTTTCCAGACCCTGCGTATAAGTGAAGGAATGACTAAGCGCTGATCTATAAACGCGCAAAAAGGAGTACTCTTATGATTCATCTCGACACCCTCTCGACCCTGGTTGCGGCAACGCTTGTGCTGCTGCTGGGCAGGAAAATGGTCCACTCCGTACCGCTTCTTAAAAAGTATACGATCCCCGAGCCGGTAGCAGGTGGACTATTGGTTGCCTTCGCCCTGCTGGTGCTGAAAAAAAGTATGGATTGGGAAATCGATTTTGATATGACCCTGAAAGATCCGCTGATGCTCGCCTTCTTCGCCACCATTGGCCTGAATGCCAATCTCGCCAGTCTGCGTGCCGGCGGTAAAATCGTCGGCATCTTCCTGATCGTGGTGGTTGGCCTACTGGTGATGCAGAATGCCATCGGCATTGGTATGGCGAGCCTGTTAGGGCTGGATCCATTAATGGGTTTACTGGCGGGTTCGATTACTCTTTCGGGCGGTCACGGTACCGGTGCGGCATGGAGCAAGCTCTTCACCGAGCGCTACGGCTTCCAGAACGCAACTGAAGTCGCCTTGGCGTGCGCCACCTTCGGGCTGGTACTCGGCGGGCTGATTGGTGGGCCGGTTGCGCGCTATTTGGTTAAACACTCCTCCAATCCGGAAGGGACACCGGAAGACAGCGAAATCCCAACGGCGTTTGAAAAGCCAGAGGTAGGGCGTGTGATCACTTCACTGGTGCTGGTGGAAACCATCGCCATGATCGCCATCTGTTTGACTGTAGGAAAGCTGGCTGCACAGGCGATTCAGGGCACTGCGTTTGAACTGCCAACCTTCGTCTGCGTGCTGTTTGTTGGGGTAATCCTCAGCAATACCATGTCACTGCTGGGTTTCTACCGCGTATTTGAGCGGGCGGTGTCGGTGCTGGGCAACCTCTGCCTGTCGCTGTTCCTGGCGATGGCGCTGATGAGCCTTAAGCTGTGGGAACTGGCTTCCCTTGCGCTGCCGATGCTGGCCATTTTAACCGTGCAGGCCGTCTTTATGGCGCTGTATGCCATCTTCGTGACCTATCGTCTGATGGGGAAAAATTACGATGCAGCGGTACTGGCGGCTGGCCACTGTGGATTCGGGCTTGGGGCTACACCGACGGCCATTGCCAATATGCAGGCGATTACAGAGCGCTTCGGGCCTTCGCATATGGCCTTCCTGGTCGTGCCGATGGTAGGGGCGTTCTTTATCGACATTGTTAACGCGCTGGTAATTAAGCTCTACCTGCTTCTGCCGCTGTTTGGCTAATCAGGCGTTTGAATAGCGTTCCGTTTCGGGCATCCAGCGTTCAATTAATGCGGCTGCCTGATGCGGATAGCGCTCATGGATATGGCGGGCAAGCCGCTGCACTTCCGGGATCATCGCCTGATCGCGCAGTAAATCAGCCACTTTAAACTCGGCGCTCCCCGTCTGGCGAGTGCCGAGCAGCTCACCTGGCCCACGAATCTCCAGATCTTTTTGCGCTATCACAAAGCCATCGTTGCTGTCCCGCAGCACCTGCAGGCGTAACTGCGCCGTTTTGGACAATGGTGATTTATAAAGCAGCACGCAGTGTGATGCCACGGCGCCTCGCCCTACGCGGCCACGCAGCTGGTGGAGTTGCGCAAGGCCCAGACGCTCGGGGTTTTCAATAATCATCAGGCTGGCGTTTGGCACATCCACACCGACTTCAATGACCGTTGTGGCGATAAGCAGATGAATGCTGCCCTCTTTAAACGCCTTCATCACCGCCTGCTTTTCCACCGGCTTCATGCGCCCGTGAACCAGCCCTACGTTAAGATCGGGCAGAGCAGCTTTCAGCTCTTCCCAGGTGACTTCCGCCGCCTGGGCTTCCAGAAGTTCCGATTCCTCGATTAACGTACAAACCCAGTAGACCTGGCGCTTTTCTGTTGTGCAGGCGCCGCGCACGCGTTCGATAATCTCACTGCGACGCGTATCCGCGATGGCGACGGTGGTGACCGGCGTACGGCCCGGAGGCAGTTCGTCTATTACTGAAGTATCCAGATCGGCATAGGCAGTCATCGCCAGCGTGCGTGGGATTGGCGTGGCGGTCATGATCAGCTGATGCGGGTGGAAGCCCTGGACCTGACCTTTCTCCCACAGGGCGAGCCGCTGGTGGACGCCAAAGCGGTGCTGCTCATCGATGATCACCAGTGCCAGCCCGGCAAACTGCACCTGCTCCTGGAAAATAGCGTGGGTGCCGACAACCATCGATACCTGACCGCTGGCAATGGCCTCCTGCTGGGCGATACGCGCTTTGCCTTTTTGCTTCCCGGCAAGCCAGCCAACCTCAATGCCCAGCGGCTCAAACCACTGGCGGAAATTATTGGCGTGCTGTTCGGCGAGTAGCTCCGTCGGGGCCATCAGGCCAACCTGTTTGCCGTGGGCAATAGCACGAAGCGCGGTGAGCGCGGCAACCAGCGTTTTACCCGAACCAACGTCGCCCTGCACCAGGCGCATCATCGGTACGTCTAATGCCATATCCCGTTCGATTTCGCCAACCACTCTTTCCTGCGCTCCGGTAGGCTTAAACGGTAGCGCGGCCAGCAGGCGGTTTTTCAGCTCATCGTGGTTTACCAACGGCAGTGCATGATAGCGCTGGGCACCGGCACGCAGTGCCAGCATGCTCAGGTTATGGGCGAGCAGCTCTTCAAGGATTAAACGCTGCTGGGCCGGATGTTTGCCGGTTTCCAGATCGCTAAGCTTCATGTCCGGCGGCGGGCGGTGCAGCGTGCGCAGCGCCTGGGGCAGGCTCATCATCCCCTGGCTTAGCTCCGGCGGCAGCAGCTCCGTAATGGCGCAGGTATCAAGCAGCTCCAGCGCCTGGTCCGTCAGTTTGCGCAGCGTGGCCTGGCGGATGCCTTCGGTTGTGGGATAAACGGGCGTCAGCGTCTCCTGCAGCTCAGGCGTGCTGAGATCGCCCTGAATGCGGTATTCGGGGTGAATCATCTCTGCGCCGTGCGTCCCGCGCTTTGCCTCGCCGTACGCAAGCACACGCTTCCCTGCCGAAAGGCTGTTTTTCATTGCCGCATTGAAATTAAAGAAGCGCATCGTCAGGATGCCGGTGCCGTCGCTGATTTGGCAGGTCATCATACGGCGGCGACCAAAGCTAATGTTTGAGTTCAGCACTTCGCCTTCTACCGTGGCGTGAACGCCAGGCACAAGGTCATTGATAGGGTAGAGATGCGTGCGGTCTTCGTAGCGCAGCGGGAGATGCAACAGGAGATCCTGAATGGTGTGCAGGCCAATTTTGGCCAGCTTGCCGCTCTGACTGGCGCCGACCCCGGCAAGCGTGCTTAACGGTATGGCATCCAGCAAACGGCCTTTCATGGGATCACTCCGCGGATTGCATTGTGGCCCACCATGCGGCATCAGCTTCGATCTCACCTTGCTGATTGACATGGGGGTAGGGCAGACCTTTACGACGAGAGACGCGTGCCAGCACAGGGTAACCGCCCTCAAACAGCAGGCGCTGCTGTTCAGGTTCCGGCAGAGTGCTGTTTTCGCGCTGGTACATGCCAGCGTTCTGACGCTGGCGCTGCGCTTCGTAGAGAATAAGCGCGGAGGCCACGGAGACGTTAAGCGACTGCACCATGCCGATCATCGGAATAATGATATCCTGGTCAGCCAGTGCTAAGGCTTCAGCCGTAATGCCAGTTTTCTCCTGGCCCATCAGGATGCAGGTCGGGCGCGTGTAATCTATCTCGCGGAAGTCGACGGCCTTATCGGACAGGTTGGTGGCGAGGATCTGCATGCCGCAGCTTTTGAGCTGAGCGACCGCATCGCCAATCGTACGGTGGGTTTTCACTTCGACCCAGGCGTTGCTGCCCGCCGCAGAAGAGGCCATGGTCCGCATGCGGTTCCCCGGCCAGACGGCGTGGACTTCATGCACGCCCACCGCGTCCGCCGTACGGATAATCGCCGAGACGTTATGGGGCTTATGAACCTGCTCCATGCAGACGGTCAGGTCAGGCTGGCGCCTGGCGAGCATTTCGCAGATACGCGCATAACGTTGAGGATTCATAGCTAGTTTCTGTTGCGGGTGACTTTAATCACGTCCGGCATCACGCGGATTTTACGCATGAGGTTTGCCAGATGGATACGATCGCGGGCGGTCAGGCGAATGAACGCGCTATAGACGCGGCCATCTTTCTCTTCGGTATTCAGGCTTTGAATATTGGAGCCCGCGTTGTTTAGCGCCGCCGTCAGGTTTGCCAGCGCACCCTGGTGGTTGAACATATCCACCTTGATTTCGGTGACGAACTCCTGCTCTGCCTCTTTATCCCACTCCACCGCCATAAACTTCTCCGGCTCTTTCTGGTAGCCACGGATGTTGCGGCAGGACTCATGGTGGATAACCAGCCCTTTGCCCGGGCTGACATGCGCGACAATCGGGTCGCCGGGAATCGGGCGGCAGCATTTCGCAAAGGTGATTAGCACGCCGTCCGCGCCTTTGATAGGCAGATGGCTGTGCGGCATTGTGCCGGGTTGCAACGCGGTTGGGGAATCACCCTGCAGGTTCTTCGCTACCACAACGCTCATGGCGTTGCCCAGGCCAATCTCCGCCAGTAAGTCATCAAGCGAGGCGAGCTTCATGCGCTCAAGCTCACGCTGGATGCTTTCCGGTGGGATCTCGGCAAGCTTGCGGCTGCCGCCTAAAGCATGATTCAGCAAACGGCGGCCCAGGCTCACCGAGTCGTCGCGCTTGAGGTTTTTTAGCATCTGGCGGATTTTGGCGCGCGCTTTAGAGCTGACGACAAAGTTAAGCCAGGCCGCGTTCGGACGTGCGCCCGGTGCGGTAATAATTTCGATAGTCTGACCACTGGTCAGCGGCTGGGACAGCGGATAGGGCTGGCGGTCTACGCGGGCACCCACGCAGGCGTGGCCGATATCGGTATGCACCGCGTAGGCGAAGTCGACCGGGGTTGCGCCCGCCGGCAGTTCGACAATGCGTCCTTCCGGGGTGAAAACGTAAATCTCATCCGGGAAAAGATCGGATTTAACGCTCTCGATAAATTCAAATGAGCTACCGGCGCTCTGCTGGAGTTCCAGCAGGCTTTGCATCCAGCGCTGGGCACGGATTTGCGCAGTAGTGCTGCTCTCACCCTGCTCTTTATAAGCCCAGTGTGCCGCAACTCCCATCTCTGCCATCTGGTCCATATCTTCGGTACGGATCTGCACTTCAACCGGCACGCCGTGCGGGCCAATCATGGAGGTGTGTAACGACTGATAGCCGTTCGCCTTTGGAATGGCGATATAGTCTTTCACCCGGCCAGGACGCGGCTTATAGAGGCTGTGCATCTGGCCAAGGACGCGGTAGCAGGTGTCCATGTCATGAACGATAACGCGGAAGGCGTAGATGTCCATGATCGAGTGGAAACGCTGCTCTTTAAGCGTCATTTTGCAGTAGATGGAGTAGAGGTGTTTTTCCCGACCGCTGACGCGGCAAGGGATGCCGGCTTCCTGCAAACGCCCATCGATTTCCGAGAGGATTTTCTGAATCATCTCTTTACGGTTGCCGCGCGCCGCTTTGACCACTTCTTTAATAACGCGGTAACGGTTCGGGTAGAGCGCTTCAAAGCCCAGTTCTTCCAGCTCGGTTTTCAGGTGATGAATACCAAGACGGTGAGCCAGCGGGCTGTAGATTTCGAGGGTTTCGCGGGCGATGCGGCGGCGCTTGTCCGGACGCAAAGAGCCCAAGGTGCGCATATTGTGCGTGCGATCAGCGAGTTTGATCAGAATGACGCGGATATCCTGCACCATCGCCATGATCATTTTGCGGAAGTTTTCGGCCTGCGCCTCTTTCTTATCGCGGAATTTCAGTTTGTCGAGCTTAGAAACCCCTTCCACCAGTTCGGCAACGCTTTTGCCAAACAGCTGTTCCATATCCTGATAGGTGGCGGGGGTGTCTTCGATCACATCATGCAGCAGGGCCGCCATCAGCGTTTCATAGTCGAGTTTCATCTCGGCCAGAATGCAGGCAACCGCTACGGGATGGGTGATATAGGGTTCACCGCTTGAACGTGCTTGTCCCTCGTGAGCATCACGTGCGACAAGATAAGCTTGCCGAAGGCGCTTAATCTGCTCCTCGGGCAAGTATTGTTGAATCAGCTGATTCAGGCTTTCAAACAGATACAAGGGCTACCCGCAGGGCTAGTTAACGACGACCTTCAGCAATAGCGGTAACGGCCTGCAGTTCTGCGGCTTCCTGCTCTTGCTGCTCCTGACGATCACGCACATCGAGAATCTGGTTGGTGATCAACCCTTCTTCGATTTCGCGCAGTGCGATAACGGTCGTTTTATCGTTTTCTTCAGGTACCAGTGGATCTTTACCACCCGTCTGCATCTGACGAGCGCGACGTGCGGCGACCAGTACCAGGTCAAAACGGTTACCAATTTTCTCTACTGCGTCCTGAACGGTTACGCGTGCCATATTTTAAAGCTCCAACAGATGAAGAAATGACTGGGCATGATACTGAAACTGGGCTCAGTCTGCCAATAGTTTGCTGATTAAAGCGTCATGTCGTGCTTTTTGGCGGCCCATTCGCAGACGCTCGGCACGGATAATAATCTTTAAATCTGACAGCGCGGTGTCGAAATCATCGTTGACGATAAGATAATCATATTCAGCGTAGTGGCTCATTTCGGCAACGGCCTGTTCCATACGCTTTGCGATGACCTCTTCGCTGTCCTGCCCGCGGCCACGCAGGCGGCGGTCTAACTCATCTTTCGACGGCGGCAATACAAAGATGCTACGCGCCTGCGGCATTTTCTGGCGAATTTGCTGCGCGCCCTGCCAGTCGATATCCAGAAACACATCAACACCCGTTGCCAGAACCTGCTCAATAGCATGGCGCGAAGTGCCGTAATAATTACCGAATACTTCCGCGTGTTCGAGGAAGGCATCTTCGGCAATCATCTGCCTGAACTCTTCCTTGCTAACGAAGAAATAGTGTTCACCATGGTTCTCACCAGGGCGTACGCCACGAGTGGTATGGGAAATGGAAACCTGCGTGTCATACAGCGGTTGCGTTTTTAACAAAGCCTGAATGAGGCTGGATTTCCCCGCGCCACTTGGAGCGGAAACTATATAAAGCGTGCCTTGAGCCATGAGTTCTAACTTATTCGGTAAGGATAAAAGAAGAGCATTTACCGGCCTATTATACACGGCGACGCCGCAGCAAGGAGAATTTGTCATGCTCCCCGGGCGGTTTGGCAGAAAAATGCGCAGTATTTTCCAGTTTTTTTGTTCAGTTTATGCAACGCGAACACTTTCTCTGAAAACGCTCCGCATTGTTTATACCTCGCTCTCGCTGTGAAAATAACAACGCGCTATATCTCTCTTCGTCTTGATACGGAGGTCGCTATGGTGTGGTTAAAAGCTCTGCTCTTAATAACTTGTTTCAGCTCGGGCGGTGTATGGGCTTCATGCCCGGCCTGGTCACCGGGTCAGGCCAGTCAGGAAATGGAGAGATTAAAAACCCAGCTGACCCAGTGGGATACCGCCTACTACCGTGATGGTTCCAGCACGACGAGCGATGCTGTCTACGATCAGTTGCGGGCCAGGCTCAACGGCTGGCAGCATTGTTATCAGCCAGGCGCGGCGCAAGCGCTCCCCGAACTCACCACATACGGAAAAGCCCGGCATCCTGTTGCGCATACCGGCGTGAAAAAGCTTTCTGACAGCGCAGCGGTGGCTAAATGGATCGGGAATAAGGCAGATTTGTGGGTACAGCCGAAGGTGGATGGCGTAGCTATCACCCTTGTTTATCAACACGGAAAGCTCATCAGGATGCTCAGCCGTGGGGATGGCGTGAAAGGAGAGGACTGGACAGCGAAAGCCGAAAAAATCAATGCGATACCCCTAAAAGTCACCGGGCCGCTGGCAAATAGCATTTTGCAGGGCGAGTTGTTCTGGAAGCGCGCTGGGCATATGCAAAAAGTTATGGGCGGTCTCAACGCCAGGGGGAAAGTCGCGGGCGCTATGATGCGTAATGCCGCGCCGGGTTTCCTGAATCAGTTCGACGTGTTTGTCTGGGCATGGCCGGACGGCCCGGCCGATTTTGGGATGAAGCTTGATGCATTAGCCGAAGCCGGTTTTGTGCTCGCCAAAACCTGGTCAAAACCTGTTTCTACGCTTGAGGAGATATCAGCCTTACGAAAACGCTGGTATAGCTCGCCGCTGCCGTTTGTGACCGACGGTATCGTTATCCATCAGGGAAAAGAACCTGGCGGTAAATTCTGGCAGCCCGGTCAGTCAACCTGGCTTGCGGCATGGAAGTATCCGCCCGCACAGCAGCTCGCCGATGTGAAGGGTATAAGCTTCGCTGTAGGCCGTACGGGCAAGATCTCAGTGGTGCTGGACCTGGAGCCGCTTCAGCTTGACGATAAACAGATTAAGCGCGTGAACGTCGGTTCGGTAAAACGCTGGCAGGCGCTGGATATCGCGCCGGGGGACCAGGTGATGATAAGCCTTGCGGGGCAGGGTATTCCCCGTATAGACGAGGTGGTCTGGCGGGTCACTCAGCGTGATAAGCCAGAGCCGCCCAATCCTCTCAGACTGACCCCACTGAGCTGTCTTTACAGCGCATCGGCGTGTCGGGAGCAGTTTCTTTCACGCCTGGTCTGGCTTAGCACACCCGCAGTATTGAATATCAGCGGCGTTAAAGCGAGCACGTGGCAGCAGCTGCATCTTGCCGTCGGCCTTGAGCATCTCTTTTCATGGCTGCAGTTAAGCGTGGACGATATCAGCCAGGTCAGCGGTATCTCACCTGCCAGGGCGGCACAAATCTGGCATCAGTTCTCCCTGGCGCGCCAGCAACCGTTTCGTCGCTGGCTGCTGGCGTTTGGATTACCCATCCCAAAAGCTGCGCTAAATGTGATGACCGATTCGCACTGGCGTGAGCTGCTGGCCCGCGATGAAGTCAGCTGGCAATTACTCCCGGGCATAGGGGCAACGCGCGCTAAAAAGCTGGTTGAATTTGTGAACTATCCAACCGTCAGCACGCTGGCAGCTTACCTGGCCCGGCAGGGGATTAAGGGTTTTGTGGATCAGTGATCGGCATGCTTGTAATGAAAGACTGGCAGGCCAAGGCGCAGGCGCAGTGCCAGCAGCCGTGCGGTAAAACCGAAGATTAATGTCGCGATTATCACAACATCCTGGCTGGAGACGTAGTGTTGCAGAACGACATACAAAACGGCGGAGGCAAAGGCGATACCGGCGTAAAGCTCTTTCTGAAAGACCAGCGGAATGCGTTTGCAGAACATGTCCCGCAGCACGCCACCGAACACCCCGGTAACGACGGCGGCAATGATGGCGATGACTGGGCCTTCGCCCATATCCAGGGCTATCTGTGCGCCAATGATGGAAAAGACCACCAGACCCAAAGCATCAAGCACCAGAAACAGGCGGCGCAGATGCGGCATTACGGGGGCAAAAATAGTCGTCAGAATGGCGGCTATAGCCACGATAACCACGTACTCGGGGTGTTTAACCCAGCCGAGCGGGTAATGTCCCAGCAGGATATCGCGCACCGAGCCGCCGCCTAACGCGGTGGCCGTAGCAATAATAATGACGCCAAAAGTGTCCATACGACGGCGGCCAGCCGCCAGCGCGCCGGTCATCGCCTCGGCGGTAATTCCAATCAGATAAAGAATATGTAGCAGCATGAACCCCTCCAGGACTATCAGCAGAGGGTACCGTTTTGTGCAGTGTGTCGCGATTGAGATTTTCTAAGCTGATATAAAATAGATTAGATTTACTTATGCAATATTATTGATTTATCCAGTATCTATGGCATTTGCTGATGACTATTTATGATTTTTGGATTAGTAATTTTATAGAAGGATGACGGAGCGTATGGATATGAATATTTGTGCGATGCGAAGGACATTAGCTAATGGGATCAACCCTGAAACAGGAGAAATGATGGCCCCTGGGTCATTGGCAAATAAACCAGAAGCGATAAGGATGCTGTTTGCGCTGGCTGATGAGCTAAGTGCAGAGCCTGAAAAACAAAAAAAAGCGAAGCTTACGCCAGAGGAGAGACAGCAGAGGAATATTGCAGAGGGAAGGCCAGCAAAATCACACTTTCCGTGGACAGAAGAGGAAAAATCCACGCTGGAGCAAGAGCACTTATCGGGGAGCAACATAGAAGAGCTGAGTATGAAATTTGAGCGTTCTTCGCGGGCTGTTGCTATACAACTGGAAAAAATGGGTCTGATAACGGCAGAGCAGCTACTGTCTTATGGCTTATAGCCGAAAAAAAGCCCGCTTGCGGCGGGCCTCATTCAGACGATGACAATTACTCGATATTCTGGATCTGCTCACGCATCTGCTCGATTAGTACTTTCAGCTCGATGGCTGAATTCGTGATATCGGCATTGATGGATTTTGACGCCAGGGTGTTCGATTCGCGGTTGAACTCCTGCATCATAAAGTCGAGGCGTCGGCCAACGGCCTCTTTCTTCTTCAGGATGTTATAGGTTTCCTTGACGTGCGCTTCCAGGCGGTCCAGCTCTTCGGCAACGTCAATGCGCTGCGCCATGAGCACCAGCTCCTGCTCAAGACGGGTGTTCTCAAGCTGAACCTGTGCCTCTTCCAGCTTGCCCACCAGGCGGTCGCGCTGCCACTTCATCACTTCCGGCATTTGCGCGCGGACTTTGGTGACTTCGGTGCTGACGCCTTCAAGACGCAGCTCGATAAGCGCCTTCAGGGCCTGACCTTCTGTTTCGCGGGCGACGATAAAGTCATCCAGCGCGCCGTCTAGCGCCGCCAGAATTTCGGCGGTGATAGCATCCAGATCCTGCTCCTGAGCGGACATCACGCCCGGCCAGCGCAGAATATCAACCGGGTTTATTTCACCTTCGTCGCTTTGCATTTTCACCCAGTTTGCTGCTTCAACGAGCTGTTTTGCCAGCTTTTCGTTCAGAAGGAGCGAGCTTTGCGCGCTGGCGTCGGGTTCAAAACGCAGATTGCATTCAATCTTGCCGCGCGTCAGGCGGGTACGAATGCGTTCGCGCGCCACGGGCTCCAGACTGCGGAACTGCTCCGGCATGCGAATATAAGTTTCGAGATAACGCTGGTTGACTGAACGTAACTCCCAAGAGGCGCTGCCCCATTCGCCTTTTACTTCACGCCGGGCATAGGCGGTCATACTGCGGATCATAATTCGTAACCGTGTTGTGCAATCGATGGGAGGATTATAGCCATGCCTGACCGGGCATGATAGGAATAAGCGCGCGAAGCCCGTATAATGCGCAGCCACATTCGTTTTAGCCGGAGAATACCCATGCGTCCATCAGGTCGTAGCGCCGAACAAGTGCGCCCAGTCACCCTGACCCGTAATTACACCAAACACGCTGAAGGTTCCGTGCTGGTCGAGTTTGGCGATACCAAAGTACTGTGCACCGCCACCGTCGAAGAAGGCGTACCGCGCTTCCTGAAAGGTCAGGGCCAGGGCTGGATCACCGCAGAATACGGTATGCTGCCGCGTTCTACTCATACCCGTAACGCCCGTGAAGCGGCGAAAGGCAAGCAGGGCGGCCGTACTCTGGAAATCCAGCGCCTGATCGCCCGTTCGCTGCGCGCGGCCGTCGACCTTAAAGTGCTTGGTGAATATACCATTACCCTGGACTGCGATGTGCTCCAGGCCGACGGGGGCACCCGCACCGCCTCCATCACTGGCGCATGCGTAGCGCTGGCAGATGCGCTGAACAAGCTGGTGGCGATCGGTAAGCTTAAGACCAACCCGATGAAGGGCATGGTTGCCGCAGTTTCTGTCGGAATTGTGAAAGGCGAAGCGGTTTGCGATCTGGAATACGTTGAAGATTCCGCGGCTGAAACCGATATGAACGTTGTGATGATGGAAGACGGTCGTATGATTGAGATCCAGGGCACCGCCGAAGGTGAGCCGTTCTCCCATGAAGAGCTGTTGGCGCTGCTGGCGCTGGCGCGAGGGGGAATTGAATCGATTGTCGCGTCGCAGAAGGCGGCGCTGGTAAACTGATTTATAAGGCGACTTAAGCAGTCGCCTTTTTTATGTCCGTACATTACAGGAGCGAATCCATGAAACCGTATCAGCGCCAGTTTATTGAGTTTGCGCTTAGCAGGCAGGTACTTAAGTTTGGCGAGTTTACGCTTAAATCCGGACGTACCAGTCCCTATTTCTTCAATGCCGGGCTGTTCAATACCGGGCGCGATCTGGCACTGCTTGGCCGCTTTTATGCCGCCGCGCTGATGGATTCCGGCATTGAGTTTGATTTGCTGTTTGGGCCTGCTTACAAAGGGATCCCTATCGCCACCACCACGGCGGTTGCGCTGGCGGAGCATCATGAACGTGATGTGCCTTACTGCTTTAACCGCAAAGAAGCCAAAGATCATGGCGAAGGTGGCAATCTGGTAGGAAGCGCATTAGAAGGCCGCGTTATGCTGGTGGATGACGTTATTACGGCAGGCACGGCAATTCGTGAGTCGATGGAAATTATCGCGGCAAACGATGCGACACTGGCCGGTGTGCTGATTTCCCTGGACCGCCAGGAGCGGGGACGCGGAGAAATATCTGCGATTCAGGAAGTGGAAAACGATTATCAGTGTCAGGTGATCTCGATCATCACGCTTAAAGATCTGATTGCCTATCTGGAAGAGAAGCCGGAGATGGCAGAAAGCCTGCAGGCCGTGAAGGAATACCGTACGCAATACGGCGTGTAGTCAGTAGTAAACAGGGCCTGTAAACAGGCCCTTTTTTCAGCGAAGCTGTGCGGCGATAAGCGGCCAGCGGGTATCAAAATCATCCGTTGGTGAGTAACGGAACTCGCTTCGCACGAAGCGAGAAAGCATGCCTTCGCAGAAAGCCAGCAGTTGGCTGGCAAGCAGCGCCTCATCGGTGCTGAAACCTTCACCATCGCGCATTTTCTTCTCACGCATGACCTGACGCAGCTGGACCTCAATGCGCTCAAACAGCTGATTGATACGCCCCTGCAGCTTATCCTGTTCAAACATCAGCGCGTGTCCTGTCAGAATGCGGGTCAGCCCCGGGTTCTTTTCCCCAAAACCCAGAATCAGCAGCACCATCAGCCGCAGACGGGCAAAAGTGTCTTTCTCGTCTTTGAGAATGAGATTGATGCGGGTGATCAGGCTGTCTTCTATAAATTCGATCAGGCTATCGAACATTTTCGTTTTGCTGGGAAAATGACGATAGAGTGCCGCTTCAGAAACGCCCACGGTGGCTGCAAGCTTTGCGGTGGTAATGCGCTGGCTTCCATCGCTGGATTCAAGCATCTGGGCCAGCGACTGAAGTATTTCTTCGCGACGATTCCGTTTCGCTGTCTGTTTTTCTGCCATGTTCTAAAATACCCCTGAAATAAAGCACTTGTCAGGCAAGCAGCCACACGGCGCCCGCAGGCATACCGCTTGCGGTCTGTTTTAACGTTATAACGCTATGTGGTTACGTTTATAAAGTGAGCTTACTGACGACCGGAGTGACCAAAACCGCCTTCACCGCGTACGCTTACATCAAAATCTTCGACCAGATTAAATTCGGCCTGCACAACCGGCACAAACACCATTTGGGCGATGCGCTCGCCTGGTTGGATCGTGAAGCTATCTTGCCCGCGATTCCAGACGGATACCATAAGCTGGCCCTGATAATCAGAATCTATCAGCCCGACCAGGTTACCCAGCACTACACCATGTTTATGGCCAAGGCCGGAGCGCGGGAGAATAACGGCAGCAAGACCAGGATCGCCGATATGAATCGCCAGACCCGTTGGCACCAGGGTGGTGGCTCCAGGCGCAAGTTCAACGGCATCGTCCAGGCAAGCACGCAGGTCGAGGCCGGCGGAGCCAGAGGTGGCATAGGTCGGCAGCGGGAATTGCTGGCCTACACGCGGGTCCAGAATCTTAACGTCGATTTTTTTCATCATAACGGGTAACGATCTCGTCTAATAAGAGATGGCCAAGGAGTGACTTACGCTCGAGCGGTAAGACTTTGTCTCCTTCCTGCCAGAAAAGGTGCAATGCGTTGTTATCACTGTTAAATCCCTGCTCTGCATGTGAAACATCGTTTGCACAAATCAGGTCGAGGTTCTTCTTGATACGCTTTTGCCGGGCGTATTCTTCCACATTAGTTGTTTCGGCGGCAAACCCAACGACGTAGGGTCTGTTGACCGAAAGTGCGGCGACCCCGGCGACAATATCCGGGTTTTTCACCATTTTTAGAGTGATTTCATCACCTTGCTTTTTGATTTTTTCATCAGCAACGCTTGCTGCCCGGTAATCTGCCACGGCCGCACAGCCGATAAAAATATGCTGGCCTGCCACATTTTGCCCAACGGCAGCTTCCATCTCGAGCGCGGAGGTCACATCAATTCGTTTTACCCACGGTGGGGTAGGTAAAGAGACCGGGCCGGAAACCAGAGTGACGCTCGCACCGCGAGCCGCAGCAGCTTCGGCAATGGCATAACCCATTTTCCCGGAGCTGTCGTTGGTAATGTAGCGTACCGGGTCAAGGCGTTCGCGTGTCGGCCCGGCGGTGATCATGACGTTAAGATGTTGCAGATCTTTGACTACGCTAAAATGCTGCAAGGCCATTTCGACGATGGTTAATGGGTCAAGCATACGGCCAGGCCCAACGTCGCCACAGGCCTGACTGCCGCTGTCTGGACCCCATATCAGCAGGCCACGAGAAGACAGGACATCAAGATTATGCTGGGTTGCTGCTGCGCGATACATCTGCTGATTCATGGCCGGAACAACCGCAATCGGGGAAGGGGTGGCAAGGCAAATCGTACTGACCAGATCGTTGGCCATACCCGTCGCCACCCGCGCGATGAGATCGGCAGTGGCTGGGGCTAACATCACTAAATCGGCCCATTTACCCAGTTCAATATGGCCCATTGCGGCTTCTGCTGCGGGGTCGAGCAGGCTGTCCGACACCGGGTAACCAGACACGGCCTGCAGGCTCAATGGCGTAATGAAGGCTTTTGCCGCCTCGGTCATCGCCACGCGTACGTCTGCTCCGCGATCGCGCAGGCGACGTACCAGTTCAGGCGTTTTATAAGCTGCGATGCCGCCGCTCACACACAGAACAATTTTTTTGCCGGAAAGCCCCATCATGATTTTCCCATTCGAAGTCTTAATCTTGCGTCTATTTTATCACACTCCTCAGAGAAGGACTTTTTGCAGTTTGCGAGGCGCGCCGCAGCGTGAGTATCTCTCTGTCGCAGGTGGCGAAAGACTGGGGCAGAATGGGCAGCGCAAGGGAGTGGAGGGTATGATGGAAGCAATGATTAGCCTTAATAACAAAAGCTTACCAAGAGAAAAGTTGCTTGAGTTCGGCGTGGGTTCTCTCACCGATGTTGAACTGCTGGCGCTCTTCTTAAGGACAGGAACAAGAGAAATGAACGTGCTGACGCTGGCGAAACTGTTGATAGACAAGTTCGGCTCGCTAAGTCGTTTGTTGTCCGCCGACTATTCACAATTTAAAGAGATTAAAGGTATCGGCAAGGCAAAATATACGCAGCTGAATGCTGTGGCTGAGCTCGCCAGACGTTATTACATCTCTCGCGGTGTAGAAGAGTTGACGCTCAAAAATCCGGATGCCGTGCGTGAGTTTATTCAAAGCCAGCTGACGACCGAAGAGCGTGAGATCTTCATGGTTATCTTTCTTGATAACCAGCATCGCATTATCAAATGCATCCCCATGTTTTCCGGAACCCTTAACCATGTTGAGGTGCATCCGAGAGAAATTGTTCGTGAAGCAATGAAATCTAATGCAGCGGCGGTCATTCTTGCGCATAATCACCCGTCGGGCAGGGCCGAACCCAGTAAAGCTGACCGGGCGATTACCGAGCGTATCGTGAGTGCCTGCCTTTTTATGGAAATTCGCGTGCTTGACCATCTGGTTATCGGTCGCGGAGAGTACGTTTCTTTTGCAGAGCGTGGGTGGATTTAGGCCGAATTGCGCGATCCTTGGGGATCTTTGTCTGTTCGGGACTTGAGCACATGCGTTATGCAGCGTATACTACGCCACCTTTGAGAATCTCGGGTTTGGCATTATGCGCCTGGCACTGTGGTTCACATTGAACCGCCAGGGACCAGGCTTGCAGCCTGACGAGGCGCCATAACCCTATACGAAGCTCGAGCTAATTTGATTTTTGGAGAATAGACATGTCCCGAGTCTGCCAAGTTACTGGCAAGCGTCCGGTGACCGGTAACAACCGTTCCCACGCAATGAACGCGACCAAACGCCGTTTCCTGCCGAACCTGCACTCTCACCGTTTCTGGGTTGAGAGCGAGAAGCGTTTTGTCACACTGCGTGTATCTGCTAAAGGTATGCGTGTAATTGATAAGAAGGGTATCGAAACGGTTCTTGCCGATCTTCGTACCCGTGGCGAGAAGTACTAAGAGGAACTAAGTCATGGCTAAAGGTGTTCGCGAGAAGATCAAGCTGGTTTCTTCTGCTGGTACTGGTCACTTCTATACCACCACGAAGAACAAGCGTACTAAGCCGGAAAAACTGGAACTGAAAAAGTTCGATCCAGTTGTCCGTCAACACGTACTGTACAAAGAAGCTAAAATTAAATAATTTTAGTGACTTTGATGAAAAACCTCGCTTCGGCGGGGTTTTTTTGTTTTAAGTCTGCCTGGAGGAGAAATGCCAGAGTTACCTGAAGTAGAAACCAGCCGCCGCGGCATTGAACCGCATCTGGTTGGTGAAACTATTCTGCACGCTATTGTTCGTAACGGTCGTTTGCGCTGGCCGGTTTCTGACGAAATCCATGCCCTGAGCGACAAGCCGGTGATCAGCGTGCAGCGCCGCGCCAAATACCTGCTGCTGGAACTTCCTGACGGCTGGATAATTATCCATCTGGGGATGTCGGGCAGTTTACGGATACTCAGCGAAGAAACCCCGCCTCAGAAGCATGATCACGTCGATCTGGTAATGAGCAACGGCAAAGTGCTGCGCTATACGGACCCGCGCCGCTTTGGTGCCTGGCTATGGGCTAAAGAGCTTGAGGGCAGCAACGTGCTTGCGCATCTGGGACCGGAGCCGCTTAGCGAAGAATTTAACGCCGTCTACCTGCGTGAAAAGTCCGCGAAAAAGAAGATCGCGATTAAGCCATGGCTGATGGATAACAAGCTGGTGGTGGGCGTGGGAAATATCTATGCGAGTGAATCTTTGTTCGCCGCTGGGATCCATCCCGATCGCGCAGCGAATTCGCTTTCCAGTGCGGAATACGCGCTGCTGGTAAAGGCGATCAAAGCGGTACTGATTCGATCGATTGAGCAGGGTGGCACAACGTTGAAAGACTTTTTGCAGTCGGACGGGAAGCCGGGCTACTTCGCTCAGGAGCTACAGGTTTATGGCCGCGAAGGAGAACCGTGTCGGGTGTGCGGTGCGCCGATCGTTGCCGGTAAGCATGCCCAGCGCAGCACGTTTTATTGCCGGAAGTGCCAGCATTAAGCGTTGAGCTTTTCGAGCAGGGCCTTACAAACTTTTTGCGGCAGAAAATGCTCGACGTCGCCGTGGTGGCGCGCGACTTCTTTCACTAACGAGGAGGAGACGAAAGACCACTCTTTTGACGGCATCAGAAACACGCTTTCCAGCTCCGGCATCAGGTGGCGGTTCATATGCGCAAGCTGCATTTCATATTCGAAATCTGCCGCCGTACGCAGGCCGCGCACCAGCACATTAGCCTGCTGCGCCTTTGCAAAGTTAGCCATCAGATCGCTAAATCCTACCACTTCAATGTTCGGCAGATGTGCCGTTACCTCTTCTGCCAGCGCCACTCGCTCGTCCAGAGAGAACATGGTTTTCTTATGCGGGCTGTTGGCAATGGCCAGAATGACGGTATCGAACATCAAGGCGCCGCGCGTCACGATATCCAGATGGCCGTTGGTGATCGGATCAAAAGTACCAGGGTAAATCGCTCGGGTGCTCATAGCTGCTCTTTTTCCGTGTAACCGTGGTTTAAGGCCCAGAGTTCAGTGTACTTGTTGAATGTATACTGTGCGTTAACGACTGCCAGCAGCCAGCCTTGTTTACCGTCCAGAAAGCCTGCGCGTAGCAGCAGCGTTTTGCAGAAGGCTCCAAAAGTGTGGCCGAAAACACCCGCCAGCGAGACTTTTTTGCCGCGAAGATGCCGCTCCTGCGCCCAGGCCGTCGCGTAGCTCAGCTGCTTGCGCTGGAAGCCTGAGAAGTCCCGGCAGGTTAAGTGCAGCAGGTCTCCGTTGAGTTGGATCACTTTCGCCCCTGGGGCATCAAGTGACTCATGCACAAGGTTGTCATTATAGCGATAGCTGGTGCGTGCATAGAGACGCGTTACGCGATCCGGGTACCAGCCGCTGTGTCGCATAAAGCGGCCAAGGAACAGGTTGCGGCGGGCAATGCTGTAGACGGTATCTGGCAGTGGATTAGCGAGTATTGCTTTAACCGATGCGGCCAGCTCCGAGGAAACGCGCTCATCGGTATCGATCATCAAAACGTAATCACCGGTAGCGTAGCTCTGCGCACGCTGACGCTGCTTGCCAAACCCCGGCCAGTTTTCATCAGTGAAGACCTTCACGCCGGCCTGCTGTGCAATGGCAACGGTAGCATCGGTACTGCCCGAGTCGAGCAGCACCACTTCATCCGCCCAGGCAACCGATGCCAGACAATCCGGCAGGATGTCAGCCGCATTTTTGGCAATCATCACCACGGATAAACGATTGGGCATTAGTGGCTCCGCTGGGGCAGATAGGGTTGCAGTAACTGTAGCAAACGCTGGAGTGCACCCTGATTCTGGTGCAGAACTTCCACGGCGTGACGACCATAATAAAGACGATAGTCTTCATCCGTCAGCAAGGTGGTGATTTCGCTGACCAGTGATTCAGCGTCGGTGACAGTGATTAGCCCGTCCGCCTGCTGAAGCCTGGCGCAGATATCTTTGAAGTTGAAGATGTGCGGGCCCATCAGCACCGGAATGGCGTGAGCCGCTGGCTCAAGCGGATTATGGCCGCCGCGTTCAACAAGGCTGCCGCCAACGAAGGCCAGATCGGCAATGCCGTAGAGCAGCATCAGTTCGCCCATCGAATCACCAATGACGACCTGAGTGCTGTTAGAGGGGATCTCGCCGCTGCTGCGCAGGGTGAAGCTAAAGCCACCTTTCTGCACCAGAACTTTGGCATCTTTAAAGCGTTCCGGATGGCGCGGCACCAGGATCAACAGTAAATCCGGGAACTTCGCCAGCAGCTGGCGATGTGCGTCGAGAATAATGCTTTCTTCACCGTCATGAGTGCTGGTTGCAATCCAGACCTTACGACGAGGAGCCCACTGGCGGCGCAGGGTAATCGCACGGGCGGCAAGCTCTGGTGTCACGGAGATATCAAACTTCAGGCTACCGGTGACAGTAAGCTGCGAGCGTTTAAGTCCCAGCTCCAGGAATCGCCCCGCATCTTCTTCGTTCTGTGCGGCAATCAGCGTGATACGGCTCATCAGGCGGCGCGTGAAATCACCGAGCTTCTTGTAGCCTTTTGCCGAGCGTTCGGACAGGCGAGCGTTGGCGATGACCAGCGGGATTTTTCGTTCGTGCAGTGCGGCGATCATGTTTGGCCACAGCTCTGTTTCCATGACGATCACAAGCTTAGGCCGCACGGTGTCCAGGAAACGGTTCATTGAGCCGGGTAGATCGTAAGGCAGATAGACGTGATGGACGTTTTTACCAAAGGCTGACTGAACTCGCTCGGAGCCGGTTGGCGTCATCGTAGTAACGATAATTGGGATCGTCGGATAACGATGGCGCAGGGCCCGAACCAGCGGAATAGCCGCAAGCGTTTCCCCGACGGATACGGAGTGCAGCATGATACCGTCCGGCGCTACTTTCCCACGACAAAAGCCATAACGTTCCGCCCAGCGTTTACGATACGCAGGAGCTTTGCGGCTACGGAGCAAAAGTCGCAGCCACACAAAGGGCTGAATGAGATAGAGCAGGGCGGTATACAACGATTCCAAGCGAATTTTCCGTATTTTTTTATCGGCGGGCAAATTCTAAGCATTCGCAGGGCGTAAAGCTATTGTTTTGGTGAGTTTAGACGGTCTTTAACGCGGGTTCGGGTAAGCAGACAACGAATTCAGCTGATTGCGGGCAGACCGGATGTCGCCCGCATGAGATCTGCTTAACCAGGCACACGCGTCGCTTTTTTAAGCTTAAAGTACCTTCTGCCTAATCGCCAGCGCAGACGGAAGCCGCGTGCGTTTTTCCAGATCAGCCGCCAGATGCCGTGGTCGAAGAACTCCTGAATAATCATCTTTTTTTTCTTAGGGTCTTTCATGGTATTGAAAGTGTGCAGAATACCCAGCCCTTCTTTAGCTATCTGCCACTGGCAGGCCGGAATATTTTTTACCTGTTCCGGATAGCGCTGGTTTATCTCTTCAAGCATTTCGAGGATGCGGATGTAGTGGCGCGCTGAGCGAATAAGCGTGTCGTCGGTATCCGGCTTGTGTGAAACCGAAGCCGAATGGATATAGTAATCGTAAAATTTTTCGCTGGTGTACTGGACGCGTCTGGCCGCCAGCAGCACTTCTGTGGTCCAGGGGATATCCTGATGACGCAGGCCGGGTTCGAAGGAGAAGCCGTGCTCGCGAATGAAATCGTGGCGGTACAGGTTCAGCCAGGTGACATGCAAAAATTTGCGGGAATCGAGCGCCATTTTCAGCCATACCGGGCCGCTCAGCACGCCGGTTGAGCGCAGTTTATCTTCCGGGAAGATGGAGCGAGTGGGCTTTTTGTTATTCTCGTAGACGTAGTTACCATTGCAGGTCACTACATCCAGATCGCCAGCCAGCGCCAGATCGAGCAGCCGACGGTACATGCCGGGTTTGAAATCGTCGTCAATGTCCGGGAAAGAGAGGTATTTGCCGGTCGCTACGGCTAGCCCTGTGTTGCGGGCAACGGATACACCCTGGTTTTCCTGCTCAATCACGCACATCTCTGGAAACGTCGCGCGCCAGTTTTCAATGATTGCCATCGAACCGTCGGTTGAACCGTCGTTCACCATGATGATTTCCATTTCATCAATGGCCTGGGCCTGCAGGCAGGCGAAGAATTTCTCCAGGAAGAGTTCGCCGTTATAAACGGCAACGACGACGCTAAGCAAAGGTGTCTGGGTCTGGGGCATAAAGTTACCTAAAATCGCTGTTATTTTTTTTCTGTTGCCAGGGACAAGTACTGCTGACAAATGGCGCTGATACTGTAGGACTCAATTGTGCCGGCATCAATATGCGGAGGATTTTGATAAATCTCCTTCATCTTGTCCGCCAGATCTTTATCGCTCATGCCGGAAAGACCACGGGCCAGGGGGCCGGTGAGGATCTCTTCCGGGCCGCCTGGGCAGTGCGTGCTAACGGCAGGAGTCTGACAAATTAAGGCCTCAACCAGTACGTTACCAAATCCTTCGCAATCGGAGCTCAACAGAAGCATGCGTGCGTTAGCAATCCAGGGATAAGGATTTGGTACGAAGGATTTCAGAATCACCCGCTCCGCAACTCCGGCGGCAAGAGCCATCGCTTTTATCTCAGCGATTCGCTCTTCAGAACCATTACCCATAAGCACCAGCGGTGCCTGTATACCGCTTAGCGCGTAGGCCTTTATCAAACGGTCATGGCGTTTGTGCTCGTGGAAGCGACCCACATGGATCAGATAATCCTGGCCTGCCATTTCGCACGGCTCTTTAGCGCGAAGCTGGATGCCCGCAATATCGAAAGGATTATGAATGACCGCGCTTTTGGCCAGGGAGATATCAAAGCGGCCGGTAATATCGCGCAGCACGGCCTTAGAGACGGCCACAACGTTGCTGCCCTGATACAGGTGTTTGATTTTCTGCCTTTTTATCCAGCGTGAGACGCCGTGGCGGTGCAGCAGATAAGAAAATGAGAACATACCATGAACGCAATACCAGAGCTTTTCGCGCGGTATGGTGCGGGTATGGGCGACGATGCGGTCAGTTTTGTGCAGGTGGGAGAAGATGAGATCGTAGTGCCCATTTTTCTGCGCCTGTTCGATGGCCTTATCGAGCAATGCGGCACGACGCGAAAGCTCGGTGAGCTTGCGCCAGGGTTTTTTACAGCGATCCTGAATGATTTGATAATCGACCCCCTCGGGGATCTCATAGTCGCAAACGCGCCTCAGCGAGAATACGGATACCTGATGGCCCATACCGACTAACCCTTTAGAAAGGGTCAGTACGGTTTTTTCAGCCCCGCCACCGGGGAGTCCATCAATAATCATCAGGATGCGCATTATCTAATCCAGTATGTTTTGATACAGCGAAATAAGTTGCTGCGAAAGTTTTTCCGGTGTGGCATCCCTGACTCGTTCACGTGCATTCACTCCCATGGCGTCGTTCAGGTGAAGGGCGGGGACAGCCATCACCGCCTCCGCCAACGCCTTGATATCCAGCGCATCGCAAACATATCCGTTTTGTCCGGTTGTTATAAATTCTGACCCGCCGCAGGTCGGTGACGTAATAACCGGTAAACCACAGGCCATGGCTTCAAGGATCACATTCGGAAAGGGATCATAGAGCGTTGGCAGCAATAGTCCATCAGCGGCCTGATAAAATGGCAGCGTATTTTTCTGCATTCCCGTGAAAACCACCCGGTCCTGACACCCCAGAGTTTGCGCCAGCGCCCGGTAGTTCTTTTCTGCTTTATCCTGGCCAACTACAATCAGGTAGCGATCTGTGCTGGCTATGGCGCGAATAGCGCTGGCCAGACCCTTACGCTCAAAACCTGACCCCACATAGACCATCGCTACGGCCTGTTGGGGGATATTAATCTCGTTGCGCCATTTCGCACGTTGCTCCGGCGTCGCCGGAACGAAGCGGGAAGAATCAATTGCATTATAGATGACATGTATCTTATTAGCAGGTATAGCAAAATCTTCGATTATTTCACGCTTCACCATTTCGGCGTTGCAGATAACGGCTTTCAGCTCGGGCGCCTGGTACATGGCCCGCTCGGCTTCCATAACATAGCGGTGATAGCGATCGCGAAGCAACCACTGTTGACGCCATGCCGGAAGAATGCGGGCACGCTGCAACAGCCAGCGGCGATGGACGCCGTCCCCGGCTCGATAGATATCGCAGCCTGCGATACGCTCGTGACTTTGAACCAGATCGAACTGCTCGCGTTGCCACAGCGAGCGGGCCGCGTCGGCAAACCCTTTTTCACGGCTAATGCGGCCCCACTTCATGGGATCGCAGAGATGAATGTGCCAGTTTTCCTGCTTTTCACCCTGCCACTGGCGGGTAATGACATTTAGCTCCAGATCGTGGGCGCTAAGCGCCTCCAGCGCACGGGAGACAAAACGTTCAGCCCCGCCATCGGGGCGGTATTTTTGGCGAACGATAGCCAGACGGCAACGTTTCATAATAATTGTCTCCGGGCTGCGGCAACCACATCATCCACAGGTATCGCGTTGAGGTAGCGTTCACTGGTATTGGTGTCAATTTGGTCGGGGTCCGGAAGCGGGCCGTAGTTGCCAGCCCAGATAACTTCGCCCTTGACCTGCCACGGACTCCAAAATGTCAGCTTAGACGGGCCAAACAGAGCAATGCATGGGGTTTGCAGCGCGGCTGCCATATGCATGGGGACGGAATCAACGCCGATAAAAAGTTTCGCATGATCGATTAGCGCGGCAAGCTGCCGCAGGCTGAGTTCGCCGGCCAGGGAATGAATGTGTTCAGACGGGCATAAGGCACGGATTTTGTCGATCATCGCTTTTTCATTTTTATCCGGCCCGGAGGTTAATATCAGGGTATGCCCGTCCTGCTGAAGTGCGGTTAATGTCGCAGCCATTTTACTCTCATCCCAGCATTTGAAGAACCAGCGAGAGGTTGGCTGAACGACGATAAACGCTGCATCAACATTTTTACTTTGCAATTTCTCCTGCACCTTCTGCCAGTCTTCCGAACGATAGCTCATGGTAACTTCGTTCATCGGGGCAACAGCCAGGGGGGAGAGAACGGAAAGATTTTGCTCAACGGTATGCAGTTTTTGATGATCGGCAACCGAGGCAAGCTGGGTGTGGCAGTGATTCCAGAACCATCCCCGGCGTTTATTGAAATCAAAACCGATGCGCACTGGCGCGCCCGTAAAACGGGTGACTATAGCGCTGCGCCACTGATCGGCAAGGTTGACCACCAGGGTATAATTCTGCTGGCGTAACGCTTTAAGCAACTGCCACTCTTTGCATAGATGCTGTCGGGTGCCCAGTTTGCGCCATTTTCGGTCAATACCATAAATGTGATGAATGAAAGGGTGTGCGGACAGCATGTCGCGGGTTTCTTCATAAAGCAGGACGTCGATCTGCGCGTCTGGCCAGGCCTGATGCAGGGCATTGATGACCGGCGTGGTAAGCAACATGTCGCCGTGATGGCGCAACTTGATGACCAGTATGCGGGTTTTCTGCCCGGCTGCGGGCGTGTTCAAGGCGTTATTCATTATCATCTTTAGGTGATTAGCCAATGTCTGATTCTAATAGACCTTGAGTATGGTTGCTACCGTTCGCCAGCGGAGTCGGCGTTTTCCTGGAATCACGTTTGCCCTTCAGTAACGGGCTGCGTAACATGGCGTAAACATTATGAACGCAGAGACGGTAATGACTACTCCCGCATTTATCATCACCATTGATACCGAAGGCGATAATCTGTGGCAAAACCACAAGCAGATCAAGACGGAAAATGCACGCTTTCTGCCCCGTTTTCAGACCTTATGTGAGAAGTATGCTTTCAAACCCGTCTGGTTGGCCAACTATGAGATGGCGACAGACCCCACGTTTATTGCTTTCGCTCAAGATGTTATTGCGCGGGGGAAGGGTGAGGTGGGGATGCATCTTCATGCGTGGAACAGCCCACCTGATTATGATTTAACCGGGGATGACTGGCGCTGGCAGCCTTATCTTATCGAATACCCTGATGAGATCCTTCGTGAGAAGGTTGTCTTTATGACAAAGTTGCTTGAGGAGACCTTCCACACCAAAATGCTGAGCCACCGGGCAGGGCGCTGGGCTTTCGACAGTCGCTACGCGCGTTTGCTGGTGGAACTGGGCTATAAAGTTGATTGTTCGGTGACGCCGCGGGTGAACTGGCGCAATGCGAAAGGATCGCCAACGGGAACCGGCGGAACGAATTATCAGCATTTTCCGTCGCAGTCTTATTTTATGGATCTGGACAATATTAGTCAGCCCGGTATTTCTCCGCTGCTGGAGGTGCCTATGAGCATCCAGTACAAACACGGCGCGCTAATGAATGGCTTCAAGCAAGGCTACGACAGGTTGCGGGGTAAATACCGTAGCCCTTCAGTCAACTGGTTACGCCCATCCGGGGGCAATGCTGCACAAATGATTGCCGTCGCAGAAAAAACGCTGGCGCAGGGCAATGATTACGTCGAATTTATGCTTCACTCTTCGGAGTTTATGCCCGGCGGCAGCCCAACGTTTAAGAACGAGGGCGATATTGAGCTTCTTTATGAAGATCTGGAGAAGCTGTTTACATGGCTTGCGGGTCGAACGGTGGGTATGACGCTGGCGGAATATTGCGAACGTAAAAGTAATCAGCCGGGTTTTTAAGCCCGGCTTTACCAATTAGTCTGCAAGTTTTTTTACTGGCGTGCTAAGGATTACCGCCAGAGGGAACCAGAATAAGAACCAAAATTCCTGTGGGTTCCCAATAATAAACATCCCCTGAGACATATAATAAATCAGAGAGAATATAAATATGGAGACTTCAGTTTTTTGGCCAGCGAGGAGATGTTTACGAATCTGGAAAAGCCCTAATACAACGACAGACAGCATTAGTAATAAACCAACAATGCCGCCTTTTAAGAATGATGCCAGATAAATAGTGTGCGTAGTGGTTATATTCTGCCCAATGCTATTTACAAAAACTAAACCTTTATCATAACCCCAACCAAAGAAAGGTTTATCTTTGGCGATTTCAATCGCATTTTGCCAAATGCCAAATCGGATAAAGCTTTGTTTATATAAATTTTCGATGCGAAAAATTAATATATCTGAGAATTTAGTAAGATATATTAACAACGCGACGATAAAAATTATAAGAAACGCGTAGAGAATATTTTTTAAAGAATATCTTGGGTTAACAATAAATAATAAAGAAAAAGCGGCAATAAAGGCAATAAGTGGCCCTCTGCTTTGTGTTAAAAGTAGAGATATAAAAAGTATAGGTAATAATGCATATAGCCAATTCTTCCCTGATTCGCGAATGAATATCATCCCACAGAAAATGCCTATCACCATATATCCTCCCAGATCTATAACGTTATCTGGTGCCCATGGGAAAGCATCCTCTAGCCTGTGGGTTGTAAGAGTTGTTTTATCAACCATAGTCAATGTTAAGATAGCTAGTACCGTCATGCCAAGAAAAGCAGCGCAGATTACATACTTTTTTAATCCCATAAGCTCGACTTGTCGATAAATACAAATAAAGGCTATTAAGTAGATGGAGTGTTTAACCGTGGAGCTAATGTTGCCTGGGTGACCGGACCATATATTAGAAAGTGTAAAATAAGCAAGAAACACCATGGGTATCGCAAGCCGTTTTAAAAAATCTTTATCTGCGAGAACGGCATCTCTTATTTTAGAAGAGAAAACAGCTCCTCCAATGAGCAGTATTAACGAACTATGAAATAGTAAATTAACCTTGGATACATTACAAAATATTGAACTCATAAAAATGAAAGCCACGAAAAGAATGGCGTAAGCATTTTCAATGCGTGAACGATTATTTGAATACATCACGATAATCCATTTTAGGAAAAATATGCGCAGGAATTGCACTCTTGGTTGATAAGTTGATGACTTCTGTATTAACTTGTTTAAGTGAATCACTTGCAAGTTTAAAGGCTGGGATGATGATATCTTGCAATTTATTTTCCAAAAACGATGGCAACATACTATTTGGGTTTTCGTAAAAACGAGGGCTCGAAAAATTATTCATATCGAGACCAGCAACATATATTTTTTTAAATCCAAGAAATGCTAGTATCTGGAGTGTCCAGTAAACCACGGTACCCGCATCAAATATTCCGGTGCGAATATCATGACTGAAAGCGATATTTTTATTTTCACTTGAGAAGTCAATATTTTTGTGTGCATGTAGCTTATTATATACTTCATCTCTGTTAATGGTTGGCTGATAAATGGGGAAGCATTTATCTTCAATTACGGCTACGCAGCAGCAAATATTTTCTGGTGAGAATTTATTTGCTAATCTCACTATGCCATGCATAGTCGTAAATAGAATTATATTTTGGTTAGCGATAATTTCTTCAAGTAATTCATGTTGATTATCAATAAAAATCATGTCAACTATGACATAAAGTTTAAAATCCAGCCATTTAGACAGGTGCCATGCACCATTAACACCAGCCGCAGGCAAATCTGGAATCAAAGAAAAATCAATATTATTTATTGATGGCCCTGTAGCAATCAGCAATGCTTCACCGGAAAAGGAGTTTTTCAGCTCACTCAGATTTACCAAAGGGAAACGTTGACCTTTATAGAAAAGATCAGTTATTGCACCTGTTCCATCACGCTTTATTTTGACATAGGGCCAAAGATTTTCATTATGCCGCATGTTTCGGGGGTGTGTATACCTATAGATCTGTTTTGTAAGCGTTCCCATTGGTTTCTCGCTATCACTAATTACTTATATGTAGATTATTAATGATGAAGTCATGGATTTTAATAATACTGTTTTCATCCAGCTCAAATAACTCTTCCTTAGGTTTATCAAAGTAGTACCTTGTCTCAAAGACAAAAGAGTTAATATTTGCATCGTCCCCAATTAGCAAAACGTTTCCTAATGGACGCTGCTCTTTCACACAGCATGGGCCGTAAATCAGGATGATTGGCACGCCCATGGCATCGGCTATATAAATATTTCCTGAATCGGATGCGATATAAAAATCCATTTTACTGATGGCGTGGGGCAAATCTTCAAGGGAAAGCTTACCGATCATATCTACCAAGTCATCACGTTGTCCCGTGATCTTAAGTAAATCATCCAGCCAGACCTGTTCGTTCTTTGAGCCGAAGATATAATACAGGCAGGGCAAATCCTGCAGTGAGTCGAAAAGCCGCTGCCATATTACCGGTGGGATGGTTTTTGCTTTATTTCCAGCAGAGATGCTTAAGCCAATTTTGATAACATCTTTTTTATCAAGTGCCTGGGGATAGTTAACTGGTACTTTTAATGGTCTGGTGGCGTGTTTAGGATGGTCTCGCCATGTCAGGTTCCGATCCGCCAGCTTAAGGTAATTATCGACACTTAACGTGTCCTTCCCATGTTCTACCACGCCCGTCGCTGTCTGATAAAACAGATATTGATACCAGCGACGATTATAGGTCGACAGGAACTGTTTATTGGCTGCGTTGCAGGCGGCGGCAAAGAAGAGATTGGTACTGTTTGGCTGCAGGAGGTAGACATTTTCGTAGCGGTTCATCAGCATGAACGCAAAACGCATCTTGCTCCAGAGGTTCTTCTTGTGCTCTTCAACAAGATAAATCTTTTCGATGGTTTCATCGTGGCGGGCCAAGGGCAGCACAGACTTGCTGATTAAAACATCGCTTTTCTTGAGGTGGGCCAGCAGCGGCGTGACGTTAACAAAATCGCCAATCTTTGCCGTCTGGATCAGCAGGTTACGACCATTTTTCTTATAGAACAGTTTCCCCACAAGCTTGCAGGGTAAAAATAGTATAAAAAGAAGTAGATAGCTCATTAATCGTTATTCTGTGGCCAGGTGATTAATTTTCTGAAGCGCGGAAAACACGTCCGCTGCGCTGATGTTTGCCATATTGTTTCCTGCACCAGTGATTTCATGCTGATTTTGTCCATAGCCACCAATCAGGCCCGGGTCGGTTGGGCCATACAGCGTGATATTTGGCCGATCCAGTGCGGCGGTGAGATGACTTAATCCGGTATCGACTGAGATAACAGCCCGAGCGCCAGCAAGCTGCTCTGCCACTTCTTCCAGAGATAAACGTGGCAACACGTCAACAAAGTCAAATCCTGCAGCCAGGCGAACGGCACGATCCTGCTCGTGCTGGGCACCCCATGGGAGTTTAATACGTAAGCCAGAATTATGCATCAGGTGAATAAGGTCTCGCCAGTGCGCTTCCGGCCAGTGCTTCTCGTCCCGCGTGGTGGCGTGAAGAAAAACGATATACTGATTTGCATCGGCAGGCGCAAGCGCGAGAAAATGCCGGGCGATAGCATAATCGCCCTGCTGATTTGGCTTTAGGTATCCAATGCTTTTCGCGAAAAGTTCTCGGGTTCGTTCAACGGCGTGTTGCCGCTTTGCGATGGCATGGTGCTTGTTATAAAACAGGCTGGCCAGCGGCTCGCGCGCGCTGCCCCAGTTCATGCCATGCTTAATGCCCCGGGCCTTTCGCGTCACCAGCGCTGCGCTTTTTATCAGCCCCTGGGCGTCAATAACAAGGTCATACTGCTGGGACCGTAGCGCCTGATAAAAGGATTTACGTTCGGCTTTTATCGGTGCAGAAAACCAGTTTTTACGCCAGCGGCGTATCGCCACGGGCAGGACTTTGCCGACTGCCGGATGCCACGTGGGGACCTGGGCAAAACCCTCTTCAACCACCCAGTCAAAGCGGATGCCTGGGATCGCCTGCATCGCATCTGTTAACGCAGGCAAAGTATGAAGCACATCGCCCATTGAGGAGGTTTTGACGATCAGCACCCGCATTATGCTTCCGTCCCGGCTTGCAGAAGTTCATTCAATTCAGCCATAACCCGCTCCGGTGCAATATCAATCAAACTCTGGTGATATCCCTCCGCAGCGTCGCCCTTACGGACTTTGTGATAGCCACTAATCAGGCGAATGACTTTGGCTTTGTGTGACAGAGGAGGCGTGAAGTCAGGGCTGCTAGGGCCGTAGAGGGCGACCAGCGGCCTGTCCAGCGCGGCAGCAACGTGCATCAGGCCAGAATCATTGCTCACTACCGCTTTACATGCGGCGATAAGAATTACGGCCTGTTCCAGTGCGGTGTCGCCCGCCAGATTCCGGCAATACGCCTGCTGTACGGCAGTTAACGCGGCGAGAATATCACTCCCGGCCTCTTTATCCTTTGCGGAGCCAAACAGGACGACCTGGTAACCTTTGTCGATAAGTTTTCCGGCAAGCGTAGCGTAGTGATAGTGCGGCCAGCGTTTAGCCGGGCCGAATTCAGCGCCGGGACAGAAACCGATAATCGGCCGTTCGGTATCCAGGTTAAACGCCATGCAGGCCTGTGCTTTTTCGCTCTCGTTGACCTGCAGCTTTGGCCACATCAGCGGCTGGGGTAGATCTTTCGCTGATGCTATGACGCCTTTGTCATACGCCAGGGCGACATAGCGCTCGACCATCAGTGGCCAGGCCTGTTTATCAAGTAGGCGGGCATCGTTAAGCAGGCCGTAGCGCATCTCGCCGCGCCAGCCGGTTCGCTGGGGCACATTGGCAAAGAAAGGCACTAAAGCGGATTTAAAAGAGTTGGGCAAAACATAGGCCCTGTCGTAGCGCCTTTCCCGCAGGCTGTGGCCAAGGCGGCGGCGTTCGCCGATTTGCAGAGCGCCATGGCCCAGCGGCATAGAGAGCGCTTCGTTGACTTCGGGCATGCGCGACAATAATGGACGACACCAGGCCGGTGCCATCACATCAATACTCGCCTGGGGATAGCGCGCCTTGAGCGTGCGGTAGAGACTTTGCGACATCATCATGTCGCCCACCCATGACGGGCCAATCACCAGTATTTTCATGCGTCAGTCTACCTGCTTATGCGTCACGGTTAAGCCAGGCCATATATTCCGTTACGCCTTCGGCAACGGTTTTAAATGGCTTGTCGTAGCCGGCAGCACGCAGGTTGGTCATATCGGCCTGGGTGAATGCCTGATAGCGGCCTTTGAGTTTTTCCGGGAAGGGAATGTACTCAATGCTGCCTTTTTTGTGGAACGCCAGCGTTGCATCGGCAACGGCCTGGAAAGACTCCGCGCGACCCGTACCGCAGTTGTAGATGCCGGAAACGCCGTTTTGCCAGAACCACAGGTTTACCGCCGCCACGTCGCCTACGTAGATAAAGTCGCGCTTAAAGCCGTCGCTGCCTTCAAACAGTTTTGGGCTCTCGCCGTTGTTCAATTGGGTATTCAGATGGAAGGCCACGCTCGCCATGCTGCCCTTGTGGCCTTCACGAGGCCCATAAACGTTGAAATAGCGGAACCCGGTAATCTGAGAGTTTGCTTCAGGCAGGATCTGACGCACGTATTCGTCAAACAGGAATTTGGAGTAGCCATAAACATTCAGCGGCTGCTCGTATTCGCGGGATTCGATAAAGTTATTATTACGGCCGCCGTAGGTGGCGGCGGAAGAGGCATACAGGAACGGAATTTCACGCTCCAGACAGTAGTGAAGCACCTCTTTGGAGTACTGATAGTTGTTATCCATCATGTACTTGCCGTCCCACTCGGTGGTGGAAGAACACGCACCCTCGTGGAAGATGGCTTCGACTTCGCCGAATTCTTCGCCTGCCATCAGCTGGATTAAGAAATCTTCTTTATCCATATAATCGGCGATATTCAGGTCAACCAGGTTTACGAACTTGGTACCGTCTTTCAGATTGTCTACCACTAAGATATCTGTATAGCCGTTATCATTCAGTGACTTGATAATATTGCTGCCGATAAAACCGGCACCACCGGTGACAATAATCATAAGCGTAACCTTCATAATTTAGGGGGCTGCGGGGCAGACTACCCCGCGCGCTAATGGCTCTTATCATACCATTACAATCAAAGACCCGCCTAATCAGACGAAGTTTCTGCCTTCGTGATTTATCCTGCAAAAATCATAATCCCTGAAGCGTAATCTCGTCTCAACGTATAGGTTTGGGTAATATGTGCCGAAATTTGCCCTGCCTGGAGAATCGCGATGCGCGAAGATTTTTACCAACAGTTAACTTCACAGCTTGAAACCGCTCGCTCTGAAGGCCTCTTCAAAGAAGAACGGATTATCACATCTGCCCAGCAGGCGGACATCACCGTCGCTGACGGCAGCCGTGTGATTAACTTCTGCGCCAATAATTATCTGGGGCTGGCTAACCACCCGCAGCTGATCGAAGCGGCGAAGCAGGGGATGGATAAACATGGCTTCGGTATGGCCTCCGTACGCTTCATCTGTGGCACGCAGGACAGTCATAAAGAGCTTGAAGGCAAGCTTGCCCGTTTCCTGGGAATGGACGACGCTATCCTGTATTCCTCCTGCTTTGACGCCAACGGCGGGCTGTTTGAAACCCTACTTGGCCCTGAAGACGCGATTATCTCCGACGCGCTGAACCACGCTTCTATCATCGACGGCGTTCGTCTGTGTAAAGCGCAACGCTACCGTTATGCCAACAACGATATGCAGGAGCTGGAAGCTCGTCTGAAAGAGGCGCGTGCGGCGGGCGCTCGCCATGTGATGATCGCTACCGACGGCGTATTTTCTATGGATGGCGTTATTGCCAACCTGCAGGGCGTTTGCGATCTGGCGGATAAATACGATGCTCTGGTGATGGTGGATGATTCCCACGCTGTCGGTTTTGTCGGCGAAAACGGCCGTGGCACGCACGAATACTGCGAAGTAATGGATCGCGTGGACATTATCACCGGCACGCTGGGCAAAGCGCTTGGTGGGGCTTCCGGTGGCTATACCGCCGGGCGTAAAGAGGTGATTGAGTGGCTGCGCCAGCGCTCCCGCCCTTATCTTTTCTCTAACTCTCTGGCTCCAGCCATCGTTTCTGCATCAATTAAAGTGCTGGAGATGCTTGAAACGGGTGCTGAACTGCGCGAGCGCCTGTGGGCTAACGCCAGCCTGTTCCGTGAAAAAATGTCGGCGGCTGGCTTTACGCTTGCCGGTGCCGATCACGCCATCATCCCTGTGATGCTTGGCGAAGCGACCGTGGCACAGAACTTTGCCCGCGAGCTGCAAAAAGAAGGAATTTACGTTACCGGGTTCTTCTATCCGGTCGTACCAAAAGGTCAGGCGCGCATTCGTACGCAAATGTCAGCGGCGCATACCCCTGAGCAAATCGAGCGTGCGGTTGATGCGTTTACGCGTATCGGTAAACAGTTGGGCGTTATCGCCTGAGGGAGCGGTCATGAAAGCATTAGCAAAACTGAAGGCGGAAGAAGGCATCTGGATGACGGATACCCCGAAACCGGAAATGGGTCATAACGATCTGCTGATCAAAATCCGTAAGACCGCTATCTGCGGTACCGATGTCCATATCTATAACTGGGATGAATGGTCTCAGAAGACGATTCCTGTGCCGATGGTAGTGGGACATGAATACGTTGGCGAAGTGGTGGGTATTGGCCAGGAAGTGAAAGGCTTCAAAATCGGCGACCGCGTCTCTGGCGAAGGCCATATCACCTGCGGCCACTGCCGCAACTGCCGTGCAGGGCGCACTCACCTGTGCCGCAATACCACCGGTGTGGGCGTAAACCGTCCCGGCTGCTTTGCGGAATACCTTGTGCTGCCAGCTTTTAACGCCTTCAAAATTCCGGATAATATTTCCGACGATCTGGCGTCCATCTTCGACCCGTTTGGTAACGCGGTGCACACAGCGCTCTCTTTCGATCTGGTCGGTGAAGATGTGCTGGTGTCTGGCGCAGGCCCAATTGGCATTATGGCGGCAGCTGTCGCTAAACACGTTGGTGCCCGCAATGTCGTCATTACGGACGTTAACGATTATCGTCTTGAGCTGGCCCGTGAAATGGGCGTGACCCGCGCGGTAAACGTCAGCAAAGAGAGCCTGACCGACGTCATGCATGAGCTGGGTATGACCGAAGGTTTCGACGTAGGGCTGGAAATGTCCGGCGCGCCACCAGCGTTCCGCACTATGCTCGACACCATGAACCACGGTGGCCGCATCGCTATGCTTGGGATCCCTCCTTCAGATATGTCCATCGACTGGACAAAAGTCATCTTCAAGGGCTTGTTCATCAAGGGGATTTACGGGCGTGAAATGTTCGAAACCTGGTACAAAATGGCCGCGCTGATCCAGTCAGGCCTGGATCTGTCGCCGATTATCACCCACCGTTTCGGCATCGATGATTTCCAGAAAGGCTTTGATGCTATGCGCTCCGGGCAGTCCGGCAAGGTTATTCTTAGCTGGGATTAACGGCGTCTGAATGAACAAAAGGCCGGGAAACCGGCCTTTTTGCTATCTGCACAAGAAAAATTACTCGCTGGCTTCTTTCTTCTCGGCGTCAGTCAGATAACGCACCTTGCGCGTGTAATCCTGCCCCTTGAACAGCAGCTCGCTGTCCGGCGACGCGAGATATTTCTGCCATTCCGACAATGGGAAGCCGCCGTGGGCGCCGATCACTTCTTTAGGGATAACGGACGGTGTGCCGCCGATGCGTTTGGATACGGGCCAGTTCACCCAGTCACCTAAATTGACCGTTCTGAAGTCCAGCATATCAAGCAGCGCGGCTAAAGGAAGCTGATCCGTTGGCGGCTGGTCATCGGGCATCAGTTCCCATGTGTCCTGGAAAAGGGCCAGCCAAAGCGGGCACAGACGGTGCCAGGTGCTGCGTGTAGCCGCAAGAAAGGCGCTATTTACATGATCTTCAAGGGTGGGGCGAATCGTATCCTGATACCAGGCTGGCGCTTTTCCCTGCGGGGCGTTTGCCAGTTTGGCGATCATTTTTCCCTGACGGAAGCTTGAATAGAGCGTATTTTCCTCCACCTCAAGCCGCGGCATTTGCAGCAGGTTGAGATCGGAATCAATGATCAGGGCAGCCTCGGTTCTGGCGTGCAGCGGTGCCTGAATTTTAATCAGGCGGCTGCGATAAATTTGCTTAAAGCGGTAGCTGTCGTCTCTTTCAGGTACGTTAAGCGTCACGACGCGGGTTTTGGCCGGTATGCCGATAAAGGCTTCAGCAGGCTGATCGGAGACAATAACAATCTCTTCTAACTGCGGAGCGAAACGGTTGGCAAAAATAGCTGATAACGTTCCTTCTTCGACGAAGTCTTTTCCCACGCAAGGAATGACAGCGGAGGTCACAGGAACCGATTTTGCGCCAGTTGCAGCCTGCGCCAATGGAATATTATGTCGCGCCGTAATATGGCGATACTTTGCATTGAGGAATTTAAACATGATGGGTCCGTGTAGTATTTACGGCATAAAGAACGGCTTCGACGCCGGCGACATAATGTTCGATAGCGTACCGATCGACGACTTGCTGCCATGCCCGTTGGGTCATGGCCTCGCGCAGCGTGCTGTCCTGCCAGACGGTTTGCAGGTGGGCAGCCAGAGTAACCGTATCACCATAAGGGTAGAGCAAGCCGGTACGGCCGGAATCAATCAGCTCACCCGTTCCGGTCACATCTGAACCTATCACCACTGTTTTTAGCAGCATGGATTCCAGCACCACGCGCGGCAGCCCTTCGCTTTTAGAAGCGAGTATAAACGCGTCAAAAGCGGCCAGGTAATCCAGTGGATTGTTACGAAAGCCAGTAAAAACTACCCGATCCGCAAATCCGTAGGCGTTTGCCTGCTGCTGCAGCTTCTGGTGCTCCGGCCCCTCACCGACGAGGATCAGTTTCCATTTAGCATCAGGATTTTGCTGTGAAAATTGTTGTAAAGCTTCAAGCGTATGGTGACTGGATTTTCGCGGGATAAGCGAACCAATGCTGCCGAAAACAAATGTATCTTCAGCAATACCCATTTCTTGTCTTATGGTTTTGTCGTCGGGTAAAGGCTGGTGGATATCAATCGCGTTAGAAACCGTTGTACAAAGTGATTTCTCTACGCCGTTGCGAAGCAGAACCCTTTCAACGGCGTGGGAAACGGCGATGACTTTGCTGGCGATGCGGTTAACCATCCCGGTAATCTGCGACGTCATGACCGGCTCAATGCGGCAATGCTGCACCACGGCAACGTTCAGGGGCTCGGCTGCCAGGTACCCTTCCTGATTTGAACCAGGCTGATTGTTCATATAGAGGATTTCGTAGCCGTCACGCTGGAGGAGTTCTCGAATACGTTTAGCGTTGGGCTGGATGCGCCATTTATTATCAATCAGTTCCGCTACTTTCTTGCGTCCGGGGCGGCTAAAGAATACCAGTGAGCGCCCCAGCTCTTTAGCGATTTTGGCCCACAGCGGCTGAGCGGACTGCGGCAGAAAGATAACCGGGATCCCGATGCTGTTGAGCACCTGCCCGATAGTTTCACCTTCGCCGCGCGCATAGTTGTAATAGAAGCAGCAGGTGATATCAAACCGCTGGCGGTCGATGCGTTTAAGCAGCTCCAGCATACTGTTGGTGCCGCCTCCCCACTCTTTACCGTTATCTAACAGCAGAATTTTACGCCGTTGTTGCGTCATCGATGCGTGAGTCCCTGAGGCCAAATTTGCCCGGCAGTATAATATGATTGCCGGGCCGATCCATATGAATTATCAGGATTGCGGCGAGCCAGAATCCCAGCCCTGCCATTGATTCTTCATGTATTTCACCAGCGTACTTTCACCAATGCTATCGCTAAGCACTGCGAAGTAGGTCGTGGCATACACAGGTTCCAGCGGTTTCTTTGGCTTGCAAAGTTTCGCGCCTTTGAAAGGGTTACGCAACTGCTCTGCAGGTTTAACCGGGACGGCATTATTTGGCCTGGAGGTATCCATCTGCGGCTCGTTCAGCAGGCTGCTGGGGCGCACAAGCGTGATGTCCGCCGGCAGGTTATAAATCATCTGCTGCAGTACGCGCACAGTAGAGGGATGCGGGTGGCCGATAGCAATAGCCGAGCCGTTACGGCGGGCCAGCGCGACAGCGCGATTGAACTGAACGCGAATATCCGCTTCGTTCTGCGTGTCGTCGAGGAACACTTTGCGCTTAATCACTTTAACCTTGGTTCCCGCAGCGGCGCGCATCGCCTGGCTATTGCCGATGGTCATGCTGTCGAGAAAATAGAGGTTGTACTGATCGAGCGACTGCATCACCTTCTGCATGCCAAACAGGCTTGAGGTCATGGCGCTGCCCATGTGGTTGTTGAGGCCCACGGCATACGGCACCTTGTTCACCGCATCCCGAATAATCCGCTCTATTTCAGCGCTGCTCATATCCGGGCGCAGGGTATCTATTTCCAGCGGCTGCTTGCTCAGCGGCGCCATCGGCAGGTGGATCAACACTTCATGCCCGGCATTGTGCGCTTTGGTCGCCATTTCATGGGAGTGTGGGGCGTTGGGCAAAACGGCGACGGAGATTTCGGGAGGCAGGGCGATGACCTGATTTTCCTGATGGGGGCGGTAACCGAAATCATCTATCACAATCGCCAGCTTGCCGGCATAAGCGGGTGCCGCCAGCGCAAGCGCGCAGGCGAGAGAGGAAACAACGTGACGAAACTGAGGCAAAACTTATCTTCCCAACCACGGTTGTGGATTGACTGCCTGGCCCTGGCGACGAATTTCGAAATAGAGTGACGGGCGGCCCTGACCACCACTGTTGCCCACCAGCGCGATGGGCTGGCCGGCGCGAACCTGAGTCCCCACGCTGACAAGCGCGCTCTGGTTGTAGCCGTACAAACTCATATCGCCTTTACCGTGTTCAACCACCACAACCAGCCCGTAACCCTGCAGCCAGTCGGCAAGAATCACACGTCCATCAGCGATGGCCTTCACTTCCTTGCCTTCACTCGCTGCGATAACGATACCTTTCCAACGTAGTTCACCTTGCAGCTGTTCGCCATAGCGATGCAGCAGAGAGCCACGAACCGGCCAGTACGCCTGGCCGCGTGGTGCACCAAGACCGCCGGTACGAGAAATTAGCGAGCGTTCTGATTCGGTTGGTTTATAGGTGCTGCCTTTGCTGGTGGCGGCTTTTTGACGTGATTTAACCGCTTCTGCTTCGCGCGCTTCTTTTTCCGCATGCGCTTTGGCTGCGGCGGCGGCACGGGCAATCTGGTTTTGCAGACGGGATTCGTTCTGACGCATTTCGCCAAGCTTCTGCTGATCCTGTTGAATGGATGATTCAAGCGTGGCGAGGGTTTTCTTACGCTGATTGCGGGCGTCTTCCAGCTTTGCCTGCTGAGCCTGCCGATCGTAAAGCAGCGTTTGCTGCTCGGTTTGTTTTGTTTCAAGCGTCGCTTTTTGCTCGTCGACTTCCGCTTTGGTCTGCTTTAACTCGGCGATAGTTTCCTGACGCGCTGCGTTCAGATAACCAAAATAGGCCTGTAGACGCTGGCCACGCTGGCTCTCTTCACCACTCAGGATGAGCTGGATCCCGGTGTGCTGACCCTGACGAAATGCCGCATCAAGCTGGGCGGCCAGGTTACGCTCCTGAACAGCCTGTTGTTTTTGCAGCTTCATCAGCGAAGCGTTCATGGTGTCAATCTGTCGATTCAGCGTGGTGAGGGTATTTTGCGTATCGCGTAACTTGCGGCTGGCTTGGGCTATCGCCTGTTCCTGCGTTTTTAACTGGGTAAGAAGCGTTGCACGCTGTTGCTGCTGCTGGCGAACCGCGCGCTCTTTTGCGGCGATATCCTGTCGAATGGATTTCAGCTGTGCGCTGTCGTCAGCGTGGCTGGATAAAGGGCATAACAATACGCCAGCGCTAAGCACGCTGGCGTAGAAAATGGGCCTGACGGAAAACCGCTTCGGTTTCGTGGCCCATGTCATTGAAAAAATCGCCTTTCCCCTCATGGGGAGGGATTATTCCACGATGAACAGCGGCTTGCCAGTCATCTCTTGCGGGATTTCCATGCCCATCAGGCTCAGCATGGTCGGCGCGATATCAGAAAGTTTGCCGCCCTCTACTGCTTTGACGCTGCGCTCGCCAATGTAAATCAGCGGAACCGGCAGGCTGGTGTGTGCGGTGTGCGCCTGTCCTGTTGCCGGGTCACGCATTTGCTCCGCATTGCCGTGGTCCGCGGTGATCAGCAGCTGGCCGCCAATATTTTCCACTGCGGAAACGACCTGCGCGATGCAATTATCCAACGCTTCAACCGCCGAAATTGCTGCTTCATAAACGCCGGTATGACCAACCATATCGCCATTCGGATAGTTACAAATGATGGTGTCGTACTTGCCGCTGTTGATGGCAGACAGTAATTTTTCAGTCAATTCTGCCGAACTCATTTCCGGCTGTAGGTCATAAGTCGCTACTTTTGGCGAATTGATCAGCACGCGGTCTTCGCCAGCAAATGGCTCTTCAACGCCGCCGTTATAAAAGAAGGTCACGTGGGCGTATTTTTCAGTTTCGGAAATACGCAGCTGGGTTTTGTCATGCTTCGCCATCCACTCACCGAAGGTGTTAGTCAGAGAAGCAGGTGGGTATGCGCAGGCAGTTTTGATATCCGCTGCGTATTCGGTCAGCATGATGAAGTCGCCGAAGTTAACCACTTTCTTACGTGCAAAGCCGTCGAAATCTGCATTAACGAACGCGCGGGTAATTTGACGGGCACGGTCGGCACGGAAGTTCATGAAGATCAGCGCGTCGCCGTCATTCATTACCGCTTCAGCTTCGCCTTCTGCACGGATGACGGTAGGCTTCACGAATTCGTCGTTTTCATCGCGAGCGTAAGCCGCTTCCAGACCCGCAGCTGCCGTTGCCGCCTGATATTCGCCTTTAGCCTGAGTCATCAGGTCATACGCCAGCTCCACGCGGTCCCAGCGGTTATCGCGGTCCATCGCGAAATAACGGCCAATTATGGATGCCACGCGGCCTTTGCCAAGCGCCGCAAACTTGTCGGCGAATTTCTTCAGGGAGGACTCTGCGCTACGCGGTGGTGTATCGCGACCGTCGAGGAAAGCGTGCAGGTAGATAGCTTCTGCGCCGCGTTCAGCCGCCAGTTCAATCATCGCGAGGATATGTTCTTCGTGGCTGTGAACGCCACCAGCAGAAGCCAGACCCATGATATGAACCGCTTTGCCGGCCGCAACGGCTTTATCTACCGCCGCAGTCAGCACCGGGTTAGCAAAGAAAGTACGTTCTTTAATTTCAACATCCAGACGAGTCAGATCCTGATAAACAATACGGCCTGCGCCGAGATTGACGTGACCGACTTCTGAGTTACCCATCTGTCCGTCTGGCAGACCCACTTCCAGGCCGGATGCGTTGATCAGGGTGTGTGGGCGCTGGTTCCACAGGTTATCCATAACCGGGGTTTTAGCATTCAGAATGGCGTTATCCTGCTGCTCTTCACGATGGCCATAGCCATCCAGAATCACCAGAACCATAGGTTTTTTAGTAGCCGACATTGCGAGAACCTCTAAGTCAAAGACAAAAAATTTGCGTAATTTTACTACAGCCGTCACAGAAAAATAGCCGCAGAAGATCAAAGAAACAGACGGGATCGTGACAGGTTTTTTACCGGGGAGGGCATTTTTTTCGTAACAGCACGCAGAATCCACAATACATCATGCTGACTGGCTGTAATTGCCGCAATGCGAAGGTATACTCCTTGCTTGGTTTTTTTCATCTTTACTCAGCCGGGAGTTATTACCCCCCATGCAAGAAATTATGCAATTCGTTGGTCGTCATCCCATACTTAGTCTGGCGTGGGTTGGTTTGCTGGCCGCTGTGCTTGTCATGACCTTCAAAGGCTTAACCTCAAAGGTGAAAGTGATCACCCGGGGTGAAGCAACGCGCTTAATCAATAAAGAAGATGCCGTTGTGGTCGATGTGCGTCAGCGCGACGACTATCGTAAAGGCCATATCGCGAGTTCCCTGAACGTACCGCAAAGCGATATCAAAAGCGGTAACTTCGGCGAGCTGGAAAAGCACAAGGCTAAACCCGTTATCGTGGTCTGTGGCAACGGCGTTTCTTCTCAGGAATCCGCGCAGCTGCTGATAAAAGCTGGTTTTGAGCAGGTGACCTTGCTCAAAGAAGGCATTGCAGGCTGGAGCGGTGAAAACCTGCCGCTGGTTCGCGGTAAATAATCTGTATAATTCTGAGGTAAGCCATGGCGAACATTGAGATCTATACCAAAGCAACCTGCCCGTTTTGCCACCGTGCAAAAGACCTGCTTAACAGCAAAGGGGTGGCTTTCCAGGAGTTGCCGATTGATGGTGATGCCATCAAGCGTGAAGAGATGATCAAGCGCAGTGGACGTACCACGGTGCCGCAGATTTTTATTGACGCACAGCACATTGGTGGCTGTGATGACTTGTACGCGCTTGATGCACGTGGTGGACTCGATTCCCTGCTGCGATAGCGAGATTTGTCTGCCGTTAGAAACGGATTAAGGACGCATTAATTTTTAAGGGTTTATAAACATGTCAGAACAAAACAACACAGAAATGGCTTTCCAGATTCAGCGCGTTTACACCAAGGATATCTCTTTCGAAGCGCCAAATGCGCCTCACGTCTTCCAGAAAGACTGGCAGCCAGAAGTTAAACTGGATCTGGACACCGCTTCCAGCCAGCTGGCAGACGACGTGTATGAAGTAGTGCTGCGTGTCACCGTGACCGCAACCCTGGGCGAAGACACTGCATTCCTGTGTGAAGTTCAGCAGGCAGGTATCTTCTCTATCGGCGGTATCGAAGGCACGCAAATGGCACACTGCCTGGGTGCGTACTGCCCGAACATTCTGTTCCCGTATGCACGCGAAGCAATCACTAGCCTGGTTTCACGTGGTACCTTCCCGCAGCTTAACCTTGCACCGGTTAACTTCGATGCGCTGTTCATGAGCTATCTGCAGCAGCAATCTGGCGAAGGTACTGAAAACCATCAGGATGCCTGATGAACAGCGTTAATGCTTCAATGACTGTCATCGGTGCCGGTTCTTACGGCACCGCTCTTGCCATCACACTGGCGAGAAATGGCCACCACGTCGTGCTGTGGGGTCATGACCCAAAACATATCGCGACCTTGCAGGCCGACCGCTGTAATGCTGCGTTCCTTCCCGACGTTCCCTTTCCGGACACGCTCCATCTTGAAACCGATTTGGCCACCGCGCTCTCTGCCAGCCGTAATATTCTGGTGGTGGTGCCAAGCCATGTCTTCGGTCAGGTGCTGCGCCAGATAAAACCTCTGATGCGTGCGGATGCACGTGTGGTCTGGGCAACCAAAGGTCTGGAAGCAGAAACCGGGCGATTACTGCAGGACGTGGCTCGTGAAGCGCTGGGCGACAGCGTGCCGCTGGCCGTTATCTCCGGCCCGACTTTTGCTAAAGAGCTGGCGGCCGGGTTACCGACGGCGATTTCCCTGGCGGCTACAGACGACACTTTTGCTGACGACCTTCAGCACTTGCTGCACTGCGGCAAAAGCTTCCGCGTTTACAGCAATCCGGATTTTATCGGCGTGCAGCTCGGTGGCGCGGTGAAAAACGTCATTGCGATTGGCGCGGGGATGTCTGACGGTATCGGCTTCGGGGCTAACGCCCGTACTGCGCTGATCACGCGTGGTCTGGCGGAGATGACCCGTCTTGGCAGTGCGCTGGGTGCCTCACCGGAAACCTTCATGGGTATGGCTGGTCTGGGCGATCTGGTGCTCACCTGTACCGATAACCAGTCACGTAACCGTCGTTTCGGCATGATGCTGGGGCAGGGGGCGGACGTGGACTCGGCGCAGGAAAAAATCGGCCAGGTGGTTGAAGGCTATCGCAACACTAAAGAAGTGCGCGAGCTTGCTGCGCGGGTGGGTGTCGAAATGCCAATAACCGAGGAAATTTATCAGGTATTATATTGCGGAAAAAACGCTCGCGAGGCAGCATTAACGCTGCTTGGTAGAACACGCAAGGATGAACGAAGCGGCAACTGACTCAGTTGCGCCTGAGGGAACATGCAACCGCAAAACTGAAGCGTCCCGGCCAGCCTGTGCCGGGCGCTGTTTTCTGTCTGGAGAGAGCAATGTCGTCTGAAGAACTGGATCTGGTGTGGAACAACATTAAAGCCGAAGCGCGAGCGCTTGCCGATTGTGAACCAATGTTGGCCAGTTTTTATCACGCGACTCTCCTCAAGCACGAAAATCTGGGCAGCGCCCTGAGCTATATGCTCGCAAATAAGCTGGCCTCCTCAATCATGCCCGCGATCGCCATTCGTGAAGTGGTGGAAGAAGCCTATGCGGCAGAGCCGCAGTTAGTTGCTTCTGCCGCCTGCGATATTCAGGCCGTCCGCACCCGTGACCCGGCGGTGGACAAATATTCCACCCCCTTGCTTTACCTGAAGGGTTTTCATGCGCTTCAGGCTTATCGTATCGGCCATTGGCTTTGGAACGAGGGGCGTCGGGCGCTGGCTATTTTCCTGCAAAATCAGGTGTCCGTCTCCTTTCAGGTCGATATCCACCCGGCAGCAAAAATCGGCTGCGGGATTATGCTCGACCACGCCACGGGCATCGTGATTGGTGAAACGGCTATCGTCGAAAACGACGTATCGATTCTGCAGTCGGTCACCCTGGGCGGTACCGGCAAAACCAGCGGCGACCGCCATCCGAAGATCCGTGAAGGGGTGATGATTGGCGCCGGGGCGAAAATTCTCGGCAACATCGAGGTCGGGCGGGGGGCGAAGATTGGCGCAGGCTCCGTGGTGCTACAGCCGGTACCGCCGCATACTACCGCTGCTGGCGTGCCTGCTCGCATCGTCGGTAAACCTGAGAGCGACAAGCCCGCCATCGACATGAATCAGCACTTCAACGGTGCCAACGGCGGCTTTGAGTACGGCGACGGAATTTAGCTTCTCAACACAGCGCCTGGATAACCAAGCTGGCGCCACGCTTCATACACCACCACCGACACCGCATTTGACAGGTTCATGCTGCGGCTGTCCGGCATCATCGGAATTCGAATTTTTTGTCCCGGCGGCAGCACGTCCAAAATGGCTGCGGGCAGCCCGCGAGTTTCTGGTCCAAAGACCAGATAGTCCCCGTCCTGATAGCTCACCGCGCTATGGGCCGGCGTGCCTTTGGTGGTTAGAGCAAACAGACGCTGAGGGTTTTCAGCTTCCAGGAAACGGGTGTAGTTCGCATGCCGGTTAACGGCTGCAAACTCGTGGTAATCCAGGCCCGCACGACGCAGCCGCTTATCGTCCCAGCCAAACCCCGTTGGCTCGATGATATGCAGCCGGAAGCCGGTATTGGCACAAAGACGGATGATGTTGCCGGTGTTCGGCGGGATTTCAGGTTCAAACAAGACGATATTCAGCATACAACCCCCACAGGATGAGGCGCGCAGAATAGCAATTTGTGGCGGATGAAAACAGGCCCGAACGGGCCTGTTCGACACGTTACTTACTGCGGTGGTACAGCGGCAGCCAGATGACCAGCCTAAGACCGCCCAGCGGGCTGTCTTCGGCCTTCACCCAGCCACGATGCTGCTGAACAGCGGTTTCCACGATGGCGAGCCCTAAACCGGTACCACCGGACTCACGGTCCCTTGCCTCATCCGTACGGTAGAACGGGCGGAAAATCTGCTCGCGGTCTTCCGGACTCACGCCTGGGCCATCATCATCCACGGTTGCGGTAATCCCTTGATTATCGACTGAGAAATTCACGGCAATTTTCGTATGCGAGTAGCGCAGCGCATTGCGAACGATGTTTTCCAGCGCGCTTTCCAGCGAGTTAGGGTTGCCGTACAGCAGCCACGGTCCTGGCGGATAGGTGACCTCAAGCGATTTGCCCATCTGTTCGGCCTCGAAGGCTGCGTTATCCAGCACTTCTGACCAGATTTGATTCGCTTTCATCGTCTCGCTTGCCAGCGCGTTTTTCTGCTGGTTGCGGGACATGACCAGCAGATCGTTAATCATGCCGTCCAGTCGCTGCGCTTCAGTTTCGATACGCTCAAGCTCTTTGCTTTCCCCGGCTTTACGACGCAGCAGGGCGGTGCCCAGCTGCAGGCGGGTCAGCGGCGTACGCAGCTCGTGAGAGATATCCGACAACAGCCGCTGCTGGGTGGTCATCATTCTTTCGAGGGCCATCACCATCTGGTTAAAGCTCGCCCCCGCGGCAAGAAATTCCTGCGGCCCGGATTCCAGTTCCGGATGCTGGCGTAAATTCCCCTGAGCAACTTCGTCAGCGGCGTTTTTCAGCTTACGAGCGGGTTTTGCCAGGCTCCAGGCGAGCCAGAGCAGCAGCGGAGAGCTGACCAACATGGTGACAATCAGCAGCAGGAGCGGTCTGTCAAACAGCAGGTTGATAAAGTCAGACTGGGAGCTGCTTGCCGGGCGAATCAGATACAACTGGTAGTTGTCCTCCCCGTCACGCACGGAAAACGGCCCCACAAGCTCAACGCGACCATACTTTTTCTTTTGCGGATGATCGGAATTATCAGACTGGCCAATAAAGTTACGGATAATCTGCATTTCGTTGCGCTGGGCGCCAATGACTCGCCCTTCGCTGGTGACCAGCAGCAGACGCTGGCCAGGAGGTGCCCACTTGTCGATGGCCCGGAACAGACGGCGCCACCACATCAGGTCATTCGGCGGGTCGTTTTCGAGTTCCGCCTCGACGTGCTGTTCGATCATCGTGCCTTGACGTTGCTCATTTTCCATCAGCTCGGTCATCTGACGCGAATCCAGCTTCGGCAGCATCAGTACCAGCATCAGCACTAACGCCAGCGTCAACCAGAAGATGGCAAAAATACGCGCGGTAAGGCTACTTATCATGAAGCGGAGACCATCAGATAGCCACGGCCACGCAGGGTTTTGAACCACGGATGCCCGTCTTTACGGTCAGGCAATTTGCGGCGCAGGTTGGAAATATGCATATCGATGGCACGGTCAAACGGCGTCAGACGTTTCCCTAAAACTTCCTGACTCAGATGTTCGCGGGAAACAACCTGTCCTAAATGTTGGGCCAGTAGATACAACAGGGTGAATTCGGTACCGGTTAAATCCAGCGCCATGCCGTCAAAGCTGGCTTCCTGGCGGCCAGGGTTCAGGCTCAGTCCGTCAACTTCAACCGTTGGCGAGCCGTTGTCGCTATTTTGTTGCTGCTCGCTCCAGTGGGAACGGCGCAAAATAGCGCGTATACGAGCCACCAGCTCACGATCGTTAAAAGGTTTAGGAAGATAGTCATCTGCGCCCAGTTCAAGGCCCAGAACGCGGTCCAGCTCGCTTCCGCGGGCGGTCAGCATAATGACTGGTGTCTGGTGTGTCTGGCGAAGCTCTTTCAAAGTATCGATGCCATTCTTCTTCGGCATCATCACGTCGAGCAATAACAGGTCGATGCTGTCGTCCAAAAGCTCCAACGCTTGTTCGCCGTCGTGGGCGACCGTTACGTTAAAACCTTCCATGTCGAGCAATTCCTTCAATAGGGAAGTAAGCTCTCGGTCATCATCAACTAGCAGAATTTTATTCATTGTTAAATTACCTCCGAGGCAGAAATTACGTCATCAAGGCGCGCTAATCCATGACTTTACGTTGTTTTACACCCCCTGACGCTTGTTTGCAGCGGGAATCGTAGACTGGCTCTCGTTGAATCGCAGCACACAAGATTTCGGGAGCAAGTGATGCGTAATGTTACCGCTGCTGTCATGGCCTCGACACTGGCATTCGTTACCCTGTCCAGCCAGGCCGCAGGATTAACGACCAGCGATAACTGGCATAACGGCGAAGAGCTAGTAAAGCGTAATGGTATTCAAAGTAGCAATATGTTTGACGGCATTAATCTGACCGAGCAGCAACGTCAGCAAATGCGCGACCTTATGCAACGGGCAAGGCATGATAGCCCACCAGTGAACGTTAACGAAATGGAGACCATGCATAATCTGGTCACCGCTGAAAATTTTGACGAAACGGCCGTACGTGCTCAGGCAGAAAAAATGGCACAAGAACAGGTTACTCGCCAGGTAGAAATGGCGAAAGTGCGCAACCAAATGTACCGCCTGTTAACGCCTGAACAGCAGGCAGTTTTGAACGACAAACACCAGCAGCGCATGAATCAGTTTCGTGAGCTTGCGGATCTGCAGCGGAGTTCCTCGTTGCAGACACTGAGTAGTAGCAGTACCCGTAGTAACCAGTAACAACCCTGTTTTCCTTGCCATAGACACCATCCCTGTCTTCCCCGCCCACAAAGCGGGGTTTTTTTTGCCTTAACGTTCAGATGAATCCGCTATACTAGCCAGCATTAATTTGTTGGAGCCCCTATGAATCAACAGTATGGGCAGCTGGTCAGCCGTGCGGCGATCGCTGCAACGGTAATGGCATCGCTGTTACTTTTGATCAAAATTTTCGCGTGGTGGTATACCGGCTCGGTCAGTATTCTGGCGGCTCTGGTGGACTCGCTGGTTGATATTGCTGCCTCGCTGACCAACCTTCTGGTTGTCCGTTATTCTCTGCAGCCCGCAGACGATGAGCACACGTTCGGCCATGGTAAAGCGGAATCTCTGGCGGCGCTGGCACAAAGCATGTTTGTTTCGGGGTCTGCGCTGTTTCTGTTTCTGACGGGGATTCAACATCTGGCCGAACCGTCGCCGATGAAACAACCTGTAGTGGGCATCGTAGTGACGGTTATTGCGCTGGTAAGCACGCTGATTCTGGTCACCTTTCAGCGCTGGGTGGTAAGAAAAACCCAAAGCCAGGCGGTACGGGCCGACATGCTTCATTATCAGTCTGATGTTATGATGAACGGTGCGATTCTGGTGGCGCTGGCGTTATCCTGGTATGGCTGGCATCGGGCTGATTCATTGTTTGCATTAGGGATCGGCGTCTATATTTTGTATAACGCGATCCGCATGGGCCACGAGGCTGTTCAGTCACTGTTAGATCGCGCTCTGCCCGAGTCGGAGCACCAGGCCATTATCGATATTGTCACGTCGTGGCCGGGGGTACGTGGGGCGCACGATTTACGAACGCGGCAGTCAGGGCCGACCCGCTTTATTCAGATTCATATCGAAATGGAAGACAATTTACCGCTTGTTCAGGCACACGTGATTGCCGAACAGGTGGAACAGGCGATCCTGCATCGCTTCCCTGGTTCGGATGTGATTATTCACCAGGATCCCTGCTCGGTCGTCCCGACAGGGCAGCAAGGGCAGTTTGAGCGGTAATTAACGTTGTAGAAAAGCAGACATCAGCGGCATTTTTTGGATACATTTACCGCTAATTGGCCTGACCTGAATCAATTCAGCTGGAAGCGGTTGTTATACTATTTGCAGCAGAGTCGATGCCTCGGTTTGCCCGTAGGCTGTTTCCGGCAACAGGATTAATTTTGCATTCAAAGTTTAGAGGTAGTCATGATCAAAAAAATTGGTGTGTTGACGAGTGGCGGTGATGCGCCGGGCATGAACGCGGCGATTCGCGGTGTGGTTCGTGCAGCATTGTCAGAAGGTCTGGAAGTTGCGGGTGTTTATGATGGCTACCTGGGCCTGTACGAAGACCGTATGGTTAACCTGGACCGCTACAGCGTCTCCGACATGATTAACCGTGGCGGTACGTTCCTGGGCTCTGCTCGTTTCCCAGAGTTCCGCGATGAGAAAATCCGCGCGGTTGCTATCGAAAACCTCAAAAAACGCGGGATTGATGCGCTGGTTGTTATCGGCGGCGACGGCTCTTACATGGGTGCCAAGCGCCTGACCGAGATGGGCTTCCCGTGCATCGGCCTGCCGGGCACCATTGATAACGACATCAAAGGCACCGACTACACCATTGGTTTCTTCACCGCGCTGGAGACAGTGGTCGAAGCCATCGACCGCCTGCGTGACACCTCTTCATCCCACCAGCGTATCTCTATCGTAGAAGTCATGGGCCGCTACTGTGGCGATCTGACTCTGGCTGCATCCATTGCAGGTGGCTGTGAATTTGTTGTCCTGCCGGAAGTGGAGTTCAACCGCGAAGACCTGGTTGCTGAAATCAAAGCGGGTATCGCGAAGGGTAAAAAACACGCCATCGTGGCGATTACCGAACACATCTGCGACATCGATGAACTGGCTCAGTACATCGAGACAGAAACCAAGCGCGAAACCCGCGCAACCGTCCTGGGCCATATCCAGCGCGGTGGTTCCCCGGTTGCTTACGACCGCATCCTGGCTTCCCGCATGGGCGCCTATTCCATTGAGCTTCTGCTGGAAGGTCACGGCGGTCGCTGTGTCGGCATCCAGAACGAGAAGCTGGTTCACCACGACATTATCGACGCTATCGAAAGTATGAAGCGTCCGTTCAAAGGCGACTGGCTGGACTGCGCCAAGAAGCTGTACTAATTCAGCTTTCCGGTCGGGCCGGGGAAACCCGGCCTTTTTTATGCGTCTCTATATTCCCCGTGGTTATAGCCAATCTTTTTTTATTCTTTAATGAATGGATAACTTTCTGGCAGGCTGAGTTCATTAAAGTTGATAAGAGAGCGTGCGATGAACAAGTGGGGAGTGGGACTTACATTACTTTTGGCGTCTGGCAGCGTATTAGCGAAAGACATTCAGCTACTTAACGTTTCCTACGACCCAACGCGCGAGTTGTATGAAGAGTATAACAAGGCCTTCAGCGCACACTGGAAGCAGCAAACCGGCGACGACGTGGTGATTCGCCAGTCCCATGGTGGCTCAGGCAAACAGGCAACGTCGGTTATTAACGGCATTGAAGCGGACGTGGTAACCCTCGCGCTGGCCTATGACGTTGACGCCATTGCCGAACGCGGGCGCATCGATAAAAACTGGATCAAGCGTCTGCCGGATAACTCCGCGCCGTACACGTCCACTATTGTTTTCCTGGTGCGTAAAGGTAACCCGAAACAGATTCATGACTGGAACGATTTGATTAAGCCGGGCGTATCCGTCATCACGCCGAACCCGAAAAGCTCCGGTGGCGCACGCTGGAACTATCTTGCCGCGTGGGGTTATGCTCTGCATCACAATAATAATGACCAGGCGAAAGCTCAGGACTTTGTGAAGGCGCTCTATAAGAACGTAGAGGTGCTTGATTCCGGTGCGCGTGGTTCAACGAACACCTTTGTGGAACGCGGGATTGGCGACGTGCTGATTGCGTGGGAAAACGAAGCGCTGCTGGCAACCAACGAGCTGGGTAAAGACAAATTTGAAATCGTCACGCCGAGCGAGTCGATTCTGGCGGAGCCAACCGTCTCTGTCGTCGACAAAGTTGTCGATAAGAAAGGGACCCAGAAAGTTGCCGAAGAGTACCTGAAATACCTGTATTCGCCGCAGGGCCAGGAGATCGCCGCGAAGAACTTCTATCGTCCGCGTGATGCAGAAGTCGCGAAGAAATACGACAATGCCTTCCCGAAACTGAAGTTGTTTACCATCGACCAGGAATTCGGCGGCTGGACCAAAGCCCAGAAAAAGCACTTCTCTAACGGCGGAACGTTCGACCAGATCAGTAAACGCTAACTTCCTGTATCACAAACAAAAAAGGCTCCGTAAGGGAGCCTTTTTTCATTCCAGCGAAACTTATGCTTTTTTCGCTTCTGCTGCTGCTTTAACGATGACCGCGAAAGCGTCAGCCTTCAGGGATGCACCGCCAACCAGCGCGCCGTCAATGTCCGGCTGGGCAAACAGTTCCGCCGCGTTCTTATCGTTAACGGAACCGCCATACTGGATGATGACCTGTTCAGCCACTTTCGCGTCGGCTTTAGCGATGTGATCGCGGATGAATTTGTGCACGGCCTGAGCCTGAGCTGGGGTAGCTGATTTGCCAGTGCCGATTGCCCATACTGGTTCGTAAGCGATGACAGCGCCTTCGAATGCTGCTGCGCCCTGAGTTTTCAGAACCGCGTCAATCTGGCGTGCGCAAACTTCTTCAGTTTTACCCGCTTCGTTTTCCGCGTCGGTTTCGCCGATGCACAGAACAGGGGTCAGGCCGACCTGTTTCAGAATTGCGAACTGCTTCGCAATCAGCTCGTCAGATTCAGCGTGATAGGTACGGCGCTCGGAGTGACCGATGATGATATATTTAGCACCAATATCTTTCAGCATGTCAGCGGAGATTTCACCGGTGAATGCGCCAGACAGGTTCACGTCAACGTTCTGAGCACCAAGAATGATGTGGCTACCGGAAGCGGCGTGTTTTGCCAGGTCCAGATAGACGGTAGGAGGAGCGATCGCTACGCCACAACCATCAACGCCAGCCAGCTCTTTGCGCAGGCCCGCGATCAGCTCGTGAACCATGTGCTTGCTGCCGTTGAGTTTCCAGTTACCCATCACTAAAGGATGTCGCATTTTAATTCTCCACAAGGTCATGCAAATTAAAAAATGGCTGCCCTCAGGGCAGCATGGTCTGTGAAACAGTATAGAGACTCAAAGGGCGAAAGGCTTTGCTTTTTGTCATTTATTCGCCGTTGTTCAGGCTTTCTGAAAGCGCCAGCTTAATCGGTTCAACAGCTACGGTTAGCCCTTTTTCGCCGTTATCTGACACCACATAGCGCAAAGCCCCTTCGTTCTGGGCCAGATAGCGTTTGTTTTTCCCCGCGCTCAGCAGTTTGCTCAATCTTTCCTGGCTTTGCTGCTTTGAGTAGGTTGGCGCAAAGCTTCTGAGTAGGGCGGCCATATACTCCATTGCTTTCGCGCGCGCGGCTTTTTGCTCCGGTCCCTGAATCGGCAGCCAGGTCATCTGCATGGATTTGATTTTAAGCGTGCCGCGCTCCAGGGCAGTTGAGGCATAGAGGTTTTCGTTAATCTTACTCGCCGCGCGGGTCAGGTTAGCTTTGTCGCGGCTGGAGTCGATGGAGCGAAACTCGCTAATCTGCAGCGTCGGGTTATCGATATTAAACTTCTCCCGAAACTGGGCGATAGTCAGGTCGAACGTGGGGGACCCGGGCAGTAAATAAGGGGCCGCTGGCAGCTCGGGTGGCGTATCGGAGGGGGGATCTGCACGACTCACAGCAACGGGTAGCGTAAAGAGCGCGAGGGCACAGAGCAGATATTTCATCAACAGCTTCTCCTGTTATTTGTCACCCGATTAAATCGGCATTCCGTTGGCTTGTCAAAAACCTGCGCCTCCAGGGTACACTACGCGGCATAAATGTATAAAGGACCTCACCATGACCATACAGCAGTGGTTGTTCAACTTTAATGGCCGCATCGGGCGTCGCGACTTCTGGATCTGGATAGGCGTGTGGATTGTCGCGCTGGCGATAATTTTTACCTTCGCCGGTGCCGAGCTTATCTCATATTCCATTGCCGGGCTGGCGCTGTCTGGCTCATTAATTCCAACGGCGGCGGTTATTGTTAAGCGGCTGCACGATCGCAACAAGAAAGGTTGGTGGGCGCTGATGTTTATCCCGGCCTGGCTGCTGCTGGCGGGGAACTGGGAAGTATTCGGTTCGCTGGCGCAGTGGGGGTTAGGTCGTTTCATCCCCACGCTGATTTTTGTCATGATGCTTATCGACCTGGGCGCGTTTGTCGGTACCCAGGGCGAGAACCGCTTTGGTAAAGATACCAGCGACGTGAACTACCGGTAATTTACCAGTAGTGCTCGGCGGTCATATGGCCCGGACGGCGACGCAAATGTTTGGTCATCTGCCGGGTCTCTTTCAGCAGCTGCTGGGTATCACGCACCATCTGCGGGTTACCGCACAGCATCACATGGCTGGTTTCCGTGTCCATCGGCAGGCCTACCGCCGCTTCCAGCTCGCCGCTTTCAATCAGCGCAGGTACGCGCCCGGTGAGTGAACCCGCAATCGTTTCGCGACTGACCACGGTCTGAATGCGTAATTTCCCTTCATAGCGCTGTTGCAACTCCTGCATCAAAGGCAAGTAGCTCAGATCGTTGGCATAGCGCACGGCATGAAGCAGAACGATATTTTCGAAGCGCTCAAGTCCTTTGCCTTCCTGAAGGATGGAAAGATAAGGGCCTAGCGCGGTGCCGGTTGCCAGCATCCACAGCGTTTTGCAGTCGGGGACCTCATCCAGCACGAAGAACCCGGCGGCCTCGCTAACCAGCATAATCTCGTCACCCGACTGCATCACGTGCAGGCGAGGGCTGAGCTTTCCTTCCGGCACGTTAACCAGGTAGAACTCTAAATCAGGATTTCCGGGTGCGTTGACGTACGAATAGGCGCGCTGCACGCGCTCGCCGTCAATTTCCATCCCCAGCTTGGTGAACTGCCCGGCGGTAAACGGCGCAACGGGGGCCTGTACCGTCAGGCTGAAAAGAGAATCGGTCCAGTGCTGAACCTGAGTGACTTTACCTTTAACCCAATCCGCCATGCTGCGCTCCTGTGCTTGCTGTTACCTTATCTTTACCAGAAAAGTGAGCAATATCAAGCCCTGGCGGGCCGGAAAGCTCAATCAGACAAACGGCAGATTTACAGAATATGGCTCTGCACGTCCGGGTCTTTACGGTCGAGGAAGTGGATGGATTTGATGCGGCGGATGGTTCGTGACTTACCGCGAATCAGCAGCGTTTCCGTCGTCGCCATATTGCCTTTGCGGGTGATCCCCTCAAGCAGGTCGCCCTTGGTGATGCCGGTGGCAGAGAAAATGACATTATCGTTGTGCGCCATGTCATCCAGCTTTAACACCTTGCCCGCCTCAATGCCCATCGCCTTGCAGCGCTCCAGCTCCTGTTCGCCGAGAAAGCGGTTCTCTTCGCTGTCGCCTTTAACGTGATGGCGGGCCAGCAGTCGGCCCTGCATATCGCCGTCCAGCGCACGAATCACCGCTGCTGAAATGACGCCCTCCGGTGCGCCGCCGATGCCGTACATGACGTCCACTTCGCTGTCTGGCATACAGGTCAGAATAGATGCGGCGACGTCGCCGTCAGGGATAGCAAACACGCGCACGCCGAGCTTTTGCATTTCGGCGATGGTGGCGTCGTGGCGTGGTTTGGCAAGAATAGTCACGGTCAGCTCGCTCAGCGGTTTGTTTAGCGCGACGGCGATATTGTGAAGATTCTGCGCCAGCGGCAGGTTCAGGTCGATGATGCCCTTTGCTCCGGGACCGACAATCAGCTTTTCCATGTACATATCCGGTGCGTTCAGGAACGTGCCTTTATCACCAACGGCCAGCACGGCCAGCGCGTTGGCCTGGCCCATTGCTGTCATGCGGGTGCCTTCGATAGGATCGACGGCGATGTCTACCGCATCGCCTTTCCCGGTCCCGACTTTTTCGCCGATATAGAGCATGGGCGCTTCATCGATTTCCCCTTCGCCAATCACAATCTGGCCGTCGATATTCACCTGGTTAAGGACGATACGCATGGCGTGTACGGCAGCGCCGTCGGCGATATTTTTGTCGCCGCGGCCCAGCCATTTGTAGCCGGCAAGGGCGGCCGCTTCGGTCACGCGGGAGAATTCAATCGCAAGTTCACGTTTCATAGAAGGCTCTTTTAACAAAACAGAATTGCGGCGAAGTGTAGCATAGAAAGCCCCCTCTCCCTTGAGGGAGAGGGGGAGGTTGAGGGGGAAAAGTTGTGCTTAAGACTCGTCGTGCTCTTCCCAGGCCAGAGCGCGTTTAACGGCTTTTTTCCAGCCGGCGTAGCGGAAGTTACGCTCGGTGGTTTCAATGCCCGGACGGAACTCTTTTTCGATAACTGCTTTTTCGCTGACCTCGTTCAGATCCTGCCAGAAGCCAACGGCGAGGCCTGCCAGATAGGCTGCGCCTAACGCGGTGACTTCGCGCACTTCAGGACGCTCTACGCGGGTGCCAAGAATATCGGCCTGGAACTGCATCAGGAAGTTGTTGGCAACTGCACCACCGTCCACACGCAGCGCGTGAAGACGAATACCCGAATCAGCCTGCATTGCTTCCAGCACATCGCGAGTCTGGTAGGCGATAGATTCCAGCGTGGCACGAATGATGTGGTTAGAATTCACCCCACGGGTCAGGCCGAAGATAGCGCCACGGGCATACGGGTCCCAATAGGGCGCGCCAAGGCCGGTAAACGCGGGTACGACGTACACCCCGTTGGTGTCCTTCACCTTGGTAGCGAAATACTCTGAGTCGAACGCATCGCTGATGAGCTTCATCTCGTCGCGCAGCCACTGGATGGAAGCCCCAGCCATAAACACCGCGCCTTCCAGAGCGTAGTTCACTTCGCCGCGTGGCCCGCAGGCTATCGTAGTCAGCAGCCCGTGGCTGGACGTGACCGCTTTCTCGCCGGTGTTCATCAGCATAAAGCAGCCGGTGCCGTAGGTATTTTTCGCCATGCCCTCTTTCACGCACAGCTGGCCGAACAGCGCCGCCTGCTGGTCACCTGCGATACCCGCGATAGGGATACGCGTGCCGCCTTTACCGCCGATGTTAGTCTGGCCGTAAACTTCAGAAGATTTGCGAACTTCCGGCAGCATGGCGCGCGGTATATCCAGCGCTTCCAGCATGCGGTCATCCCAGTCCAGCTCGTGAATGTTGAACAGCATAGTACGCGACGCGTTGGTGTAGTCCGTGACGTGTACGCGTCCCTGAGTCATTTTCCAGATAAGCCAGGTGTCGATGGTCCCGAACAGCAGTTCACCGCGGCGGGCGCGCTCACGGGAGCCCTCAACGTGGTCGAGGATCCACTTCACTTTGGTGCCGGAGAAATACGGGTCGATGACCAGACCGGTGTTGTGGCGGATATACTCTTCCATGCCGTCACGCTTGAGCTTCTCGCAGATTTCAGCGGTACGACGGCACTGCCAGACGATAGCGTTATAAATCGGCTTGCCGGTTTCGCGTTCCCATACCACGGTGGTTTCACGCTGGTTGGTAATACCGATGGCGGCAATCTGGTCGGAATTGATATCTGCCTTAGCCAGCACTTCTACCAGCGTAGAGCTTTGCGTAGCCCAGATTTCCATCGGGTCGTGCTCAACCCAGCCGGGCTTAGGATAGATCTGCTCAAATTCACGCTGCGAGACGCTGATAATATTGGCGTCATGATCCAGGACGACGGCGCGGGAGCTGGTGGTGCCCTGGTCGAGCGCGACAATATACTTTTTTTCTGTGGTCATAATTTTGTCCTGAAGTCAGTGGAGCTTAAGAAGCATTTTGCTGCGTCGAGGAGGCCTGCGTTTTCTCTTCAGCATCCTCGCAGACGTCGCACGGCAAATGGCGACCAATCAGTTTACGATACCCGAATGCGCCTAATATCGCGCCCGCCAGCGGGCCAAAAACAGGTACCAGGAAGTAAGGAATATCTTTGCCGCCGGTAAAGGCGACTTCACCCCAGCCCGCAAGCCAGGCGAACAGTTTTGGTCCAAAGTCACGGGCCGGGTTCATGGCGAAGCCGGTTAATGGGCCCATAGATGCGCCAATAACCGCAATCAGCAGGCCAATCAGCAGCGGTGCCAGCGGCCCGCGTGGAATGCCATTACCGTCGTCGGTCAGCGCCAGAATCAAGCCCATCAGAATCGCGGTAATCACCATCTCGACGGCAAACGCCTGCACCAGGTTGATATGCGGGTTTGGATAGGTTGAGAAGATCCCGGCTAATTCCAGGCTCTCTACGCTGCCGCGCACCATGTGATGGGTTTGTTCATAATCGAGGAAAAGATTGTAATACAGGCCGTAGACCAGCGCCGCTGAGCAGAACGCCCCTGCGACCTGGGACACAATAAACGGCAAAACTTTGCGGCGGTCAAAGCAGGCGAACAGCCACAGTGCAACGGTAACGGCAGGGTTGAGGTGCGCACCAGATACCCCGGCGGTTAAGTAGATAGCCATCGCTACCCCTAAACCCCAGATGATGCTGATCTCCCATTGCCCGAAGCTTGCACCTGCCACTTTTAATGCTGCCACGCACCCGACACCGAAGAAAATCAATAACGCGGTGCCCATGAATTCTGCGATGCACTGGCCTTTTAAGGTTGGAGAAGCTGTCTGACTCATAGTAGGGTCCTGAAGGCAAAATTAGTGATTATTGTAAGTTGAGCGTCCATGCCACTATTATGCCGTGTAGGCATAGTGTTAATTTATCGTTAACGAACATAAACGAGAAATATCGAACTTAAATTTTGCGTGTCACGTCAAGAAAATGCGCGTTTACGCGCTAAAAGATGCGCATATCACTCAGGATTGGCAGGGAGACGTCGGCGAATTGTTAATCATGCTGTTAACAACCAGAGGTTAACAAGGCGGCTGTCTTTCAGCATATGCTTAAAAACGTCCTGTAACGCATTGAGCACGGGAAGCCGCTGGACACGCCGTGCTGCGCTACTTACAATCGGGTAACGCTGCGTGGTGCGCATATGTTCATTAAGGCGTCGCCGGTCAGGCCGGGACGAGGATAGTCATCCATCAACGCCTTGCAATTCAGGAGAGATTGGCATGTCATTTGAAGTGTTTGAAAAACTAGAATCGAAAGTACAGCAGGCAATTGACACTATCACATTGTTGCAGATGGAAATCGAAGAGCTGAAAGAGAAAAACAACAGCCTGGCTCAGGAAGTACAGCAGGCGCAGGGTAATCACGAAGAGCTGATCCGTGAGAACAGTTCTCTGAAAGAACAACAGCATGTCTGGCAGGAGCGCTTACACGCTCTGCTGGGCAAAATGGAAGAAGTTTAAGCTCAGGCTTAAAATAAAACGGGCGCCCTGGGGCGCCCGTTTTGCTATGCGAAATCGATTTATTCGATATCTAGCGGATCTTCTGAAAGAATAATGCCGGTATTATCGGCATACAGATGATCGCCAGAGAAGAAGGTGACGCCGCCAAAGTTAACGCGCACATCGCTCTCGCCGATGCCTTCACCCGCAGAACCTACTGGAATGGCCGCAATGGCCTGAATGCCAATGTCGAGCTCTTCCAGGTCGTCTACCTGACGCACGGCACCGTAGATCACAATGCCTTCCCACTCGTTCTGCGCCGCAAGGCGAGCCAGCTCTGCATCAACCAGCGCGCGGCGTACAGAGCCACCGCCGTCGACCAGCAAAATGCGGCCACGGCCATTCTGTTCGAGCAGATCGTAAAGCAACCCGTTGTCCTCGAAACATTTCACCGTAATGATTTGCCCGCCAAAGGACGACCGCCCACCAAAGTTGGAAAACAGCGGTTCAACGACGTTGACATCTTCCTGGTAGATGTCGCAAAGCTCGGAAGTATCATATTTCATAGGATTAAGGTCCATCTGCTGCCGGAGTTGTCAGTATATCGCTTAATGTTAACTGTTGGCAAAACCATCAATTGTTAATTGATATTTATCAGCTAAAAATGGACCGTACTGAGTACAACGCCCAGCGCAAACAGCAGATTAATTAACAGCGCCGCTTTTACCGTCCGCTCGAGCATCGGGCGCATGGCTGCAGGGGTTGTTTCACGTGCGACATAGCGCGCCTGCTTGATAAGCAACGGTGCCGCCAGCACGAACAGCCAACCCCAAATGCTTTGTAAACAGACAAGATTAAAGAGTGCGAGGCTCAGCAGCGCCCCCATTAGCAGGCAGGCGTGATAACGACGTGCCAAAAGGGGGCCCAGACGTACTGCAAGGGTATTTTTGCCGTTTTCACGATCGCTGTCGATATCGCGTAAGTTATTAATGTTCAGCACGGCCGTAGCCAGCAGGCCACATGCTGTTGCAGGCAGGAACACAAGAGGTGCCAGCGTATGCGCCTGCAAATACCAGCTTCCCGCCACGCTCAGCCAGCCAAAGAAGACCAGCACGGAGATATCTCCCAGCCCCATATAGCCGTATGGGCGGGTGCCCACGGTATAGGTAATTGCCGCGATAATGGCCAGTAGCCCCAGGACAAGGAAGCCGACAAAATCAGCCCAGGTCCGGCAGGCCAGCGCCACCAGCGCCAGGCCTGAGATGCAAATCAGCACGACGGTGATGATTAACGCGCGCTTCATCTGCGCCTGGGTAATCACACCTTTTTGCATGCCGCGCAGCGGCCCAATACGGTCCTCTTTATCGCTGCCTTTGACCGCATCACCGTAGTCGTTAGCGAGGTTAGAAAGAATCTGCAGCAGACCTGCGGTCAGAAGAGCAAGCAGAGCCACGGCGAAATCAAAGACGCCTTGCCAGTAAGCCAGTGCAGAGCCACAAACGATAGAGGCAAAGGCCAGAGGAAGGGTTTTAGGGCGTAAGCTTTCCAGCCAGGCCTGGGTGGTGCTTACTGAGTGTGAATCGTTCATTGTTATGGATGCCAGTAATAAAAATGGAGGGCATAAGCCCTCCATTTTCGCATGGATTAGAGATGTTGTGCGCAATTATAGAATAAAACGGCTCAAATCTTCATCCGCTACCAGTTCATCCAGATGTTTACTGACGTATTCGGCGTCAATAATGATGGATTGTCCGCTCAGGTCGCTGGCTTCATAAGAGATATCCTCCACCAGTCGCTCAAGTACGGTGTGCAGACGACGGGCACCGATGTTTTCAGTAGATTCGTTCACCTGCCATGCCGCCTGGGCGATACGACGAATACCATCATCGGTAAAGTCGATGTTCACGCCTTCGGTACCCATCAGCGCTTTGTACTGCACGGTGATGGAGGCGTTTGGCTCGGTCAGGATGCGTTCGAAATCTTCAACGGTCAGCGCCTGAAGCTCCACGCGAATCGGCAGACGACCCTGCAATTCCGGGATGAGATCGGACGGGCTTGCCACCTGGAACGCACCGGATGCGATAAACAGGATATGGTCAGTTTTGACCATGCCGTGTTTTGTTGAAACGGTGCAGCCTTCCACCAGCGGCAGCAGGTCACGCTGTACGCCTTCACGGGATACGTCTGGGCCGGAGCTGTTGCCGCCGCGCTTACAGATTTTATCGATCTCGTCGATAAATACGATGCCGTGCTGCTCTACCGCGTCGATGGCGTCCTGCTTCAGCTCTTCCGGATTCACCAGCTTCGCCGCTTCTTCTTCAATCAGCAGTTTCATCGCGTCTTTGATTTTCAGCTTACGGGGCTTCTGCTTCTGGCCTCCCAGGTTCTGGAACATGGACTGCAGCTGGCTGGTCATCTCTTCCATGCCGGGAGGTGCCATGATTTCAACGCCCATTGGGGCTGCGGCCAGATCGATTTCGATCTCTTTATCGTCCAGCTCCCCTTCACGCAGCTTCTTGCGGAATGCCTGGCGCGCCGCAGAAGGCTCGGGTGCCGTTTCGTTCTGGCCCCAGTTGTTTTTGGCCGGTGGCAGTAAAGCATCAAGAATACGTTCTTCCGCCATCTCTTCCGCGCGATAGCGGTTTTTCTCGATGGACTGCAAGCGCACCATTTTCATCGCTGAATCGGTCAGATCGCGGATGATAGAATCCACTTCTTTACCGACATAGCCTACTTCGGTGAACTTGGTAGCTTCAACCTTGATAAACGGTGCGTTAGCAAGCTTCGCCAGACGGCGCGCGATTTCGGTTTTACCGACGCCGGTCGGGCCGATCATCAGAATATTTTTCGGCGTCACTTCATGGCGCAGCTCTTCATCCAGCTGCATGCGGCGCCAGCGGTTACGCAGCGCAATGGCCACGGAGCGCTTGGCGTTATCCTGGCCAATGATGTGTTTGTTCAGTTCGCTGACAATTTCGCGTGGAGTCATTTCAGACATGGGGGATCCTTACGCCTTAGACGCTAATTCTTCGATAGTATGGAAATGGTTGGTGTAGATGCAGATATCACCGGCGATCCCCAGCGATTTCTCAACGATGTCGCGTGCACCCAGTTCGCTGTTCTCCAGCAGGGCGCGCGCCGCAGCCTGGGCATACGGGCCACCAGAGCCGATGGCGATCAGGTCGTCCTCCGGCTGAATCACGTCACCGTTACCGGTGATAATCAGCGAGGCGTTTTCATCGGCTACCGCCAGCAGCGCTTCAAGCTTGCGCAGCATGCGGTCGGTACGCCAGTCTTTTGCCAGCTCAACGGCGGCTTTCACCAGGTGGCCCTGATGCATTTCAAGTTTGCGTTCGAAGAGTTCGAAGAGGGTAAAGGCATCGGCCGTGCCGCCCGCAAAGCCTGCGATGACTTTGTCGTTATACAGGCGGCGAACTTTCTTCACGTTGCCTTTCATTACGGTGTTGCCGAGCGTGGCCTGGCCATCACCACCGATTACGACATGGCCGTTACGGCGCACACTAACTATTGTTGTCACGAGCAGACCCCTTATTGCATCAGCTGAATATGTGCCCTGAAGGGAATTCAGGGCTGAATGCAATTATAGATGGGGGGGAATTTGGGGGTTTCAACCCCCGCCCAGGCGAATGCAGTTTCCGTGACCAGCAATCTTCAGACGGTTCAGAGTACCGTCTGCATTTTCTTTGCCTTTGATTGGGCCAATCACCACGCGGTTCCAGCCGTTGTTGGTGGTAATACGCGAATCAAACCCTTCAAAGGCCAGCTGTGCACGGACAGTTTCGGCCTGCTCGCTGCCTTTGAATGAGCCGCACTGAACCATCCAGCGTTTCTCATCCTTCGGTTTTTCCTGTGGAGCTGCCGCAGTCTGTTTTGGTACTTCTGGCTCACGGGTTACCGGGGCCGGTTTAGGCTGTGACTGCGTCGCACGCTGCTGGGTGTTATGCGGCGGCGTCTGCAGTAAATCCTGATACGGCTGCTGAGCCGTGGACGTTGTACGCGGCTGTTGCTGAACAGGACGAGGCTGCTGAGTTTGCTGCACGGTACGCGGTTGCTGGTAAGGCTGTTCCGTTACATGAGGCTGTGCACGCTGCTGATGAGCTTGCTGCTGTACCTGCTGGATCTGCTTCTGGCGCTGCAACGTTTGCTGGCGCTGCGCCGGCGTCTGCTCGTTCCAGGGTACCTCATTCAGCTGGGTAGGCTGCTGGCGCATATCCGCCTGCATCTGCTCTAAAAGCTGACGCTGCTCGCTGGTGAGCTGGTCCGTGTTGCGGACTTCCCCACCGGCGGTAGGTTCGGTTGGGCTGAGCACGCCCGGCTGACGGTTTTCCAGCTCTTTAATATAGCGCCAGCGCTCTTCGGGCTTAGGCGGCAGGCCGTTGCCGGTGACTTTATGGCCCGGAAGGACCTCACTTTCATCTTTTTTATGATGGGTAATGAAGTACAGAGCACCAATAAAGGCCACCAACACGGCGGCGGCGATGGCTACCATAGTCGGTGAGACGGATGGCAGGTTACGTTGCTTTTTGCGGGAAGTACTCTTTTTGCGCCGTGTCCCTGTCGATTGCCCGCGGCGTACATAATCTTTTTGTGCCACTATTGATTCGCTGTAATTATTCGTTTATCAGCCCGCCATGTTACTGAAGGGATGCCCCTTTGACCAGACGAGGGCGTCCTAAAGCGGTTCATTTTCTCATGCCTGGTGCGCTGGTGGTGCCTCGTTCGATAAGGTCACAGTCCAGCAGTCGCGATCCGCTGCTCACTATTTCACCGTTTAACTGATCCAGTAACAGCAGCATACCCTCCCGCCCGATATCGAAGCGCGGCTGTTGTACGGTGGTTAGCGGTGGGTCACAGAATTGCGACAGGGCAATATCATCGAAGCCCATGATCGATAAATCTTCGGGAATACGCAAGCCGCTGCGTTTAGCCTGCGACAGCGCCCCTAGCGCCATCACGTCACTGTGACAGAAGACAGCCGTGGGTGGGACGGGGAGCGACAGGAGTTGCGCAAGCGCCTGGGCACCAGCCTCAAAAGTAAAATCGCCCCGTGCGATGTAATGAGGATCGACCGTCATGCCCGTCCGGCGCAGCGCCTGAACATACCCTTGCAGGCGGTAATGGCAAAGCGGCATCTCCTCCGGCCCGGCAATACACGCGATTCGCTCGTGACCTAACTGCTGCAAATAGTAAACGGCATTAAAAGCTGCGGTAAGATTGTCGATATGCACCGTCGGCAGCTCAAGCTCGGGGGCGAACTCGTTTGCCATGACCATCGGCGGCAGGTTGCGTTGTTCTTCCAGGCTGGCATCAAAAGGCAGTCTGGAGCCGAGCAGCAGCATGCCATCGATTTGCTTGGTGATAATCAGATCAATAAACGTCTTTTCCTGCTGATTCTGATGGGCGCAGTCGCCAATCAGCACCAGGTAGCCCTGGTCCGCCGCGGTGACTTCGATGCCGCGGATAATCTCGCTGAAAAAGGGATCGCAGATGTCCGGCACAATCACCAGAATCGTGCGCGACTCGTTGCGTTTAGCGTTGCGGCCTAACGAATGCGGTAGGTAACCAACTTCTATTGCTGCCTGTTCTACCCGGTTGCGTGTGCTTTGCGACACCTTATCGGGATTCATTAATGCACGGGATACCGTTGCGGTAGAGACTTTCGCCTGGACGGCAACATCTTTCATGGTTGCATTGGCAACCTGCTTCTTCGGCTTCAACTTCTTCTCCTCGCATGCCTTCCGCAGACTTCGACTCTTCCCTGATGTCTGATCGTGTTCACATTCTTAGCAGAATATTGATGTCGCCGGTTACAGAAATTTCATTAAAAGTGTGACGGGTAATAAATTTTTCGATCCGCTTCGCATTACGGGCCCGCCTTGTGCTAGCCCTCAATCGGATCGACATCCAACATCCACTTCACTTTGCGGGATTCTGGCAGCGTGTTGACCAGGGCCAGCGAGTGGCTTATCAGGTGCTGCAAACGAGCGCGAGAAGGGTGCTGGAGGAGGATTTGCCAGCGGAAGCGACCACCGCGTTTGGGCTGTAAAGACGGTACCGGCCCCATGATCCACAGCTGTTCATCGCGCAGAGGGCTGGACTCGAGGAGATTGCGCAGCTGTTGAAGGAAAAGCGGCGCCTGCTGATTATTATGGTCTTCCGCACGGAAGATCACGTGGCTGGTGAACGGCGGTAGGAATACCGTCTGGCGTTCGACCTGTGCCTGAGCGGCAAACGCATCGTAGCCCTGAGTCAGCAGGGTTTGCAGTAGTGGATGTTCAGGATGGTGTGTTTGCAACACCACTTCGCCCGGCTTGCCAGCGCGTCCGGCGCGGCCTGAAACCTGCACGTAGAGCTGCGCAAAGCGTTCGGCGGCTCGGAAGTCAGCAGAGAACAGCGCGCCGTCTACATCCAGGAGGGCAACGAGCGTAACGTCAGGGAAATGGTGACCTTTCGCCAGCATCTGCGTGCCGATGAGAATACGCGCGCCGCCGCGATGCACTTCCGCTAGCTGTTGCTCCAGAGCACCTTTCCGGCTGGTAGTATCACGATCGATTCGCGAAAGCGGCACGTTGGGGAACATCGGCGCCAGGCTTTGCTCAAGCTGTTCAGTGCCCATCCCCACCGGCACCAGGTTGGTAGATCCGCAGCCCGGGCACTGGTGGGGAATGGGACGCTGGCTGTCGCAGTGGTGGCAGCGCAGCTGGCGGCTGCCCTGATGCAGCGTAAAATAGCGATCGCAGCGCGGGCATTCTGCTATCCATCCGCATTCGTGGCAGAGCAGGGCCGGGGCGAATCCCCGGCGGTTTAGAAACAGAATCACCTGGTTGTCGGCCTGTAAATGCTGGCCAATTTTCTTGATGAGCGCCGGGGCAAGGCCCGACTTCAGCGGCTGCCCCTTCAGGTCCACTACCTGCTGGGTGGCCGGACGCGCATTCCCGGCGCGTTTTGTCAGGCGCAGCTGGCGATACTTGCCAAGCTGCACGTTATGCAGCGTCTCCAGCGCGGGAGTCGCCGAGCCCAGAATAATCGGGATGTTTTCCGCGTGCGCCCGGTACACCGCCAGGTCTCGGGCGTGGTAGCGCCAGCCCTCCTGCTGCTTGTAAGAACTGTCGTGCTCTTCATCTATGACGATGACGCCAAGACGACAGAAAGGCGTGAAGAGAGAGGAGCGTGTACCGATGACGATTGCCGCCTCGCCGCTGCGAGCTTTTAACCATACGGCAAGACGTTCACTGTCGTTCAGACCGGAGTGCAGCACTTCGACTGGTGCATTAAATCGTTCACGGAAGCGGGCGATGGTCTGCGGCGTCAGGCCGATTTCCGGTACCAGCACCAGCGCCTGCTTGCCCTGCGCGAGCACGTTTTCCAGCACGCTGAGATAGACTTCGGTTTTGCCCGACCCGGTGATCCCCGCCAGCAGCCAGGCGGAAAATTCTTTATCCGCACTGTGGATTGCCCCTACCGCCGTGGCCTGTTCGGTATTCAGGCGTAAGCGCTCACCCGCCACGGAATAATTCTCGCGCCAGTCGGTGGTAGCCGGGGCTGCGCTTTTGAGGTCGCACAGGCCTTTGGTGCGCAGCGCCTGTAAACCCTGCTCGCTGATGTCCATTTCGCCGACCTGATGACGCCAGATGTTTTTCTGCCGCACCGCCGCCAGCGCCTGCTGCTGTTTAGGCGCACGTTTCAGGCTATTAATATCAACCGCCTTGCCCTCTTCGGTGGCGAACCAGTACCACAGCGGCGCGTGATGAGCGGGTTTGCCCTGGCGCAGCAGGATGGGCAGCGCGTGAAACAGTACGTCGCCAATTGGGTGATGGTAATAATCTTTTGCCCATAACAAAACGCGCCACAGCGAGGCCGGAAATAGCGACTCGCCGTCCAGCACATCTGCGACAGGTTTCAGGTCGCTTAAGGGCAGTTCGCTCTTTTCACTCACGGAAACTACAATGCCTACCGCTTTGCGTTTACCGAACGGCACCATAACGCGACAGCCAGCCGCCACCTGCATTCTCAGGGGGATCAGATAATCAAAAGTTCGGGCAAGTGGAACCGGCAGGGCAACGTGAGCAACAGGCATGAAAGCATCCGGGGTGATAAAAAAGACGAGATAGTGTACACTGTGTGTTCGCGAAATTGCGGATCAGTTTGCAAGCACCTGCGGGATTCTGTATGATTCGCCGCCTTTGATGCGCAGTTTTGGCTTCGAATAAACCTACTTTATTAACATCGCGTGGTGTCTGGCGTTAGGGCTGGAAGAGCGACGCGGCCTTAGACCTGAGGTTTTCCATGAAAAAAGATATCCACCCTAAATATGACGTAATTACTGCCAACTGTTCTTGCGGTAATTCTATCAAAATCCGCTCTACTGCGGGTCACGATCTGAACCTGGACGTTTGTGGCGAATGCCACCCGTTCTACACTGGTAAACAGCGTGACGTTGCTACCGGTGGCCGTGTTGACCGCTTCAACAAGCGTTTCAGCATCCCAGGCGCGAAATAATTTTTCGCCGTCCGGAAATGAGAAAGGCGCCTTACGGCGCCTTTTTTGTATCTGAAATCCGGGATGGTATTTAGTATTCCCAGGTGTCCGGATCTATCCCCAGCTCGCGCATAATCACCTTTGCAGCTTCCGGGATTTCATCGCTGCGTTCTTTACGCAGGTCTTCATCGTTCGGCAGAGGCTGGCCTGTGAAGGCGTGAAGGAATGCTTCACACAGCAATTCACTGTTCGTTGCGTGTCGCAGGTTGTTCACCTGGCGACGGGTGCGCTCATCGGTGAGGATTTTTAACACCTTCAGAGGAATGGACACCGTAATTTTCTTTACTTGTTCACTCTTCTTACCGTGCTCAGCGTAAGGGCTGATATATTCGCCGCTCCATTCAGCCATGAGATACCTTTAATCCTCTTATCAATTAAACATGCTCAAAACGGGCGTGGCACGATTTGGGCGATTATCTGTCTAGTGTACCGCGTTGAACAGGGCGCAGTCTGCGACGCTGTCGCGCTAAAGCATATAATTTTAACGGCTATTTCGCGTTTGCTCAATCTATACGCAAAGAAGTTTAGATGTCCAGATGTATTGACGTCTATCTTTTCAATGTTTACTCTGATGCCTGACCTTTATTCCACCAGCAAGGATCGGGCAGACAATGACGCGCAAACAGGCAACCATCGCAGTACGCAGCGGTTTAAATGATGACGAGCAATACGGCTGTGTTGTTCCACCCATCCACCTCTCCAGCACCTATAACTTCACCGGCTTTAATGAACCTCGTGCCCATGACTATTCGCGACGCGGCAACCCGACGCGTGACGTAGTCCAGCGCGCGCTGGCTGAACTGGAAGGCGGGGCAGGTGCCGTGATGACCAACACCGGCATGTCTGCCATTCACCTGGTGACTACGGTCTTCCTGAAGCCTGGCGATCTGCTGGTGGCACCGCACGACTGCTACGGTGGCAGCTATCGCCTGTTTGACAGCCTGGCAAAACGCGGCGCATACCGCGTTTTATTTGTCGATCAGGGCGATGAAGCAGCCCTGAAGGCGGCACTTGCCGAAAAACCGAAGCTGGTACTGGTAGAAAGCCCGAGCAACCCATTGTTACGCGTGGTAGATATTGCGAAAATATGTGCCGCGGCGCGCGAAGCCGGGGCGATCAGCGTAGTGGATAACACCTTCCTGAGCCCGGCCCTGCAAAATCCGCTGGCGCTGGGGGCGGATCTGGTTCTGCACTCCTGTACCAAATATCTGAACGGCCACTCTGATGTGGTGGCTGGTGTAGTGATAGCGAAAGACCCTGAGCTGGTCACCGAGCTTGCCTGGTGGGCAAATAACATCGGCGTGACCGGCAGCGCGTTTGACAGCTATCTGCTGCTGCGCGGTCTGCGCACGCTGTCGCCGCGTATGGACGTTGCCCAGCGCAACGCGCAGGCCATCGTTGAGTATCTGAAAACGCAGCCGCTGGTGAAAAAGCTGTATCATCCGTCGCTGCCGGAAAACCAGGGACACGAGATCGCGGCCCGTCAGCAGAAAGGGTTTGGCGCGATGCTGAGTTTTGAATTTGACGGAGACGAGCAGACCCTGCGCCGTTTCCTGAGCGGGCTGTCGCTCTTCACCCTTGCGGAATCGCTGGGTGGCGTTGAAAGCCTGATTTCCCACGCGGCAACCATGACCCACGCGGGCATGGCGCCGGAAGCGCGAGCCGCGGCTGGCATTTCCGAAACGCTGCTGCGTATCTCTACCGGTATTGAAGATGGCGATGATTTAATTGCCGACCTGGAAAATGCCTTCCGGGTGGCAAGAGAGGGGTAAGCATGAGTGTTTCAGCACCAGCAGGGACGCCGGTTCGTCAACTGCACAAGTTTGGCGGCAGTAGTCTTGCAGATGTGAAGTGTTACCTGCGTGTGGCGGGTATCATGACCGAATATTCCAGGCCTGGCGACCTGATGGTGGTCTCTGCCGCTGGCAGCACCACCAACCAGCTAATCAGCTGGCTTAAGCTGAGCCAGAGCGACCGGCTATCTGCACACCAGGTTCAGCAGGCGCTGCGCCGCTATCAGAGCGAGCTAATCAGCGGCCTGCTGCCGCCCGAGGTGGCAGACGGTCTGATCGGTGAGTTTATTCACGATCTGGAACGTCTGGCCGGTCTGCTGGACGGCAAAATCACCGATGCGGTGTATGCCGAAGTGGTTGGTCACGGCGAAATCTGGTCTGCACGCCTGATGTCTGCGGTGCTGAATCTTCAGGGGATTGAGGCCGCCTGGCTTGATGCGCGCGAATTCATGCGCGCCGAGCGTGCGGCCCAGCCTCAGGTTAACGAAGGGCTCTCCTGGCCGCTGCTGCAGGAGCTGATGGCACAGCATCCTCATAAGCGTTTGGTCGTGACCGGCTTTATCTGCCGCAACGACGCGGGCGAAACCGTGCTGTTAGGCCGTAACGGCTCAGACTACTCGGCAACCCAAATCGGTGCGCTGGCGGGCGTTTCCCGAGTGACCATCTGGAGCGACGTGGCCGGGGTATACAGCGCCGACCCTCGTAAAGTTAAAGATGCATGCTTGCTGCCGCTGCTGCGTCTGGACGAAGCCAGCGAGCTGGCCCGTCTTGCGGCTCCGGTACTGCATGCTCGTACATTACAGCCCGTGTCCGGTAGCGATATCGACTTACAGCTGCGCTGCAGCTACTCTCCGGAACAAGGTTCTACACGCATTGAACGCGTGCTGGCATCCGGTACGAGCGCGCGCATCGTCACCAGCCATGATGACGTCTGCCTGATCGAGTTCCAGATCTCTGCGGGCCAGGACTTTAAGCTGGCACAAAAAGAGCTGGATACCCTTCTCAAGCGTATTCAGATCCGCCCACTCTCCGTTGGCGTACATCCCGACCGTAATTTGCTGCAACTTTGCTACACCTCCGAAGTGGTTAATAGCGCGCTGGAGCAGCTTCAGGCTGCTGGTCTGCCGGGCGAGTTACGCCTGCGTGAAGGGCTGGCGCTGGTGGCGATGGTCGGCGCGGGCGTTTGTCGTAACCCGCTGCACAGCCACCGCTTCTGGCAGCAGCTGAAAGACCAGCCTGTGGAATACATCTGGCAGTCCGAAGATGGCATCAGCATTGTGGCCGTGCTGCGCGGTGGCCCAACGGAGAACCTGATTCAGGGCCTGCACAAGTCGCTGTTCCGCGCCGAAAAACGCATCGGGCTGATGCTGTTCGGCAAGGGGAACATTGGCTCCCGCTGGCTGGAACTGTTTGCCCGCGAGCAGGAAACGCTCTCTGCCCGTACCGGGTTTGAATTTGTACTGGCAGGCGTGGTAGACAGCCGTCGCAGCCTGCTGAACTACGAAGGGCTGGATGCGAGCCGTGCGCTGGCGTTCTTCAACGACGAAGCGGTAGAGCAGGATGAGGAGTCCCTCTTCCTGTGGATGCGCGCCCACCCGTACGACGATTTGGTGGTGCTGGACGTCACCGCCAGTGAACAGCTGGCCGATCAGTATCTCGACTTCGCAAGCCACGGTTTCCACGTTATCAGCGCCAATAAACTGGCCGGTGCTGGTAACGGACAAAAGTACCGCCAGATCCGCGACGCGTTTGAAAAGACAGGTCGTCACTGGCTGTACAACGCCACCGTCGGCGCTGGCTTGCCGGTAAACCACACGGTGCGCGACCTGCGTGACAGCGGCGATGCGATTCTGGCTATCAGCGGTATCTTCTCCGGCACGCTCTCCTGGCTCTTCCTGCAATTTGACGGCACCGTGCCGTTTACCGAGCTGGTAGATCAGGCCTGGCAGCAGGGGCTGACGGAGCCGGATCCGCGTGTTGATTTGTCCGGTAAAGACGTGATGCGCAAGCTGGTGATCCTTGCCCGTGAAGCGGGCTATGACATCGAACCTGATCAGGTGCGAGTAGAATCTCTCGTGCCAAACGGCTGTGAAGAAGGGTCGGTCGATCACTTCTTCGAGAATGGCGAGGCGCTGAACGACCAAATGGTTCAACGCCTGGAGGCAGCCCAGGAGATGGGGCTGGTGCTGCGCTATGTGGCGCGCTTTGACGCCAACGGTAAAGCACGTGTTGGCGTGGAGGCCGTTCGCCCTGAACATCCTCTGGCCGCGCTGCTGCCGTGCGATAACGTCTTTGCCATCGAAAGCCGCTGGTACCGCGATAACCCGCTGGTGATCCGTGGGCCGGGTGCAGGCCGCGATGTCACCGCTGGTGCTATCCAGTCCGATCTTAACCGCCTGGCGCAGCTGCTGTAGCCCCTGGCGGATGACGCAGGCTTATCCGCCCTACAAAGACTTCTCTGTCGTAGGGTGGATATGCGCCAGCGTCATCCACCACTCAACATCCTCCTTTCTCGCATCATGAACAAAATTCACCTTCCGTGAGAATTCCTCAGATCCTGTAGTGATTTTTCAGTTGACGGCCTTCGCCTTTTCCTTCATCTTGCTATCTGGACGTCTAAACGTCTGGACAGCAGTAAAACACAACATTACATAATAAAATGCGATTGATGAGGTAAGGGTATGAGCTTTTTTCACGCCAACCAGCGGGAAGCACTGAATCAGAGTCTGGCCGAAGTTGCCGGGCAAATTAACGTTTCCTTCGAGTTTTTCCCGCCGCGCACCAGTGAAATGGAACAGACCCTGTGGAGCTCCATCGACAGGCTCAGCAGCCTGAAGCCGAAGTTTGTCTCCGTGACCTACGGTGCCAACTCCGGCGAGCGCGACCGTACGCACAGCATTATCAAAGGCATTAAAGATCGCACCGGTCTGGAAGCCGCGCCCCACCTGACCTGTATCGATGCATCACGCGACGAATTGCGCACCATTGCCCAGGATTACTGGAACAACGGTATCCGCCACATCGTTGCCCTGCGTGGCGATTTACCACCGGGCGGCGGCAAGCCGGATATGTATGCCTCAGATCTGGTCACCCTGCTCAAGGACGTAGGCGATTTTGATATCTCCGTCGCCGCTTACCCAGAAGTTCATCCGGAAGCGAAGAGCGCGCAGGCCGACCTTATCAACCTGAAGCGTAAAATTGACGCGGGTGCGAATCGCGCGATCACCCAATTCTTCTTCGACGTTGAAAGCTATCTTCGCTTCCGCGACCGCTGCGTGGCGACGGGCATTGACGTTGAAATCGTGCCGGGGATCCTGCCGGTCAGTAACTACAAGCAGGCCCACAAGTTTGCCACCATGACCAACGTGCGAGTGCCGCACTGGATGGCGAAAATGTTCGAAGGGCTGGATGACGACGCGGAAACTCGCAAAATGGTCGGCGCAAATATCGCCATGGACATGGTGAAGATTTTAAGCCGCGAAGGTGTGAAGGATTTCCACTTCTATACGCTGAACCGCGCCGAAATGAGCTACGCGATTTGCCATACGTTAGGCGTTCGTCCCGGTTTGTAATATTATTTTCCGGTCAGAATAAACCCCGCCACGCAGCGGGGTTTTTCATTTAACGTCACAGCAAAAACACTAAACCCCGCATGCGCGGGGTTTAGGAACGAAGGTTTTCAGGTTAGCCTGTGTTACGCATCCCGGCAGCAACGCCTGCGATGGTGACCATCAGCGCCTGCTCAACCTGCGCGTTTGGCTCTTCACCTTTCTCTTCAAGCTGGCGTGAACGGTGCAGCAGCTCTGCCTGCAGGACGTTCAGCGGGTCAGTGTAGATGTTACGCAGCATGATGGACTCGGCGATCCATGGCAGGTCTTCCATCAGATGTGAGTCGTTGGCGATATCCAGCACCACTTTGATATCCGCTTCCAGCTGATCGCGCAGCTGTTTGCCCAGCTTCCACAGCTCCGGCTTCACCAGGCGCTGATCGTAGTATTCCGCCAGCCACAGGTCGGCTTTGGCGAACACCATCTCCAGCATGCCCAGACGTGTAGAGAAGAACGGCCAGTCGCGGCACATGGTTTCCAGTTCGTCCTGCTTGCCGTCCTCGACAACTTTTTGCAGCGCGGCACCGGCGCCCAGCCAGGCGGGCAGCATCAGACGGTTCTGCGTCCACGCGAAAATCCACGGAATGGCGCGCAGGGACTCAACGCCGCCATTTGGCTTGCGTTTTGCCGGACGTGAGCCGAGCGGTAATTTACCCAGCTCCAGTTCAGGCGTTGCGGATCGGAAATACGGCACGAAATCTTTGTTTTCGCGAATATAGCCACGGTACATATCGCAGGAGGTAACGGACAACTCCTCCATGATAGTTTTCCACTCTTTCTTCGGCTCCGGCGGCGGCAGCAGGTTCGCTTCCAGAATCGCGCTGGTATAGAGCGACAGGCTGCTGATGGTGATTTCCGGCAGGCCGTACTTGAAGCGGATCATTTCGCCCTGTTCGGTCACGCGCAGGCCACCCTTCAGGCTGCCCGGAGGCTGAGACAGCAGCGCCGCGTGGGCAGGTGCGCCGCCGCGGCCAATGGAGCCGCCGCGTCCGTGGAACAGCGTCAGGATGATGCCTGCTTTTTCGCAAGTTTTGATCAGCGCATCCTGTGCCTGATACTGCGCCCAGGAGGCCGCCATCACGCCTGCATCTTTTGCGGAGTCAGAGTAGCCAATCATGACCATCTGTTTGCCCTGGATAAAGCCACGGTACCAGTCGATGTTCAGCAGCTGGGTCATCACGTCATCGGCGTTGTTCAGGTCATCCAGCGTTTCAAACAGCGGTGCGACCGGCAGCGCGAAGGTGCAACCAGCTTCTTTCAGGAGCAGGTGTACGGCCAGCACGTCAGAAGGCGTTTTGGCCATGGAGATAACGTAAGCGGCGATCGAACCGCGCGGCGCTTCGGCAACCACTTTGCAGGTTTCCAGCACTTCACGCGTATCTTCGCTCGGCTCCCACTGGCGTGGAAGAAGAGGGCGCTTGGAGTTCAGTTCACGAATCAGGAAGGCCTGTTTATCTGCCTCAGACCAGCTTTCATAGTCGCCAATGCCAAGATAGCGGGTCATTTCGCCCAGCGCTTCGGTGTGGCGAGTACTTTCCTGGCGAACGTCGATACGCACCAGCGGCACGCCAAAGCTTTTCACGCGGCGCAGGGTATCAAGCAGCTGGCCGTTGGCGATGATGCCCATGCCACAGGCTTGCAGAGACTGATAACAAGCATAAAGCGGATCCCACAGCTGTTCGTTCTGGGTCAGCAGGCCTTCCGGCTTCGGCAGACGCTGGCCCTTCAGGCGGGCTTCAAGCCAGGCCTGGGTTGCCAGCAGCTGCTGGCGAACGCCTTTCATGATGCAGCGGTATGGTTCCTGAGCAGCATCCGGACCTGCCAGCTCGCTCAGCTCCGGGGTGCATTCCACCATCGACAACTCGGAAATCAGAACCTGGATATCGCGCAGGAAAAGGTCGGTAGCTTTCCAGCGGCTCAGCAGCAGCACGTGGCGGGTGATGTCAGCGGTGACGTTCGGGTTACCGTCACGGTCGCCGCCCATCCATGAGGTAAAGCGCACCGGTACGAAATCGACTGGCAGCTTATAGTGCAGATGCTCTTCGAGCTGTTCATTCAGCTCGCGCAGGTAATTTGGCACGCCTTCCCAGAGGCTGTTTTCAACGACCGCAAAGCCCCATTTGGCTTCGTCTACCGGGGAAGGGCGATGCTTACGTATTTCATCGGTATGCCATGCCTGAGCAACCAGCTGGCGCAGACGGCGCATAATCTGGTTACGCTCGTAATCGGCGATGTCGGAGTGGTCCAGCTGTTTCAGGCAGCCATTCACTTCCACCAGCTTATGGATCAGGGTGCGACGGGTAATTTCTGTTGGGTGTGCGGTCAGCACTAATTCCAGGGAGAGGGACTCCACAGCTTCACGAATGGACGCCTCGCTGATATCCGGCTGTTCTTTTAATTTTTGGATAGTTTTTGCGATGACTTCAGGATTGCTTGCGGCTTCGCCGTTGGCGGAAATGCTGTGGAACTGCTCGGCGGTGTTGGCCAGATTCAGGAACTGGCTGAACGCTCGGGCTACGGGGAGCAGCTCGTCGTTAGACAGGTTCTGTAACGTGGTGAGCAACTCCTGACGGTTGGCTTCGTTGCCCGCCCGTGAGGATTTTGACAACTTACGGATTGTTTCAACGCGATCAAGGATGTTTTCACCTAATGCATCTTTGATGGTATCGCCGAGCAACTTGCCGAGCATACTGACATTACTTCGCAAAGCGGAATACTGTTCGTTCATTATGACCCCAGACACCCAATCTTTATGTAATTAAATTTCACCCGTGAAGGTTCAACACCGTCTTTATAAAGCCACGTCTGAAAGTGTTCGTCAATTGCTACGAAATCGTTTCAGCAAACGAGTAAATGCCGCGAATTCATGAAATTTAATTACCAGGTTTGCTCATAAGCAATTCTTATAGGAATCGCAAAAAAACCAGCGGAAAAAGAGGCGAAACGCTCTTTCTCCGCTATTTTTTAATGCCAGCAAAAATGATGCACGACCTGCGTAATGAGTTTGCGCGTCGGCTCGATAAATTTCGTTTCGAGGTACTCATCCGGCTGGTGAGCCTGGTTTATTGAGCCAGGACCAAGCACCAGCGTCGGGCAAATCGTCTGGATAAACGGTGCTTCGGTGCAGTAGTTCACGACCTCGGTTTGTGCGCCAAGAAGGTCTTCTACAACCTTGACCAGCTGGTGGTCTTTGGCGCATTCGTAGCCCGGAATCGGTGGATGAAGTTCAGATACGGTCAGACGACCGGGCCAGCGCTGGCTCACCGGCTCCAGCGCTTCATTTAGCAGGCCGTTGAGATCGCTTAACGTCAGCCCAGGCAGCGGGCGGATATCCATATGCAACTCGCAGCAGGCGCAGATACGGTTAGCCGCATCACCGCCGCTGATATGGCCCAGGTTAAGGGTCGGGTAAGGCACGGTGAAGGCATCGTGGTGATAGCGATCTTTCAGCGTGTTTTTTAGCGACATGATATGGCCGATGGCATCGTGCATCAGCTCGATGGCATTAACGCCGCGGGCCGGATCGCTTGAATGGCCGGACTGACCAAGAATGCGGATGGCGTTAGAAATGTGCCCTTTGTGCGCACGAACCGGCTGCAAAGACGTCGGTTCGCCGATGATCGCGCAATCCGGACGCAGGCTGGTGGTTTCAGAGAAATACCGCGCGCCCGCCATTGTGGTTTCTTCGTCGGCGGTCGCCAGAATATAAAGTGGTTTTTTAAGCACTGACACATCGACATCGCGTAACGCGTCAAGAATGAAAGCGAAGAAGCCTTTCATGTCGGCGGTACCGAGGCCGTAGAGTTTATTTTCATGTTCGGTCAGGGCGAAAGGATCGCGGGTCCAGCGGCCATCGTCGAACGGCACGGTATCCGTATGACCTGCCAGCAGCAAACCGCCAGCACCCGTACCTGTGCTGGCCAACATATTGAATTTATTGCGTGTTCCTGGGACCGGCTGCACTTCGACGTTAAAGCCTAAATCGCGGAACCAGCCCGCCAGTAAATTGATTAAAGACTCATTGCTCTGATCCAGCGCGCTGTCGGTGGCGCTGATGGAGGGGGTCGCGATCAATGCGCGGTAAATCTCGATAAAAGGAGGTAATTTCATCTTCACTGTTGACAGGCCTTAGCTTGGAATAGTATACATAATCATGCATTAATATTGAATAAAAATACAATAATGCGCGCCGTAATGAAACCACGAATTCTCGTCATTTATAGTAATCACGACCAAGAAGGTGAACAGCCCAGATGTTGAATACGCTGATTGTTGGTGCTAGCGGTTATGCAGGCGCAGAGCTTGTAACCTATTTGAATCGTCATCCTCATATGAACATAACCGCTTTGACGGTTTCAGCGCAAAGTAATGACGCAGGAAAATTGCTTTCCGATCTGCATCCGCAGCTCAAAGGCATAGTCGACATGCCGTTACAGGCTATGTCGGATATCAGCGAATTTACCGATGGCGTCGATGTGGTGTTCCTGGCAACAGCCCATGAGGTCAGCCACGATTTGGTTCCCCAGTGTTTAGCTGCGGGCTGCGTGGTCATCGATTTATCTGGCGCGTTTCGGGTGAATGATGCGGAGTTTTATCAGCGCTATTACGGCTTCACCCATCAGCATCCCGGTCTCCTTGAACAGGCGGTTTATGGCCTCGCCGAATGGCAGAGCGATAAGCTCAAAAAGAGTAATTTAATTTCCGTGCCGGGCTGCTATCCGACTGCCTCCCAGCTGGCGCTCAAGCCGCTGATTGACGCGGGCCTGCTGGATCTGAACCAGTGGCCGGTGATCAACGCCACCAGCGGCGTCAGCGGAGCAGGGCGCAAAGCGGCTATTTCCAATAGCTTCTGTGAAGTTAGCCTGCAACCCTACGGCATCTTCAACCATCGCCATCAGCCGGAGATAGCCACTCATCTCGGCACGCAGGTCATTTTCACTCCACATCTGGGTAATTTCCCACGCGGTATTCTGGCGACGATAACCTGCCGCCTTAATAAAGGCGTGACCGCGCAGCAGGTGAGCGAGGTCTTCCAGCAGGCTTATAAAGATAAGCCGATGGTGCGCCTGTATGACAAAGGCGTCCCGGCGCTGAAAAACGTGGTGGGGCAGCCGTTCTGCGATATTGGCTTTGCGGTGCAGGATGAACATCTGATCGTCGTGGCGACGGAAGATAATCTTCTTAAAGGTGCTTCGGCCCAGGCCGTACAGTGCCTGAATATTCGTTTTGGCTTCGCCGAAACGCAGTCTCTTATTTAACCGACAGCCGGGTGACACGATGAATCCGTTAATTATCAAATTAGGTGGCGTACTGCTGGATAGCGAAGAGGCGCTGGAGCGTCTGTTTACCGCGCTGGTCAACTATCGTCAGTCCCACGAGCGCCCGCTGGTTATTGTTCACGGCGGCGGCTGCCTGGTGGATGATCTAATGAAAAAGCTCTCCCTGCCGGTGACCAAGAAAAACGGCCTGCGCGTGACGCCTGCTGACCAGATCGACATCATTACCGGTGCGCTGGCGGGAACAGCTAATAAAACTTTACTGGCGTGGGCGAAGAAACACGCTATTAACGCCGTAGGCCTCTGCCTGGGTGATGGAGACAGCGTGACCGTCACTAAGCTGGATGAAGATCTGGGCCACGTCGGTCTGGCGAAGCCCGGCTCAGCTAAGCTGATTAACGCCCTGCTGGACGGCGGTTTCCTGCCGATTGTCAGTTCAATTGGCGTGACTGCCGAAGGTGAACTGATGAATGTAAACGCCGATCAGGCGGCGACCGCGCTGGCGGCAACGTTGGGGGCGGATCTGATACTGCTCTCTGACGTCAGCGGCATTCTGGACGGTAAAGGGCAGCGCATCGCCGAAATGACGGCGGCGAAGGCGGAGCAGCTGATCGCTCAGGGCATCATTACCGACGGCATGATTGTAAAAGTTAACGCGGCGCTGGATGCAGCCCGCACGCTGGGTCGTCCGGTGGATATCGCCTCATGGCGCCATGCGGATCAGCTCCCCTCTTTGTTTAACGGCGTCGCCATTGGCACCCGGATTCTGGCCTAGTTTAAAATATGTTTTTGAAGGATAAGACAATGCAAAATCACGGCATCAAAAAAATTGTTCTCGCCTACTCCGGCGGCCTCGACACCTCAGCGATCATTCCTTGGCTGAAAGAAAACTACGGTGGCTGCGAAGTGGTCGCCTGCGTGGTGGATATCGGCCAGGATCGTGACGATCTGAAAGGCGTTGAGCAAAAAGCACTGCGCTCAGGCGCAACGGAATGCTACGTAGTGGATGCACGTGAAGAGTTCATCAGCGACTATGTTTACCCGGTGCTGCAAACTGGCGCGCTGTATGAAGGCAGCTACCTGCTGGGCACCTCTATGGCTCGTCCTCTGATTGCTAAGGCGCTGGTGGATGTGGCTAATAAAGTTGGCGCAGATGCGCTGTGCCACGGCGCGACCGGTAAAGGTAACGACCAGGTGCGCTTCGAATCGACCTGGGCTGCCCTGGCTCCGCACCTGAAAGTCGTTGCGCCATGGCGTGAGTGGAACCTGCGTTCCCGTGAAGCGCTGCTGGATTACCTGAAAGAGCGTGATATTCCGACTACCGCATCGCTGGAAAAAATTTACAGCCGCGACGAGAACGCCTGGCACATTTCTACCGAAGGCGGCGTGCTGGAAAGCCCGTGGAACGCACCGAACAAAGATTGCTGGGTGTGGACCGTCGATCCTAAAGAAGCACCGGACCAGGCGGAGCAGGTGACTGTTACCGTTAAGCAGGGCAAAGTGGTTGCCGTGAACGGCGAAACGATGAGCCCGTTCAAATGTCTGGAAACCCTGAACGCCATTGGTTCTAAGCACGGCATCGGTCGTATCGATATCGTTGAAAACCGTCTGGTGGGTATCAAGTCCCGTGGCTGCTACGAAACCCCAGGAGGCACCATCATGATGGCGGCCCTGCGTGGCGTTGAGCAGCTGGTGCTGGATCGCGATAGCTTCAAATGGCGTGAGCAGTTGGGTCTGGAAATGTCCTATGTCGTTTACGACGGTCGCTGGTTCGCGCCGCTGCGTAAATCTCTGCAGGCGTCTGCTGAATCCCTGGCTGAAGAAGTGAACGGCGAAGTGGTGCTTGAGCTGTACAAAGGGCAGGTTACCGCGCTGCAGAAGAAATCCCCGAACAGCCTGTACAGCGAAGAGTTCGCAACGTTTGGCGAAGACGAAGTGTATGACCACAGCCACGCGGGCGGCTTTATCCGTCTGTTCTCGCTGTCATCCCGTATTCGTGCGCTGAACGAGCTGAAGAAGTAATAAAATCGTAGGGTGGATAAGCCTGCGTCATCCACCGCTTGATGGCGGATGGCGCAGGCTTATCCGCCCTACAAAGTAATGAAGAATATTTAATGGAGCATGACTATGGCACTTTGGGGTGGACGTTTTACACAGGCAGCTGACCAGCGGTTCAAACAGTTCAATGACTCATTGCGCTTTGATTACCGCCTGGCTGAACAGGACATCGTTGGCTCTGTCGCCTGGTCCAAAGCGCTGGTCACCGTTGGCGTGCTGACTCAGGCCGAGCAGGTTGAGCTTGAGCAGGCGCTGAACGTACTGCTTGAAGAAGTGCAGGCTAATCCGCAGGCCATTCTGGCAAGCGATGCGGAAGATATTCACAGCTGGGTGGAAGGTAAACTCATCGACAAGGCGGGCGCGCTGGGTAAGAAGCTTCACACTGGCCGTAGCCGTAACGATCAGGTCGCCACCGACCTGAAGCTGTGGTGCAAAATGCAGATCGGCGAACTGCTGATGGCAACCCGCCAGCTGCAGCAGGCGCTGGTGGAAACCGCAGAAAATAACCAGGATGCCGTCATGCCTGGCTATACCCACCTGCAGCGCGCACAGCCGGTCACTTTTGCCCACTGGTGCCTGGCGTACGTTGAGATGCTGGCGCGTGATGAAAGCCGCCTGCAAAGCACACTGGAGCGTCTGGACGTCAGCCCGCTGGGCTGCGGCGCGCTGGCGGGTACCGCTTATGAAATTGACCGTGAACAGCTGGCCGGCTGGTTGGGCTTTGCCTCGGCAACCCGCAACAGCCTGGACAGCGTCTCCGACCGTGACCATGTCCTCGAGCTGCTCTCCGATGCCTCTATCGGCATGGTTCATCTCTCCCGCTTTGCAGAAGACCTGATCTTCTTTAATACCGGTGAAGCTGGTTTTGTTGAGCTGTCCGACCGCGTGACTTCCGGCTCTTCCCTGATGCCGCAGAAGAAAAACCCGGACGCGCTGGAGCTGATTCGCGGCAAGTGCGGCCGCGTACAGGGCGCGCTGACCGGCATGATGATGACGCTGAAAGGTTTACCGCTGGCCTACAACAAAGACATGCAGGAAGATAAAGAAGGGCTGTTCGACGCGTTGGATACCTGGCTCGACTGTCTGCACATGTCCGTGCTGGTGCTGGATGGAATTCAGGTGAAGCGTCCGCGCTGTAAAGAAGCGGCAGAGCAGGGCTATGCGAATGCTACCGAACTGGCGGACTATCTGGTCGCCAAAGGCGTGCCATTCCGCGAAGCGCACCACATCGTAGGTGAAGCGGTCGTTGAGGCGATTCGTCAGGGTAAAGCGCTTGAGGCGCTCTTCCTTAAGGATCTGCAAAAGTTCAGCGCGACCATCGGCGATGACGTCTACTCAATCCTCTCGCTGCAGTCCTGCCTGGATAAACGTGCTGCCAAAGGCGGCGTGTCGCCAGCCCAGGTTGCCCAGGCTATTGCGGATGCGAAACAGCGTCTGGTTTAAGCTTGTTATGGTGAAAGAATCCACCCTGCATATCTCTCTTTCAGCCAGATCCAGGGCAAAAAAAAGCGGACATCACGTCCGCTAAAAATTCACGTTGGCTTTCAAGGTCAGAGAACAGAGAGTTTCTCCTCAGCCGAACGTTCGCTTAATGGGTAAGTGAAGCCGTTCGTGCTGTTGATTTGTATTATTCACATTCACTCTTGATAGGGATAATCGTTCGTTGCTATGCTATCTATCGCCATGGGCTATCATGGCGCCGGAGGATGGACAATGAATATTCGCGATCTTGAATACCTGGTGGCGTTAGCAGAACATCGCCATTTTCGTCGGGCAGCGGATGCCTGCCATGTCAGCCAGCCAACCCTTAGCGGCCAAATCCGTAAGCTGGAAGATGAGCTGGGCGTCATGCTGCTGGAGCGTACCAGCCGCAAAGTTTTATTCACACAGGCGGGCCTGCTGCTGGTCGATCAGGCTCGTACCGTGCTGCGTGAAGTCAAAGTACTCAAAGAGATGGCCAGCCAGCAGGGCGAGGCGATGTCCGGGCCGTTGCATATCGGTCTGATCCCAACCGTTGGGCCCTATCTGCTGCCGCAAATCATCCCGATGCTGCACAAAACCTTCCCAAAACTGGAAATGTATCTCCACGAAGCGCAGACCCATCAGCTGTTAGCGCAGCTGGACAGCGGGAAACTCGACTGTGCCATTCTGGCACTGGTTAAAGAGAGTGAGGCCTTTATTGAGGTGCCGCTGTTCGACGAGCCGATGGTGCTGGCGATTTATCAGGACCACCCGTGGGCGAACCGCGACCGCGTGCCGCTGTCAGACCTGGCGGGCGAAAAGCTGCTGATGCTGGAAGACGGGCACTGCCTGCGCGATCAGGCGCTGGGCTTCTGCTTTGAGGCGGGCGCTGAAGAAGACACGCATTTCCGCGCAACCAGCCTGGAGACGTTACGTAACATGGTCGCTGCGGGCAGCGGTATTACTCTGCTTCCGGCTCTGGCCGTTCCGAACGAGCGTGAACGCGATGGCGTGGTTTATCTGCCATGTTATAAACCAGAGCCGCGCCGTACGGTGGGCCTGGTATATCGTCCGGGTTCGCCGCTGCGCAGCCGCTATGAGCAGCTGGCAGAGGCCGTCCGTACGCAGATGGACGGCCATTTCGACTCGGCGTTAAAAGAGGCGGTTTAAGCCATTAAGCGCCGCTACCCGATAGGCTTCCGCCATCGTCGGGTAGTTAAAGGTGGTGTTAACGAAGTACTCGATGGTGTTACCGCCACCTTTCTGCTCCATTATCGCCTGGCCGATATGGATAATTTCCGCAGCGCGTTCACCGAAACAGTGGATCCCCAGAATCTCTTTCGTCTCGCGATGGAAGAGAATCTTCAGCGTACCCACGTTCATACCTACGATTTGCGCGCGCGCCAGGTGTTTAAACTGGGCACGACCCACTTCATAAGGCACTTTCATCGCGGTCAGCTGCTGCTCGGTTTTACCGACGGAGCTGATTTCAGGAATGGTGTAAATCCCTGTCGGGATATCCTCAATCAGATGCGCCGTCGCTTCGCCCTTAACGAGCGCTTGTGCTGCAATACGGCCCTGATCGTAGGCTGCCGAAGCCAGGCTCGGGTAACCAATCACATCGCCTACCGCGTAGATATGCGGCAGGGCAGTCTGATACATGCTGTTGACCTTTAGCAGGCCGCGGCTGTCTGCCTCCAGACCAACATTTTCAAGCGAGAGCGAGTCCGTATTGCCCGTACGGCCATTGGCGTACAGCAGGCAATCGGCTTTCACTTTCTTGCCGGATTTCAGCGAAACAATGACGCCATCTTCCACGCCTTCGATACTTTCAAACTCTTCGTTATGGCGGATAACAACGCCGCTGTTCCAGAAGTGGTAAGAAAGTGAGTCCGACATTTCCTGATCCAGGAAAGCCAGCAGACGATCGCGCGTGTTAATTAAATCTACTTTCACGTTCATGCCGCGGAAGATCGACGCGTATTCGCAGCCGATGACGCCTGCGCCATAAATAATGACGTGGCGCGGCTCGTGGTGCAGATTAAGAATAGAGTCGCTGTCGTAAACGCGTGGATGGGAGAAATCCACCTCCGGCGGGCGATAAGGCCTGGAGCCGCAGGCAATCACGAACTTCTCTGCGGTAATCATTTCTACCGAGCCGTCGTGGCATTCCAGCGCAATGGTGTGCTCATCCACAAATCTTGCGTCACCCTGCAGCATCTCGCAGCGGTTGCGCTCATAGAAGCTCTGGCGCATGCGGGTTTGCTGGTTAATCACGCTGTCTGCATGGTTAAGAATGTCGGCGAAAGAGGAGCGGAGGAGATGGGTGTGGTCGCTGTATAACGGGTTTTGGTTGAATTCGATAATACGGCTAACTGCGTGGCGAAGAGCTTTTGATGGGATGGTGCCCCAGTGGGTGCAACCGCCGCCGACGTTATGGTAGCGCTCGATAACGGCTACCCTGGCGCCAAGCTTCACCAGCCCCATAGCAGCGCCTTCGCCGCCCGGGCCGGAACCAATTACTACTGCATCATAATCGTAGGTGTGTGGCATGGTAAGGCTTACCTGTTCTTATACATAAAAGCAACATGATGGTAACATCATCAGCGGTATAACCCAATTATCCCTGTGCTTTTTCATTTGTAACGCGAAGTCGCTCGCGTAAACAATCATTCACAATCCTGTTTAAAAGCGGTAGCGTTAGTATCTGGTATAGTGCCATTTCGGTTTGAAGGAATCAGGCAACGTGATGGGTGTAAGAGCACAACAAAAAGAACGAACCAGACGTTCTCTGATTGAAGCCGCATTTAGTCAGTTAAGCGCTGAGCGAAGCTTTGCAAGCCTCAGCCTGCGTGAAGTTGCCCGCGAGGCAGGGATCGCACCCACGTCGTTTTATCGCCATTTTCGCGACGTGGATGAACTTGGCCTGACCATGGTAGATGAAAGCGGCCTGATGCTGCGCCAGCTGATGCGTCAGGCCCGACAACGAATTGCTAAAGGCGGGAGTGTGATCCGCACTTCCGTTTCCACATTCATGGAGTTTATCGGCAATAACCCTAACGCATTCCGTCTGCTGCTGCGTGAGCGTTCCGGGACTTCCGCAGCTTTTCGTGCCGCCGTAGCGCGCGAAATACAGCACTTTATTGCGGAACTTGCCGACTATTTAGAACTCGAAAATCGCATGCCGCGCAGCTTTACTGAAGCGCAGGCGGAAGCGATGGTGACGATTGTATTTAGTGCCGGTGCCGAGGCGCTGGACGTTGATATCGACCAGCGGCGCCAGCTCGAAGAACGCCTGGTGTTACAGCTGCGCATGATCTCCAAAGGCGCGTATTACTGGTATCGTCGGGAACAAGAGAAAATGTCGCTGATGCAAACAGCCGAAGAATGAAGGACGAGTAATGAAACAGTTACAAGAGAAAGGTACCCTGGTGCTGGCATTTATTGCTGGCCTGTCAATCAACGGAACCTGTGCCGCGCTGTTTAGCTCGGTCGTGCCGTTTACTATATTCCCGCTTATTGCTCTGGTGCTGACGGTGTACTGTCTGCACCAACGCTACCAGAATCGCACCATGCCCGTGGGCCTGCCAGGCTTAGCCGCGGCTTGTTTTATCCTCGGCGTCCTGCTGTATAGCGCAGTAGTGCGGGCAGAATATCCGGCGATTGGCTCTAACTTCGTGCCGGCCGTGCTCTCTGTAGCGCTACTGTTCTGGATCGGTCTGAAGATCCGTGCCCGTAAAGCGCAGATGACCGAGTAAGGTCAGCCACAAACAAAAACGGACGCCGAGGCGTCCGTTTTGCTATTTGCGCGTCAGCCACACGCCACATTCCATATGGTGGGTATAGGGGAACTGGTCAAACAGGGCGAGGCGTGAAACAACATGCGTTTCGCTCAGCGTTTCCAGATTTTCACACAGGGTCTGCGGGTTGCAGGATATATAAAGAATTTGTGGGTAAGCCTGCACCATCTTCACCGTATCGGCATCCAGCCCGCTGCGCGGTGGATCAACGAAAATCGTCTCGCACTGATAGCTCTTCAGATCTATGCCCTTCAAACGATTGAACTCACGCACGCCGTTCATCGCCTGAGTAAACTCTTCCGCAGCCATGCGGATAATCTGTACGTTTTCAATTTCGTTGGCTGCAATATTGTATTGCGCGGCGGCAACGGAAGGCTTCGCAATTTCAGTAGCCAGCACACGGTTGAAGTTGCGCGCCAGCGCCAGAGAAAAGTTACCGTTACCGCAGTACAGCTCCAGCAGGTCGCCGCTGGCATTTTTCGTCGCGTCCAGCGCCCACTCCAGCATTTGAATATTCATCGCCGCATTCGGCTGGGTGAAGCTGTTTTCCACCTGGCGGTAGATCATCTCTTTTCCCGCTACCGGCAGACATTCGTCGATGTAATCCTGATCCAGTTCGATCTTCGTTTTCGTCGCCCGGCCAATCAGGTGAACGTTCAATCCTCGGGCACGCAGTGAATCGCGCAGCGCTTCGGCATGTTCGCGCCATTCGTCGTCCAGCTTGCGGTGATAAAGTAAAGAAACAACGGCCTGGTTGCTGAGCGTGGTCAGGTAATCGATCTGGAAAAGCTTGTGGCGCAGAGAGGGAATGTCCCGCACACCGTCTAACATGGCCGGCATCAATTCATTTATCAGCGAGCTTGCCGCCGGGAAGCTGTTGACCCGGATGCGCTGTTTGGTCTGCTGGTCGAACATAATATGGTAGAGATCGTCTTCATCATGCCAGATGCGGAACTCAGCGCGCATACGGTAGTGGCTGACAGGCGAACGGAACACCTCCGGCGCGGGTGCGGCAAACGGCACCATCATGCTTTGCAGACGGGCAACTTTTTCTGCCAGCTGCGCGTCGTATTGGTCTGTCGGGAGTTGTTCGGGTGTCATGGCGGCTACCTGTTAATGAAGTCAAACTACGCGGCGATTTTAGGGAATACCCTCGGGATGTCCAGTCTCTTTGTCAGCATTGGGATAACTGGAAGTCTGGACATCTATACGGTGGTGCAGGTAGCATGCGCTCTCCGGCCTCCTGAGAGTTAAAAGGGAACCCAGTGCAATTCTGGGGCTGACGCGCAGCGGTAAGGAAGAGTGGGATGAACGCAAATGCAGACACTGCTTATTAATAAGTGGGAAGTCCTCATCTATAAAACACCTCCAAGCCCGAAGACCTGCCGGTTAACGTCGCAATCTGCATAACTATCGCGTGCTATCTGTTATGCCTGCGGCATCCTTATTAGAAGTGGATGCTTAAATAAATGATGATACAAAAAGTTTCGCTGCTTACGGCGTTATCCGTAACGGCGTTTTCTGGCTGGGCGCAAGACAGCAATTCTGACGATACTCTGATGGTTACCGCCAGTCGATTCCAGCAGCCGGTGAATACCGTGCTTGCGCCGACGGATATTATTACCCGTCAGGACATCGACAAGTGGCAGGCAAAATCTCTTAACGACGTAATGCGTCGTTTGCCGGGCGTGGATATCGCGCAGTACGGTGGCATGGGGCAGGCGTCCTCCATGTTCATTCGCGGTACTAATCCAAGCCACGTTCTGGTGCTGATTGACGGTGTTCCCGTTGCGCGCACCGGTATTTCCAATACTGCCGACTTCAACCAAATCCCAATTTCGCTGGTCCAGCGCGTTGAGTATATCCGTGGGCCTCGCTCTGCTGTTTATGGCTCCGGTGCGATTGGCGGCGTCATCAACGTGATCACCCACTCCGACGAAGAGAAATCGCAAATCACCGCGGGCATGGGGTCGAAGGGCTACCAGCAGTATGATGGAACGCTGCGTCATCGTTTTGGTGATACCATGGCGACTATTGCCGGCTCGTACGACACCACGAAAGGCTTTAACGCCCAGCCGAATTCTACTTACAGCGGCGACAACGACCGCGACGGCTCCCGTAATAAAACGTTCTGGGGCAGCGTAGAGCATAAATTCAACGAAGAGTTTGACGGTTTCTTCCGTGGCCACAGCTATACCAATAACAATGACTACGATTTAGGTAGCCCGCCATTCTCTCCTTCTTATAGCGCGAATGAAGAACAGCTCTATAACCAGGGCTACGACGCTGGCCTGCGCTTTAACTCCGGGATCTACTCTTCCCAACTGATTGCCAGCTACCAGAAAGTGAAGGATTACAATTACAGCAGCGAGTACGGGCGCTATAACGACGGTACTACGCTCGACAATATGTCTCAGCGTAATCTTCAGTGGGGCAATAACTTTGTCGTTGCCAACGGCTCGATCAGTGCTGGGGTGGACTGGCAGCAGCAGCGCCTGACCTCTTCTGACACCGTGCTTTCCGACACTTATAAGCGTGACAACACCGGGATTTACCTGAGTGGGCAGCAGCAATATGGCGATGTGACATTAGAAGCATCCGGCCGTGAAGATCATGACGAGCAGTTTGGCTGGCACGGCACCTGGCAAACCGCTGCGGGCTGGGAATTTGTTGAGGGGTATCGTGCGACCGTTTCTTACGGCACCGGCTTCCTTGCACCATCCCTTGGTCAGCAGTTTGGCTCAACGCGATTTGGCATTGACGCCAACCCGAACCTGAAGCCTGAAGAGTCTAAACAGTGGGAGGCCGGGCTTGAGGGTCTGACCGGCCCTTTGGACTGGCGTCTGTCGGCGTACCGTTACAAAATCCAGAATCTGATCACCTACTATTCCGATCCTGTGTCCTATGCCGGCTCTTATGACAACATCGACTCAGCAACAATTAAAGGTGTGGAATGGACGGGCAGCATTGATACCGGCATCTTCAGTCATAAAGTCACGCTGCAGTATATGGATCCGCGTAATGACCAGAATGACGAAGTGTTAGCGCGACGTGCGAAGCGTCAGGCGAAGTACCAGCTCGACTGGACAATGTTTAATGTCGATATGGACGTGGCCTGGCAGTACTACGGCAAGCGCTATGACAACAACACTTCTGCTTACAGCTCTACGCAGACTATATTGCCAAGCTACACCACAGTTGACGTATCTGCTTCATATCCAGTCACCTCTCAGCTAACCGTTCGTGGTAGAATCGCCAACCTGTTCGATAAAGATTACGAGACGGTTTATGGCTATCAAACCCCAGGACGGGAATACTACCTCACTGGCAGCTATACCTTCTGATGCACGCCCCACGGTACTGGTCTTTGATTCCGGTGTCGGGGGGCTTTCAGTGTATAACGAGGTTCGGCAGCTCCTGCCGGACCTGCATTACATCTATGCCTTCGATAACGTAGCGTTTCCCTACGGCGAAAAAAGCGAAGAGTTCATTGTTGAACGAGTGGTCGACATTGTCACTGCCGTTCAGGAACGTTATCCGCTCGCGCTTGCTATTATTGCGTGCAACACCGCAAGTACGGTTTCCCTTCCTGCTCTTCGTGAAAAATTTGCTTTCCCAGTCGTAGGCGTCGTCCCAGCCATCAAACCTGCCGCCCGCATGACGGCTAATGGCATTGTTGGTCTGCTTGCCACGCGAGGCACGGTTCGCCGTCCTTATACCCATGAGCTGGTGGCTCGCTTCGCTACTGAGTGCAAAATTGAAATGCTGGGATCGGCTGAGCTGGTGGAACTGGCCGAAGCGAAACTGCACGGTGAACCGGTATCCCTTGAGGAGCTACGCAAAATCCTCCGTCCGTGGTTACGCATGAAGGAGCCGCCGGATACGGTTGTGCTGGGCTGTACTCACTTCCCTCTATTACAGGAAGAACTGCTTGAGGTGCTTCCGGAAGGCACGCGCCTGATTGATTCCGGTGCAGCTATCGCGCGGCGTGCGGCATGGTTGTTAGAACACGAAGCCCCGGAAGCTTTATCAAAGGATCTGAACATGGCCTTTTGCATGGCGTTTACGCCAGAAACCGCACAGTTAATGCCTGTGCTGCATCGCTATGGCTTCACAACGCTCGAAAAACTGGCGGTTTGCAGCGGTTTAGCGCAAAAAAACGACGCTTGGTAAAAAATTGCAAATTAGGGGTTGTCAGCTTCCGAAAAATCCCTATACTGCGCCTCCACTGACACGGCACAACGGCTTACAAACCGGCCCGTCAGTCAGACGAAAGCGAAAATAAACGCTTGACTCTGAAAGAGGAAAGCGTAATATACGCCACCTCGAGTTAGCAAGCGAAAGCGCGTAACTCACTGCTCTTTAACAATTTATCAGACAATCTGTGTGGGCACTCGCAGGATTGATATCTCAGCATCTTCGGATGCAAAAAAAATATCAAGTCTTGAAGAGTGACCAAGCAGTAATTCATTTAGTTGAATTATTACGAAAGTTAATTTTTGAGCACCGCTTCACGAGTTGAAGCAAATCAAGCTTTTAATTGAAGAGTTTGATCATGGCTCAGATTGAACGCTGGCGGCAGGCCTAACACATGCAAGTCGAGCGGTAGCACAGGGAGCTTGCTCCTGGGTGACGAGCGGCGGACGGGTGAGTAATGTCTGGGAAACTGCCTGATGGAGGGGGATAACTACTGGAAACGGTAGCTAATACCGCATAACGTCGCAAGACCAAAGAGGGGGACCTTCGGGCCTCTTGCCATCAGATGTGCCCAGATGGGATTAGCTAGTAGGTGGGGTAATGGCTCACCTAGGCGACGATCCCTAGCTGGTCTGAGAGGATGACCAGCCACACTGGAACTGAGACACGGTCCAGACTCCTACGGGAGGCAGCAGTGGGGAATATTGCACAATGGGCGCAAGCCTGATGCAGCCATGCCGCGTGTATGAAGAAGGCCTTCGGGTTGTAAAGTACTTTCAGCGAGGAGGAAGGCATAAAGCTTAATACGCTTTGTGATTGACGTTACTCGCAGAAGAAGCACCGGCTAACTCCGTGCCAGCAGCCGCGGTAATACGGAGGGTGCAAGCGTTAATCGGAATTACTGGGCGTAAAGCGCACGCAGGCGGTTTGTTAAGTCAGATGTGAAATCCCCGGGCTCAACCTGGGAACTGCATTTGAAACTGGCAAGCTTGAGTCTTGTAGAGGGGGGTAGAATTCCAGGTGTAGCGGTGAAATGCGTAGAGATCTGGAGGAATACCGGTGGCGAAGGCGGCCCCCTGGACAAAGACTGACGCTCAGGTGCGAAAGCGTGGGGAGCAAACAGGATTAGATACCCTGGTAGTCCACGCCGTAAACGATGTCGACTTGGAGGTTGTTCCCTTGAGGAGTGGCTTCCGGAGCTAACGCGTTAAGTCGACCGCCTGGGGAGTACGGCCGCAAGGTTAAAACTCAAATGAATTGACGGGGGCCCGCACAAGCGGTGGAGCATGTGGTTTAATTCGATGCAACGCGAAGAACCTTACCTACTCTTGACATCCAGAGAACTTTCCAGAGATGGATTGGTGCCTTCGGGAACTCTGAGACAGGTGCTGCATGGCTGTCGTCAGCTCGTGTTGTGAAATGTTGGGTTAAGTCCCGCAACGAGCGCAACCCTTATCCTTTGTTGCCAGCGGTTCGGCCGGGAACTCAAAGGAGACTGCCAGTGATAAACTGGAGGAAGGTGGGGATGACGTCAAGTCATCATGGCCCTTACGAGTAGGGCTACACACGTGCTACAATGGCGCATACAAAGAGAAGCGACCTCGCGAGAGCAAGCGGACCTCATAAAGTGCGTCGTAGTCCGGATCGGAGTCTGCAACTCGACTCCGTGAAGTCGGAATCGCTAGTAATCGTAGATCAGAATGCTACGGTGAATACGTTCCCGGGCCTTGTACACACCGCCCGTCACACCATGGGAGTGGGTTGCAAAAGAAGTAGGTAGCTTAACCTTCGGGAGGGCGCTTACCACTTTGTGATTCATGACTGGGGTGAAGTCGTAACAAGGTAACCGTAGGGGAACCTGCGGTTGGATCACCTCCTTACCTGAAAGATACGAACTTGCGTAGTGCTCACACAGATTGTCTGATGAAAGTAAAGAAGCAAGGCGTCTTGCGATTGAGACTTCAGTGTCCCCTTCGTCTAGAGGCCCAGGACACCGCCCTTTCACGGCGGTAACAGGGGTTCGAATCCCCTAGGGGACGCCACTTGCTGGTTTGTGAGTGAAAGTCGCCGACCTCAATATCTCAAAACTGACTCTCTGAGTTATGTTTGAGATATTTGCTCTTTAAAAATCCGGAACAAGCTGAAAATTGAAACGACATGTCGTCTCATTCCTCCGTAATAAGGAATGGGAATACGATATGTTCGAGTCTCTCAAATTTTCACAACATACGATTGTGTCTTACGAGACACCTTCGGGTTGTGAGGTTAAGCGACTAAGCGTACACGGTGGATGCCCTGGCAGTCAGAGGCGATGAAGGACGTGCTAATCTGCGATAAGCGTCGGTAAGGTGATATGAACCGTTATAACCGGCGATTTCCGAATGGGGAAACCCAGTGTGTTTCGACACACTATCGTTAAGTGAATACATAGCTTAACGAAGCGAACCGGGGGAACTGAAACATCTAAGTACCCCGAGGAAAAGAAATCAACCGAGATTCCCCCAGTAGCGGCGAGCGAACGGGGAACAGCCCAGAACCTGAATCAGTTTGTGTGTTAGTGGAAGCGTCTGGAAAGTCGCAGGGTACAGGGTGATACTCCCGTACACTAAAATGCACATACTGTGAGTTCGAAGAGTAGGGCGGGACACGTGGTATCCTGTCTGAATATGGGGGGACCATCCTCCAAGGCTAAATACTCCTGACTGACCGATAGTGAACCAGTACCGTGAGGGAAAGGCGAAAAGAACCCCGGCGAGGGGAGTGAAACAGAACCTGAAACCGTGTACGTACAAGCAGTGGGAGCCTCTTTTATGGGGTGACTGCGTACCTTTTGTATAATGGGTCAGCGACTTATATTCTGTAGCAAGGTTAACCGTATAGGGGAGCCGCAGGGAAACCGAGTCTTAACTGGGCGTTAAGTTGCAGGGTATAGACCCGAAACCCGGTGATCTAGCCATGGGCAGGTTGAAGGTTGGGTAACACTAACTGGAGGACCGAACCGACTAATGTTGAAAAATTAGCGGATGACTTGTGGCTGGGGGTGAAAGGCCAATCAAACCGGGAGATAGCTGGTTCTCCCCGAAAGCTATTTAGGTAGCGCCTCGTGAACTCATCTTCGGGGGTAGAGCACTGTTTCGGCTAGGGGGCCATCCCGGCTTACCAACCCGATGCAAACTACGAATACCGAAGAATGTTATCACGGGAGACACACGGCGGGTGCTAACGTCCGTCGTGAAGAGGGAAACAACCCAGACCGCCAGCTAAGGTCCCAAAGTCATGGTTAAGTGGGAAACGATGTGGGAAGGCACAGACAGCCAGGATGTTGGCTTAGAAGCAGCCATCATTTAAAGAAAGCGTAATAGCTCACTGGTCGAGTCGGCCTGCGCGGAAGATGTAACGGGGCTAAACCATGCACCGAAGCTGCGGCAGCGACGCTTATGCGTTGTTGGGTAGGGGAGCGTTCTGTAAGCCGTCGAAGGTGGACTGTGAGGTCTGCTGGAGGTATCAGAAGTGCGAATGCTGACATAAGTAACGATAAAGCGGGTGAAAAACCCGCTCGCCGGAAGACCAAGGGTTCCTGTCCAACGTTAATCGGGGCAGGGTGAGTCGACCCCTAAGGCGAGGCCGAAAGGCGTAGTCGATGGGAAACAGGTTAATATTCCTGTACTCGGTGTTACTGCGAAGGGGGGACGGAGAGGGCTATGTTAGCCGGGCGACGGTTGTCCCGGTTTAAGCATGTAGGCGGGAGTTTTAGGTAAATCCGGAACTCTATCTAACGCTGAGGTGTGATGACGAGGCACTACGGTGCTGAAGTAACAAATGCCGCACTTCCAGGAAAAGCCTCTAAGCATCAGGTAACATCAAATCGTACCCCAAACCGACACAGGTGGTCAGGTAGAGAATACCAAGGCGCTTGAGAGAACTCGGGTGAAGGAACTAGGCAAAATGGTGCCGTAACTTCGGGAGAAGGCACGCTGCTGGTAGGTGAAGGGACTTGCTCCTGGAGCTGAAGGCAGTCGAAGATACCAGCTGGCTGCAACTGTTTATTAAAAACACAGCACTGTGCAAACACGAAAGTGGACGTATACGGTGTGACGCCTGCCCGGTGCCGGAAGGTTAATTGATGGGGTTAAGCGCAAGCTGAAGCTCTTGATCGAAGCCCCGGTAAACGGCGGCCGTAACTATAACGGTCCTAAGGTAGCGAAATTCCTTGTCGGGTAAGTTCCGACCTGCACGAATGGCGTAATGATGGCCAGGCTGTCTCCACCCGAGACTCAGTGAAATTGAACTCGCTGTGAAGATGCAGTGTACCCGCGGCAAGACGGAAAGACCCCGTGAACCTTTACTATAGCTTGACACTGAACACTGGTCCTTGATGTGTAGGATAGGTGGGAGGCTTTGAAGCGAGGACGCCAGTTCTTGTGGAGCCAACCTTGAAATACCACCCTTTAATGGCTGGTGTTCTAACGTAGACCCGTAATCCGGGTTGCGGACAGTGTCTGGTGGGTAGTTTGACTGGGGCGGTCTCCTCCTAAAGCGTAACGGAGGAGCACGAAGGTTAGCTAATCACGGTCGGACATCGTGAGGTTAGTGCAAAGGCATAAGCTAGCTTGACTGCGAGAGTGACGGCTCGAGCAGGTGCGAAAGCAGGTCTTAGTGATCCGGTGGTTCTGAATGGAAGGGCCATCGCTCAACGGATAAAAGGTACTCCGGGGATAACAGGCTGATACCGCCCAAGAGTTCATATCGACGGCGGTGTTTGGCACCTCGATGTCGGCTCATCACATCCTGGGGCTGAAGTAGGTCCCAAGGGTATGGCTGTTCGCCATTTAAAGTGGTACGCGAGCTGGGTTTAGAACGTCGTGAGACAGTTCGGTCCCTATCTGCCGTGGGCGCTGGAGAATTGAGGGGGGCTGCTCCTAGTACGAGAGGACCGGAGTGGACGCATCACTGGTGTTCGGGTTGTCATGCCAATGGCATTGCCCGGTAGCTAAATGCGGAAAAGATAAGCGCTGAAAGCATCTAAGCGCGAAACTTGCCCCGAGATGAATTCTCCCTGACTCCTTGAGAGTCCTGAAGGAACGTTGAAGACTACGACGTTGATAGGCTGGGTGTGTAAGCGTAGCGATACGTTGAGCTAACCAGTACTAATGATCCGTGAGGCTTAACCTTACAACACCGAAGGTGTTTTGGTGAGAGATTTGATTTTCAGCTGAATGTTCCAGATTTAAGTTGATGGTTATACGGAAGTATAACGGTCAATACACAGAATATGCCTGGCGGCACTAGCGCGGTGGTCCCACCTGACCCCATGCCGAACTCAGAAGTGAAACGCCGTAGCGCCGATGGTAGTGTGGGGTCTCCCCATGCGAGAGTAGGGAACTGCCAGGCTCCAAATTCAAAGCAGTAAAAGCCAGAGTGACACCTGGTGGTTGTAAGAAATTCGGTGGAGCGGTAGTTCAGTCGGTTAGAATACCTGCCTGTCACGCAGGGGGTCGCGGGTTCGAGTCCCGTCCGTTCCGCCACTTAATAAAAAAATTATGCCTGCTTAATCAGCGGGCTTAATAATAAGCGTCATTTAGGGGCGTAGCTCAGTTGGTAGAGCACCGGTCTCCAAAACCGGGTGTCGCGAGTTCGAGTCTCTCCGCCCCTGCCATATAATGATCCTTTGCTTAGGCAAAGGATTTTTTTTGCCTGAAATTCAGTAAATTCCTTCCTTTAAAAACAAAAGCGCATTACTGCGCTACAAGTTGTGTTTTGAGTAACTCTTTGATTATGCTCTGTTTATCACTGTTCTGTAACCAAATGGCATACAGCGGTCGGGATAGCAGTTTCGTTTCTTCCATCTGATAAATTCCATCCTGTCCTCTAGCCCATTCGACGGGTAAAAACGCATATCCATTAAGCGATTTGAGCATGTTACTGACTATCTTCGCTGAACTTGTCGTCAGGATTGGAATGTCATCATTGCTGATCAGCCCTGCCTCATGCTGTTGGAAATCTGGACCCCACTCCAGTCGTACGTAAGTGAGATCTTCTTTTTTCTGCTGCTGCGATGCAGCGAAAAGGGCCAGGTCGAAGTGACCTAATAACTGGCTGGCGAACTCGTCCATTTTTGGCGCTTCGGTGGTGACGAGCAAATCCAGCTGGCGTTCATGGAGCTGTTTAACCAGCGACTGACGCTGTGCAATTCGTGCTTCGAACTGAAACCCACTATGTTGCTGATAAAGTGAAGTTAACCACTCAGAAAGCAGGCATTCCCATAACGAGGCGCTGGCACCAATGGTAATCTGATTGTGCTGGGAGGTATGAGAAACCTCTTTCTTGGCCGCAAGCCAGATGCTCATCAGGTTTTCAGCGTAGGGCAACAGACGCTCGCCAGCGGTGGTTAGCCGTATGTTGTTGCGATGTCTGGTAAAAAGATTCACACCCAGTTGATTTTCGAGCTGGCGAATACGAAAACTCACGGCGGACTGCGTTAGATAGAGTGCTTCAGCAGCACGCCCAAAATGACGGGTGCGGCTCACTTCCAGGAAGGTTTTCAGTAATTCGGTATCCACAACTCGCTCCCAAAAATAATTTGTCGTTATGATTTAAATGTTTTGTTTGACGCTCTGTCAAGCGTAACTAATACTCCGCGCCATAAATAGCTCGGCCAAGAGAATTAGGAGCGTGTAGGATGGCGGAAAGCTTTACGACGACTAATCGGTTTTTCGACAATAAACATTATCCACGCGGGTTCGCTCGCCATGGTGATTTCACCATTAAAGAGGCACAGTTGCTTGAACGTCATGGTTTTGCGTTCAATGAGCTGGATCTCGGCAAGCGTGAACCAGATACAGAAGAAGAAGTGTTATTCGTTGCAGTATGCCGTGGGCAGCGTGAGCCGGTCACGGAAGCAGAGCGCGTGTGGAGCAAGTATATGTCACGCATCAAGCGCCCTAAGCGTTTCCATACCCTGTCTGGCGGCAAGCCGCAGATGGATACGGTGGAAGATTTCACCGACAGCGACGATTAACAAAAATGGGGCTTCGGCCCCATTTTTTTATCCCACCAGCTGTTGCAGATGAATTAGCATGCGGTCTATTGCCCGGTAGCTAAGCGCCTCAAGAAGATGTTCCCGCCTGATTTTTTCTACCTCCTGCAGATCCGCAATGGTCCTTGCAACTTTTAGTAGCCGTTGCCACGCCCGTATTGATAACCCTAACTTCACCAACGTCTCTTCCAACCATACCGCATCATCCTGAGCTATATCACAATGCTTCCGTATTTCACGGTTACTTAACCGTGCATTCAGCTTGTTCTGCCGCAGGTATTGCCGCTGCTGTGTCCTTACTACTCTGGTTTTGACCTCACTGCTGCTTTCACTTTTATTTCCCGGGTTACTCAGCATTCCGGATGGTGGCAGGGGAATTTCTACGGAAAGATCGAAGCGGTCAAGAAAAGGCCCGGACAGACGGCTCAGGTAACGCAATGTCTGGTCTGGTGAGGAACGGTTGTGTCTTCCTTGATAGTGGCCGGTAGGGCTGGGATTCATCGCCGCCAGAAGCTGGAAACGCGCGGGATAGGTGATTTTCGCTCGGGTTCGCGAAATATGAATCTCCCCGGACTCTATGGGTTCACGTAACGCATCCAGTACGCGTCTTTCAAACTCGGGCAGCTCATCAAGGAACAGGATGCCATTATGAGCGAGAGATATCTCCCCCGGCGCAGGGATCCCGCCTCCGCCGACCATAGCTGTCAACGAAGCGCTGTGGTGGGGCGCTCTGAAAGGGCGCTGACGCCATTTCTTTTGCAGGTCATGGGGATGGACCAGGCTCAGGATCGCCGCACTGTCGAGGGCTTCCACATCGTTGAGGGAAGGCATGATTGTCGTCAGGCGGCTGGCAAGCATGGTTTTTCCCGTACCCGGCGGCCCGATTAGCAGTAAGTTATGCCCACCGGCGGCCGTAATCTCTAAGGCTCGCTTTCCCTGTGACTGGCCATAAATTTCGTTTATATCCTCCGTATTATCTGACTGCCATTCTCGCTGCGGCTCTGGGCGGTTCAGTTCCCCTTTTTTTTCAAGAAAGGCGCATACCTGCGTAAGATGATTTGCTGTAAGGCAGCCAGGTTGTTTAATTAAGCCAAGCTCGCCAGCATTTTCTTCTGCGACAATGATGCTCCTCCCGGCTTTCAGGGCTTCCATTGCAGCGGAAATAGTACCAGGAACGCCCCGTAAAGCGCCTGTAAGCGCTAACTCCCCTACGAACTCATATCGATCCAGATTGTCCATGGAAAGCTGCTCAGAGGCTGCGAGCAGCGCGAGAGCAATTGGAAGGTCATATCTTCCCCCCTCTTTTGGCAGGTCGGCTGGCGCCAGATTGATGGTTATTTTTCTTGCCGGAAATGTGTAGCCACTGTTAATCAAAGCGCTACGTACGCGGTCACGAGCTTCCCTTACGGTTGTTTCCGGTAAGCCAACCAGCGTTAAGCCCGGCAACCCCTGGCTCAGGTGAACCTCAACGGTGACCAGTGGAGCGGTAATGCCGAGTGCGGCTCGTGTGTTGATGACTGCCAGTGACATACTCCCTCCTTAGAAGATGTCTTACCCTGCCAGTTCATCTGTATATCGCCAAACCGGGAAGATTTTTCTCTGGAAGCCTGTTCCAGCATTTTTGGGGCCGTTTCAGCATTGCAGGAATTTTTGTGAAAGGATTCGCAGTATAATTTTATTATTAGTATGCGAAGTAAAATGGCTTCAAATCGGAGAAGAGTGAATTTTTTTCACTATCGCCTTATGCCATGAAAAATAATGATTTTTAGTTTTCATTATTTTAAACATGTCGATGGTGTCATAAAAAAATCTTGTGCTTACCTTTGTCTCTGTGATAACTCTGTAGGCATTACTTCGAACTAGATGTCAGAACATACAGAATATGAAAGCCCTTCTACGAGTGATTAGCCTGGTCGTGATTAGCGTGGTGGTGATTATTATCCCACCGTGCGGGGCTGCACTTGGAGAAGGAAAGGCTTAAAAATCAAGCCTGAATCGAAAAGAACCCCCGCACCGAAAGGTCCGGGGGTTTTTTATTGGGCATAGAATTCCTAAAGAAAACAGAAGAAGTGTTTCAGCATAATATGCTGTTTATGCGGAATTGAGGCGGGGAACAAACTATGAATGGTGCACAGTGGGTGGTACATGCTTTGCGAGCGCAGGGTGTTGAGACTGTTTTCGGTTATCCTGGCGGCGCGATCATGCCTGTCTACGATGCGTTGTACGACGGCGGGGTAGAGCATTTACTCTGTCGTCATGAGCAGGGCGCGGCGATGGCGGCAATAGGCTACGCGCGTTCTACAGGGAAAACTGGCGTTTGCATTGCAACTTCCGGGCCTGGAGCAACGAACCTGATCACCGGCCTTGCTGATGCGCTATTAGACTCCGTTCCCGTTGTTGCTATCACCGGCCAGGTTGCTGCTCCTTACATCGGTACCGATGCCTTTCAGGAAGTTGACGTTTTAGGTCTGTCGCTGGCCTGTACCAAACACAGTTTCCTCGTCGAGTCGCTGGATGATTTACCTCGCGTTCTCGCTGAAGCCTTCGAAATCGCTAACTCCGGCCGCCCTGGCCCTGTACTGGTTGATATCCCTAAAGATATTCAGTTAGCACAAGGAGAACTGGAACCCTGGCTGTCCACCATCGAAGAAGAGTTTACCCTGCCTTATAGTGAACTGAATCAGGCTCGCGAATTATTAGCCAGCGCCAGCAAACCGATGCTGTATGTAGGCGGCGGCGTTGGGATGGCACAGGCAGTACCTGCCCTGCGCGAATTTATCGCGGTAACGAATATGCCTTCTGCCGTGACCCTGAAAGGACTGGGTGCTGTACCTGCCGGGCATCCATTTTATACAGGCATGCTGGGGATGCACGGTACGAAAGCAGCTAATCTGGCCGTACAGGAATGCGACTTGTTGATTGCGGTAGGCGCCAGATTTGACGACCGCGTGACCGGCAAGCTGAACACCTTCGCACCGCATGCCAAAGTCATCCATATGGATATCGACCCCGCCGAACTGGGAAAATTACGCCAGGCACACGTTGGCCTGCAGGGAGATTTAACTCAGTTATTGCAGGCGCTGCAGCAGCCGCTGGATATCAGCGAATGGCAGCAGGAAGTCGTGGCATTACGGGAAACTAACCCATGGCGGTACGATCATCCGGGCGAGGCCATTTTTGCTCCGCTGTTGCTCAAGCAGATCTCCGACCGTAAACAGCAGGATTGCGTGGTTACCACGGATGTAGGCCAGCACCAGATGTGGACGGCTCAGCACATGACCTTCACCCGTCCGGAAAACTTTATTACCTCCAGCGGCCTGGGCACGATGGGCTTTGGTTTGCCCGCAGCCGTTGGCGCACAAGTTGCACGACCGAACGATACGGTTATCTGTATCTCAGGTGACGGCTCGTTCATGATGAATGTTCAGGAGTTGGGCACCGTCAAACGAAAACAGCTGCCGCTGAAGATCGTTTTGCTGGATAACCAGCGGTTAGGCATGGTTCGCCAGTGGCAGCAGATGTTTTTCTCAGAACGTTATAGCGAAACTAACCTCTCCGATAATCCCGATTTCCTCATGCTGGCCCGCGCCTTCGGCATCCCAGGCCAGCACATCACCCGTAAAGACCAGGTAGAAGATGCCATCGATGCGCTGTTGAACAGCGAAGGTCCCTACATGCTGCATGTTTCAATCGATGAGTACGAAAACGTCTGGCCGTTGGTACCACCCGGTGCCAGTAACTCGCAAATGCTGGAGAAATTATCATGATGCAACATCAGCTCGCCGTGCAGGCCCGTTTTCGCCCTGAAACCCTTGAGCGCGTATTGCGTGTGGTTCGCCACCGTGGTTTTCAGCTCTGCTCGATGAACATGGTGACTCTGGGGAGTTCGGACAACATTAATATCGAATTGACCGTTGCAAGCCTGCGCCCGGTCGAATTACTGTTTAGTCAATTAAGCAAGCTGGTCGACGTCGCCTGCGTAGAAATCCAGCAACCAACAACACAACAAATCCGCGCCTGAGCGCAAAGGAAGCAACATGACAACGAAGAAAGCTGATTACATCTGGTTCAATGGTGAAATGACCCCGTGGGGCGAGGCGAAAGTCCACGTTATGTCCCACGCGTTGCACTACGGCACCTCCGTATTTGAAGGCATCCGTTGCTACGAATCACACCTTGGCCCAGTGGTGTTCCGCCATCGCGAACACATGCAGCGTCTGCGTGACTCCGCCAAAATCTACCGTTTCCCGGTTTCGCAAAGTGTTGATGAGTTAATGGAAGCCTGTCGTGCCGTTATCCGTAAAAACAACCTGAGCAGCGCGTACATCCGGCCTCTGGTCTTTGTGGGTGATGTGGGTATGGGCGTTAACCCGCCGGACGGTTATACCACTGATGTGATCATCGCAGCCTTCCCATGGGGTGCTTATCTCGGCGCAGAAGCGCTGGATCAAGGGATCGACGCAATGGTTTCCTCCTGGAACCGTGCCGCACCAAATACTATTCCAACCGCGGCGAAAGCCGGTGGTAACTATCTCTCTTCTTTGCTGGTTGGCAGTGAAGCTCGTCGCCATGGTTATCAGGAAGGGATCGCGCTGGACGTGCAGGGCTTCCTGTCAGAAGGCGCTGGTGAAAACCTCTTTGAAGTGAAGGATGGCGTGCTGTTTACTCCACCGTTTACCTCTTCCGCGCTGCCTGGCATTACCCGCGACGCCATTATCAAGCTGGCAAAAGATCTGGGTATCGAGGTGCGCGAGCAGGTGCTTTCCCGCGAATCGCTCTATCTGTCGGATGAAGTCTTCATGTCCGGTACCGCCGCGGAAATTACGCCGGTACGCAGCGTTGATGGTATTCAGGTGGGCGAAGGCCGCTGTGGGCCAGTAACCAAGCGTATTCAGCAGGCGTTCTTTGGCCTGTTCACGGGTGAAACCGAAGATAAATGGGGCTGGTTAGATCCGGTAAACCCACAGTAAAAATAATAATCAGGCGGAGGGTAACAAACCGTCCGCACCCTGACAGACTGGAGTAAATCAGCATGCCAAAGTACCGTTCAGCTACCACCACCCATGGCCGTAATATGGCGGGTGCCCGCGCACTGTGGCGCGCAACCGGAATGACCGATGACGATTTCGGCAAGCCAATTATTGCGGTAGTTAACTCCTTTACCCAATTCGTACCGGGCCACGTTCACCTGCGCGATCTGGGCAAATTAGTCGCCGAACAAATCGAAGCCTCCGGCGGTGTGGCGAAAGAGTTTAACACCATTGCCGTGGATGACGGCATCGCGATGGGCCATGGCGGTATGCTTTATTCCCTGCCGTCCCGCGAGCTGATTGCCGATTCCGTGGAGTACATGGTTAATGCACACTGTGCCGATGCCATGGTGTGTATCTCTAACTGTGACAAAATCACCCCGGGAATGTTAATGGCGTCACTTCGCCTGAACATCCCGGTCATCTTCGTTTCCGGCGGCCCGATGGAGGCCGGGAAAACCAAACTGTCAGACCAAATCATTAAGCTGGATTTGGTGGACGCGATGATTCAGGGCGCGGACCCGAAAGTGAGCGACGAGCAAAGCGAGCAGGTCGAACGTTCCGCTTGCCCAACCTGCGGCTCCTGTTCCGGTATGTTCACGGCTAACTCGATGAACTGCCTGACTGAAGCTCTGGGCCTTTCTCAGCCGGGTAACGGTTCTCTGCTGGCCACGCACTCCGATCGTAAAGAGTTGTTCCTGAATGCCGGTAAACGCATCGTCGCTCTGACCAAACGTTATTACGAGCAGGATGATGAAAGTGCGTTGCCACGTAGCATCGCCAGCAAAGAAGCGTTTGAGAACGCTATGACGCTGGATGTCGCGATGGGCGGTTCAACGAATACAGTTCTGCATTTACTGGCGGCAGCCCAGGAAGCAGAACTCGATTTCACCATGACGGATATCGACCAGCTTTCCCGCAAAGTGCCTCAGCTGTGTAAAGTTGCGCCGAGCACCCAGAAATACCATATGGAAGACGTTCACCGTGCGGGTGGCGTAATCGGTATTTTGGGCGAACTGGATCGCGGTGGCTTACTGCATCGCAATGTGAAAAACGTTCTTGGTCTGACCCTGACGCAAACGCTGGAACAGTACGATGTCATGCTGACCAAAGACGAAAGCGTGAAAAGCATGTTCTCCGCAGGTCCGGCGGGCATTCGTACCACAAAAGCTTTCTCGCAGTCCTGCCGTTGGGATTCTCTGGATGTTGATCGCCAAAACGGCTGTATCCGTTCCAAAGAAAATGCCTATAGCCAGGAAGGTGGACTGGCGGTGCTTTACGGCAACTTTGCTGAAAATGGCTGCATTGTGAAAACAGCGGGTGTGGACGACGAAAGCCTGGTATTCCGTGGCCCTGCAAAAGTCTACGAAAGCCAGGATGATGCGGTTGAGGCAATCCTGGGTGGCAAAGTCGTCGCGGGCGACGTGGTCGTTATTCGCTACGAAGGGCCAAAAGGTGGGCCGGGCATGCAGGAAATGCTCTACCCAACGACCTTCCTGAAATCTATGGGGCTGGGCAAGGCCTGCGCGCTGGTCACTGATGGACGTTTCTCTGGTGGTACCTCTGGACTTTCTATCGGTCACGTTTCGCCTGAAGCGGCAAGCGGCGGCAATATTGCGCTGATTGAAGATGGCGACATGATTGCGATTGATATCCCGAACCGCGGGATCCAACTGCAATTGAGCGATCAGGAAATGGCTGCTCGTCGTGAAGCGCAGGAAGCTCGCGGTGCACAAGCCTGGACTCCTCGTAACCGTGAACGCCAGGTTTCCTTCGCTCTGCGCGCTTATGCCATGCTTGCCACCAGCGCCGATAAAGGCGCGGTGCGCGATAAAAGTAAGCTTGGAGGCTAAACATGGCTGAGTCACAACCGTTACCGGACGCCCCCTGTGGGGCGGAATACCTGCGTGCCGTGCTGCGCTCACCCGTATACGAGGTAGCTCAGGTTACCCCGCTGCAGAAGATGGAAAAGCTTTCATCCCGTCTGGATAACGTCATTCTGGTGAAGCGTGAAGATCGTCAGCCGGTGCACAGCTTTAAGCTGCGCGGCGCGTACGCCATGATTGCCGGGCTCAGCAGCGAGCAAAAAGCCAGCGGCGTGATTACGGCTTCGGCTGGAAACCATGCTCAGGGCGTGGCGCTCTCTTCCACTCGTCTGGGTATCAAGTCGCTGATCGTGATGCCAGTTGCTACCGCGGATATCAAAGTGGATGCGGTAAGAGCATTTGGTGGCGAAGTGCTGCTGCACGGTGCCAACTTTGATGAAGCTAAAGCGCGGGCAATCGAGCTTTCGCAGCAGCAGGGCTTCACCTATGTGCCACCGTTCGACCACCCGGCAGTGATTGCCGGGCAGGGCACGTTGGCGCTGGAGCTGCTGCAGCAGGACGCCCACATCGACCGGGTGTTCGTCCCGGTCGGCGGTGGCGGTCTGGCGGCGGGCGTAGCGGTTCTGATTAAGCAGCTCATGCCGCAAATCAAAGTGATTGCGGTTGAGGCCGAAGATTCGGCCTGTCTTAAAGCCGCGCTGGATGCGGGCAAGCCCGTCGATTTGGCGCGAGTTGGTTTATTTGCTGAAGGCGTGGCGGTTAAGCGCATCGGCGATGAGACTTTCCGTGTCTGTCAGGAATATCTCGACGACATCATTACCGTCGACAGTGATGCAATCTGCGCGGCAATGAAAGATCTCTTCGAGGATGTGCGTGCCGTGGCAGAACCTTCCGGCGCACTGGCCCTGGCGGGTATGAAGAAGTATATCCAGCAGCATCAGATTAGCGGCGAGCGCCTGGCGCACGTTCTGTCTGGCGCGAACGTTAACTTCCACGGGCTGCGCTATGTTTCTGAAAGGTGTGAACTGGGGGAGCAACGCGAAGCCTTGCTTGCGGTCACTATTCCGGAAGAAAAAGGCAGCTTCCTGAAGTTCTGCCAGCTGCTGGGCGGCCGCTCCGTCACCGAATTTAACTATCGGTATTCAAGCTCGGCGGAGGCCTGCATTTTCGTTGGCGTGCGTTTGACTCGCGGTCTGGAAGAGCGGCAAGAGATCCTTGCCCTGCTGAAAGGAGGGGGCTACGGCGTAGTCGATTTGTCTGACGATGAAATGGCGAAGCTTCACGTGCGGTATATGGTGGGTGGACGACCTTCCAAGCCCCTGCGCGAGCGCCTCTACAGCTTCGAATTCCCGGAGTCGCCGGGAGCGCTGCTGAAGTTCCTGCAAACGCTGGGCACGCACTGGAACATTTCCCTGTTCCACTACCGCAGCCACGGTACTGACTATGGCCGCGTGCTGGCGGCGTTCGAGCTTGGTGATAACGAGCCAGATTTCGAAACGCGCCTGAACGAGCTTGGCTACGACTGCCACGATGAAACCAATAATCCGGCGTTCCGCTTTTTCCTTGCGGGCTAGTAGCTGCCGGGCAGTAATTTCCAGAACGCATTCACAAGCGGCTCATTGAGCCGCTTTTTTTGTGCGCAAACGCCAAGTTCGAACGGCGCATCTTCTTCGCTCCGCTCGAGGATTTGTACGCGGTTGCGGACAGGTTCCGGGCTGTTTTCCAGCACGATTTCCGGCAGCAGCGCCACGCCACAGCCCAGCGCGACCATCGACACCATTGCTTCATGCCCGGCCACGGTTGCGTAGATAAACGGGTTGCTGATTTTCTGCCTGCGGAACCACAGTTCGATGCGGCGGCGCACCGGCCCCTGGTCCGCCATGATAAAGGGCACTTTGTTCCAGTCTGGCTCGGGCGTGCTGACCAGGCTGCGAACCGGGCAGGGCAGAGCGGGGGCAATAAGCACCACGGCCAGGTTTTCCAGCATTGAGAAAGCAATGCCCGGCGGCAGTGATTCCGGCTTGCCGGCAATCGCAAGATCGGCCTCGTCTGAATCTACTTTTTCCACCGCATCCGCCGCGTCGCCGGTTGTCAGTTTGATTTCCACATTTGGGTGTTCGGCGCGGAACCGATCCAGAATCGGCGGCAAATGGCTGTAGGCCGCGGTAACCGAGCAGAAGAGATGGAGCTCCCCGGAAAGCGAAGGGCCTTCCTGGCCGATGGTATGGCGCATCTGCTGATACTGCAAAAGCGTGTGCTGCGCGAATTGCCTGAGCTGCTCGCCTGCTTCGGTTAGGGTGACGGTGCGGTTATCGCGTAAAAAGAGCGGCTGGCCAAGATCGTCTTCAAGGCGCTGGATCTGGCGTGAAAGCGTTGACGGGCTGACATGCATCGCCCTTGCGCTACGGCCAAAGTGGCGGCTTTCTGCAAGGTGGAGAAACGTTTTGAGATCGCGTAAATCCATGGTCATCAACCCTTCTTTTTATGTTGCAGTTTTTGCAACGTCACGTTGTTAATATATCAATTTCAGCAACGCATTTCCTGTCATATAGTGGTTTCATTCTCGCAAACATGACACGGCTTGCGACCCTTACAAGAAACACAACACGACAATCACGGAGTCCTACGATGGCTAATTATTTCAACACCTTGAACCTGCGTCAGCAGCTGGCGCAACTGGGTAAATGTCGTTTCATGGCGCGTAACGAATTTGCCGATGAAGCAAGCTACCTCAAAGGTAAAAAAGTCGTCATCGTCGGCTGCGGCGCGCAGGGTCTGAACCAGGGCCTGAACATGCGTGACTCCGGTCTGGATGTTGCTTACGCTCTGCGCTCAGAAGCGATTGCAGAGAAGCGCGCTTCCTGGCGTAAAGCGACCGAAAACGGCTTTAAAGTTGGTACATACGAAGAGCTGATCCCACAGGCTGACCTGGTTGTTAACCTGACGCCAGACAAACAGCACTCTGCGGTAGTTAAAGCCGTTCAGCCAATGATGAAAGACGGCGCGGCGCTGGGTTACTCCCACGGCTTTAACGTGGTTGAAGTTGGCGAGCAAATCCGTAAGGACATCACCGTAGTGATGGTGGCACCTAAGTGCCCGGGTACCGAAGTTCGTGAAGAGTACAAACGTGGCTTTGGTGTTCCAACGCTGATTGCGGTTCACCCGGAAAACGATCCGAAGGGCGAAGGCATGGCTATCGCTAAGGCATGGGCTGCTGCAACTGGTGGTCACCGTGCGGGCGTACTGGAATCTTCTTTCGTTGCAGAAGTGAAATCTGACCTGATGGGCGAGCAAACTATTCTGTGCGGCATGCTGCAGGCGGGTTCTCTGCTGTGCTTCGATAAGCTGGTGGAAGAAGGCACCGACCCGGCATACGCAGAAAAACTGATCCAGTTCGGCTGGGAAACCATCACCGAAGCCCTGAAGCAGGGCGGCATTACGCTGATGATGGACCGTCTGTCCAACCCGGCTAAAATCCGTGCTTACGCGCTGTCCGAGCAGCTGAAAACCATTATGGCACCGCTGTTCCAGAAGCATATGGACGACATCATCTCCGGTGAATTCTCCTCCGGCATGATGGCTGACTGGGCGAACGACGATAAAAACCTGCTCACCTGGCGTGAAGAGACCGGCAAAACCGCGTTCGAAACCGCACCGCAGTTTGAAGGTAAAATTTCTGAGCAGGAGTACTTCGATAAAGGCGTTCTGATGATTGCCATGGTGAAAGCGGGCGTTGAGCTGGCCTTCGAAACCATGGTTGATGCGGGCATCATCGAAGAGTCTGCTTACTACGAGTCACTGCACGAGCTGCCGCTGATTGCGAACACTATCGCTCGTAAGCGCCTTTATGAAATGAACGTGGTTATCTCGGATACCGCGGAGTACGGTAACTACCTGTTCTCTTACGCTGCGGTACCGCTGCTGAAAGAGTTCATGACAACGATTCAGGCAGGCGATTTGGGTAAAGAAATCCCGGCCGCGGCGGTAGATAACGCACAGCTGCGTGACGTGAACGAAGCCATCCGCAATCACGAAATCGAAAAAGTGGGCCAGAAACTGCGTGGCTACATGACCGATATGAAACGCATTGCTGTCGCGGGTTAACCTTCAGTAAGATGCAAAAAAGGCCGGGAAATTTCCCGGCCTTTCTTTTAGTTACGGTACAACACCTTGATGATGTGGTAACCGAACTGGGTATGCAGCGGGCCATAAGGCTCCAGCAGCGGGCAGGAGAACACAACTTTATCAAACGCCGGAACCATTTGGCCCTGGCGGAACTCGCCCAAATGACCGCCTTTTTTGCCTGACGGGCAGGTGGAGTGCTTCTTAGCCAGCTTTTCGAAGTCGCCACCGTTTTTCAGCTGTTCGAGAATTTCCTGGGCCTGTTTTTCTTCCTTAACAAGGATATGCAGTGCTGCCGCGGTTTTTGCCATGATAGTGCCTTGAGTCGTATGGATTACGCTCGCTATACTACCACGCTGTTTTTCTTCCCTCCTGACTTTCATTGAGTGACCTTATGCGTTTGAACCCTGGCCAACAACAAGCCGTCGAATTTGTCACCGGACCCTGCCTGGTCCTGGCGGGCGCGGGCTCCGGCAAAACGCGAGTGATCACCAATAAAATAGCGCATTTGATCCGTGAATGTGGCTATCAGGCGCGTCATATTGCCGCAGTCACCTTTACTAACAAGGCGGCCCGCGAGATGAAAGAGCGTGTGGCGCAAACGCTGGGTCGCAAAGAAGCCCGGGGTCTACTGATCTCAACGTTCCATACGCTGGGACTAGAAATTATCAAGCGTGAATACGCGGCGCTCGGCATGAAGTCTAACTTCTCGCTGTTTGACGATACCGATCAGGTTGCGCTGCTCAAAGAGCTGACGGAAGGGCTGCTCGAGGACGATAAAACGCTGCTCCAGCAGCTGATCTCAACGATCTCCAACTGGAAAAACGATCTACTGACGCCTTCCCAGGCGGCGGCGCAGGCGAAAGGCGAGCGGGACCGCATCTTTGCCCACTGCTACGGGCTGTACGATACGCATCTGAAATCCTGCAACGTGCTGGATTTTGACGATTTGATTGCGTTGCCAACAATGCTTTTGCAGCGCAACGAGGAAGTTCGAGAGCGCTGGCAAAACCGCATTCGCTATCTGCTGGTGGATGAATATCAGGATACCAACACCAGCCAGTACGAGCTGGTGAAACTGCTGGTTGGCGCGCGCGCGCGCTTTACCGTGGTGGGGGATGACGACCAGTCAATCTATTCCTGGCGCGGTGCCCGCCCGCAAAACCTCGTACTGCTGAGTCAGGATTTTCCGGCTTTGCAGGTCATCAAGCTTGAGCAGAACTATCGTTCTTCCGGGCGCATCCTTAAAGCTGCGAACATTCTCATCGCCAACAACCCGCACGTTTTCGAAAAACGTCTTTTTTCTGAGTTGGGTTACGGCGCTGAACTAAAAGTGGTCACCGCCAACAGCGAAGACCACGAGGCGGAGCGCGTTATCGGCGAGCTTATCGCACACCACTTTGTTAATAAAACCGGCTATAAAGATTACGCGATCCTCTATCGTGGCAATTTCCAGTCGCGGGTGTTCGAGAAGATGCTGATGCAGAACCGTATTCCGTATCGTATCTCCGGCGGTACGTCGTTCTTCTCCCGCCCTGAAATCAAGGATCTGCTTGCCTATCTGCGCGTGCTTACTAACCCGGACGACGACAGCGCTTTCCTGCGCATCGTCAACACGCCTAAACGTGAAATCGGGCCTGCTACGCTGCAAAAGCTGGGCGAGTGGGCAATGCAGCGTAATAAAAGCCTGTTTACCGCCAGCTTCGATTTCGGACTGAGCCAGACGCTTAGCGGACGCGGCCTGGAGTCGCTTCAGCGGTTTACCCACTGGCTGCGCGATGTGGCAACCCTCGCCGAGCGTGAACCGGTTGCGGCAGTGCGCGATCTTATTCATGGCGTGGACTACGAGAGCTGGCTTTACGAAACGTCCCCAAGCCCGAAAGCGGCGGAAATGCGCATGAAAAACGTCAATCAGCTCTTCAGCTGGATGACGGAAATGCTGGAAGGTTCGGATATCGACGAGGCAATGACGCTGACCCAGGTCGTCACAAGATTCACGCTGCGCGACATGATGGAACGGGGTGAAAGCGACGAAGAGGCGGACCAGGTTCAACTGATGACGCTCCATGCTTCTAAAGGGCTGGAGTTTCCCTATGTCTTTTTAGTCGGCATGGAGGAGGGGCTGTTACCGCATCAGAGCAGTATCGATGAAGATAATATCGATGAAGAGCGCCGTCTGGCCTATGTTGGCATTACCCGCGCTCAGAAAGAGCTGACCTTTACGCTGTGCAAAGAACGCAGACAATATGGTGAGCTTGTGCGCCCGGAACCAAGCAGATTTCTGCTGGAGCTGCCGCAGGATGACCTAAAGTGGGAGCAGGAGCGTAAAGTAGTTTCTGCTGAAGAGCGGATGCATAAAGGCCAAAGTAATGTTGCCAACATCCGGGAGATGCTGGCAAAAGCACGGAAAAACTGAGTTATTTAACGGTAAGCGCCCAGTGAACGTAGCTTTGCCACAGGCTTTCCTGCTCCAGCAGCTCGGCTCCCAGCGGGTGGCAGGCAAGCCAGTTTGGCGGTAGCTTAAGATGCAGCGCTTCACCTTCAGCCTGCAGTTCAATAGCTGGCAGGATGTCATCGCGGCGGCGGCTGGCGAAGATAATTGCTAAACGCAGAAGCCGGCAAAGACGCTCTGCAATACGAGGCGGCACGGCGTTCTGCTGGTGGAGTGACGAGAGGTCGACCGGGTTGGTCTGGTTCAGTAGCAACGTTGCCAGAAGCTTCTTTTGTGCAGGCGTGTAGCCCGGTAAATCCAGATTTCTTACCAGATAAGCCGCATGCACCGGTGCCTGTCTGAAATCCACGCTTAGCCCAATCTCATGAAGCAACGCCGCGCTGCGCAGCATATCTTTGCTCAGCGTATCCAGATCCCACTCATCCGCGACGCCGTCGGCAAATGCCTGCGCCAGCTGCTGTACGCGCTCGGCCTGGGGAATATCCACCATAAACCGTCGCTGCACGTTGCGAATGGTGCGGCTGCGAATTTCCTGATCGACGGTCAGATGCAGCATGCCATAGACCAGACCTTCACGCAGCGCCCCGCCCGCAAGTGTCATGCAGTCGATGTTGAGCTGTTCGAAGATAGCGATAAGAATGGCCAGCCCGCTTGGGAAAACCAACGCCCGCTCAAGGGTAAGTCCTTCAATTTCTAACTCTTCAAGCCGACCGCACTGGATGGCGCGCTGTTTGAGCTGCTGCAGTTTGGCAAGCGTGATGCGTTCGTCCATGCCCTGCGCCATCATGATTTCCTGCAGAGCCTGAACCGTGCCCGAGGCGCCGACGCAAACTTTCCAGCCATGATGCTTTAACTCATCAAGTACCGGCTTAAGTACTTCGCTGGCGGCCGCTTCGGCGGCGGTAAAATTCTCTTTCGCCAGATTACGATCGCTGAAAAAACGCTCAAGCCAGGTGACGCAGCCCATCGACAGGCTAAACAACGCCGTAGTTTGCGCGCCGGTGCCGGTCACTAACTCGGTGCTGGCACCGCCAATGTCGACAACGAGGCGCTGGTCGGCTCCGCCGGTGGTATGGGCGACGCCTTGATAAATGAGGCGGGCTTCTTCCTCGCCACGAATAATTTGTACAGGACAGCCCAGAATCTTCTCGGCTTTCTCAATGAATTCGTTGGCGTTGGTTGCAAGACGCAGCGTTGCTGTAGCAACAACGCGGATTTGCGTTTGAGGGATATCCTGGAGACGTTCAGCAAACAAACGCAGGCACTGCCAGCCGCGCTCCATCGCTTCAGGCGAAAGGGTATTGTCTCCGCTTAAGCCCGCGGCAAGGCGAACTTTTCGCTTGATGCGGGCCAGGGTCTGTATCGTCCCAGCCACCTCACGCACAACTAACATATGGAAACTGTTAGAACCTAAATCAATAGCGGCATACAGTGAGGAGGAGCTGAGCATAGATTCTTAACCTGCGCGACGACGGTTACCACGGGGCGCACCGCCACCACGGCGAGGACCGTTACCGGAACGGGTACGGGTCAGGCGTTTCGGTGGTGGAAGCTCGCTTAACAGTGCTTCTGGTTTGTATTTGCTGACTGGGATCGAGTGGCCGATATAGGTTTCGATAGCAGAAAGATTCAGCGCGTAATCTTCACAGGCCAGGCTGATAGAGTGACCGCTTGCGCCAGCACGGCCAGTACGGCCAATGCGGTGAACGTAATCTTCACAGTCATCCGGCAGGTCGTAGTTAAAGACGTGCGTTACGGCCGGGATATGCAGACCACGAGCGGCAACGTCGGTTGCTACCAGAATATCCAGATCGCCACGGGTGAACTCATCCAAAATACGCAGACGTTTTTTCTGCGCCACGTCACCGGTCAGCAAACCAACGCGGTGTCCGTCTGCGGCCAGGTGACCCCAGATATCTTCACAGCGGTGCTTAGTGTTTGCAAAGATGATGGCACGGTCTGGCCACTCTTCTTCGATCAGCGTCTGCAGCAGGCGCATTTTTTCGTCGTTAGAAGGGTAGAATAGCTCTTCTTTAATACGGTGGCCGGTTTTCTGCTCCGGTTCAACTTCCACGTATTCGGCGTTGTTCATCTGCTCAAACGCCAGTTCGCGAACGCGATACGAAAGCGTGGCGGAAAACAGCATATTGAGACGCTGAGTGACCGGCGGCATGCGGCGGAACAGCCAGCGAATATCTTTAATGAAGCCCAGATCGTACATGCGGTCCGCTTCGTCCAGCACAACAACCTGAATAGAACCTAAATTAATGTGATTTTGCTTGGCGTAGTCGATTAAACGACCGGTTGTGCCAACCAAAATATCGACGCCACTTTCCAGCACCTTAAGCTGTTTATCGTAGCCATCGCCACCGTATGCCAGGCCAATCTTCAGGCCCGTGGCCTGCGCCAACGGCTCTGCATCGGAGTGGATCTGCACTGCCAGTTCACGAGTCGGTGCCATAATTAAGGCACGCGGCTGGTTCACCTGACGGTTCTCCGGAACAGGGTGAGAGAGTAAATAATGGAACGTTGACGTTAAGAACGCCATCGTTTTGCCAGTACCGGTTTGCGCCTGACCTGCAACGTCACGATTCGCCAGCGTCAGCGGTAGTGCCAGTGCCTGAATGGGGGTGCAGTAATGAAATCCTTTAGTTTCAAGGGCTTCAATCACCTTCGGGTGCAGGGCGAAGTCGGAAAACTTCTGTTCGGTCAAATGTGTTTTGCTCATAGTGTGGTAGAATATCAGTTTACTATTGCTTTACGAAAGCACATCCGTTGAAATAAACGGGGTGAAATAAAGTCACCCTGTGTTGGTTAATGCTACACCAACAAGGTAGACATAATCCTGTGGAGTAGAACATGAGCGATAAAATTATTCACCTGACTGACGACAGTTTCGACACGGACGTACTAAAAGCTGACGGGTTGATCCTCGTTGATTTCTGGGCAGAGTGGTGTGGTCCTTGCAAAATGATCGCCCCGATTCTTGATGAGATCGCTGATGAATTTCAGGGCAAACTGACCGTTGCTAAACTGAACATCGATGAGAACCCGGGGACTGCGCCGCGCTACGGCATTCGCGGTATCCCAACGCTGCTGCTGTTTAAGAACGGTGAAGTGGCCGCCACCAAAGTTGGTGCGCTGTCAAAAGGCCAGTTAAAAGAGTTCCTGGAAAGCAATCTGGCTTAATGGAAACTCAGCCGGCGCGGTACCGGGTTTGCAATTTTTTGCGAGCCGCTGGACGCCCGGCTTCAGTCATGCTAAGTTACTTTTACTGCACCTTAGAACTTGTCTTAAAGTTTGAACCTAAGTAATACCTAATGCTTCCCATTCGTTATCGCTAAGACACCAATTTCACAGTGAGCACAGGGTTGCATAATCGATTTCGGGCGATCACCCATTCCGTCGTATCGTTTCAGTTCTGCGTTTATCCTATGACCAGGCAGCGATAAGACATGTGGTGCTGGCCATTAAACAGGCATGGATTTCCTGCCATACCATTCACGAAACATGTTCGAGATTTACCCCGAGTTTAAGAACCCACCATTATGAATCTTACCGAATTAAAGAATACGCCGGTTTCTGAGCTGATTACTCTCGGCGAAAATATGGGGCTTGAGAACCAGGCCCGCATGCGCAAACAGGACATCATCTTCTCCATCCTGAAGCAACATGCGAAGAGTGGCGAAGATATCTTTGGCGACGGTGTGCTGGAGATACTGCAGGACGGATTTGGCTTCCTCCGCTCCGCAGACAGCTCCTACCTCGCCGGTCCCGACGATATCTACGTTTCTCCCAGCCAAATCCGCCGTTTCAACCTCCGCACAGGAGATACCATCTCCGGTAAGATTCGTCCGCCGAAAGAAGGCGAGCGTTACTTTGCCCTGCTGAAAGTAAACGAAGTTAACTACGACAAACCGGAAAACGCGCGTAACAAAATCCTGTTTGAAAACCTGACTCCATTACATGCTAACTCTCGTTTACGCATGGAACGTGGCAATGGTTCTACCGAAGATTTAACGGCTCGCGTACTGGATCTGGCATCGCCAATCGGTCGTGGCCAGCGTGGCCTGATTGTGGCACCGCCAAAAGCCGGTAAAACCATGCTGCTGCAAAACATCGCGCAGAGCATCGCTTATAACCACCCGGATTGCGTACTGATGGTTCTGCTCATCGACGAACGTCCGGAAGAAGTGACCGAGATGCAGCGTCTGGTTAAAGGTGAAGTTGTTGCTTCTACCTTTGATGAGCCGGCATCCCGCCACGTTCAGGTAGCCGAAATGGTTATCGAAAAAGCGAAGCGCCTGGTTGAGCACAAGAAAGACGTTATTATCCTGCTCGATTCCATCACCCGTCTGGCCCGTGCCTACAACACCGTTGTACCTGCATCCGGTAAAGTTCTGACAGGTGGTGTGGATGCGAATGCCCTGCATCGTCCAAAACGCTTCTTCGGCGCTGCGCGTAACGTAGAAGAGGGCGGCAGCCTGACCATCATCGCGACCGCGCTGGTTGATACCGGTTCTAAAATGGATGAAGTTATCTACGAAGAATTTAAGGGTACCGGCAACATGGAACTGCATCTGGCGCGTAAAATCGCCGAGAAGCGCGTGTTCCCTGCTATCGATTACAACCGTTCAGGTACGCGTAAAGAAGAGCTGCTTACCACTCAGGAAGAGCTGCAGAAAATGTGGATCCTGCGTAAAATCATCCATCCTATGGGTGAAATCGACGCGATGGAATTCCTCATCAACAAGTTGGCAATGACGAAAACCAACGACGAATTCTTCGACATGATGAAGCGCTCGTAAGCAAGAAAAACTCGGGGAACGCCACGCTTAGACGTGGCGTTTTTCTTTTGTGCTATATACGCTATATCTGGCCTAAAGAACGTATAACGTCATACTGATGCGAGTGAAAAAGTCATGAAAAAAACAGCGATCATTCTTAAAATAAGGTCTAACTAACCCAATATTTTTGTTTTGGTATGTTTTTTGCTTTAATAACTGCATGATTTAGCAGAGAGCCGTATATTGTGAACTTACTCAGTCTGAGTACAGACCTCATTCTTGTCTTTATTTTCACCCTGGTCTTTTTATTTTTTGCACGCAAGTCTGCAAAAAAATTAGGCCTTGTTGATAGACCTAATTATCGCAAGCGGCACCAGGGATTGATCCCGCTGGTCGGGGGGATCTCTGTCTACGCTGGTGTATGCTTCGCATTTTTCTTTTCCTGGCTCTCCTCTAGCTACTACATCCCTCATGCACGCTTATATCTAATCTGTGCGGGAGCACTGGTTCTGGTGGGTGCGCTGGACGATCGGTTTGATATCAGCGTTAAATTCCGCGCGATTACTCAGGCGGTCGTTGCCGTGGTAATGATGGCCTATGGCGGCCTGTATCTCAGTAATCTGGGGTATATCCTCGGTAACTGGGAGTTCCTGTTAGGCCCATTCGGTTATATTGTCACCCTTTTCGCCGTTTGGGCCGCAATAAACGCCTTTAATATGGTGGACGGCATCGATGGGTTGCTTGGTGGATTGTCCAGCGTTTCGTTTGCCGCGCTCGGGATAATTCTCTTTTTCGATGGCCAGACTAGTCTTGCGATGTGGTGTTTCGCCATGATCGCCGCCATTCTCCCCTATATATTGCTCAACCTCGGCGCGCTTGGCCGTCGATATAAAGTTTTTATGGGGGATGCGGGAAGTACTTTTATCGGCTTTACGTTGATATGGATACTGTTACAGACGACCCAAGGTCCGGCAAATCCTATAAGTCCAGTGACAGCGCTGTGGATCATCGCTATCCCCTTGATGGATATGATAGCCATCATGTATCGTCGTCTGAGGAAAGGGCAAAGCCCGTTCTCAGCAGATCGTCAGCACATTCATCATCTTATCATGCGGGCAGGTTTTACCTCCCGTCAGGCGTTTGCACTGATTACGCTTGCTGCCGCCCTGCTGGCAACAGTCGGCGTAATAGGTGAATATTTTGTTATTGTTCCAGAATGGGCGATGTTGGCATTGTTCTTGCTAGCTTTTATGCTCTATGGGTATTGTATAAAACGAGCATGGAAAGTGGCCCGCTTTATCAAACGCGTTAAAAGGCGTATGCGCCGAAGCCATAATAAAAAACCAACCCTTACAAAATAGATCTTGGGGAAGTGATGAGACAAAACGTGCCAGGAAGTAACCCGGGAATGGTAGACAACGAGCTGGACATTCGTGGTTTGTTCCGGACACTGTGGAAAGGAAAGTTCTGGATAATCGGTATCGCGGTTGCGTTCGCCCTTATCGCGCTGATCTACACCTTTTTTGCACGTCAGGAATGGAGCGCCAATGCGATAACCGATCGTCCTACGGTCAACATGCTGGGGGGGTTTTACTCTCAGCAGCAATTCCTTCGCAATCTGGATATCCGCGCTAATTCGGCACCGGTGGATCAGCCTTCAGTGATGGACGAAGCCTACAAAGAGTTCGTTATGCAGCTCTCCGCTTACGATACCCGCCGCGACTTCTGGCTGCAGACTGATTATTACAAGCAACGCCAGGTTGGGAACAGTAAAGCAGACGCTGCCCTGCTTGACGAGATGGTGGATAACATACAGTTCACCGCTGGTGATATCACCCGCAACCTCAACGACAGCGTCAAGCTCATCGCTGAAACTGCCCCGGATGCGAATAACCTGCTTCGTCAGTATGTTGCTTTCGCCAGCCAGCGTGCCGCAAGCCACCTGAATGAAGAGCTGACCGGAGCGTGGAACGCACGTACCGGTCAGATGAAAGCGCAGGTAAAGCGCCAGGAAATGGTGGCGAAATCCATTTACGACCGCAAAGTGAAAAGCATCGAGCAAGCACTGAAAATCGCCGAGCAGCAGAATATTGTGAAAAGCGAAACGGAAGTGCCGGCAGACGAACTGCCGGATTCGGAAATGTTCATGCTGGGCCGACCAATGCTGCAGGCAAGGCTTGAAAATCTTCAGGCGGTAGGGCCTGACTATGACATCGACTACGATCAAAATCGTGCCATGCTTTCCACGCTGAACGTTGGCCCGACCCTCGATCCTCGTTTCCAGACATACCGTTATTTACGTACCCCGGAAGAGCCTGTAAAACGCGACAGCCCGCGCCGTGCGTTCTTGCTGGTGATGTGGGGTGCGGTAGGGGCCCTGATAGGTGCAGGTGTGGCATTAGCCCGTCGCCCTAAAGCGTTATAACCCCCTCAGGTACAGGTCCTACGGATGGGCCTTTACCTTTCAAACAAAAGAGAATCGCTGTGAAAGTGTTAACAGTTTTTGGCACGCGACCAGAAGCCATTAAAATGGCCCCGCTGGTCCACGCGTTGGCAAAAGACGCGTTTTTTGACGCAAAGGTTTGTGTGACGGCCCAGCATCGCGAGATGCTGGATCAGGTTTTAAATTTATTCTCCATCAAGCCTGATTACGATCTCAACATTATGAGTCCGGGGCAGGGGTTAACGGAAATAACCTGTCGCATTCTGGAAGGGCTGAAACCGATCCTTGAGTCGTTCAAACCGGATGTTGTGCTGGTGCATGGCGATACCACTACCACGATGGCAACCAGCCTGGCCGCATTTTACCAGCGCATCCCCGTTGGCCACGTTGAAGCTGGCCTGCGCACGGGCGATCTCTACTCCCCGTGGCCGGAAGAGGCAAACCGGACGTTAACCGGGCATCTTGCCATGTACCATTTCGCCCCAACCGAAAATTCACGCCAGAACCTGCTGCGCGAGAACATCGACGATAACAAAATCTTTGTCACCGGCAACACGGTGATCGATGCGCTGATATCCGTGCGTGACCGCGTAATGGCGGACGACGAACTGCGCAGCAGCCTCGCCCAGTGCCATCCGTTCCTGGATGCCTCAAAGAAGCTGATTCTGGTTACCGGCCATCGCCGGGAAAGCTTCGGTGATGGTTTTGAGCGTATCTGTCTTGCGCTTGCGGAGATTGCGAAAGAAAACAGCGACGTTCAGATTGTCTATCCGGTTCACCTCAATCCAAATGTGAGCGAGCCGGTTGAGCGCATCCTTGGCGAGGTCGACAACATTGTGCTGATCAAACCGCAGGAGTATCTGCCGTTCGTCTACCTGATGAACCATGCGTATCTGATTCTGACGGACTCAGGCGGCATTCAGGAAGAGGCCCCATCCCTCGGCAAACCTGTGCTGGTCATGCGCGACACCACAGAACGTCCGGAAGCCGTAAAAGCGGGCACCGTTCGTCTGGTCGGCACCGACACTTCGGTTATTGTCCGCGAAGTTACGCGTCTGCTGCGTGATGAAAATGAATATCAAGTGATGAGTCGTGCGCACAACCCTTACGGGAACGGCAGCGCATGCGAGTATATTTTGGCTGCACTGAAGAAAAATCAGGTGAAACAATGAGTTTTTCAACCATCTCCGTTATTGGCCTCGGCTATATAGGTTTACCTACGGCGGCGGCATTTGCCTCACGTCAGAAAACCGTAGTCGGAATCGATATTAACCAGCATGCGGTAGATACCATCAACGGTGGCGCTATCCATATCGTTGAACCGGACTTGGATAAGGTTGTGAAAACAGCCGTTGAAGCCGGTTTTTTGCGTGCTAGCACGCAGCCCGTTGAAGCGGACGCCTACCTGATCGCCGTACCTACACCGTTTCAGGGCGATCACGAACCAGATATGGCTTTCGTGAAGTCCGCTGCTGAATCTATCGCGCCCGTGCTTAAGAAAGGCGCGCTGGTGATTCTCGAGTCCACGTCTCCAGTTGGTTCAACAGAACAAATGGCCGAATGGCTGGCGACGCTGCGTCCGGATCTGACCTTCCCGCAGCACGCAGGTGAGGCGGCAGATATCAACGTTGCTTATTGCCCTGAGCGTGTCCTGCCGGGCCAGGTGATGATCGAGCTTATCAAGAACGACCGCGTGATTGGCGGCATGACCCCAGTTTGTTCGGCGCGCGCCAGCGAACTGTACAAAATCTTCCTGGAAGGCGAGTGCGTTGTTACTAACTCTCGCACGGCGGAAATGTGTAAACTGACCGAAAATAGCTTCCGCGACGTCAATATTGCTTTTGCCAACGAACTGTCGCTGATTTGTGCCGATCAGGGTATTAACGTGTGGGAACTGATTCGCCTGGCGAACCGCCACCCTCGCGTCAACATTCTCCAGCCTGGCCCAGGGGTAGGCGGGCATTGTATCGCGGTCGATCCCTGGTTCATCGTGGCTCAGAACCCGGCGCAGGCACGCCTGATTCGCACCGCCCGTGATGTTAACGACGGCAAGCCGCACTGGGTCATTAATCAGGTTAAAGCCGCCGTGGCCGACAGCCTTGCTGAAAGCGGCGGTCGTGCAAGCGAGCTTAACATCGCCTGCTTCGGTCTCGCCTTTAAACCTAATATCGACGATCTGCGTGAAAGCCCGGCGATGGAAATCACCCGCATGATTGCCGACTGGCACAGCGGTGAAACACTGGTCGTCGAGCCAAATATCCATCAGCTGCCGAAAAAGCTGGAAGAAAATTGCCAGCTGGTAACCCTGGACGCCGCGCTGCAACAGGCAGATGTGCTGGTCATGCTTGTTGACCATAACGAGTTTAAAGCCATTGCGGCGGATAAAGTCCAGCAGCGCTGGGTTGTCGATACTAAAGGCGTCTGGCGCTAGCTCGCCGCGCTGAGGCCAAATCATGATTGCTCAGCTACGCGCCCGGCTTGAAAACCTGAACTGGGAAAATCAATTCTTTAGCATTAACAGCGGCATCGTTCGCTTTGCGGATGATGCCCCGGCGCTTACGCTGGAACAGTTGGCTGAGTACGGAAGGGTGCAGGCTAAAATCCCTGCCCATCGCACCGACTGGCTCGACGGCCTTCAGCAGCTCGGCTTTCAGCTGGTAGAGGGGGAAGTCGATTTGGTGATGGATGTTGGCATGAATCATGCTCATTCTTCAGTAATAAAGGCGCAATCCGCTGACATTCCCTGGCTGCGCGCTATGGCCGCTCAAATCTTTACCCAGAGCCGCTTTCGCGCCCCATGGTATCAGCCCGACGACAGCGGACGCTTTTATGCGCAGTGGATTGAAAACGCCGTGCTCGGCACGTTTGACCATGAGTGTCTGCTGCTTAAAACGGGCGATGAGATAAACGGTTTTGTCAGCCTGCGCCAGCTAAACGATAAAGAAGCTCGCGTAGGGCTACTGGCAGGGCGTGGCGCAGGAGAGAAACTGATGAATGCCGCTGAGCAGTGGTGCCAGCATCGTAATATCTCCACTTTGCATATCGCCACTCAGATTAGCAATACCGCCGCGCTGCGACGCTACATTCAAAGCGGTGCCACAGTAGAAAGCACCGCCTTCTGGTTATACAGGTGAAAAAATGATCCCATTTAATGCTCCGCCGGTTGTAGGTACGGAAATCGAATACATGCAGGCCGCGATGGGTAGCGGTAAGCTCTGCGGCGACGGCGGCTTTACGCGCCGCTGCCAGCAGTGGATGGAACAGCGTTTTGGCAGCAAGAAAGTGCTGCTCACTCCGTCCTGTACCGCCTCCCTGGAGATGGCCGCCATTCTGCTGAACATCAAGCCCGGCGATGAGGTCATCATGCCGAGCTACACCTTCGTTTCGACCGCGAACGCCTTCGTGCTGCGCGGCGCGACCATCGTCTTTGTCGATATCCGCCCGGATACCATGAACATCGACGAAACGCTAATTGAAGCGGCCATTACCGAAAAAACCCGCGTTATCGTTCCGGTCCACTATGCGGGCGTTGCCTGTGAGATGGATACCATTATGGCGCTGGCGAAGAAGCACAACCTGTTTGTTGTGGAAGATGCCGCGCAGGGCGTGATGTCTACCTATAAAGGCCGTGCGCTGGGTTCAATTGGCCATATCGGTTGCTTCAGCTTCCACGAAACCAAAAACTATACTGCCGGCGGTGAAGGTGGCGCGACGCTGATTAACGACCCTTCGTTGATTGAACGTGCTGAGATCGTCCGCGAAAAAGGCACCAACCGTAGCCAGTTCTTCCGTGGCCAGGTCGATAAGTACACCTGGCGCGATATCGGCTCCAGCTATCTGATGGCGGATCTCCAGGCTGCCTATCTCTGGGCGCAGTTAGAAGTCGCGGAGAAGATTAACCAGCAGCGCCTGAAGCTCTGGCAAACCTACCACGACGCGTTGGCCCCGCTTGCACGTGCCGGTCGTATCGAACTGCCTTCGGTGCCGGAAAACTGCGTACAGAACGCCCACATGTTCTACATCAAGCTGCGCGACGTGGAAGACCGTACGGCCTTGATCTCATATCTGAAAGAAGCTGAAATTCTTGCGGTGTTCCACTACATCCCGCTGCACTCCTGCCCTGCAGGTGAGAAGTTCGGTTACTTCCACGGTGAAGATCGTTTCACCACTAAAGAGAGCGAACGCCTGGTGCGCCTGCCGCTGTTCTACAACCTCGCCCCGGCTAACCAGCGTACCGTTATCAATACGCTGTTAAGCTACCTCTCCTGAGATGTCTTTAGCGAAAGCTTCGGTGTGGACCGCAGGGTCCACGCTGGTAAAAATTGCCGTTGGTTTGCTAGTGGTGAAGCTGCTGGCGGTGGCCTATGGGCCAGGTGGCGTAGGCCAGGCGGGTAACTTCCGGCAGCTGGTTACGGTACTGGGCGTGCTGGCCGGTGCCGGTATTTTCAACGGCGTAACCAAATACGTTGCCCAACATCATGACGACCCGCAGGAACTGCGCAAAGTCCTCGGCACCTCGTCTGCCATGGTGCTCGGTTTTTCGACCCTGCTGGCGATTATTTTCGTGGTGGCGGCTAAGCCCATCAGCATCGGTCTGTTCGGTCACGAGCAGTATCAGAACTTAGTTCGTCTGGTGGCGCTTGTACAGATGGGCATCGCGTGGGCGAACCTGTCGCTGGCCATCATGAAAGGCTTCCGGGATGCAGCGGGTAACGCGCTGGCGCTGATTGGCGGGAGCCTTATCGGTGTGGTTGCCTACTATCTTTGTTACCGCCTGGGCGGCTACCAGGGGGCGCTGCTTGGCCTGGCCCTGGTGCCTGCGCTGGTGCTTATTCCGGCGGGATTCATGCTGGTGCGCCGCGAGCATATCCCGTTAAGCTACCTGAAGCCGCAGTGGAATAAAGTCTACGCCAGCAGCCTGGGCAAATTCACGATTATGGCGGTCATCACCTCCATCACGCTGCCCGTCGCATACGTGATGATGCGAAACCTGCTTGCGGAACATTACAGCTGGAACGATGTGGGTATCTGGCAGGGCGTAAGCAGCATTTCAGATGCTTACCTGCAGTTCATCACCGCATCTTTCAGCGTTTATTTGCTGCCAACGCTCTCAAGACTGACGGCAAAACAAGACATCTCGCGCGAGATTGTGCGTTCGCTGAAGTTTGTGCTGCCAGCGGTGGCCGCCGCGAGCTTCACCGTGTGGCTGCTGCGTGATTTTGCTATCTGGCTGCTCTTCTCCCATAAGTTTATTGCCATGCGCGATCTCTTTGCCTGGCAGCTCGTGGGCGATGTGCTGAAGGTTGGCGCCTATGTTTTCGGTTATTTAGTCATCGCAAAGGCGTCGCTGCGCTTTTATATTTTGACTGAAATCAGCCAGTTTGCTTTATTAACCGGCTTTTCACGCTGGTTGATCCCGGCCCACGGCGCTCTTGGCGCCGCGCAGGCCTATATGGCGACGTACATTGTGTACTTCACCCTGTGCTGCGGCGTGTTTCTTATTTATCGTAGACGACCATGACGACACTGATTCACGTTCTGGGATCGGATATCCCTCATCATAACCAGACGGTTCTGCGCTTCTTTAATGACGCTTTAGCCGCCTCCACGCCGCACGCCCGCCAGTTTATGGTGGTCGCGACGGACAGTACCCTGGCTTCGGCATTTCCGGAGCTTGCGATTGAGCTGTTTCCGACGAAGAAAGCGCTGTCGCAGGCGGTAGTGGCTAAAGCTCGTGCGGACCGCCAGCAGCGCTTCTTCTTTCACGGCCAGTTCAACAGCCCGCTGTGGATTGCGCTGCTGACCGGCGGTTTAAAACCCGCGCAGGTTAGCTGGCACATCTGGGGGGCGGATTTGTATGAAGCCTCCCCCAGCCTCAAGTTCCGCCTGTTTTATATCCTGCGCCGTATTGCGCAGGGGCGCGTCGGGCGTGTCTTTGCGACGCGGGGTGACCTCACGCATTTCCACCAGAGCCATCCGCGCGTGCCGGGCGAACTGCTCTACTTCCCGACCCGCATGGATCCTTCGCTCAATACCCTGAGCGTTGAGGGAAAAACGGATGGCAAGCTAACGCTGTTGGTGGGTAACTCGGGCGACCGCAGCAACCAGCACATAGCCGCGCTTCAGGCGATTCATAGCCAGTTCGGTGATACCGTGCGGGTTGTCGTCCCGATGGGCTATCCGGCCAATAACAGTGCCTATATCGGGGAAGTGCAGCAGGCGGGAAGCGCCTTGTTCAGCAACGACAATTTGCAGTTGCTGACCGAGAAAATCGAATTTGACGCCTATCTGGCGCTGCTTCGCCAGTGTGATTTAGGCTATTTTATCTTTGACCGACAGCAGGGGATCGGCACGCTTTGCCTGCTGATTCAGGCGGGAATCCCGTGCGTGCTGAGCCGCAAAAATCCATTCTGGCAGGATATGGTCGAACAGCATGTTCCCGTGCTGTTTACCGGCGACCCGCTCAATGAAACGGTAGTCCGTGAGGCGCAGCGTCAGCTACGGCTGGTTGATAAGCAGCAGATCGCCTTCTTCAGCCCCAACTATCTTGACGGCTGGCATCAGGCGTTAGCGATTGCATCAGGAGAGACCGCATGAGTTTGCCCGAATTTGGCGGTCTGTTTGTCGTGTGGTTTGTCTCGGTGATGTTCATCGGGCTGCTGACGTACCAGGAGTTTCGCCGGGTGCGTTTTAACTTCAACGTCTTCTTCTCGCTGCTGTATTTACTGACATTCTTCTTCGGCTTCCCGTTTACCTGCACGTTGGTATTCAGGTTCGGGGTAAGCGTGGTGCCGGCAGATGTTTTGTTGCAGGCCCAGCTGGCGGCGACGTGTTTTTACGCCATTTATTACGTTGCCTATAAAACCCGGCTGCGTGCGAAGCGAGAAGCCGCCGTTCCGCGCCGCCCGGTCTTCACCATGAACCGGGTCGAAACCCACCTTTTGTGGGTGATGCTGGCGACGGTTGCGCTGGTGAGCGTTGCCATCTTCTTCATGCACAACGGCTTCCTGCTGTTTAAGCTGCATTCGTACAGTCAAATATTCTCAAGCGAAGTCTCCGGCGTGGCGCTGAAGCGCTTCTTCTACTTCTTCATTCCGGCAATGCTGGTGATTTACTTCATTAAGCAGGATGGGCGGGCGTGGATGTTCTTCCTCATCAGCACCGTGGCGTTTGGCCTGCTGACCTACATGATTGTTGGCGGCACCCGCGCCAATATCATCATCGCCTTCGCCATCTTCCTCTTTATCGGCATTATCCGCGGCTGGATTTCACTGTGGATGCTGGCGGCTGCGGGGGTGTTTGGTATTGTGGGCATGTTCTGGCTGGCGCTGAAACGCTACGGCCTTAACGTCAGCGGCGATGAAGCGTTCTACACCTTCCTGTACCTGACGCGAGATACCTTCTCGCCGTGGGAAAACCTGGCGCTGCTACTGCAAAATTACGACAAAATTGATTTTCAGGGGCTCGCGCCGATTGTGCGTGATTTCTACGTCTTTATCCCGACCTGGCTGTGGCCGGACCGTCCGGGCATCGTGCTGAATAGCGCAAACTACTTTACCTGGGAAATCCTCAACAACCATTCAGGACTGGCGATATCGCCAACGCTGATTGGCTCGCTGGTGGTGATGGGCGGCGTCTGGTTTATCCCGCTGGGTGCGGTAGTCGTGGGCCTTATCATCAAGTGGTTCGACTGGCTGTACGAGCTGGGCAATAAAGAATCTAACCGCTACAAGGCAGCGGTTCTGCACAGCTTCTGCTTCGGAGCGATTTTCAACATGATAGTGCTGGCCCGTGAAGGCGTGGACTCGTTTGTGTCCCGCGTTGTTTTCTTCCTGATGGTGTTCGGCATCTGTCTTCTGTTGGCTAAGCTTCTGTATTGGTTATTTGAAAGCGCGGGGCTAATCCACCAAAGAATGCGGCGCGCACCGCGAGTGGAGGCGGAAACGCAAAACGCATGACAAGGGAAATAATGAACGAATCGGTTACCGCGCCTGAATACAGCATCCGCGGCCTGAAGCTGCTGGGCTGGCGTGATATGCAACACGCGCTGGATTATCTTTATGACGGCGGAGCGCTAAGAACAGGCACGCTGGTGGCGATCAACGCTGAAAAAGTGCTGACGGCAGAACGCGAGCCGGAAGTGCGCAAGCTCATTGAGGCTGCTGAATTTAAATATGCCGACGGCATCAGCGTCGTACGCTCTATCCGTAAAAAATTCCCGCAGGCTAAAGTCTCCCGCGTACCGGGCGCCGATCTGTGGGAAGCCTTAATGGAGAGGGCTGGCCGCGAAGGTACGCCGGTCTTCCTCGTTGGCGGCAAGCCTGAAATCCTGGCCCAGACGGAGGCAAAGCTCCGCAAACAGTGGAACGTCAACATCGTTGGTAGCCAGGACGGCTATTTTAATGACGGGCAGCGGCAGGCGATGTTTGAACGTATTCGCGACAGCGGTGCGGCGATAGTTACCGTGGCGATGGGCTCCCCTCGTCAGGAAATCCTGATGCGTGACTGTCGCGTGGTTTATCCGCAGGCGTTATACATGGGCGTAGGCGGTACCTACGATGTGTTTACAGGCCACGTTAAACGGGCGCCAAAGATCTGGCAGAAACTTGGCCTGGAGTGGCTTTACCGGCTGCTTTCCCAGCCAAGCCGCCTTGGACGACAGCTCAAACTCTTGCGGTATCTGGCCTGGCACTATACTGGCCAACTCTGAACTTCCGAACGCGCTCAAATGAGCGCGTTTTTATTTTCCTCCCCCGTGAATCTGACTAACACTGTAATAGCGGATTTGTAATTTCCTGGAAAATGCGAAACCATTGCGCCCCTTTGAGGCTATGCATACGAATATCCTCGGCAATCAAATGGTTAATGTCATGGCATGAGCCGGTTTAAACCGGACAGTTTGCGAAGACACTCAGAGGAACTATGGCAGAGAAAGAAGCAGAGCTGCAGCGTGGGCTGGAGGCTCGACATATCGAACTGATCGCACTGGGTGGCACTATCGGTGTGGGATTATTTATGGGGGCGGCCAGCACGCTCAAATGGGCAGGCCCTTCAGTTTTACTGGCCTACATCATCGCCGGCGTGTTCGTCTTCTTTATCATGCGCTCCATGGGCGAGATGCTCTTCCTCGAACCTGTAGCCGGTTCGTTCGCCGTTTATGCGCATCGTTACATGAGCCCCTTCTTTGGCTACTTCACCGCCTGGTCCTACTGGTTTATGTGGATGGCGGTGGGCATATCAGAAATCACCGCCATCGGCGTCTACGTTCAGTACTGGTTCCCGGACTTACCCCAATGGTTGCCCGCTTTACTTGCCGTAGGGCTGGTGGCGCTGGCGAATCTGGCCGCGGTGCGTCTGTACGGCGAGATTGAGTTCTGGTTTGCGATGATCAAGGTCACCACCATTATCGTGATGATTGTGGTTGGTCTGGGCGTTATCTTCTTCGGCTTTGGCAATCAGGGACAGGCGATTGGGTTTGGCAACCTGACCGACCACGGCGGATTTTTTGCCGGGGGCTGGAAAGGATTTTTAACCGCGTTATGTATTGTGGTGGCATCTTACCAGGGCGTAGAGCTGATCGGTATCACTGCGGGTGAAGCGAAGAATCCGCAGGTCACGTTGCGCAGTGCGGTAGGAAAAGTGCTCTGGCGAATTCTGATTTTCTATGTCGGAGCCATCTTCGTGATTGTGACGATCTTCCCGTGGAACCAGATTGGCAGCAGCGGCAGCCCGTTCGTCATGACCTTTGCGAAGGTGGGTATTACGGCTGCGGCGGGGATCATTAACTTTGTGGTGCTGACGGCTGCGCTGTCGGGCTGCAACAGCGGGATGTATAGCTGCGGGCGGATGCTTTATGCCCTGGCGAAGAACCGACAGCTTCCGGCCAGGATGGCTAAAGTGTCCCGGGGTGGCGTGCCGGTGGCGGGTGTTGCGGTCTCCATTGTTATTCTGCTGGTAGGTTCATGCCTGAACTACATCATTCCAGACCCACAGCGGGTGTTTGTCTACGTCTATAGCGCCAGCGTGCTGCCGGGAATGGTGCCCTGGTTTGTGATTCTGATTAGCCAGCTGCGCTTCCGTAAAGCCCACCGTGAAGCCATCGCCAGCCATCCTTTTAAATCTATTATGTTCCCCTGGGCGAACTATCTGACGATAGCCTTCTTAATTTGTGTTCTCGTCGGTATGGGCTTTAACGAAGACACGCGACTATCGCTGCTGGTAGGGATGGGCTTTATGCTGATGGTGACCTTGGTTTACAAGGTTTTTGGCCTGAATAAACAGTATTCTCGGGAAAATCCGGACGGATAAACGGCATTATGCGCAAAGCGTAACCAAACGCGCATTTTATTTAAATAACCACTAGACAGCTGAGCATGAAGGCCGTAATATCCGACCCCGCAACGGCGCTACGCGCCCGTAGCTCAGCTGGATAGAGCGCTGCCCTCCGGAGGCAGAGGTCTCAGGTTCGAATCCTGTCGGGCGCACCATTTCAAGAATGGCGCTAGAGCTGCGGTGGTAATTAACATACCGCGTGAAAGATTTTACAGTGGTGGCTATAGCTCAGTTGGTAGAGCCCTGGATTGTGATTCCAGTTGTCGTGGGTTCGAGTCCCATTAGCCACCCCATTAATTTAGTGGTTATGATGCGAAGGTGGCGGAATTGGTAGACGCGCTAGCTTCAGGTGTTAGTGTTCTTACGGACGTGAGGGTTCAAGTCCCTCTCTTCGCACCAATCATCTAAATTAAGTAAAATGGGTAGTAAGCAGTAAAGCAGTATTTCGGCGAGTAGCGCAGCTTGGTAGCGCAACTGGTTTGGGACCAGTGGGTCGGAGGTTCGAATCCTCTCTCGCCGACCACATTTAGAAAAAGCCAACCTTCGGGTTGGCTTTTTTGCGTCTGTATCCCCGGGTAAAGCGGCGGATGGCACTTCGTTTATCCATCCTACCTTAATCGTGATGTTGGGTGAATAACTGCTGGATATAGCCTTCTTCCCTGTCTTACGCCCCCGGCGTCGCTAATCGACAACAATCCTGTAAACCCTGTCTCTGTTTGGCGACGCATAATATACTGATAATTAGTGATAAATAATTTAACGGTATTTACTGTCTCCAGCTGGAGACAGACGAGGCGGGGCAGGGCAGATAGCATGTACGAAACACCGAAATGCTGGGATTGAAGGCGTGATAACTGCCTGAATTAGCAGGTAACGGATGAATAAGCCAATTCTTGTTTAAAAACTGGCATGCATCGTGCAATAATAATCGTGTAGATGCTCATTCCACTTCTTATGTTTGCTTCGGCTTCATAAACCCAGGAATGACGCAGAGCCAATTACGGTGCTTATCGTCCACCGACAGATGTCGCCTCAGGCCTCATCCGACACCATGGACATAACGTTGAGTGAAGCACCACTTAGTTGTCAAAAGGCCTGTTTTAACACCTGCCAATCGGCAGGTGTTTTTTTTTGTTTCGGCGTAGAGCATAAGGGCGAAAGGACTTCGCCCTGAAGGTTTAAGCGTTGGGATTGTTTTGCAGGGTTAGCAGCAGGCCGTCGCGGCGCATCAGAGCAGCCTCTTCCGGCTGGTGAAGCCTGTCCAACGAATCTGCAAGCCATGCGTAATCGAAGGCGTCCGGGCGTTGTTTGATCGCTTCACGGAATGCTTCGCTCGCCTGCTGCCATTCACCGTGCTTCATCAATAGCTGACCAAGCGTGCTGTACAGCAGAGGACGATCGCCCTGAGTTTTAATCTGCTGGCGCAGCGCTTTCTCAAGCTGTTCCGGATTGCCCGACTTCAGGCGAGGCATCAATAGCACCAGACGTTCATCATACTGGCGCTTCAAACCATCCAGCACGATTTCCTGCGCCGCTTCATGATCGTCACACTCAATTAAATGCTCCGCCATCGCTACCTGTAGCGTGGTTTCCTGACGCGTTTTACGGCTCTGGTTACGCCACCAGTTTTTCAGCCCATCATTACCCTGATCGGCCATCGCGCCATTCATCAGGCCAATCCATGCCTGCTCCTGAAGCGCCGCGCGGTGTGCAGGGTCAGCAACCTGTACTTTTTCCATTGCCGGCAGGATATCCAGCACTGAACTCCAGGCGCCGGTCCGGACGTAGGCTTGCTCTGCCAGACGCAGCACTTCCGGATGACGAGGAGCGATCTCAAGCAGCTTATCCACGCCATGACGTGCGGCGTGGTTTTCGTTGCGGGCGAGCTGCAAACGAACGCGCGTGATCTCAACGGGTAGCTGGTCACCATCCGCCAGCTCCGCAGCGCGTTCAAGATGCTGGTTGGCACGAATTTCATCGCCACGCTGCTGCGCCGCTTCGGCTGCCAGCAGATAGTTCACCACCGGCTGTTCCGCATGATCGGCATTCTTCGCCATTAGCTTCTCAACCTGCTGGTAATCCCCCTCTGCCAGCTTCAGTAGCGCGGCTTTCGTTTGCTTGCGGGCACGGCTACTTTTGCGGCCGACAAACCAGCCACGAGTGCGGGCACCGGTATGAAAGACGCGGCGCAGGAGCCACTCAATGGCAAACAGCACGAACATGGCGAGGATCAAAACGATCGCAAGGCCCGTCACGCTGGTTTCCACGTTATAGTTGTCGGTCTGGATCAGGACGTAGCCCTGATGACCTGCCAGCATTGGCCCGAGAACGATCCCGGCGATCAGCAGCAGGAAAAGCAATAAGACTTTAACCATGCCTATTCTCCCTGGCTTTCGGCTGGAGCCGGTGCGGGCGCCGCTTCAGCTGGTGCAGCGTCTGCGGTAGCAGGCTGAGCGAGTAAATTGCGAACGCGCGTCTGCATCAGTTTCTCCAGCAGCGGCTGGCTCTGCAGGCTGTCCGGGACATCCATATTGATGCTCTGCTGGCTCAGCGAGTCCAGCTGATCCAGGAAGACTTTGGAAGTTGCATCATCGGTATCGTAATAAGCGCGAACCCATGTAGAAACGCTCTCCAGAGACTGTTTGTAAATCTCTTCCTGATGACGCGGTACGGCCTGAGCGGCAATCAGCAGGCGCGAACGTATATTTTCACGCAGATAGATGTCCTGGTTCGGTGCCAGCAGCGGCACCGCGGTTTCATCACGGCGGCGGATAGTAATAAAGCTGTCCATAAAGCTGTGCCAGCTCTTCACCAGGTTCTGGCGCCATTCGGCCACGGTGCTTGAGAGCTCGCTGCCGTCGGAGTCCATCGGCGTATCGTCATTGTCGTTATCGGCCAGGCGCAGGTTATCTACCTGATTCGCCAGCTGATTTACCTTCAGAATAATGCCGTCGTAATCGACCTGTGAAACACCGGACAGCGCGCTGATATCGTCGGTGATGGCACGACGAGCGGCAATCAGGCTTGAATCATTCATATCAGCCAGGCTGGCGTCGGCACTTTTCAGCAGCGCGGCGGCCGTAGTGACATCCCGATCGCTCCATAGCTTGCGTCCGGCTAATTTGACGAGGAAGTCCGCCTGGGCCAGCAGCCAGGTTTTGGCATCGCTGCCGGAAATGGTTGCGACTTTTTGCTGTACTTCATCAAGCTGGCGAGTCAGGTTTGCCTGCTGGCGACTGGCTTCATCCAGGGCGGTAGCCTGCTGTTTGATGGTCTTTTCGAGCTCGGCTTTCTGCTCATCTTGCTGCTTTTGCAGGGCGGTGAGCTGGGTTGCCAGCGCATCGTTAGTCGCCGTTTGTGCGGAAGCCTGGTGTTTACCATAGCTGTAGAGGCCACCACCTAACGCCAGCGCGATAGCTATGGCGATTGCACCCAGCGCAATACCTGCCACGCCACTGCGATTCTTCTGTGGAGGCTGCTCTGGAAGCGGTGTGCTTTCCACCGCGGGTTTGGTCTCTTCAACCATGGCGGAGGAAGTATTTTGTTCCGTCATTGTGGCGTCCCATATTGTTAGGTTTATTGTAACGCGCGGAGCAGCGCGTCATTGTCTGCGTTATCGGCGACCCGAATATCCTGCCAGCCTAAATCACGGGCAACGATCGCCAAACGCTCACTGACTACCACCAGCCGGCAGTGCAGTAACCAGTCAGTGCGATACCACTCTGGTATCAATGTATAAAGCTGATGAAGCATTTCGCCGCTGGTGACAACGAGGGTGTTAATGCCGCGATCGCGCCAGCGAAAGGCCTCTTCAGTGCCGTCATAAATTTTTGCGCAGCGTTGATAGCATTCACAAAATTCTACTTTAACACCACGGGAAGCAAGATTGTTCCCGATAAGCTCCCGGCCGCCGTTACCACGCAGAATGAGCGCGCGCTTCCCGGCAACATTCTGTAATTGAGGTAATTGTAGCAAGACTTCGCTGGTTTCCCGATCTAACGGGTAGCGAACCGGCAAATGGCTGACGGTGTGCAACGCCAGCGCCGTTGTGCGTCCGATGGCGAACCAGGACAGGTTTTCACGCCATTTAATACGGTTGCGTTGCATAACCGGCTGCGCGTAATGTACCACGTGCTGTGAGAGCACAAAGACAAGGTCGCCCGGCGACAGGGCCGCAAGGCGCTCCGACAGCTGCTCCAGCTGCCGGCCTGGGGAGAATTCGATGAGGGGAAAACTGTACGCCACCTGCCCGAGTGCGCGCAGACGGCTCACTAACTCTTCCCCGGCGGGAGAGGGGCGGGTGACAAGAATCGTCATGCGGGCGCGTCCCCGTCATAAATGTCGGCCAGTACTTCACGTGCGCCGTTATTGAGAAGCTCTTCCGCCAGATTGATCCCCATTGGGACCGCATCTTCTGCTTTACCGCGACGCTCACCGCGCACCATAAAGGAGCCGTCCGGCGCGCCAACCAGCGCACGGAGCCAGAGTTCGCCGTCTTTCAGTTCAGCGTAGCTACCGATAGGGACCTGGCAGCCCCCTTCCAGACGCATGTTCATCGCGCGTTCAGCGCTAACGCGAATGGCGGTTTCTTCATGGTTCAGGGGGGCGAGCAGGGCGCGGGTGCAGTCATCGGCCAGGCGACATTCAATGCCGACTGCACCCTGGCCAACGGCCGGTAAGGAGATTTCAGCTGGCATCGCGGAGCGAATTCGAGACTGCAGGCCCAGACGATTGAGCCCGGCGACGGCAAGAATAATCGCGTCGTATTCGCCACTATCGAGCTTGCTTAGGCGAGTGCCAACGTTGCCACGCAGGGAACGGATAATCAGGTCCGGGCGACGTTCGGCGAGCTGGCACTGACGGCGCAGGCTTGAAGTACCCACCACGCTGCCCTGAGGCAGGTCGTCGAGGCTGGCATACTGGTTTGAAACGAAGGCGTCACGCGGATCGTCGCGCTCGCAAATCGTCACCAGACCCAGACCTTCCGGAAACTCGACCGGCACGTCCTTCATGGAGTGGACGGCAATGTCAGCACGGCCTTCCAGCAACGCAAGCTCCAGCTCTTTGACGAACAGACCCTTACCGCCGACTTTGGCCAGCGGCGTATCCAGGATCACATCGCCACGGGTGACCATCGGCACCAGCTCTACGGTGAGCTGCGGATGATTCGCTTCCAGGCGCTGTTTAACATATTGTGCTTGCCAGAGGGCTAGCGGACTCTGGCGAGTGGCAATTCTTAATACATTGTCTAACATGCTTGTTACCGTAATTGTCGTCCTGCTGCCATCCTACCACTCTTCGCGGAAGGCTGTCAGTTTCAACGGTTTTTGCGGAAAAGAGGGACGTGACTCGTATTATGGAATATAAAACGGCTTCCTGGCGTGGAAGGTTGTGCGTAGTGCAACTTTCTTTACGGTCAACCAGCAAGGTGTTAAATTGATCACGTTTCCAGCAGTCGCTTGCCCGTTCGTTTATAATCATAAGGGCAACGACCGGGAAACGGGTTTTTTCGAAATACTGAAACCATCAGGCGATATGTCTTGTACCTCTATATTGAGACGCTTAAACAGAGACTGGATGCCATCAACCAACTGCGTGTAGATCGCGCGCTTGCTGCAATGGGCCCTGCTTTCCAGCAGGTCTACAGTCTTCTGCCAACATTGTTACATTATCATCACCCGCTGATGCCGGGTTACCTCGACGGTAACGTTCCCCATGGCATCTGCATTTACACGCCTGATGAAACCCAACGCCACTATTTGAACGAGCTGGAACTGATGCGCGGCATGCCGCCGCAGGCGACCGTCAAGGGCGAGTTGCCCATCACCGGCCTCTATACCATGGGCAGTACCTCCTCCGTCGGCCAGAGCTGTTCTTCAGACCTGGATATCTGGGTGTGCCACCAGGCATGGCTCGATAATGACGAACGCCAGCTGTTACAGCGCAAATGCAGCCTGCTGGAAAGCTGGGCGGCGTCGCTGGGCGTAGAGGTTAGCTTCTTCCTGATCGACGAAAACCGTTTCCGTCATAACGAAAGCGGCAGCCTCGGCGGCGAAGACTGCGGCTCAACCCAGCACATCCTGCTGTTAGACGAATTTTATCGCACTGCCGTGCGCCTGGCGGGCAAACGTATTCTGTGGAGTATGGTGCCGGGCGATGAAGAAGAGCATTACGACGATTATGTCATGTCTCTTTATTCACAGGGCGTGCTGACACCAAACGAATGGCTGGATCTCGGTGGATTGAGCACGCTCTCCGCCGAAGAGTACTTCGGTGCCAGCCTGTGGCAGCTCTATAAAAGCATCGACTCCCCCTATAAGGCAGTGCTGAAAACCCTGCTGCTGGAAGCCTATTCCTGGGAGTACCCGAACGCCCGCCTGCTGGCGAAAGACATTAAACAGCGCCTGCATGACGGCGAGATCGTTTCATTTGGTCTCGATCCGTACTGCATGATGCTGGAACGCGTTACCCATTATCTGACGCAAATCGAAGATACTGCCCGCCTGGACCTGGTGCGCCGCTGCTTCTACCTGAAAGTGTGCGAAAAGCTCTCGCGTGAACGCGCCTGCGTAGGCTGGCGGCGTGAAGTGCTGAGCCAACTGGTCAAGGAGTGGGGCTGGGACGAAGAGCGTCTGGCGATGCTGGATAACCGTGCGAACTGGAAAATTGACCAGGTCCGCGACGCCCATAACGAACTGCTTGATGCCATGATGCAGAGCTATCGCAACCTGATTCGCTTTGCTCGCCGTAACAACCTCAGCGTCTCCGCAAGCCCACAGGATATCGGTGTGCTGACCCGTAAACTATACGCGGCCTTTGAAGCGCTGCCGGGTAAAGTGACGCTGGTTAACCCGCAGATCTCCCCGGACCTGTCCGAATCGCACCTGACGTTCATTCATGTGCCGCCGGGCCGCGCCAACCGTTCAGGCTGGTATTTGTATAACCGCGCGCCAAACATGAATTCCATCATCAGCCATCAGCCGCTGGAATATAACCGTTATCTTAATAAGCTGGTGGCATGGGCCTACTTCAACGGCCTGCTGACCTCTCGCACCCGCCTGTTTATTAAGGGCAACGGCATTTGCGATCTGCCTAAGCTACAGGAAATGGTTGCCGATGTTTCGCACCACTTCCCGCTTCGCCTGCCCGCGCCAACACCGAAGGCGCTTTACAGCCCGTGCGAAATTCGCCATCTGGCGATTATAATCAATCTTGAATATGACCCGACGGCAGCCTTCCGCAATCAGGTCGTGCATTTCGATTTCCGCAAGCTTGACGTCTTCAGCTTCGGGCAGCAGCAGCAGTGTCTGATAGGCAGCGTCGACCTGCTGTATCGCAACTCGTGGAACGAAGTGCGAACCCTGCATTTCAACGGCGAGCAGGCGATGATCGAGGCGCTGAAGACCATTCTGGGCAAAATGCACCAGGACGCCGCGCCGCCGGACAGCGTGGAAGTGTTCTGCTACAGCCAGCATCTGCGCGGGCTGATCCGCACCCGCGTGCAGCAGCTGGTTTCCGAATGTATCGATTTCCGCCTTTCCAGCACGCGCCAGGAGCCGGGCCGCTTCAAAGCGCTGCGCGTCTCCGGGCAAACCTGGGGGCTGTTCTTCGAGCGCCTGAGCGTGTCGGTACAAAAACTGGAAAATGCGGTGGAGTTCTATGGGGCAATTTCCCATAACAAACTGCATGGCTTATCGGTACAGGTCGAAACGAATCACGTCGAGCTGCCGCCGGTGGTGGACGGGTTTGCCAGCGAAGGGATAATTCAGTTCTTCTTCGAGCAGTCCAGCGAAGATCAGGGCTTTAATATCTACATTCTGGATGAGAGCAACCGGGCGGAAGTTTACCACCACTGCGAGGGCAGCAAAGAGGAACTGGTGCGTGACGTCAGCCGCTTCTACTCGTCATCCCACGACCGCTTTACCTACGGCTCAAGCTTCATCAACTTCAACCTGCCGCAGTTCTACCAGATTGTGAAGGTTGATGGCCGCATGCAGGTCATTCCGTTCCGCACCCAGACCATCGTACCAGCGGCACCCGCCAATCAGGACGATAGCGATACGCCGCTGCTGCAGCAGTATTAATCCTGGCGGAAGCTGACCGGCTCGCCAGCCTGCGCCGTGCAGGCCTCTTCCAGCAGCTGCCAGAACTCCGCGCCGCTACGGTCGCAAATCCACTGCTCGCCTTTTAAATTAAAGTGATAGCCACCGCTTTTGGTTGCCAGCCACACCTGATGCAGCGGCTCCTGGCGGTTAATAATGATCTTGCTGCCGTTCTCAAAGCTCAGCGTCAGCACGCCGCCGTTAATCTCACAGTCGATATCGCTTTCGCCATCCCAGTCGTCCAGGCTTTCTTCAATCGTCATCCACAGGCCGTCGCATATGCGATGAAATTCGCTGTCGTTCATCTCTTCTTCTCGGTTGTTCGGGTTCAGGGCAGTATAAAAGCAACCCTGCGGAATAGAAAAGAGTATTGCTTTTCGGGGTTCACCTGCGATGATAGACGACAGCATAATGAATCACAGGCAACTCAATAATGAAGAAAATTTTCTGCCCGCTGGCTGTCGCTCTTGCGCTGTTTAGCCTGACCGGCTGTGGCCTGAAAGGCCCTCTCTATTTCCCACCGGCTGACGGTAAAACCAAACCGGCGACGCAAAACACCGCGCCTGCTCCACAGACGCAGTCACCTACCCCGGTCCGCAACGATCGCGGAATGGACGACGCGCCGACCCAGACTGTTTACTAGTCGCCAAGAGATAAGTAACCGCGGAAATGGAGCAGAAGATGCAGTTCTCAAAAATGCATGGCCTCGGTAATGACTTTATGGTCGTCGACGCGGTGACACAAAACGTTTACTTCTCGCCAGAGCTGATCCGTCGCTTGTCGGATCGCCATCTCGGCGTCGGGTTCGATCAGCTGCTGGTGGTTGAACCGCCGTACGATCCGGATCTCGATTTTCACTATCGCATCTTCAACGCCGACGGCAGCGAAGTCTCGCAGTGCGGCAACGGCGCGCGCTGCTTTGCCCGCTTTGTGCGCCTGAAAGGGCTGACCAACAAGCGTGATATTCGCGTCAGTACCGCCAATGGCCGTATGGTGCTTAGCGTGACGGATGATGAGCTGGTACGCGTGAATATGGGCGAGCCCAACTTCGAACCTTCCGAAGTGCCGTTCCGCGCAAACAAAGCGGAAAAGACCTATATTATGCGTGCCGCGGAACAGACCATCATGTGCGGCGTGGTGTCGATGGGTAACCCACACTGCGTGATTCAGGTTGATGATGTCACCACCGCAGCCGTTGAAACCTTAGGTCCGGTAATGGAAAGCCACGAACGTTTTCCTGAGCGGGCAAACATCGGATTCATGCAGGTCGTTACTCGTGAACACATCCGCCTGCGCGTCTTTGAACGCGGAGCCGGGGAAACGCAAGCTTGCGGCAGCGGTGCCTGTGGTGCCGTTGCCGTGGGTATACAGCAAGGCCTACTGGCCGAACAGGTACGCGTTGAGCTGCCCGGCGGTCGCCTTGATATCGCCTGGAAAGGGCCGGGTTCTCCGCTGTATATGACCGGCCCGGCGGCCCATGTCTATGATGGATTCATACATCTATGAAGAACGCCGAGGAACAGCAAGAAGCCGTACTGGAGCTCACCGATAACGCCGTGGCGGAATACCTGCAGCGCAATCCGGACTTCTTTATTCGCAATGCCCACCGGGTAGAACAGATGCAGGTGCCGCACCCTGTTCGTGGCACGGTGTCGCTGGTGGAGTGGCATATGGCGCGCAGCCGTAACCACATCAACCGCCTCGAAGAGAACATGAACCTGCTGATGGAAGAGGCCAGTACTAACGAGGGCCTGTTCTATCGCCTGCTCAAACTCCAGGGCCGTCTGGCTTCGGCCACAAGCCTGCAGGATATGCTCAACCGCCTGCACCGCTGGGCGCGCGAGATGGGGCTGGCGGGGGCGAATGTCCGTCTTTTTGCTGACCGCTGGCGTATCGGCGCACCTTCTGACTTCGTGCAGCTCTCCCTGAGCCGCCAGGCGTTTGAGCCCCTGCGCATTCAGCGCCTGGGCGACAGCCAGCACTATCTTGGGACGCTCAACGGACCGGAGCTGCTGGTGATCCTGCCGCAGGCGAAAGCCATCGGTTCGGTGGCCATGTCGCTGATGGGCAGCGATGCCGATCTCGGCGTGCTGCTGTTCAGCAGCCGCGACCCGCAGCATTATCATGAGGGCCAGGGGACGCAGCTGCTGCATGAACTGGCGCTGATGCTGCCCGATTTGCTGGAGCGCTGGATTGAGCGCGTATGACCATCTCACCGCTTCAGGCAGCCGTTGATGGTTTCCTGCGTTATCTGAAGGTTGAGCGCCAGCTCAGCCCGCTTACCCTGCTAAACTATGGCCGCCAGCTCGAAACCATTGTCCACCTGCTGGGTGAGATGGGGGTGAAAAACTGGCAGCAGTGCGATGCCGCAGGCGTGCGATCTCTTGCCGTCCGCAGCCGTAGAGCAGGCCTCGGGCCTTCCAGCCTCGCGCTTCGTCTCTCCGCGCTGCGCAGCTTCTTCGACTGGCAGGTCAGCCAGGGTGAACTCAAAGCCAACCCCGCAAAAGGGATCTCCGCGCCAAAATCAGGCCGCCATCTGCCGAAAAATATTGAAGTAGATGACGTTAACCGCCTGCTGGATATCGATCTGAACGATCCGCTGGCGGTACGCGATCGTGCCATGCTGGAAGTCATGTACGGCGCGGGCCTGCGTCTCTCCGAGCTGGTCAACATGGATTACGGGCACATCGACCTCAGCACGGGCGAGATCTGGGTGATGGGCAAAGGCAGCAAAGAGCGTCGTGTACCGGTGGGGAAATCCGCCGTGACCTGGGTTGAGCACTGGCTCGATCTGCGTGAGCTGTTTGGCCCGGACGACGACGCGCTGTTTCTGTCGAAGCAGGGGAAACGTATCTCTGCCCGCAACGTCCAGAAGCGCTTTAGCGAGTGGGGGATCAAGCAGGGGCTGAACAGCCATGTTCATCCCCACAAGCTTCGCCACTCTTTTGCCACGCATATGCTGGAGTCGAGCGGCGATCTGCGCGGCGTGCAGGAGCTGCTGGGCCACGCGAATCTCTCCACCACGCAAATCTATACCCATTTAGATTTTCAACATTTAGCCACGGTGTACGATGCCGCGCATCCACGCGCCAAACGGGGGAAATCGTAATGCATTTTTACCGCCCACTTGGGCCAGTTGCCGCGCTCACTTTTGATCTGGACGACACCCTGTATGACAATCGTCCGGTGATCGAACGTACCGAGCTTGAGTCCTTAAGTTTTGTGCAGAACTACCATCCGAGCCTGAGCGCGTTAAAAAAGCCTGATTTCATGCGCCTGCGCCATGCGATTCGCCTTGCCGAGCCTGATATCTATCACGACGTGACCGAATGGCGTCGTCGTGCCGTTGAGCAAGCAATGCTCGACGCGGGCTTGAGCGCAGAAGAAGCTTCGGCGGGTGCTACGGCTTCCATGGCGAATTTTGCAGCGTGGCGCAGCCGTATTGACGTGCCGGAAGAAACTCACGACACGCTCGCGAAGCTCGCCGAAAAATGGCCGCTGGTGGCGATCACCAACGGCAACGCGGAGCCGCATCTTTTCGGGCTTGATAAATACTTTAAGTTCGTTCTGCGGGCTGGCCCGCACGGACGTTCAAAACCGTTTAATGATATGTACCATCTGGCGGCGCAAAAGCTCGACGTGCCGCTTGCGCAAATCCTTCACGTGGGTGACGACCTGACCACGGACGTTGCCGGAGCCGTCCGCTGCGGCATGCAGGCCTGCTGGATAAACCTGCACGACGGCGACCTGATGCAGATCGACGACAGCCGCCTGTTACCTCATCTCGAAATTTCGCGGTTGGCATCCCTCACCGCGCTGATATAATCACCACAACTCTGTATAAAATTCCAGGTGTTGATACTCGTCATACTTCAAGCTACAGGTGCGTTGGCTGCACTCGCTCACCCCAGTTACTTACTTTATGTAAGCTCCTGGGGATTCCCGAGCTTGCCGCCTTCCTGTAACTCGAATTATTTAGAGTATCCCATACTCCTTTAACGGCGGTGCCAATGGACGTTTCTTACCTGCTAGACAGCCTGAATGATAAACAACGTGAAGCCGTCGCGGCCTCGCGCAGCAATATGCTGGTGCTGGCAGGGGCGGGCAGCGGTAAAACACGCGTACTGGTACACCGTATCGCCTGGCTGATGATGGTCGAGAACTGCTCTCCGTACTCTATTATGGCGGTGACCTTCACCAACAAAGCGGCGGCTGAAATGCGTCACCGTATCGGCCAGCTGATGGGCACCAGCCAGGGCGGCATGTGGGTCGGTACGTTCCACGGCCTGGCGCACCGCCTGCTGCGCGCGCACCACATGGACGCCAGCCTGCCGCAGGACTTCCAGATTCTGGACAGCGAAGACCAGCTGCGTCTGCTAAAGCGCCTGATCAAAGCGCTGAACCTCGACGACAAGCAGTGGCCCGCACGTCAGGCAATGTGGTACATCAACGGCAAAAAAGACGAAGGGCTGCGCCCGCACCACATAGAAAGCTACGGCAATCCGGTGGAGCAGACCTGGCAGAAGGTTTATCAGGCCTATCAGGAAGCCTGCGACCGCGCAGGCCTGGTGGATTTCGCCGAACTGCTGCTGCGCGCGCACGAGCTTTGGCTCAACAAGCCGCACATTCTTAACCACTACCGTGAACGCTTCACCAACATTCTGGTGGACGAATTCCAGGACACCAACAGCATCCAGTACGCGTGGATCCGCATGCTGGCGGGCGACACCGGCAAGGTGATGATCGTCGGCGATGATGACCAGTCAATCTACGGCTGGCGTGGGGCGCAGGTGGAAAACATCCAGCGCTTCCTGAAGGATTTTCCCGGCGCGGAAACCATTCGTCTGGAGCAAAACTACCGCTCGACCAACAACATTCTGAATGCCGCCAACGCCCTGATCGCTAACAACTCTGGCCGCTTAGGCAAAGAGCTGTGGACCGACGGCAGCGACGGCGAGCCGATTTCCCTCTACTGCGCTTTCAATGAACTGGACGAAGCCCGCTTCGTGGTTAACCGTATCAAAACCTGGCAGGAGAACGGCGGAGCGCTGGAGCAGTGCGCCATTCTCTATCGCAGCAACGCCCAGTCGCGCGTGCTGGAAGAGGCATTACTGCAGGTCAGTATGCCGTACCGCATCTACGGCGGCATGCGCTTCTTCGAACGTCAGGAAATCAAAGATGCGCTGTCGTACCTGCGCCTGATTGCTAACCGTAACGACGACGCGGCGTTTGAGCGCGTGGTGAACACCCCAACGCGGGGGATTGGCGATCGTACGCTGGACGTGGTGCGCCAGACCTCCCGCGACAAACAGCTTACGCTCTGGCAGTCCTGCCGCCTGTTGTTGCAGGAAAAGGCGCTTGCTGGCCGTGCGGCCTCCGCCCTGCAACGCTTTATGGAGCTTATCGACGCGCTGGCTCATGAGACCATCGACATGCCGCTGCACGTCCAGACTGACCGCGTGATTAAAGACTCTGGCCTGATGATGATGTACGAGCAGGAGAAGGGTGAAAAAGGCCAGACGCGTATCGAAAACTTAGAGGAGCTGGTGACGGCAACGCGCCAGTTCAGCTATCAGGACGAAGACGAGGATTTGATGCCGCTGCAGGCATTCCTCTCCCACGCCGCGCTGGAAGCGGGTGAAGGGCAGGCGGACACCTGGCAGGATGCGGTTCAGCTGATGACGCTGCACTCCGCCAAAGGCCTGGAGTTCCCACAGGTCTTTATTGTTGGTATGGAAGAGGGCATGTTCCCGAGCCAGATGTCGCTGGATGAAGGCGGTCGTCTGGAAGAAGAGCGCCGACTGGCCTACGTCGGTGTGACGCGGGCCATGCAAAAGCTGACGCTGACCTACGCGGAAACCCGTCGTCTGTACGGCAAGGAGGTTTATCACCGCCCGTCGCGCTTCGTCGGTGAGCTGCCGGAAAATACCGTTGAAGAGGTGCGTTTACGCGCCAGCATCAGCCGTCCGGTCAGCCATCAGCGTATGGGTACGCCGATTTCCGAAAATGACACCGGCTACAAGCTCGGGCAGCGCGTGCGCCATGCAAAATTTGGCGAAGGCACCATTGTTAACCTGGAAGGCAGCGGCGATCACAGCCGCGTGCAGGTCGCTTTTCCGGGGCAGGGAATTAAGTGGCTGGTGGCCGCTTATGCGAAGCTGGAAACGGTGTAACATCCAGATTTATCGCGCAATTTTCTGAAACGCTGCTACCCTTAAAACATCGCGGGTATTTATTCGCAAGCGGTGCCCCGTTGCGTGTTGACGCCATATTTATGGTGGCGTAACATGCGCGCACGAATACGACTTAAGAGGACACTCGCCTTGGACACACCCAGTAGATACTGGCTCAATTACCTGTTATCCAGGTACAACTTCTAAGGCTATCCTCGAATGCTGATAGCCTTAGTGGTTGTCGGCGACTGCTCGTCTACCGTTCCCGTCGCAATGAGTCAGGCTGTTTAATGGTCTGAAACCTCAAGAGTTTCTGTCTGTGTGCCAACCGAACTGTCCCTGATATTTTTTGCATTGGGAGTCCCGGTCATGCTGAGCGCATTTCAACTGGAAAACAATCGCCTGTCCCGCCTTGAAGGGGATGAAACCGACGACCTGACGAACTCCGTCTGGGTCGATCTGGTGGAGCCCGAAGAGAGCGAGCGGCAGCGTGTGCAAACGGAACTTGGTCAGAGCCTGGCAACCCGACCAGAGCTGGAAGACATCGAAGCCTCGGCGCGTTTCTTTGAGGACGAAGACGGGCTGCACATCCACTCATTCTTCTTCTTTGAAGATGCTGACGATCACGCCGGTAACAGCACCGTTGCCTTCACCATTCGTGAAGGCCGCCTGTACACCCTGCGCGAACGTGAACTGCCTGCGTTTCGTCTGTACCGCATGCGCGCCCGCAGCCAGGCGATGGTGGACGGCAACGCCTACGAGCTGCTGCTGGACCTGTTCGAAACCAAAATCGAACAGCTGGCGGACGAAATCGAAAATATCTACAGCGACCTGGAAAAGCTCAGTCGTGTGATTATGGAAGGGCACCAGGGCGACGAATACGACGCCGCGTTGTCAACGCTTGCGGAGCTGGAAGATATCGGCTGGAAGGTTCGCCTGTGTCTGATGGATACCCAGCGAGCGCTGAACTTCCTGGTGCGCAAGGCGCGCTTGCCGGGCGGCCAGCTGGAGCAGGCCCGTGAGATCCTGCGGGATATCGAATCCCTGCTGCCGCACAACGAATCCCTGTTCCAGAAGGTGAACTTCCTGATGCAGGCGGCAATGGGCTTTATCAACATCGAGCAGAACCGCATCATCAAGATCTTCTCGGTTGTGTCAGTCGTCTTCCTGCCGCCTACGCTTGTAGCATCCAGCTACGGGATGAACTTCGAATTTATGCCCGAGCTGAAGCTGAGCTTCGGCTATCCGGCGGCGATTATCGTGATGATCCTCGCCGGGCTTGCGCCTTACCTTTACTTCAAGCGTAAGAACTGGCTGTAACGCTTTTTCTCCCTCCCCCTTTGGGGAGAGGGAGAAATTCAGCTGCCGTTAAGCGATTTTACGCAGCCGACGTTGCGTATACACCGCATCCAGAATAAACAGCGCAAGCGCCGCCCAGATAAAGCCGAAGGTCACCATCTTGTCTTTGCCCACGACCTCACCGTAGAAGGTGACGGCCAGCAGGAACATCAGCGTCGGGCCAAGATACTGGAAGAACCCCAGCGTGGAGAGGCGCAGGCGCGTTGCGGCGGCGGTAAAGCACAGCAGTGGGATCGTGGTCACTACGCCTGCGGCAATCAGCAGGAGATTCAGTGACCAGGGATTCTGCCCCATATGGCTGGTTGCGCTGTCGGCGATGCCGAACAGATAAATTGCCGCAATCGGCAGCAGCCAGAGCGTCTCGACTAACATCCCGGTTTGCGCATCCACGGCGATCTTCTTACGGACCAGCCCGTAGAAAGCAAAGCTGAATGCCAGACCGAGCGCAATGACCGGCAGCGAGCCAAACGTCCACAGCTGCACCAGCACCCCACAACAGGCCAGCGCCACGGCCAGCCACTGCATGCGGCGGAAGCGTTCCCCCAGGAAAACCATCCCCAGCACGACGTTGACCAGCGGATTAATAAAGTAGCCGAGGCTGGCTTCAAGCATATGGTTATTATTCACCGCCCAGATAAACAGCAGCCAGTTCCCGCCGATAAGCACCGCAGACCCGGCCATCGCCAGCACTTTGCTGCGGTTCCGGCAGGCTTTTTTCACCTGCGGCCACTGACGGCTCAGGCTAATCAGCGCGATCATAAAGAAGAAAGACCAGATAACGCGGTGGGTCAGGATTTCATCTGCCGGAACGTAGTTGATCAGTTTGAAATAAGCAGGCGCGATGCCCCACATTAAATACGCCGCGAGGGCAAACAACACGCCCTGGCGGGTCTGTTTCGCATCCATGAAGAAAACTCGTCGAAGAATAGTGCGCAAATAGTAACAGGATTTACAGATCGGTGACAAAATTCACACGTTTGAATGTTGGAAAAATATTAAAGAAAATCAATTTATTGATTTTCACCAACTCAACCAAAGATAAGGAAAAACCACGTTATTTCCTTATCTTTTAGCAGTCTCAGTATTTATCTTCTTACCCCACCATATAGGTGGCCGTGGCGCTGGCGATGTGCAACTGATCTTCGTTATGTAATTCCACGCGGGCCACCGCCACTTTGTTACCTGCGCGCAATAAGCTGCTGCTGGCGGTGAAGCGCTGCCCACGGCCAGGACGCAGGTAATCGACGCGCAGATCGATAGTGCCCATCTTCGACAGGCGCTGGCGCAGCTCCTCTTCGCTGATGGTATCGTGGCGCGTCAGCGTACTCCCCACGCATACCAGGCCCGCCGCCACGTCCAGCGCCGAGGCAATCACGCCGCCGTGCAGAATGCTTTGTGCCCAGTTGCCGACCATCATCGGCTGGTTGTTAAACCCAAGCTGGGCAAAGGCTTTTTCATAGCGCTCAAGCTCAAGGCCGAGGGCGCGGTTAAAGGGCATGTGATAAACGAAAATTTCACCAACCAGCTGGAGCGCAGCTTCAGTTGTCAGAACATTGCCGGACATAGATCGTTCCTCGATCGCAAAGCGTGAATAAGTAACCTGGATGTGTATTTTATGCTTCTGATTTGTTGCTTTCCACTTTAGGACAGTCAGACGAGCGGGACGAATAATAACTCTGTAGAATGTCCGCCAGCTAACAATTCGAAACTAATTATTACGTTCAGGAGAACCTCGTCGATGCGCAAGTTTTTGGGATGCTTGATGGCTGTATGCTTGCTGCCTCTTACGGCATACGCTCAGGAAGCAACAGTTAAAGAAGTGCATGATAAGCCTGCCGTACGCGGCAGCATCATTGCTAACATGCTGCAGGAGCATGACAACCCGTTCACGCTCTATCCCTATGAATCTAACTATGTGGTTTACTCGGTAACGGACGACCTGAACAAAGAAGCCATCAGCTCATACAACTGGTCTGATAATGCCCGCAAAGACGAAGTGAAGTTTCAGCTAAGCCTCGCCTTCCCGCTCTGGCGCGGTATCCTGGGCCAGAACTCGGTGCTGGGCGCGTCTTATACGCAGAAATCCTGGTGGCAGCTGTCCAACAGCGGCGAATCCTCACCGTTCCGCGAAACGAACTACGAACCGCAGGTATTCCTCGGCTTTGCGACGGATGACTCGTTTGCCGGATGGACGCTGCGCGACGTCGAGTTTGGTTACAACCACCAGTCTAACGGTCGCTCCGACCCAACCTCCCGCAGCTGGAACCGCATGTATGCGCGCCTGATGGCGGAGCACGGAAACTGGCTGGTGGAAGTGAAGCCGTGGTACGTGATTGGCTCAACTGACGATAATCCGGATATCACCAAATATATGGGTTACTACCAGCTGAAGGTGGGTTACGCCCTCGGCGACGCGATCCTGAGCATGAAGGGCCAGTACAACTGGAACACCGGCTACGGCGGCGCGGAGCTTGGCTTCAGCTACCCGGTCGGCAAGCACGTTCGCCTGTACACCCAGCTGTACAGCGGCTACGGCGAGTCATTAATTGATTACAACTTTAACCAGACGCGCTTCGGTGTTGGCGTTATGCTTAACGACCTGTTCTAAAAAGTTGCAGTTTTTAACGCAGGCGCTGAAAATAGCGCCTGTTTTTTTTGGTGGTGGAGAGAGCGTGACAGAGGCGGAAGTAATTAATCAGACAGCGCTGGCAAGACAGGTCCTGCAAGAGACCTTCGGCTATCAGCAGTTCCGTCCCGGTCAGGAAACCATCATTGAAACGGTGCTTGCCGGTCGCGACAGCCTGGTCGTGATGCCAACAGGCGGCGGCAAATCCCTCTGCTATCAAATTCCCGCGCTGGTGTTTGGCGGCCTGACGGTGGTGGTTTCGCCGCTGATCTCGCTGATGAAAGATCAGGTGGATCAGCTGCTCGCCAACGGGGTTTCTGCGGCCTGCCTGAACTCCACCCAGAGCCGGGATCAGCAGCAGGAAGTGATGGCTGGCTGCCGGACCGGGCAAATTCGCCTGCTCTATATCGCCCCTGAGCGGCTGATGATGGACAACTTCATCGATCAGATCTCCCAGTGGCACCTGTCGATGGTGGCGGTGGATGAAGCGCACTGTATTTCACAGTGGGGGCACGACTTCCGCCCTGAATACGCAGCACTTGGCCAGCTGCGCCAGCGTCTGCCGGACGTTCCGTTTATCGCCCTTACGGCGACGGCCGACGACACCACGCGACTGGATATCGTGCGCCTGCTCGGCCTGCAGGATCCGTTTATCCAGATCAGCAGCTTCGACCGCCCGAACATTCGCTACATGCTAATGGAGAAGTTCAAACCCCTCGATCAGCTGATGCGCTATGTGCAGGAGCAGAAGGGTAAATCCGGCATTATTTACTGTGGCAGCCGCGCGAAGGTTGAAGACACCGCCGCGCGCCTGCAAAGCAAAGGTATCTCAGCCGGGGCCTATCACGCCGGGCTTGAGCATGATGTCCGGGCGGACGTGCAGGAAAAATTCCAGCGCGACGACCTGCAGATTGTCGTCGCCACCGTCGCCTTCGGCATGGGTATCAACAAGCCTAACGTCCGCTTCGTGGCGCACTTTGATATTCCGCGCAATATTGAATCCTATTACCAGGAAACGGGCCGCGCCGGGCGCGATGGCCTGCCTGCGGAAGCCATGCTGTTTTACGATCCGGCGGACATGGCCTGGCTGCGAAAATGCCTCGAAGAGAAGCCCATGGGGGCGTTGCAGGACATCGAACGCCATAAGCTCAATGCGATGGGTGCCTTTGCAGAGGCGCAAACCTGCCGCCGTCTGGTGCTGCTGAACTACTTCGGGGAAGGCCGACAGCAGCCATGCGGCAACTGCGACGTTTGTCTGGATCCGCCGCGCAGGTATGACGGGCTGATGGACGCGCAAAAAGCGCTGTCCTGTATTTATCGCGTCGGCCAGCGTTTCGGTATGGGCTACGTTGTGGAAGTGCTGCGTGGCTCAAACAACCAGCGTATTCGCGAGTTCGGCCACGACAAGCTGAAGGTTTATGGGGAAGGGCGCGAGCACACCACCGAACATTGGGTGAGCGTGATCCGCCAACTCATTCACCTTGGCGTGGTGACGCAAAATATCGCCCAGCATTCAGCTTTGCAGCTTACTGAAGCAGCCCGCCCTTATCTGCGCGCGGAAGTTCCGCTGATGCTCGCCGTTCCCCGGGTTGTGGCGATTAAATCTAAAGCGAGCCAGAAGTTTGCCTCCGGCAACTACGACCGCAAGCTGTTCGCCAAGCTCCGTAAACTTCGCAAAGCCATCGCTGACGAAGAGAACATCCCGCCTTACGTGGTGTTCAACGACGCGACGCTTATCGAAATGGCGGAGCAGATGCCGTTATCCCCAGGCGAAATGCTGGGCGTGAACGGCGTAGGAACCCGCAAGCTGGAGCGTTTTGGCCGTGAATTCATGTCACTCATTCGCAGCCACGTTGACGGCGAAGATGAGTAGTAGCCAGTCCTGCCCGAACGTGGCAGGATGGTTGTTCATCGACTGATTGTCCCGCGAGTAACTTCCTATGCTGATGCTCTTTCTGACCGTAGCGGTATTGCATATCGTTGCCCTGGTCACCCCAGGCCCTGACTTTTTCTTCGTTTCCCAGACAGCCGTTAGCCGCTCCCGCAAAGAGGCGATGATGGGCGTGCTGGGGATTACCGGCGGCGTTATGGTGTGGTCCGGCGTGGCGTTACTGGGCCTGAACCTGATCCTGGAAAAAATGGCGTGGCTGCACAGCATTATTATGGTTGGTGGTGGCCTGTACCTGTGCTGGATGGGTTACCAGATGCTGCGCGGCGCGTTTAAGAAAGAAGTGGCAACCGAAGAGGTGCCAGCGGTTGAGCTTGCTCACGGCGGACGCAGCTTCCTGAAAGGGCTGCTCACCAACCTTTCGAACCCGAAAGCGATTATTTACTTCGGCAGCGTCTTCTCTCTGTTCGTTGGCGATAGCGTGGGCGGGGCCGAGCGCTGGGGCTTATTTGTGATGATCGCCCTGGAGACCTTTGCCTGGTTTACCCTCGTGGCGAGCCTGTTCGCCCTGCCGAAAATGCGTCGCGGCTATCAGCGCCTCGCCAGATGGATCGACGGCATGGCGGGCGCTCTCTTTACCGGCTTCGGCATCCACCTGATTATTTCCCGCTAATTCTCAGGCCTGGCGTGCTCCGGCAAGGAGCGCGCCTACCAGCATAAACAGCGAACCAAACACCCGGTTCAGCGCTTTCATCTGACGCGGCCCTTTTATCCAGCCCGCAATGCGCGTGGCTAACGTCGCGTAGCCAATCATTACGATGATATCCACCACTACGGTAGTCACGCCCAGAATCACGTACTGCATCGCCTGCGGCTGATGCGGAGCGATAAACTGTGGGAACAGGGCCGCCAGAAACACAATACTTTTGGGGTTGGTGAGATTCACAAACACCGCGCGTTTAAACAGGCGGCTGCGCGGCTGGCTAGCCGCCAGGGTATTGAGATCGATAGAGCCTGCCGCCCGCCACTGCTGGATGCCTAGCCAAATGAGATAAGCAACACCTGCCCATTTCAATACTTCAAATGCCATTAGCGAACGTGAAAACAACGCACCCAGCCCCACGCCAACCAGCATAATATGAATCGCCAGCCCGGTTTGTAATCCTGCAATAGATGCTGCGGCTCCACGGTAGCCGTGGCTCATCGCGGTGGACATCGTATTAATCGCGCCGGAGCCTGGGGAAAGGCTTAAAATGATTGTCGTTAGAAGATAGGTAAACCACCATTCGAAAGTCATAGGAAATTCCCGATTGAACACTTTTGTGCCACAATACGCTATTGTTTATGGGCGTGCTATGGGTCACAAATATTCAGACAGACGGTGCAAAAACAGCTTATGTGTCAGCATAAAAATGGATGGTTAACACGTGAGAGCGCATTTGCTGCTTTCACACAGGGTCCATTGACGGACTTCTGGCGCGAGCGCGAAGAGCGTGAATTTCTGGGCGTAGACGATGTGCCGGTTCGGTATGTTCGCTTTTGTGCCGAGGAGCACGACCGCGTCATTGTCGTTTGTCCGGGCCGTATCGAAAGCTACGTGAAGTATGCGGAGCTTGCCTACGATCTGTTCCACTGTGGCTACGATGTGCTAATCCTCGACCATCGCGGACAGGGGCGCTCGGGCCGCATGCTTTCCGATACGCACCGTGGCCACGTCGTGAAATTCAGCGACTACGTCGAAGATTTTGACCGCTTTTATCAGCAGGAAGTTGCTACCGGCCCGTGGCGTAAGCGTTACGTGCTGGCCCACTCGATGGGCGGGGCTATCACCACGCTCTGGCTGGAAAAAAATTCTCAGGCCTTTGATGCCGTGGCGCTTACCGCGCCGATGTTCGGTATTACGTTGCGCTGGCCGGACTGGATGGTGCGCCACCTGCTCGACTGGGCGGAGGGCCACCAGCGCATTCGTGAAGGTTACGCAATAGGAACAGGCCGCTGGCGCGCCTTGCCGTTTAGCGTTAATGTCCTGACTCATAGCCGTGAACGCTACCGTCGCAACCTGCGTTTTTATGCTGACGAGCCAGCATTGCGGGTAGGCGGGCCGACATGGCACTGGGTACGCGAAGGGATACTCGCAGGAGAAGAAGTGATAGCGGGAGCCACCGCTATCACTACGCCGATGTTATTACTCCAGGCAGAAGAGGAGCGGGTGGTGGATAACCGCGCGCACCAGCGATTCTGCGAACTTCGTGCCGCGGCGGGCCATCCCTGTGAGGGGGAAACACCTTACGTCATCAACGGCGCGTATCATGAGATCCTGTTTGAAAAGGACGATATGCGGGCCAGCGCGTTGAATGCCATCCTCGATTTTTTCGACCGGCATCATTAATTTTCTTCACCAGAGGTTTACTAATCTTATGTACCAGGTCGTTGCGTCTGACTTAGATGGCACGTTGCTGTCCCCCGATCACCTGCTTTCCCCTTACGCGAAAGAAACGCTGAAGCTGCTTACCGCGCACGGCGTGCATTTCGTGTTTGCGACAGGGCGTCACCACATCGACGTTGCGCAGATCCGCGACAACCTCGAAATCAAAGCCTACATGATCACCTCCAACGGTGCCCGCGTGCACGACACCGACGGTAACCTGGTGTTCACTCACGATCTGGATCGTGATATTGCAGCCGATCTGTACGGCGTGATGCATGCCAACACGGATATCGTGACCAACGTCTATCGCGGCGACGAGTGGTTTATGAACCGCCACCGCCCGGAAGAGATGAAATACTTTAAAGAAGCGGTGTTTAACTACTCGCTCTTCGAGCCGGGCCTGCTGGAAACGGACGGCGTGAGCAAAGTGTTCTTCACCTGCGACGACCACGAAAAGCTGCTGCCGCTTGAGCAGGCAATCAACGCCCGCTGGGGCGACCGCGTTAACGTCAGCTTCTCCACGCTGACCTGTCTTGAAGTGATGGCGGGTGGCGTATCTAAAGGGCACGCGCTGGAAGCCGTCGCCAAAGCGATGGGCTACAGCTTGAAAGAGTGCATCTCCTTTGGCGACGGCATGAACGACGCCGAAATGCTCTCCATGGCGGGGAAAGGCTGCATTATGGGCAACGCCCACCAGCGCCTGAAGGACCTGCTACCGGAACTGGAAGTGATCGGCACCAACGCTGACAACGCCGTCCCGCACTATCTGCGCAGGATGTTCCTCGGCGCGGAGTAATCTCTATCAGGGCGGGTTACCGTTCACCCGCCAGCCGCGTCTGGCCATTCAGGTAGCGCTCATGACGAATGCGGGCGTAAAACGCGCCCGACTTCGGTGCCGGATTACGGTCTCAGGTACTGCCCGGTGTCAGATAGCTAACCAGGGGATTTGTGCTCATAGCGTCTTTCCTTCAACGGCCATTAACATGCACTGTTCCCACTGTTAATACCTGCTTCTGGCTTCCATTTCCCGGATTTCAGCCATCTCTTCCGGGCTAATCCCGCCGGCGCTCTCGGCACAGACCTCTGCTGGCCGCGTGTATTTCGGATGAACACCGGTCCGGAAATAACTGTCGCTGAGCTGCCAGTCGGCCATCCACCGTAGCTTCTCAAGAAAACTCTTATCGTCTGAACTCTCGCAGATCCACGGCGACCAGGTTGGTGCCCGCTCTTTTTCAGGCACATCCGGCAGAGACCATCCCATCAGCTAACCTCCATATCCTGCAGGCTTGCAATGACACGCGCGCTGCACTGCGTTTTACAACCATGCAATACGATTCCACGACCGTTTTCTTCATATGCAGAAACATCGCACTCAATGATTTTGTTTGTGCCGTGCTTCGGGCATGAAACAGTATCGTTTAAAAGCGCAGCATTCGTCCCTGAGATATCGAAGCTGGACGAGGCTGAAGTGACTTTGCCACCATGCGTAGTGACATCCCCTAAAACAATGGCAAATTTTCCCATATTTCATTCCTTAAAAATAAAATACACGCGTTATCACACCGTTGGTGCTATTTTTTGAGATGAAGTCGCTCTATTTCATGAGTTCTTTTTTCTACAGCATCGCTTGCCACGTCCATTCTTATAATTGCAGGCATGGCAGGGAGTGTCTGCTTACCTGTCCAGTAATAGTCATCACTTTCCAGCCAGTCAGCCTGGTAGCGTAATTCAGCAAGGCTTTCTCTGTCCCATGAATGCCAGCAATAACCTATCGGCAAATCGTAGGCAACAACCCTGCTCATAAAGCGTTCATCCATTGGCAATGTGCTGTGGTCTGTTGGTCGCTGAACATAGGTACGAACATCTTCCAGCATTTCTGCTCTGGACTGCTTTTCATACCTGTTGCGCTCTTCTTTGGATCCCGGCCCCGGCAAATTAATCCCGGGACGATCTTTGAGCTTCATTTTCTGATCAAAATAGCCGTAAAGAGAGATATAATATCGGTAATCAGAATCTACAGGTTTACCAGAAGAAATATCTCCGTTCTGCACGGTATCTTTATCTATCTGTCCATAGCCATATCCTATTCTATCGGTTTGTTTTTCTTTACTCCGGTAGTCTTTATCAAAATCTTTTAACTCTTCTGCTGACAGAGGTTCAGGAACCATTGGTCCATTGATAGTCAGTTTTTGCCCCTTTGCGGGATCTGGCCAGGTCATTTTCTGCATTATTGATATCGTACTGTCCCAGAATGGATGACCATCGCCCAGCTCGCTAAAGTTCGTTTGTGAGGCAGGTTTACCCCCACAGGGAGTATTTCGCCCAAGCATACGAACATAGAGTGTCTCACTCGCAGCTTTAAATAAGGGATGAGGTTCACTAAAACGACTGGCTTCCGTATTGGGTAATCCCTGCCAGCCAATGCTGCGCAAAGGTGCAGATCCCATTACTCGATCATGAGGATTGCAGTAGATCCAGGTTGTTCCATGGTTATCGCGCTCTGGCACATCTCGATAGGTTTTACCTTCCGGTGTCCAGCTTTCACCCCCACTGCTGACCCCTGCCAGTAATCTTTCACACCCCTGTTGCTTCAGACGCGTTTTGTTTTCAGCAATTTTGTTAACAATATCGGCGAAAGTCGCCTCCCTGGCCTCCTTACTGATAATTTCATCCATGGGATATGAAATATAGGTTGTCATTTCATTATCCAGTGCATAGGGCGAGTTCATCACGAACAGCGCGTCCGGGGCTTCAATTGCAGCAGCGGCCAGGGCAATCATGGTTCCCTGGCTGTGTGACAGTACCGTCACCGTATCTTCAGGATGTTTGTCACGAATCGTTTTGATTAACTTAGCCAGACGGCCTGCCGCATGAGCATAATAGTGCCGTGGCGGAGCGGCTGTAAGAAGCCTGTCGCGCTCCCCATTCAGTAACTGCGTGCTAAATGGTACAGGAATACCCAGCGCTGAAGGCCAGTTATTAAACCCTTTATCACTCCATAAGCTGACCAGTTGGTTACAGCCATTCTGGAACGGACCACCTCCCCAGTAAAAGGGTCCTTTGCTTTTTCGTTGTTCAGGCGTCAGGTCATAATAATTATCGCCCTGTTTATTTTTTAGTGGAATAGCGTATTTATCAGTTTCATTCTCGGCGGCGCGATAGCCCCAGTAAAAACGGATGACAGGGGAGCGGCCTTCTACTTTTATCCTTCTGGGAGGAACAATCCATTTTTGTTTATTATCGCTTTTATCGCCATAACACCCTTGCCATTCAGTTTTATTTTCATCACATGGTTCAAAATGACCTTTTTCATATTCATGCTCAATCAATTCAAACTCACGCTCAAGACCTAAACGCTTGTTCAATCCTTTGCATAACGCTACTTCAGCAGAATCATACCATTCACCCTCTGAGTTTACCCCATGTACAAATATAATTAATCCAGGTAACTGTAGTGGTGGCTGAACTTCCGCATTGACTTTTATATTACTATGTGAGGTCATTGAATATGAAAAAGGAGAACCATTATCAGTAATATGCATTTCAACTTTACGTGTAGGTGAATTCATCATTTTAGCTCCCCGGTCCGCACTGGTTCTAAGGAACGATCACACTGCATTTTCTGCATCCCATCTTTTGGGTAAAATTTTGAGAGCGACATTTTATAAAAGCCACCAACAGGAACCTGCTCACCTGGCCTGAACAATTCATATTCATTCCCAGCAACATCCACTCGACTTGCATTTCTTGGATTAAAAGTCCATCTATCTACTACTGGATAACCTCTGTTACTCCCTCTGTAATAGATTAAATAAAATCCGTCATTCATCACCAGTATATCGTACTTTTCTGTATCTCCATTGGGATCTTGAGTATAGCTCCCGTATGGTAAGGAGCTGAGGGTCTTCCCCCCATCCGTAGTTACCGCGATTATATTAATACATCCTTTATCAGATCCCTTACATGCTGCCTTATTATCATTTGCTGTTGTTGGAAAAGCTAAATAGTCATCCCGGCTTGATAACCAGAACAGTCGTCCTTTAAATAAATAACCTGAAGAGGGGGATATCTGGGTATGAATTCCTTTCGCTTTGTTGTTATAGAATGTTTTTCCATTTTCACAATGCGTGTACTCTTCCAGCGTAAAGTAACGCTCTTTATCAATGCGGTAAATCACCTGCGGCGGGCCATACACCTTCGGTTGCTGTTTTTCCATTTCCACCTCTGTCTGCCTGTCATTTATTGCAGAAACAGGATTCACAAAGGCAACACCTCCCCCGTAGGGACCAGCTACACAACCACTCAGAACAAACACACCGTATATAAAGCAGATCCGCATAATCAGATTCATCATAACTCTATTCATTTCTATTTTTTCAGGACGATTTTCAGCCCATCAACGGCTTTTGAAGATATTAGGGATGAATGCCCAAGGCTGTCCGTTATTCCGGACATCACACTCCCATCCGGCATATGAATGTCATAGTTCTGATTTGCCAGTGGTTTACCTGAAACGGGATGAGTGATGACAAATTTCTCATCAAACGTTGATGGCTCAAACGATTTCATCACACTTTGCATACTGCCGGAGCCAGCCTTTTTAATACCCGTATTCTTAATCAGCAGTTTGCCCGGCCCGCCAATCTCAACGTTCCCGCCTTTGATTTTGATATACCCCCCGCCGCAGACCAGCGTAAGTTCATCCTGGGCCGTGACAACAAGCTTCCTGCCACTCGAAATGTGCGTGTCCTGCGTCGACCAGGTGGTGATATTCCCCCCCTGCGCCTGAATATCAATATCGTTATGCGAGCTGAACAGCTTTGCCCCTTCACGGCTGTACAGGCTGAGCTGTTTTCCTGCCGCAAGGGTGAAGTCCTTCTGCACGCCAATATCCAGCTGCCTGCCCGCCGTCAGCGTCAGATTTTCGCTGGCTGACAGCTGCATATCTTCACCGCTCACCAGCGCCATGCCTTTCGGTGCGCTCGCCAGAATCACTTCCTCATGCAGCTGCGCTATTTTTTGCTTCAGGAGTTTTTGCTGACGGCCAACATCGGCAGCCAGCGACTGCGCCTGTTGCGCGCTGGCGGCAAGGGATTCCATTTCCGCTAATGCTGCTGAAAGCTGTGCGAGCGCCGGCTGCATCTCCAGCACCTGGCCCTGTGCTTTCGTCTGGCCATCAGCGCTGATGAACAGCCCCTTCTGCGCCCGTATCGCGCCCCAGCCGTCGGTTCTGAGCTCAAAACCTTCACCGCGCTTCTGCTTTTCAGCATCCACTAAATGGCCGAGGTTCAGCTGGCTCTTGCCGCCGTACTCCGTGCTGACCTTGATATGCTCCTGGCCGCGGCTGTCATCGAGGCGGATTTTGTTGTTCGCAGGCGTCCGCAGGACGTTACGTTTGTAGTTGCGGATGGTGACGTGGTCGCCGTGCGCCGAGTCGTGCAGCACGCCTGCGATGTACGGCCTGTCCGGGTTACCGTCCTCAAAGCCAATCGCCACTTCGGTGCCTGCCAGCAGCGGCAGGTGCAGGCCGAAGGTATCGCCGGCATACGGGCGGGACTGACGGACCCACAGGCTCTCGAACCCGCTCTCCCAGTTATCACGGTCAAACAGCATGTTGACGCGATAGCGGCCGTCTTTATCGATGTGGCCGTAGGTGTCGTTTTCCGTGGTGCTGGTCACGCGGGCCGGTAAGGTGCCTGCCATCACCGGACGTGAGCCCGGCTGCGGGCGGAAACTAAAATCAGGGCTGTCCGGGATACCGTCAAACCTGACGCCAAAATCTTCATCACGCCGCGCATGGCTGTGCATCGCCGTAATGACCACACCACGGGCAAATACGTCGGCCACTTCGTACCCGCCGGTGACTTTCAGCACCTGCCCCGGAAAGAGCGTCGGGCAGCTGGTGATGGCACGGGTCTGCGTCTGGCCGTTCAGGTAGCGCTCATGGCGAATGCGGGCGTAAAACGCCCCGGACTCCGGGGCCGGATGGCGGTCATACGCACTTCCCGGTGTCAGATAATTATCGCCGTAGTGATAGGCCTCCCCACAGGTGGTGGCGTCTCCGCGCGTCACATCCACCTGCGTATTCATATCTTCGGTGGCCTGCCGGTAGTTGTAATCCCGGGTGCTGACCTGCTTCTGCACCACGTTATGATGGCTCTCCATCCCCCACACCGAGTCCACACCGTCCGAATGCTGGCCCGACGGCGGCACCGACGGCAGCGTCAGGCCTTTTTCATACCCCTGCTGACCGTCGTAAAACTCCACCACGTCGATGTTCAGGCGCGTGTCGGTGGTAAAGCGGAACCAGATGCCGACCTCACCCAGCAGGTGGGTAATAAAGTGCAGGTCGTCCTCACCGTACTGCATCACCTGCTCACGGCGCGGGTACTCTTTTGAGAGCGAGAACAGAAAATCCTGACCGCGCATGTTGTGGCGCTCGCGCAGGATTTTTTCCACAATCTGCGGGACCGACATATCCTGATAAATGGCGTTCTGGTGCGAACGGTCAAGCAGCGCCAGGCGCGGCTGGAGTGTCAGGGCATAGTGGGTTTCATCCTTTGAGGTGCTGAGGCGTTCAAAGCCGCTCACCACCCCCTGGAGGGTACGCACGGCCTGCTGCATTTTGATGCCGTAGCCCTGGTCCACCGGGGCCTGCAGCGTCAGAGAGGCTGCTTTCATCAGCATCATTTCTTTACTGATGGCATGGTCAGCGCTGGTGAATTCAATCCGGTAGCTGAACGGCGCGCTGAGGGCCTCATCGCCTTCAAACGCCAGCACGTCCAGATCCGAGCCGCACCCTTTTACCGCCAGCAGGTGGTGGCTGTGGCTAAAGTATGGTTGAACAGCCTTGTTCATATATTCACTTCCGTTATGTGATTTATTTAATTTATTGATATTTAATATGTTATTCGGTTTACTTGCCCCTATCTTATCTTTATGACCCATCTGGTCAATAGTTGAACCATTAATGCACGGATCCAACTCAGGTATGTATTCATAACCGGTGGCGTACAGATGACTTGCAGTGCGGTCATAATTTAGTCACTCGTCAACCAAATAATTTCCCTCCCGGCAACAAGCTTCGCTACAATGCGGTAAATTTCCTGCTGCGAAGATGCCACCGTGCCGTTACTGATCATCACTACTATCCTGTGGGCCTTCTCCTTTAGCCTGATTGGCGAATACCTTGCCGGCCACGTCGACAGCTACTTTTCAGTGCTGATGCGCGTGGGCCTGGCGGCAGTCGTGTTCCTGCCATTCCTGCGATTTAAGGGCTACAGCGCGAAAACGCTGCTGTTGTACATGCTGGTGGGCGCGCTACAGCTCGGCGTGATGTACCTGTTCAGCTTCCAGGCCTATCTCTATCTCACCGTGTCGGAATTCCTGCTGTTCACGGTGCTGACGCCGCTCTATATCACGCTAATTTATGATTTGCTCAGCCGCAGGCCGCTGCGCTGGGGCTATGCGCTAAGCGCCGGGCTGGCCGTTGTCGGCGCGGCCATCATCCGCTACGACAAAGTGAGCGAACACTTCTGGACTGGTTTACTGCTGGTGCAGGCGGCGAACATCTGCTTTGCCATCGGGATGGTGGGGTACAAGCGGCTGATGGAAACGCGGCCTATGCCGCAAAAATGTGCTTTTTCATGGTTCTATCTCGGGGCGGCCATGGTGGCGGTAAGCGCCTGGTTTGTGATGGGCAATCCACAGAAGCTGCCAACCACTAACCTGCAATGGGGCATTCTGGTGTGGCTGGGCGTGGTCGCTTCCGGACTGGGCTATTTCATGTGGAACTACGGTGCAACTCAGGTCGATGCGGGGACGCTCGGCATCATGAACAATGTGCATGTGCCCGCGGGGCTGCTGGTTAACCTTGCCATCTGGCAGGAACAGCCCCACTGGCCGAGCTTTATTATTGGGGGGACGGTGATAATGGCTTCGCTATGGGTGCATCGCCATTGGGTCGCTCCGCGTTCCGCACAAACGGAAGATGCTCACAGGCGTGCGAGCGCGTCGAGCGAATAAATGCTTCCGTTACCGGCTGGCGCTGCTCTCCGTCGCGTACGGCGGCGTACAGTCGGCTCCACAATCCTTCGCCCAGGGTCCTGGTCACCACCAGCCCCTGGCGCTCAAAACTCTCCACCACCCAGTGCGGCAGCGCGGCAATCCCCATGCGGGCCGACACCATCTGAATCAGCAGCAGCGTGTTATCCACGCTCTTCAGCGATGGGCTAACGCCTGCCGGCTGCAGGAAGTGACGCCAGACATCCAGCCGCTGGCGCTGCACCGGGTAAATCATCAGCGTTTCGCTGCTTAAATCTTCCGGCTCGATGCGCGCCTTGCCCGCCAGCGGGTGATCCGTCGCCAGCACCAGGCGCACTTCATAATCAAACATGGGCGAATAGTGCAGGCCGCTGCGCGGCAGGATGTCGGACGTCAGAACGATATCCAGCTCGCTTTGCTGCAGCGCGGGCTGCGGGTCGAACGTCACGCCTGATTTGAAATCCAGATCCACCTGCGGCCACTGTTTGTGGAAATTCTCCAGCGCCGGGGTCAGCCACTGGATGCAGCTATGGCATTCAATAGCAATGCGCAGTGTGGTCTGATGCGGCTCATTGCAGGCCTGAAGCGCGCGGCCGATCTGCGGCAGCACCTGTTCGGCAAGCTGAAGCAAAATTTCACCCTGCGGCGTAAAGCGCAGCGGCTGACTTTTACGAACAAACAGGCGGAACCCGAGCCGCTGCTCCAGATCGCTGAACTGATGGGAGAGGGCTGACTGGGTCTGATGCAGCGAGGCGCTCGCGGCGGCCAGCGAGCCGCAGTTTCGTAACGCCTGGAGCGTCCGCAGATGTTTAATTTCGATCATGAAAGTCCTTCACTTCGCGATGAAGATTTTGCGCTTGAGGAAGATACAGTACCTGCGGATTATAGATGTGTAAACATCTGGACGTCTAAATCCAGCGTCTTTCGAATTTATGGTGCGTTGGTTTCACTCACTTACTCCGGTCACTTACTTAAGTAAGCTCACGGAGATAAGCGAGCTTACCGCCTTCCCTAAATCCGAAATCCATCTGGATTAATCATATAAAGAGGCGATAACATGACAATCCATAATCACACCCTCGGTTTTCCTCGTGTCGGCCTGCGTCGCGAATTGAAAAAAGCCCAGGAAAGCTACTGGGCAGGCAACTCCACCCAGCAAGAGTTACTGGCAGTGGGCCGCGAGCTGCGCGCCCGTCACTGGGATCAGCAGAAACAGGCGGGCGTAGAACTGCTGCCAGTGGGCGACTTCGCATGGTACGACCACGTTCTGACCACCAGCCTGCTGCTCGGTAACGTGCCGGCTCGTCATCAGAATGCGGACGGCAGCGTCGACCTGGATACCTTGTTCCGCATTGGCCGTGGCCGTGCGCCAACCGGCGAGCCAGCCGCCGCTGCTGAAATGACCAAATGGTTTAACACCAACTACCACTACATGGTGCCAGAATTCACAAAAGGCCAGCAGTTCAGACTGAAATGGACGCAGCTGCTGGACGAAGTAGACGAAGCGCTGGCTCTGGGCCATAGCGTGAAACCGGTCTTGCTCGGGCCGGTCACTTACCTGTGGCTGGGCAAGGTGAAGGGCGAGCAGTTCGACCGCCTGAGCCTGCTGAAAGACATTCTGCAGGTTTACCAGCAGGTGCTCGCCGAGCTGGCGAAACGCGGGATTGAATGGGTGCAAATCGATGAGCCTGCGCTGGTGCTGGAGCTGCCGCAGGCATGGCTGGACGCCTTCAAACCAGCTTACGACGCGCTGGCTGGTAAGCCTAAACTCCTGCTGACCACTTACTTTGAAGGCGTCACACCAAATCTGGACACCATTACCGCGCTGCCGGTACAGGGTCTGCACGTTGATTTCGTTCACGGTAAAGACGATATCAACGAGATCCATCAGCAGCTGCCTGCCGACTGGCTGCTGTCTGCGGGCGTCATCAACGGTCGTAACGTCTGGCGTGCAGACCTGACTGAGAAATATGCTCAGCTGAAAGCGCTGGTCGGCAAGCGCGACCTGTGGGTGGCTTCTTCCTGCTCCCTGCTGCACAGCCCAATCGATCTGAGCGTGGAAACCCGTCTGGATGAAGAGGTGAAAAGCTGGTTTGCTTTTGCCCTGCAAAAATGCGCCGAGCTGTCACTGCTGACCGAAGCCCTGAACAGCGGCAACACGGACAAAATCGCCGAGTGGAGCGCGCCGATTCAGGCCCGCCGTAACTCCAGCCGAGTGCATAACGCGGCGGTAGAAAAACGCCTGGCGGCCATTACCGCTCAGGACAGCCAGCGCCAGAGCGACTATGTTTCCCGTGCTAAGGCGCAGCGTCAGCGCTTTAATCTGCCGGCATGGCCGACGACGACTATCGGCTCGTTCCCGCAAACCACAGAAATTCGCGGGCTGCGTCTGGATTTCAAAAAAGGCAATCTGGACGCGGGCAACTACCGCACCGGTATCGCTGAACATATCAAGCAGGCGATTGTTGAGCAGGAGCGCCTGGGGCTGGACGTGCTGGTACACGGCGAAGCTGAGCGTAACGATATGGTGGAATACTTTGGCGAAAACCTCGACGGCTTCGTATTTACTCAGAATGGCTGGGTGCAGAGCTACGGCTCCCGCTGCGTGAAGCCTCCGGTGGTCATTGGTGACATCAGCCGTCCGAAAGCCATCACCGTTGAGTGGGCGAAGTACGCGCAGTCTCTGACCGATAAGCCGGTAAAAGGTATGCTGACCGGGCCTGTAACCATCCTCTGCTGGTCATTCCCACGCGAGGACGTGAGCCGCGAAACCATCGCGAAACAAATCGCCCTGGCGCTGCGTGACGAAGTGGCGGATCTGGAAGACGCGGGCATTGGTATTATCCAGATTGATGAGCCAGCGCTGCGCGAAGGCTTACCGCTGCGCCAGTCTGACTGGCAGGCGTATTTAGAGTGGGGCGTGGAAGCCTTCCGCCTGAACGCCGCCGTCGTGCGCGACGACACGCAGATCCACACTCACATGTGTTACTGCGAGTTTAACGACATCATGGATTCCATCGCGGCTCTGGATGCGGACGTGATCACCATCGAAACGTCCCGTTCCGACATGGATCTGCTGGAGTCGTTCAAAGAGTTCGAATACCCGAATGAAATCGGGCCGGGCGTCTACGACATCCACTCCCCGAACGTGCCAAGCGTGGAATGGATTGAAGCCCTGCTGAAGAAAGCCGCAGAGTCCGTGCCGGCAGAACGCCTGTGGGTGAACCCGGACTGCGGCCTGAAAACCCGCGGCTGGCCTGAAACCCGCCAGGCGCTGGCAAATATGGTGAAGGCTGCTCAGAACCTGCGTAGCGCTTAAGGCCTGACCCTCACGCCATGCCTTCTCCCTCGTCCCTTTGGGGAGGGGGCTGGGTGAGGGGGACGTATTACTCAGATTCTTTTATTTCTTGCCGTCAAAACGAGCAAACCACGCCAGCATCCTTTCCCAGCCGTCTTTCGCCGACTCTTCATGGTAGCTCGGGCGATAGTCCGCGTTGAACGCGTGGCCCGCATCGGGATAAACGATAATCTCCGAGTTTGCATTAGCGGCACGTAGCGCCTGACGCATGGTTTCCACCGTATCCTGCGGGATCCCCGTATCCTGCCCGCCATACAGGCCCAGCACCGGAGCGTTAAGGTTGATGGCTATATCCACCGGATGATTCGGTGAATTCAGCGTCTTTTCTCCTGTCAGCTTGCCATACCAGGCCACTGCTGCTTTAAGCTGTGGGTTGTGCGCGGCGTAAAGCCAGGCAATACGCCCGCCCCAGCAAAATCCGGTGATCGTCAGGCGATGAGCATCACCGCCGTTACGGGCCGCCCAGCTGGCAACGTGATCGAGATCTGCAAGCACCTGCGCATCCGGCACCTTTGATACCAGACCGCTAAACAGGGTTGGAATATCTGCATAATCGTTTGGATCGCCCTGGCGGAAATAGAGTTCCGGCGCCACGGCCAGATAGCCTTCAAGCGCCAGGCGGCGGCAGACGTCGCGAATATGTTCATGCACGCCGAAAATTTCCTGGACCACAATCACCACGGGTAAAGGACCTTCGGCGTTTTTAGGCCGTGCATGGTAAGCAGGCATGTTCTCGCCCTGAGAGGGGACCGACGTTTCGCCGGCCAGAATGGCATCCTCCGGGGTGGTTACAACGGTTGTCGCGAGGGGTTCTGCCGCAGGTGCGAAATTACCGCCCGGCGTGTTCTTTGTTGTGTGCTCTTCTTTCATTGGCATTCTCCGTACCAGCATTAGCGCAGTGAGGTAACTATAGCTAACATCTCTGGTTTAAAAAAAACGCTCTCGCGGAGCGATAAGCGCACAATTCGCTTCTCATGCGTGATCTTCATCACCAAACGAATTGTAAATGATGTAATTTGTTTCATTCATAGTGAAACGCGTCACGAAATTATTCGCGCGGGTTCTGTAAAGTACCGCTTTATGGCACAAGCCAACCCTACTCAACAGAGGAGTCTGTTATGTCCAAGTCTGATGTTTTTCACCTCGGCCTCACGAAGAGCGACCTGCAGGGGGCAACGCTTGCTATCGTCCCGGGCGATCCGGAGCGAGTTGAAAAAATCGCCGCGCTGATGGACAAGCCGGTCAAACTGGCGGCCCATCGTGAATTCACTACCTGGCGCGCTGAACTCGACGGCAAGGCCGTAATCGTCTGCTCAACCGGTATTGGCGGTCCGTCTACTTCTATTGCCGTGGAAGAGCTGGCACAGCTGGGCATTCGTACCTTCCTGCGTATCGGCACCACCGGTGCTATCCAGCCGCATATCAGCGTTGGAGACGTGCTGGTCACCACCGCGTCCGTGCGTCTTGACGGTGCCAGCCTGCACTTTGCGCCTATGGAGTTCCCGGCGGTTGCTGACTTCGCCTGTACGACGGCGCTGGTTGAAGCAGCCAAATCCATTGGTGCGACGACTCACGTTGGCGTGACAGCATCCTCCGACACCTTCTACCCGGGTCAGGAGCGTTACGACACCTTCTCCGGTCGCGTCGTCAGCCGCTTCAAAGGCTCCATGGAAGAGTGGCAGCAGATGGGCGTGATGAACTACGAAATGGAATCGGCCACGTTGCTGACCATGTGTGCAAGCCAGGGCCTGCGCGCCGGGATGGTAGCCGGTGTTATCGTGAACCGCACCCAGCAAGAAATTCCTAATGCCGAAACCATGAAGAAGACGGAAAGCCACGCGGTGAAAATCGTCGTTGAAGCGGCTCGCCGCCTGATCTAGTTCAGTTAAACGTCCGGTGGAAAATCGGTAGCGGAATCCACGCTAACCAGACAGGCGGGTGAAAACGTTTCATCCGCCTTTTTTATAGCCAGACGTTCTTTAAATTTACGCTTTGCGTAACGCCTCGCAGTAAACTCCTTTTCATCTGGACATTTATACAGCACAATTTTAGCTTGCTGGTGTTTGGCTTGGATTGCGGGAGGCGCAATGGATATTTCAGTTCTCTTCGGGGTGGGTATTGCCCTGGTAGGAGTATTAACAGGATGGCTGATCGCGAGCCTGCGGGCAGCGCAAAAGCAGACGCTCCTGCTTGAAGAACAGCGGGAAGTTTATGGCGAGCTTAAGGCGACCCGGCAGGAGCTTGTCCAGAATCAGCACTGGAAAGAAGAGTGCGAACAGCTTAACCGCGAACTGCGCACCCAGCTTGAAATCAACAGCACGCAGGAAGCTGACCTGCGCGAGCTCACCACGCTTCTTGAGCAAACCCGGCTGAACGCCGAAGACAAACACCGCCAGATGATCAACAGCGAACAGCGCCTGAGCGAGCAGTTTGAAAACCTCGCCAACCGGATTTTTGAGCAAAGCGGACGCAAAGTTGAAGAACAAAACCGCCAGAGCCTGAACGGCCTGCTTACGCCGCTGCGTGAGCAGCTCGATGGCTTCCGCCGTCAGGTGCAGGACAGCTTCGGGCAGGAAGCTCGCGAGCGTCATACGCTCACCCACGAAATTCGCAGCCTTCAACAGCTCAATGCGCAAATGGCGCAGGAAGCCCTCAATCTCACCAAAGCGCTGAAAGGCGACAATAAAACTCAGGGTAACTGGGGTGAAGTGGTGCTGACTCGCGTGCTGGAAGCCTCTGGCCTGCGGGAAGGCCATGAATACCAGACTCAGGTAAATATCCAGTTGGAAAACAACAGCCGCATGCAGCCGGATGTTATCGTCCGTCTGCCGCAGGGCAAAGATGTGGTCATCGATGCGAAAATGACGCTGGTGGCCTACGAGCGCTACTTTAACGGCGACGATGAATTTACGCGGGAAGGGGCTTTGAACGAGCATATTGCCGCCGTCCGCAATCATATCCGGCTGCTCAGCCGCAAAGACTACCAGCAGCTACCCGGCCTGCGCTCACTCGATTACGTGCTGATGTTTATCCCGGTCGAACCTGCCTTTCTGCTCGCCATCGATCGCCAGCCGGAGCTGATAAGCGAAGCGCTGAAGAACAATATTATGCTGGTCAGCCCGACAACGTTGCTGGTGGCGCTGCGCACCATTACCAATTTGTGGCGTTATGAGCATCAGAGCCGCAATGCGCAGCAAATTGCAGAACGTGCGGGTCGACTGTATGACAAAATGCGCCTGTTCGTTGATGACATGTCCGCCATCGGGCAGAGCCTGGACAAGGCGCAGGACAACTACCGGCAGGCGATGAAAAAGCTCGCCTCCGGACGCGGAAATATTCTTGCTCAGGCCGATGCGTTCCGCGGGCTGGGCGTTGAGGTTAAGCGCGAGATTAATCCGGATTTAGTCGACCAGGCGCGGCAGGAAGATGAAGACAATACGGCGAGAGTCGGACATGCACACAGCGAAGAGATACGCCAGGACAGTGGCTTAGAGGACCGGCAAAGCGTCGGGTAAAGCTAAGCAAAGGTTGCGTCAGCAGGCTTGAAGCATAGGGCTTTAGCGGCCATTCTGTTACACTTCACGAACCTTTTTTTGATAAGCAGGCATTGAGATGGTCGACGAATCCCAGGAAACAACACACTTTGGCTTCCGCACCGTAGCGAAAGAGCAGAAGGCCGATATGGTGGCGCATGTATTCCACTCTGTGGCCGCCAAATACGACGTGATGAATGACCTGATGTCGTTCGGCGTCCATCGTATCTGGAAGCGCTTCACCATTGACTGCAGCGGCGTGCGTCGCGGGCAGCGGGTGCTGGATCTTGCTGGCGGAACGGGCGATTTGACCGCGAAGTTTTCTCGTCTGGTGGGTGAAACGGGCGAAGTGGTTCTGGCAGATATCAACGACTCGATGCTGAAAATGGGCCGTGAAAAGCTGCGCAACATCGGCATTGTCGGCAACGTGAACTACGTGCAGGCAAATGCGGAAGCGCTGCCGTTCCCGGACAATTTCTTCGACTGCATCACCATCTCTTTCGGCCTGCGTAACGTTACCGATAAAGAAAAAGCGCTGCGCTCCATGTATCGCGTGCTCAAGCCGGGCGGTCGCCTGCTGGTGCTGGAATTCTCCAAGCCGATCATTGAACCGCTGAGCAAAGCCTACGACGCGTATTCTTTCCACATTCTGCCGCGCATTGGTGAAGTCGTTGCGCAGGACGCAGAGAGCTACCGCTATCTGGCCGAGTCTATCCGCATGCATCCCGACCAGGAGACCCTGAAGGCGATGATGGAAGGCGCAGGTTTTGAAAATACCACCTATTACAACCTGACCGCCGGGATCGTTGCCCTGCATCGTGGCTACAAATTCTGATCGGGGGTTGCTGATGCCATTTACACCGCTTGTCACCGCCGGGCTGGAAACCGTCCTCAACACCTTTCTGTGGCGCGACCGTGGCCTGAAGGCCGCTCGTCAGCGTTTGCTGGGAAAAGTGCTGCGCGTTGAGCTCAAGGAATTTACCGCGCCGCTGGTTCTCTCATTCAGTGAACAGCAGATTGACGTGCTGGGCGAGTGGGAAGGTGAGGCTGACTGCGTTGTTATCACACGCATGGCGGTACTGCCGAAACTGCGCGACAGGCAGCAGCTGACGGCGCTAATCCGCAGCGGTGACCTTGAAGTGCAGGGCGATCTCCAGGTCGTCCAGAACTGGGTGGCGTTAATGGACCTGGCGGAGTTCGATCCCGCAGAGCTGTTCGCACCTTATATCGGCGACGTGGCGGCAGAGGGCATCAGCAAATTTTTCCGCGGCGGCAGCAAGCTGCTGAAAAAAGGCTTCTCCCGCAATCAGCAGTATCTGGCTGAGGCAATTACCGAAGAGTGGCGCATGGCGCCTGGCCCGCTGGAAGTGGCATGGTTTGCCGAGGAAACGGCTGCCGTTGAACGCGCGGTCGACGCATTAAGCGCGCGGCTGGACAGGCTGGAGGGCAAATGACGCCAGGAGAAATTCATCGTCTCTATTTCATCATTCGTACTTTCCTTAGCTATGGTCTGGATGAGCTAATCCCTAAGCTTCGTATCACGCTGCCGCTGCGCATCTGGCGGCGATCGCTGTTCTGGATGCCAAACCGTCATAAAGAGAAAGAGCTGGGAGAACGCCTACGCCTGGCGTTGCAGGAGCTGGGGCCGGTGTGGATTAAATTTGGGCAGATGCTCTCCACGCGCCGGGATCTTTTCCCGCCAATGATTGCCGATCAGTTGGCTATGCTGCAGGACAGGGTCGCCCCCTTTGATGGCGAGCTGGCTAAAAAGCAGATTGAGCAGGCTATGGGCGGCATCCCGGTAGAAACCTGGTTCGATGAATTTGAAATTAAGCCTCTGGCTTCGGCCTCTATCGCTCAGGTCCATACTGCGCGGCTGAAAGAGAATGGCCGCGAGGTGGTGATAAAAGTTATTCGCCCGGACATTCTTCCTGTCATCAAGGCCGACATGAAGCTTATCTATCGTTTGGCGCGATGGGTGCCGCGCCTGCTGCCAGATGGCCGCCGCCTGCGTCCGCTTGAAGTCGTGCGGGAATACGAGAAAACGCTGATCGATGAGCTGAACCTGCTGCGCGAATCCGCAAATGCTATCCAGCTGCGCCGCAATTTCGAAGGCAGCCCGATGCTCTACATTCCTGAAGTGTTTCCTGACTATTGCAGCGAAGACATGATGGTCATGGAGCGTATCTACGGGATCCCGGTTTCGGATATTCCCACGCTCGAAAGCCAGGGCACCAACATGAAATTGCTGGCCGAACGCGGCGTGCAGGTGTTCTTCACGCAGGTCTTCCGCGACAGCTTCTTCCATGCCGACATGCACCCGGGCAATATTTTTGTCAGCTTTGAGCACCCGGAAGATCCTCAGTATATCGGCATCGACTGCGGTATTGTCGGGTCGCTGAACAAAGAAGATAAACGTTACCTGGCAGAGAACTTCATCGCCTTCTTCAACCGTGACTATCGTAAGGTTGCTGAACTGCATGTAGATTCCGGCTGGGTTCCGCCCGACACCAACGTAGAAGAGTTCGAGTTTGCCATCCGTACAGTTTGCGAACCGATTTTTGAAAAGCCGCTGGCGGAGATCTCTTTCGGTCACGTACTGCTTAACCTCTTCAATACGGCACGCCGTTTTAATATGGAAGTTCAGCCGCAGCTGGTGTTACTGCAAAAAACGCTTTTGTACGTTGAAGGAGTCGGAAGGCAGCTTTATCCGCAGCTGGATTTGTGGAAAACCGCCAAGCCGTTCCTTGAAAGCTGGATCAAGGATCAGGTTGGTATTCCTGCTCTGGTGCGTGCTTTTAAAGAAAAAGCGCCTTTCTGGATTGAAAAAATGCCGGAACTCCCTGAACTGGTGTACGACAGTTTGCGCCAGGGCAAGCATTTACAGCACAGCATTGATAAAATCCAACGCGAGCTGCATCAACATCATGTGCGGCAGGGACAGTCGCGCTATCTGTTCGGCATCGGAGCCACGTTGATTCTGAGTGGGACTTTGCTGCTGATAAACAAACCGGAGTGGGAGCTCATGCCCGCCTGGTTGATGGCTGGCGGCATCGTGGCCTGGCTAATAGGCTGGCGTCGCTCTGCCTGAATTTTAATCGTCATTAACAGGCAACGTGCCGTATAATATCGGCCGTTACACAAACATCTTAGTGATTTGAGGCAATATTATGGGTGGTATCAGTATCTGGCAATTAGTGATCATTGCCGTCATCGTCGTTCTGCTGTTCGGTACTAAGAAGCTGGGTTCCATTGGTTCCGACCTGGGCGCTTCTATTAAAGGCTTCAAAAAAGCCATGAACGATGACGAACCTAAAGAGAAAGACACCTCTGTTCAGGACGCGGACTTTACCGCGAAGAACCTGGCAGAAAAACCTGCTGGCGACGTGAAAAAAGACGAAGCAAAGAGCAACGATAAAGAGCAGGTGTAAACCGTGTTCGATATTGGTTTCAGCGAACTGTTATTAGTCTTCGTGATCGGCCTCGTAGTTCTGGGGCCGCAACGTCTGCCGGTAGCGGTAAAAACGGTTGTGGGTTGGATCAGGGCGTTGCGTTCTCTGGCCTCAACGGTGCAGAACGAGCTTGCTCAAGAGCTGAAAATCCAGGAGCTGCAGGACAGTCTGAAAAAGGTTGAAAAAGCGAGCCTGGACCACCTGACGCCGGAGCTAAAGGCCTCAATGGATGAATTGCGTCAGGCAGCAGAATCCATGAAGCGTTCCTATACCCAGGATCCTGAACAAAGCAGCGATGAGGCGCACACCATCCATAATCCGCTGGTGAAAGATGCGCAGGACAGCCACGAAGGCGTTACGCCCGCTGCGGCCGCTCATCAGGCCAGCGCACCAGACCAGGCGCCTGAGGTTGAAGCAACCCCAGTCACCGAGCCCTCTGTTGTACCGTCAGAAGAACACGTCCAGCCCCAGGTAAAACCTGTACCGGAGCCTGTTGCCGCCCCAGTTTCACCTCAACCTTCGAGTGATAAAAAGTAAACATGGCCGTTGAAGATACCCAACCGCTCATCACCCACCTGATTGAGCTGCGCAAGCGACTGTTAAACAGCATTATCGCTGTGCTGGTGATTTTTCTGGCGCTGGTTTATTTCGCTAATGACATTTATCAGATTGTCTCCGCTCCGCTGATAAGCCAGATGCCCGTCGGCTCCACGATGATCGCAACAGACGTAGCGTCACCGTTCTTTACGCCGATTAAACTTACGATCTACGTTTCGTTGATTCTCTCCGCGCCGGTCATTCTCTATCAGCTGTGGGCGTTTATTGCCCCAGCGCTGTACAAACACGAGCGCAAGCTGGTGATGCCGCTGCTGTTCTCCAGCTCGCTGCTGTTCTATATCGGTATCGCTTTTGCTTACTTCGTGGTGTTCCCGCTGGCGTTTGGTTTTTTGACCAAAACTGCCCCGGTCGGCGTAGTCGTCTCGACGGACATCAGTAAATACCTCGATTTCGTCATGACGCTGTTTATGGCCTTCGGTGCGGCCTTTGAAGTGCCGGTTGCCATCGTACTGCTGTGCTGGATGGGCGTAACAACTCCGGAAGCACTGAAGAAAAAGCGCCCTTATATCTTCGTGGGTGCCTTTATTGTCGGCATGCTGCTGACGCCGCCGGATATCTTCTCCCAGACGCTGCTGGCGATACCGATGTACTGCCTGTTTGAAGTGGGCGTATTCTTCTCTCGTTACTATGTCGGCAAAGGTCGCCGGGATGGGGTCGAGGATGAAGAGGCGGAAGCGGAAGCCGAAGCAGAAGACAAGCACTCAGAAAAAGAGTCCTGATTGCAAAACAGACCGCCCGTCAGGGCGGTCGTCGTTTGGAACGCTATATGTTTGATATCGGTGTAAACCTTACCAGCTCACAATTTGCCAAAGATCACGCGGAAGTCGTACAGCGTGCGCATCAGGCGGGCGTCAGCGGCATGCTGCTGACCGGGACCAGCCTGCATGAAAGCCAGCAGGCATTAGCGATGGCGCAGCAGTATGAAAGCTGCTGGTCCACCGCGGGCGTCCATCCCCATGATGCCAGCCAGTGGCAGAATGCAACGGCAGAGGCAATCTATCGGCTCGCCGTTGCGCCGGAAGTGGTTGCAATAGGCGAGTGCGGCCTGGATTTCAACCGCAACTTCTCTACGCCTGCCGAACAGGAGCGGGCCTTTACCGCCCAGCTGGCGCTTGCCGCCGACCTGGTAATGCCGGTGTTTCTGCACTGCCGTGAAGCGCACGAACGTTTCATAACCCTGCTGGATCCGTGGCTGGATAAGCTTCCGGGCGTGGTGCTGCACTGTTTTACCGGCACGCAGGACGAAGCGCGTGAATGCCTGGCTCGCGGCCTGTTTATCGGCATCACCGGCTGGGTCTGCGACGAGCGCCGTGGGCTTGAACTGCGTGAGCTGCTGCCCGTCATACCAGCCCAGCAGCTTCTGCTGGAGACAGACGCCCCCTATTTGTTGCCCCGGGATCTAAAACCAAAACCTGCTTCCCGCCGCAACGAACCCTGCTACTTGCCCCATATCCTTAATCAGGTTGCCCTGTGGCGAGGAGAAGATCCCGCCTGGCTTGCGCAAGTAACAGATGACAATGCCCGCCGCTTATTCCGGCTGGCTTAAATCAGGAGAAAGTAAATGAGCTATGCATTTCCCGGTACGTTTCCCGGCCGCCGTATGCGCCGCGTACGCCGCCACGACTTCAGCCGTCGCCTGGTTGCTGAAAACCAGCTTACGGTAAACGATCTCATCTATCCGGTCTTCGTGATGGAAGGGCAGAATCGTCAGGAAGAAGTGGCGTCGATGCCGGGCGTTTACCGCATGACTATCGACCTGCTGCTTAAAGAGGCTGAAGTCGTCGCGAAATTGGGTGTCCCGGTGCTGTCTCTCTTTCCGGTTATCGAAAGCGCGGGTAAATCTTTGCATGCCGATGAAGCCTATAACCCGGATGGTCTGGTGCAGCGTGCAGTTCGCGCGCTGAAGGATGCGGTGCCGGAGCTGGGTCTGCTGACGGATGTGGCGCTTGACCCCTATACCACCCACGGCCAGGATGGGATTATCGATGAAGACGGCTACGTTATAAACGATATCACCCGCGAGATTCTGGTGCGTCAGGCGTTATCCCATGCGGAAGCCGGTGCGGAAATCATCGCCCCAAGCGACATGATGGACGGCCGTATTGGCGCTATTCGCGACCAGCTGGAAGCCGACGGTCTGGTGAACACGCAGATCATGTCCTATGCGGCGAAATACGCCTCCTGCTATTACGGCCCATTCCGTGATGCAATTGGCTCTTCCGGTAACCTGAAGGGCGGCAACAAAAAAACCTATCAGATGGATCCGGCGAACAGCGACGAGGCCCTGCAGGAAGTGGCGCAGGATCTCCAGGAAGGCGCGGACATGGTCATGGTCAAACCGGGTATGCCGTATCTGGATGTGGTCAGCCGCGTAAAGCAAACCTTTGGTGTGCCAACCTTCGCTTATCAGGTGTCTGGTGAATATGCGATGCATATGGCCGCGATTCAGAACGGGTGGCTGGCAGAGAAGCCTGCGATCATGGAATCACTGCTGTGCTTTAAACGTGCGGGTGCCGACGGCGTGCTCACGTACTTCTCTAAGCGTGTCGCACAGTGGCTGCACGACGAGCAGATGCAGCGCTAGGTTTTATTTTGTAGCGGCGGATGACGCTTACGCTTATCCGCCCTACGACTGGCCTTTCGTTTTAAACTTTCCTGAAATCCGTGTTCTTAACGCTCTGCCTGACCTGCTTGTTCAGCAGATTGAGCAGCAGCATAGATCGCGCTTCCCCGTCCGGCTCGCTGAATATCGCTTCCAGCCCTTCGAACGCCCCTTCGGTAATGACCACGCTGTCGCCGGGATAGGGGGTATCCGGGTCGGTAACATTTTCAGGATGGTAGTTAATTAGCTGGTCAATAACGTCTTCCGGGACGCTGGCAGGCTGCGCGCCAAAACGAACGAAATGGCTGACGCCACGGGTAGAATTCACCGTGGTGGTATGGATACTTTCAGGATCGAATTTGACGAACATATAGTTCGGGAACAAAGGCTCGCTGACTGCAGTTCTTTTGCCACGCACCATTTTTTCCAGCGTGATCATCGGAGTAAGGCAGTTCACCGCCTGACGCTCAAGATGCTCTTGCGCCCGCAGCAGCTGTCCTCGTTTACAGTACAGAAGATACCAGGATTCCATAATTTCTCATCTCACCTCATTGAGGGCGGAAGAATAGCAAAAGCCCGTACTGAGAGATACCGACACAAGTATAACCAATCGCCATGCGGTTATTGTCCAGGCTGTTACTCGTTTTTAACAAAAATACAGCATGCTCCGGATGAAGTCCGTATAATGGCGGGCATTCTCAGGGCCAGGATGAATTGCATGAAATACCACGACCTGCGCGACTTTATGACGCTGCTTGAGCAGCGCGGTGAGCTGAAACGTATCTCGATGCCAGTCGATCCGCATCTGGAAATGACTGAAATTGCCGATCGTACGCTTCGCGCAAACGGTCCGGCGCTGCTGTTCGAGAACCCGAAGGGGTACAGCATGCCGGTGCTGTGTAACCTGTTCGGCACGCCGAAGCGAGTGGCAATGGGCATGGGGCAGGAAGATGTCACCGCCCTGCGCGAAGTGGGTAAACTGCTGGCCTTTCTGAAAGAGCCGGAGCCGCCAAAAGGCTTCCGCGACCTTTTCGATAAACTCCCCCAGTTCAAACAAGTGCTGAATATGCCGACCAAAAGGCTGCGCGGCGCGCCCTGTCAGGAACGCATCTGGGAAGGCGATGAAGTGGACCTTTCCCGCATCCCAATCATGCAGTGCTGGCCAGAAGATGCCGCGCCGCTGATTACCTGGGGGCTGACCGTAACGCGCGGTCCGCATAAAGAGCGACAGAACCTGGGGATTTATCGCCAGCAGCTCATCGGTAAAAATAAGCTGATTATGCGCTGGCTGTCCCATCGCGGCGGCGCGCTGGATTTTCAAGAATGGTGCGCGGCGCATCCAGGTGAACGCTTCCCGGTTTCCGTGGCGCTAGGCGCAGATCCGGCTACAATTCTTGGCGCAGTAACGCCGGTGCCGGATACGCTATCTGAATATGCTTTTGCCGGGCTTTTGCGCGGCACAAAAACCGAAGTGGTGAAGTGTCTTTCCAACGATCTCGAAGTCCCGGCCAGCGCTGAAATCGTGCTGGAAGGCTACATCGAACAGGGCGAAATGGCGCCGGAAGGGCCGTATGGTGACCACACGGGCTATTACAATGAAATAGACAGCTTCCCGGTGTTTACCGTCACGCACATTACCCAGCGTGAGGATGCGATTTATCACTCCACCTACACTGGTCGCCCACCGGATGAACCGGCGGTGCTTGGCGTGGCGCTAAACGAAGTCTTCGTGCCAATTCTGCAAAAGCAGTTCCCGGAAATTGTCGATTTCTACCTGCCGCCGGAAGGGTGCTCCTATCGCCTTGCGGTTGTGACCATTAAAAAGCAGTACGCCGGCCACGCGAAGCGCGTGATGATGGGCGTCTGGTCCTTCCTGCGGCAGTTTATGTACACCAAGTTTGTCATTGTATGCGATGACGATGTGAACGCGCGTGACTGGAACGATGTTATCTGGGCCATCACTACGCGTATGGATCCGGCGCGTGATACCGTTCTGGTTGAGAACACTCCGATCGATTATCTGGATTTTGCCTCGCCGGTTTCCGGCCTTGGTTCAAAAATGGGACTGGATGCCACCAATAAATGGCCAGGAGAGACCCAGCGTGAGTGGGGGCGTCCTATCAAAAAAGATGCGGAAGTCTGCGCGCGGATAGATGCAATCTGGGATGAACTGGCTATTTTCGATAACGATAAAGACGCCTGAGGGCGGGTTTACCGTTTAGCATTATTGACCCGACAGAGGGGACGCATGACAACCTTAAGCTGTAAAGTGACCTCGGTAGAAGCGATAACGGACACGGTTTACCGCGTTCGATTACTGCCGGAAGCGGATTTCTCCTTTCAGGCAGGTCAGTATCTGATGGTGGTGATGGACGAGCGTGATAAGCGCCCGTTTTCTATGGCCTCCACGCCGGGCGAGCAGGAGTTTATCGAGCTGCACATCGGAGCCTCGGAGCTGAACCTGTACGCGATGGCCGTCATGGACCGCATCCTGAAAGACAAAGAGATCGTGGTGGATATTCCCCACGGCGACGCCTGGCTGCGTGACGACGAAGAACGCCCTCTGATTTTGATTGCGGGCGGCACTGGTTTCTCCTACGTTCGTTCGATTCTGCTGACGGCGCTGGAGCGCAATCCACAACGTGAAATCGCAATTTACTGGGGCGGGCGTGAAGAGAAGCATCTTTACGATCTGGCCGAGCTGGAGGCGCTTTCGGTTCAGCATGAAAATCTGCGTGTTGAAGCGGTGGTTGAGCAACCTGAAGGCGAGTGGCGCGGACGAAATGGCACCGTATTAACGGCGGTCATGCAGGATTACGGTACGCTGAGCGGGCACGATATCTATATCGCAGGGCGCTTTGAGATGGCGAAAATTGCCCGTGAACTGTTCTGCAACGAGCGTGGTGCCAATCCCGAGCGTATGTTTGGCGATGCCTTCGCGTTTATCTGACGCCATAAAAAACCCGCCCCTGACAGGCGGGAAGAACGGCAACTAAACTCTGCGAAGCTGTTTCTTTAAGGCGGATAAGCGTAAGCGCCATCCGCCGCTATCACCCTTTAAACCCTTTCTATAACAGTAGCGATCCCCTGACCTAATCCAATACACATCGTGGCAAGTCCGAACTGCGCATCGCGACGCTCCATCAGGTTAAGCAGCGTGGTGCTGATACGCGCGCCGGAGCAGCCGAGCGGGTGGCCCAGCGAAATGGCACCGCCGTTCAGGTTGATCTTCTGGTCGATCTGCTCCATCAGCCCCAGATCCTTGATGCACGGCAGGACCTGCGCCGCAAAGGCTTCATTCATTTCGAACAGGTCGATATCTGAAGCTGTCAGGCCTGCCTTCTTCAGCGCCATTTTCGACGCCGGCACCGGGCCGTAGCCCATGATCGACGGATCGCAGCCGACGACCGCCATTGAGCGGATACGGGCGCGAATAGTCAGGCCTAAATCTCTGGCGCGTGATTCGCTCATCAGCAGCATGGCTGCGGCACCGTCAGACAGGGCAGAAGATGTCCCCGCCGTGACCGTCCCGTTGACCGGATCGAACGCTGGTCTAAGCTGCGACAGCCCTTCTACGGTAGTTTCCGGGCGAATAACTTCGTCGTAATCAAAGCGCTTTAGCACGCCGTCAGCATCGTGGCCGCTGGTGGCAACAATCTCATTTTTGAAATGGCCAGCCTCGGTTGCAGCCCAGGCGCGCTGGTGGGAGCGGGCGGCAAACTGATCCTGCATCTCGCGGCTGATGCCGTGCATGCGGGCCAGCATTTCTGCGGTTAACCCCATCATGCCCGCCGCCTTCGCGACGTTGCGGCTAAGGCCAGGATGGAAATCAACGCCGTGGCTCATCGGCACGTGGCCCATGTGTTCCACGCCGCCAATCAGGCAGGCATGGGCATCACCGGTCTGAATCATACGGGCTGCATCGTGCAGCGCCTGCATGGAAGAGCCGCACAGGCGGTTCACGGTGACTGCCGGAACCGAATGCGGAATCTCTGCCAGCAGGGCGGCGTTACGCCCGATGTTAAAACCCTGCTCCAGAGTCTGCTGCACGCAGCCCCAGTAAATATCATCCAGCGCGGCGGCTTCCAGAGCCGGGTTACGGGACAGAATGCTGCGCATCAGATGGGCAGAAAGATCTTCCGCACGGACGTTACGGAACGCCCCGCCCTTAGAACGGCCCATCGGGGTGCGGATGGCATCAATAATTACAACCTTTTCCATGATCACTCCTCAGGCGCTTTTCAGGTCGGTGGCCGGGCGTGCTGGCTCAACCGGTGGATAATAAGGCTCGTTACGGGACGCTTTTGCACGCAGACCGTCCGGCACCAGGTAGAGCGGGCCAAGATGCTCATACTGCTGCGCCATGTCGAGATACTTCGTGCTGCCAATCGTGTCCAGCCAGCGGAACGCGCCGCCGTGGAACGGAGGGAAGCCCAGGCCGTAAACCAGCGCCATGTCCGCTTCTGCGGGGCTGGCAATAATGCCTTCTTCCAGACAGCGCACGACTTCGTTGACCATCGGGATCATCATACGGGCGATAATCTCTTCATCGCTGAAACCTTGGCGCGGCTTGCTGACGTCCGCCAGCAGCGCGTCCGTGGATTCATCCTGCTCTTTGCGCGGCTTGCCTTTGCTGTCTTCTTTATAACGATAGAAACCCTGTTGCGTTTTCTGGCCGTAGCGGCCTGCGTCGAACATGGTATCAATCGCATCGCGATAATCTTTCTGCATCCGCTGTGGGAAGCCAACGGCCATCACGGCCTGCGCGTGGTGCGCGGTATCGATGCCCACAACGTCCAGCAGATAAGCCGGGCCCATCGGCCAGCCAAACTGTTTTTCCATCACCTTGTCGATCTGGCGGAAGTCCGCGCCGTCGCGCATCAGCTGGCTGAAGCCTGCAAAGTACGGGAACAGCACGCGGTTAACAAAGAAGCCAGCGCAGTCGTTAACCACGATTGGCGTTTTGCCCATCTTGCTGGCCCATGCCACGACGGTCGCCACGGTTTGCTCAGACGTTTTCTCGCCGCGAATCACTTCAACCAGCGGCATACGGTGCACCGGGTTAAAGAAGTGCATGCCGCAGAAGTTTTCCGGGCGCTTCAGGCTGTTAGCCAGCTCGCTGATTGGGATGGTAGAGGTGTTAGAAGCCAGCACGGTATCCGGGCGAACTTTATCTTCCACTTCCGCCAGCACGGCTTTCTTCACTTTCGGGTTTTCGACAACGGCTTCCACGACCACATCAACTCGCTCGAAACCTGCGTAATCAAGCGTTGGATGGATGGTGGCAATCACGCCCGCCAGCTTCATGCCGTCGATTTTGCCGCGTTCCAGCTGTTTATTAAGAAGCTTGCTGGCTTCGTTCATACCCAGCGTCAGCGACCTGTCGTTAATATCCTTCATTAATACCGGCACGCCCTTCCAGGCGGACTGATAAGCAATGCCGCCACCCATGATCCCGGCGCCGAGTACGGCAGCCTGTTTCGGGGTTTCGGTATTTTTGGTCAGTTTCTTAGCCTGACTTTTAACGTACTGGTCATTAAGGAAAATCCCAACCAGCGCACGGGCTTCATCAGAGCGGGCCAGAGGCACAAAGCTTTGCGTCTCCAGCTGTAGTGCTTCGTCGCGGCCCAGCTTTGCGGCAGCTTCGATAGTTTTCACGGCGGTCATCGGGGCAGGGTAGTGCTTGCCCGCAATCTGCATCACCATGCTTTTGGCGATGGTGAAGCTCATGGTCGCTTCGATTTTGCTGAGCTTCAGCGGCTGAAGCTTGGGCGCGCGTTTTGCTTTCCAGTCCAGATCGCCGTTAATTGCCTGGCGCAGGACGGCAATCGCGCCGTCACGCAGTTTCTCCGCTTTTACTACGCCGTCGACCAGGCCGATTTTCAGTGCTTCATCAGCGCTGACGTCTTTGCCTGCGGTGATAATTTCCAGCGCGCTGTCTGCGCCCAATAAACGCGGCAGGCGAACGGAGCCGCCAAAGCCCGGCATAATGCCCAGCTTGGTTTCCGGCAGGCCAATGCGCGCGTCCGGCGTTGCCAGGCGATAATCGGTTGCAAGCACACACTCACATCCACCGCCCAGCGCGTAGCCGTTAACGGCGGCGATTGTCGGGACCGGCAGATCTTCCAGGCGGTTGAAAACGCCGTTGGCAAACTGCAGCCAGTGGGTCAGCTGTTCGGCAGGAACCTGGAACAGCGACAGGAATTCGGTAATGTCTGCGCCAACGATAAACGCGGCTTTGCTGGAACTTAGCAGCAGGCCTTTAAGCCCGCTCTGCTTTTCCAGCACGTCGAGCGCGTGGCCGAGGCTGGCGACGGTCGCGGTGTCGAGTTTGTTAACCGAGCCGGGCGCATCAAACACCAGTTCTGCGATGCTATCTTCCAGCCAGTCGAGATGTAGGGTTTCACCTTGGTAGAGCATGTCAGTCTCCTGAATCCTGCAATGGGATCTGGTCGTACCAGATGAAGGGGAGTGTGGAATTGATGTTAATGAAATGCAAATAAGTCTTTAAATATTTGCAGCGGTGATCACAGGCCCCGGAAATAAGTCGGCTGAGTTCTGGTGTGCTAAGATGCGTGGCGAACACATCATAAAAACAGAAGGGTAAATCATGGATTCACTGGCCTCGCTTTATAAAGATCATGTGGCAACCTTGCAGGAGCGCACCCGCAATGTCCTGGCGCGTTTTAACCTTGATGCGCTGTTAATTCACTCCGGAGAGCTGTTCAACGTCTTCCTTGACGACCATGCATATCCGTTCAAAGTGAACCCGCAGTTCAAGGCCTGGGTACCGGTGACTCAGGTGCCAAACTGCTGGCTGCTGGTGGATGGCGTTAACAAACCGAAATTATGGTTCTACCTGCCGGTGGACTACTGGCATAACGTAGAGCCGCTGCCTGAGTCCTTCTGGACAGAAGATATTGACGTGGTCGCGCTGCCGAAGGCGGACGGCATTGGTAGCCAGCTTCCCGCCGCCCGCGGCAATATCGGCTATATTGGCCCGGTGCCGGAGCGCGCTTTGCAGCTTGATATTCAGGCGGCGAACATCAACCCGAAAGGGGTTATCGACTACCTGCACTACCATCGCGCTTATAAGACTGACTACGAGCTGGCGTGTATGCGTGAAGCCCAGAAGACTGCCGTAGTGGGTCATCAGGCTGCCCATGAAGCGTTCCTGTCAGGCATGAGCGAGTTCGACATTAACCAGGCCTACCTGACCGCAACCGGACACCGTGATACCGATGTGCCTTACGGCAACATCGTGGCGCTGAACGAACACGCTTCGGTACTGCATTACACTAAGCTGGATCATCGCGCACCGGCTGAAATGCGCAGCTTCCTGCTGGACGCTGGTGCGGAATACAACGGTTATGCCGCTGACCTCACCCGTACCTGGGCAGCCAACGGTGACAGCGACTACGCTCAGCTTATCAAGGATATGAACGCCGAAGAGCTGGCGTTGATCGATACGCTGAAAGCAGGCGTGCGCTATACCGACTATCACGTCCAGTTCCATCAGCGCCTTGCTAAGCTGCTGCGCCGCCATCAGCTGGTTAACGACATCAGCGAAGAGGCGATGGTCGAAACCGGGATCACCGGACCATTTATGCCGCACGGTATTGGCCATCCGCTCGGGTTACAGGTGCATGATGTTGCAGGCTTTATGCAGGATGACACCGGCACGCATCTTGCGGCTCCGTCCCAGTATCCGTACCTGCGGTGCACCCGCATGCTTGAACCGCGCATGGTGTTAACCATCGAGCCGGGGATCTACTTTATCGAATCCCTGCTTGCGCCGTGGCGTGAAGGGCAGTACAGCAAGCATTTCAACTGGCAGAAAATCGAAGCGATGAAGCCGTTCGGCGGCATTCGTATCGAAGACAACGTGGTTATCCACGAAAACAGCCTCGAAAACATGACCCGCGACCAGAAACTGGCGTAATGGACAGCTGGCCGATCCCCGCAGAACCTGTTTCTGTCAGCGAGGAAATCAAGAAAAGCCGCTTTATCACCCTGATAGCTCATACTGATGGGGTTGAGGCGGCGAAAGGTTTTGTGGAAAACGTCAGGTCTCAGCATCCCGACGCCCGGCATCACTGCTGGGCCTGGGTTGCTGGCGCGCCGGATGATTCGCAAAAGCTTGGGTTTTCAGATGATGGAGAACCTGCCGGGACGGCCGGTAAACCGATGCTCGCGCAGCTAATGGGCAGCGGTATTGGCGAGCTGACCGCCGTTGTGGTGCGCTACTCCGGCGGCATTAAGCTTGGCACGGGTGGCCTGGTCAAAGCCTATGGCGGCGGTGTGCAGCAGGCGCTAAATCAGCTGCCGACCCTCCTTAAAGTGCCGCTGACCGAATATACTTTGCAATGTGATTACGCCCAGCTGGCGGGAATAGATGCTTTACTCAAGCAATATGAAGGGCTTATCGTCGACAGTGACTTTCAGGCATCGGTATTGTTAAAAGTGGCGTTGCCGAGTAGCCAGCAGCCCGGGTTTTCAGCAAGGCTTGCGGATTTTAGCCGTGGCGCATTGCATTTATTGCCGATTGAAGAATAATCCCCACCTCGCAATTATTTGATATTTAAGGAAGCGGCTGAAATGCATTTTCGTGCCATAACCCGAATCGTTGGTCTGCTGGTCATCCTGTTCTCCGGGACCATGATAATCCCGGGGCTGGTCGCCTTGATTTACCGCGATGGTGCTGGCCGCGCCTTTACACAGACTTTCTTCGTCGCGTTGGTGATTGGCTCGCTGCTGTGGTGGCCAAACCGTCGCGAGAAAAACGAGCTCAAGCCGCGTGAAGGGTTCCTGATCGTCGTACTGTTCTGGACCGTGCTGGGTAGCGTGGGGGCCTTGCCGTTTATCTTCTCAGAAAGGCCAAACCTGACGGTCACCGACGCCTTCTTTGAATCGTTCTCCGGTTTAACGACCACGGGCGCAACCACACTGGTGGGTCTGGACACGCTTCCTCACGCCATTCTCTTTTACCGGCAGATGCTGCAATGGTTTGGCGGCATGGGGATCATCGTGCTGGCCGTCGCTATCCTGCCTATTCTCGGCGTGGGGGGAATGCAGCTTTATCGCGCTGAAATGCCCGGGCCGCTGAAAGATAATAAAATGCGCCCACGCATTGCGGATACAGCGAAAACGCTTTGGCTTATCTATGTCCTGCTGACGGTCGCCTGCGCGGCAGCGCTGTGGTTTGCGGGTATGCCGATGTTCGATGCGATAGGGCATAGCTTCTCGACTATCTCCATCGGCGGCTTTTCAACGCATGATGCCAGCGTGGGCTATTTTAATAACCCAACAATCAACTCCATTATTGCCGTCTTTCTGCTGATCTCGGGCTGTAACTATGGCCTGCACTTCTCGCTGCTGAGCGGGCGTAGCCTCAAAGTTTACTGGCGCGATCCTGAGTTTCGTATGTTTATCGGCGTGCAGCTCACGCTGGTCATCATCTGCACCCTGGTTCTGTTCCTGCATAATACCTACGGATCTGTACTGCAAACGCTGAACCAGGCGTTCTTCCAGGTTGTCTCAATGGCTACCACGGCGGGCTTCACGACAGACAGTATTGCCCGCTGGCCGCTGTTCCTGCCGGTGCTGCTGCTTTGCTCTGCTTTTATCGGCGGCTGTGCGGGTTCAACCGGCGGTGGCCTGAAGGTGATTCGTATCCTCCTGCTGTTCAAACAGGGGAATCGTGAATTAAAAAGGCTGGTGCACCCGAACGCGGTATACAGCATCAAGCTGGGTAACCGGGCGCTGCCGGAACGTATCCTCGAAGCGGTGTGGGGCTTCTTCTCTGCGTATGCATTAGTGTTCATCCTCAGCATGCTGGCGATTATCGCCACGGGCGTTGATGACTTCTCTGCGTTTGCCTCGGTTGCGGCAACGCTCAATAACCTTGGGCCTGGGCTGGGCGTGGTGGCGGACAACTTCGCCAGCATGAACCCGGTGGCCAAATGGATCCTGATCGGCAACATGCTGTTTGGTCGTCTGGAAGTGTTTACTTTATTAGTACTGTTCACGCCAACCTTTTGGCGAGAGTAACCGGAGCCTGTAGTGAAAACTTTAATTCTGTTTTCGACCCGTGATGGTCAAACCCGTGAAATCGCTTCTTATATAAGTTCCGAGCTTAAAGAGCTGGGCGTGGAGAGTGATGTGGTGAATCTGCATCGCTGCGAAGAGATTACCTGGAGCAATTACGATCGCGTGATTATTGGTGCTTCCATACGTTATGGTCACTTCCACTCTTCAGTAGATGCTTTTGTGAAAAAGCATCTACTGGCATTGCAGGCAATCCCAAGTGCTTTCTTCTCCGTCAACCTTGTAGCACGAAAGCCTGAGAAGCGTTCTCCACAAACTAACTCCTATACGCGCAAGTTTCTTCTTAGCTCTCCGTGGCAGCCAGATCACTGCGCCGTGTTCGCCGGAGCCCTGCGCTACCCGCGTTATGGCTGGTTAGATCGCTTCATGATTCGCTTAATTATGAAAATGACCGGCGGCGAAACGGATACCAGAAAAGAAGTTGTTTATACCGACTGGCAGCAGGTAGCGCGTTTTGCCCACGAAATAGCACATTTAACCACCAAATAGCGTTCAAAATGCGCGGGTTGATGAAAAAAAATGCGGTCAGTAATAATTTTGAAATAAACCCTTGTCACGCTCCGAAAAATCCCTATACTGCGCCTCCACTGACACGGCACAACGGCTTACAAACCGGCCCGTCAGGCGAAGTGAAGCAAGAAATAAATGCTTGACTACGTAGCGGGGAAGCGTAATATGCACAGCCCGCGCCACCGAAGATTGTGGCACTGCTCTTTAACAATTTATCAGACAATCTGTGTGGGCACTCGCAGGATTGATATCTCAGCATCTCCGGATGCAAAAAAATATCAAGTCTTGAAGAGTGACCAAGCAGTAATTCATTTAGTTGAATTATTACGAAAGTTAATTTTTGAGCACCGCTTCACGAGTTGAAGCAAATCAAGCTTTTAATTGAAGAGTTTGATCATGGCTCAGATTGAACGCTGGCGGCAGGCCTAACACATGCAAGTCGAGCGGTAGCACAGGGAGCTTGCTCCTGGGTGACGAGCGGCGGACGGGTGAGTAATGTCTGGGAAACTGCCTGATGGAGGGGGATAACTACTGGAAACGGTAGCTAATACCGCATAACGTCGCAAGACCAAAGAGGGGGACCTTCGGGCCTCTTGCCATCAGATGTGCCCAGATGGGATTAGCTAGTAGGTGGGGTAATGGCTCACCTAGGCGACGATCCCTAGCTGGTCTGAGAGGATGACCAGCCACACTGGAACTGAGACACGGTCCAGACTCCTACGGGAGGCAGCAGTGGGGAATATTGCACAATGGGCGCAAGCCTGATGCAGCCATGCCGCGTGTATGAAGAAGGCCTTCGGGTTGTAAAGTACTTTCAGCGAGGAGGAAGGCATAAAGCTTAATACGCTTTGTGATTGACGTTACTCGCAGAAGAAGCACCGGCTAACTCCGTGCCAGCAGCCGCGGTAATACGGAGGGTGCAAGCGTTAATCGGAATTACTGGGCGTAAAGCGCACGCAGGCGGTTTGTTAAGTCAGATGTGAAATCCCCGGGCTCAACCTGGGAACTGCATTTGAAACTGGCAAGCTTGAGTCTTGTAGAGGGGGGTAGAATTCCAGGTGTAGCGGTGAAATGCGTAGAGATCTGGAGGAATACCGGTGGCGAAGGCGGCCCCCTGGACAAAGACTGACGCTCAGGTGCGAAAGCGTGGGGAGCAAACAGGATTAGATACCCTGGTAGTCCACGCCGTAAACGATGTCGACTTGGAGGTTGTTCCCTTGAGGAGTGGCTTCCGGAGCTAACGCGTTAAGTCGACCGCCTGGGGAGTACGGCCGCAAGGTTAAAACTCAAATGAATTGACGGGGGCCCGCACAAGCGGTGGAGCATGTGGTTTAATTCGATGCAACGCGAAGAACCTTACCTACTCTTGACATCCAGAGAACTTTCCAGAGATGGATTGGTGCCTTCGGGAACTCTGAGACAGGTGCTGCATGGCTGTCGTCAGCTCGTGTTGTGAAATGTTGGGTTAAGTCCCGCAACGAGCGCAACCCTTATCCTTTGTTGCCAGCGGTTCGGCCGGGAACTCAAAGGAGACTGCCAGTGATAAACTGGAGGAAGGTGGGGATGACGTCAAGTCATCATGGCCCTTACGAGTAGGGCTACACACGTGCTACAATGGCGCATACAAAGAGAAGCGACCTCGCGAGAGCAAGCGGACCTCATAAAGTGCGTCGTAGTCCGGATCGGAGTCTGCAACTCGACTCCGTGAAGTCGGAATCGCTAGTAATCGTAGATCAGAATGCTACGGTGAATACGTTCCCGGGCCTTGTACACACCGCCCGTCACACCATGGGAGTGGGTTGCAAAAGAAGTAGGTAGCTTAACCTTCGGGAGGGCGCTTACCACTTTGTGATTCATGACTGGGGTGAAGTCGTAACAAGGTAACCGTAGGGGAACCTGCGGTTGGATCACCTCCTTACCTGAAAGATACGAACTTGCGTAGTGCTCACACAGATTGTCTGATGAAAGTAAAGAAGCAAGGCGTCTTGCGATTGAGACTTCAGTGTCCCCTTCGTCTAGAGGCCCAGGACACCGCCCTTTCACGGCGGTAACAGGGGTTCGAATCCCCTAGGGGACGCCACTTGCTGGTTTGTGAGTGAAAGTCGCCGACCTCAATATCTCAAAACTGACTCTCTGAGTTATGTTTGAGATATTTGCTCTTTAAAAATCCGGAACAAGCTGAAAATTGAAACGACATGTCGTCTCATTCCTCCGTAATAAGGAATGGGAATACGATATGTTCGAGTCTCTCAAATTTTCACAACATACGATTGTGTCTTACGAGACACCTTCGGGTTGTGAGGTTAAGCGACTAAGCGTACACGGTGGATGCCCTGGCAGTCAGAGGCGATGAAGGACGTGCTAATCTGCGATAAGCGTCGGTAAGGTGATATGAACCGTTATAACCGGCGATTTCCGAATGGGGAAACCCAGTGTGTTTCGACACACTATCGTTAAGTGAATACATAGCTTAACGAAGCGAACCGGGGGAACTGAAACATCTAAGTACCCCGAGGAAAAGAAATCAACCGAGATTCCCCCAGTAGCGGCGAGCGAACGGGGAACAGCCCAGAACCTGAATCAGTTTGTGTGTTAGTGGAAGCGTCTGGAAAGTCGCAGGGTACAGGGTGATACTCCCGTACACTAAAATGCACATACTGTGAGTTCGAAGAGTAGGGCGGGACACGTGGTATCCTGTCTGAATATGGGGGGACCATCCTCCAAGGCTAAATACTCCTGACTGACCGATAGTGAACCAGTACCGTGAGGGAAAGGCGAAAAGAACCCCGGCGAGGGGAGTGAAACAGAACCTGAAACCGTGTACGTACAAGCAGTGGGAGCCTCTTTTATGGGGTGACTGCGTACCTTTTGTATAATGGGTCAGCGACTTATATTCTGTAGCAAGGTTAACCGTATAGGGGAGCCGCAGGGAAACCGAGTCTTAACTGGGCGTTAAGTTGCAGGGTATAGACCCGAAACCCGGTGATCTAGCCATGGGCAGGTTGAAGGTTGGGTAACACTAACTGGAGGACCGAACCGACTAATGTTGAAAAATTAGCGGATGACTTGTGGCTGGGGGTGAAAGGCCAATCAAACCGGGAGATAGCTGGTTCTCCCCGAAAGCTATTTAGGTAGCGCCTCGTGAACTCATCTTCGGGGGTAGAGCACTGTTTCGGCTAGGGGGCCATCCCGGCTTACCAACCCGATGCAAACTACGAATACCGAAGAATGTTATCACGGGAGACACACGGCGGGTGCTAACGTCCGTCGTGAAGAGGGAAACAACCCAGACCGCCAGCTAAGGTCCCAAAGTCATGGTTAAGTGGGAAACGATGTGGGAAGGCACAGACAGCCAGGATGTTGGCTTAGAAGCAGCCATCATTTAAAGAAAGCGTAATAGCTCACTGGTCGAGTCGGCCTGCGCGGAAGATGTAACGGGGCTAAACCATGCACCGAAGCTGCGGCAGCGACGCTTATGCGTTGTTGGGTAGGGGAGCGTTCTGTAAGCCGTCGAAGGTGGACTGTGAGGTCTGCTGGAGGTATCAGAAGTGCGAATGCTGACATAAGTAACGATAAAGCGGGTGAAAAACCCGCTCGCCGGAAGACCAAGGGTTCCTGTCCAACGTTAATCGGGGCAGGGTGAGTCGACCCCTAAGGCGAGGCCGAAAGGCGTAGTCGATGGGAAACAGGTTAATATTCCTGTACTCGGTGTTACTGCGAAGGGGGGACGGAGAGGGCTATGTTAGCCGGGCGACGGTTGTCCCGGTTTAAGCATGTAGGCGGGAGTTTTAGGTAAATCCGGAACTCTATCTAACGCTGAGGTGTGATGACGAGGCACTACGGTGCTGAAGTAACAAATGCCGCACTTCCAGGAAAAGCCTCTAAGCATCAGGTAACATCAAATCGTACCCCAAACCGACACAGGTGGTCAGGTAGAGAATACCAAGGCGCTTGAGAGAACTCGGGTGAAGGAACTAGGCAAAATGGTGCCGTAACTTCGGGAGAAGGCACGCTGCTGGTAGGTGAAGGGACTTGCTCCTGGAGCTGAAGGCAGTCGAAGATACCAGCTGGCTGCAACTGTTTATTAAAAACACAGCACTGTGCAAACACGAAAGTGGACGTATACGGTGTGACGCCTGCCCGGTGCCGGAAGGTTAATTGATGGGGTTAAGCGCAAGCTGAAGCTCTTGATCGAAGCCCCGGTAAACGGCGGCCGTAACTATAACGGTCCTAAGGTAGCGAAATTCCTTGTCGGGTAAGTTCCGACCTGCACGAATGGCGTAATGATGGCCAGGCTGTCTCCACCCGAGACTCAGTGAAATTGAACTCGCTGTGAAGATGCAGTGTACCCGCGGCAAGACGGAAAGACCCCGTGAACCTTTACTATAGCTTGACACTGAACACTGGTCCTTGATGTGTAGGATAGGTGGGAGGCTTTGAAGCGAGGACGCCAGTTCTTGTGGAGCCAACCTTGAAATACCACCCTTTAATGGCTGGTGTTCTAACGTAGACCCGTAATCCGGGTTGCGGACAGTGTCTGGTGGGTAGTTTGACTGGGGCGGTCTCCTCCTAAAGCGTAACGGAGGAGCACGAAGGTTAGCTAATCACGGTCGGACATCGTGAGGTTAGTGCAAAGGCATAAGCTAGCTTGACTGCGAGAGTGACGGCTCGAGCAGGTGCGAAAGCAGGTCTTAGTGATCCGGTGGTTCTGAATGGAAGGGCCATCGCTCAACGGATAAAAGGTACTCCGGGGATAACAGGCTGATACCGCCCAAGAGTTCATATCGACGGCGGTGTTTGGCACCTCGATGTCGGCTCATCACATCCTGGGGCTGAAGTAGGTCCCAAGGGTATGGCTGTTCGCCATTTAAAGTGGTACGCGAGCTGGGTTTAGAACGTCGTGAGACAGTTCGGTCCCTATCTGCCGTGGGCGCTGGAGAATTGAGGGGGGCTGCTCCTAGTACGAGAGGACCGGAGTGGACGCATCACTGGTGTTCGGGTTGTCATGCCAATGGCATTGCCCGGTAGCTAAATGCGGAAAAGATAAGCGCTGAAAGCATCTAAGCGCGAAACTTGCCCCGAGATGAATTCTCCCTGACTCCTTGAGAGTCCTGAAGGAACGTTGAAGACTACGACGTTGATAGGCTGGGTGTGTAAGCGTAGCGATACGTTGAGCTAACCAGTACTAATGATCCGTGAGGCTTAACCTTACAACACCGAAGGTGTTTTGGTGAGAGAGATTTGATTTTCAGCTGAATGTTCCAGATTTAAGTTGATGGTTATACGGAAGTATAACGGTCAATACACAGAATATGCCTGGCGGCACTAGCGCGGTGGTCCCACCTGACCCCATGCCGAACTCAGAAGTGAAACGCCGTAGCGCCGATGGTAGTGTGGGGTCTCCCCATGCGAGAGTAGGGAACTGCCAGGCTCCAAACAAGTAAAAAGCCCTGTACTCTGTACAGGGCTTTTTGCCGTCTGCAATTTAATCATCATTCCGCCATACAAGCCAAGCTCAGCCAGATAAGGTAAACTAACCGCGTTTAAACTCGGGAAAGATACCACTATGAGCTCCTCACTTAAGTCCTTCAATACTTTCGGCATTCAGGCCAGCGCTTCACGGATTGTCATTGCACAGACCGTGCAACAGCTTACAGAAGCATGGAATGATGCGCTTCTGGCTCAGCAGCCTGTTTTGATCCTGGGTGAGGGAAGCAATGTTCTCTTCCTGGAGGATTTCAGCGGTACCGTCATAGTGAATCGCATTGCCGGTATCGAGGTGGCTGAAAAGGACGATGCGTGGTATCTACATGTTGGTGCAGGTGAAAACTGGCATCACCTCGTTGAGTACACGTTGACAAATGGGATGCCGGGGCTGGAGAATCTTGCGCTCATTCCCGGCTGTGTAGGCTCTTCCCCGATACAGAATATTGGCGCCTATGGTGTTGAGCTCAAACAGGTGTGTGATTACGTGGATTGTGTAGATCTGCGCAGCGGTGAAATGCAGCGGTTGAACAATGCAGAGTGTCAGTTTGGCTACCGTGACAGTATCTTCAAACACGATTTGCAGGATAATTTTGCAATCACAGCCGTAGGACTACGGCTGCCTAAAACATGGCAGCCTGTGCTCACATATGGTGATTTAGCCAAACTGGATCCCGCGAAGGTTACCCCGAAGACAGTTTTTGATGCTGTTTGCCATATGCGAACAACTAAGCTTCCGGATCCGCGCATTAATGGAAATGCTGGTAGCTTCTTTAAAAACCCCGTTATTCCCGCAGAAATTGCAACAGAGCTGCTAAGCGCTTACTCCACTGCGCCCAACTATCCACAGGCGGATGGCTCCACGAAGCTGGCCGCCGGATGGCTTATCGACCAATGCCAGCTTAAGGGCTATCAAATTGGCGGCGCAGCCGTTCACCGCCAGCAGGCGCTGGTCCTCATCAACGTAGAGAATGCAGTTAGCCAGGATGTTGTTAACCTGGCGCATTACATTCGTCAGCGAGTAGGGGAAAAATTTAACGTATGGCTGGAACCTGAAGTCCGATTCATTGGTTCAAAAGGTGAAGTCAGTGCCGTGGAGACGATAGCGTGAAAGACAATAAAATACCTTTAACCCTGATTAGTATCCTTGCGGATGGCGAGTTTCATTCAGGTGAGCAGCTTGGTGAAAAGCTTGGCATGAGCCGCGCGGCAATCAATAAGCATATCCAAACGTTAAGGGACTGGGGGGTGGATGTATTCACCGTACCGGGTAAAGGGTACAGCCTGCCTGACCCAATCCAGCTGCTCGATGAGTCTCTGATCAAATCGCAGGTAGCAAAGGGCTCCGTGGCGGTACTGCCGGTCATTGACTCTACGAACCAATATTTACTGGAGCGGCTTGATAGCCTCCAGTCAGGTGATGCCTGCATCGCTGAATATCAACAGGCAGGACGTGGCCGAAGAGGCAGACAGTGGTTTTCCCCGTTTGGCGCTAATCTCTATCTTTCCATGTACTGGCGCCTGGAACAGGGCCCGGCTGCGGCAGTTGGTTTGAGCCTGGTTATTGGCATCGTGATGGCTGAAGTGCTCCGCGAACTTGGTGCTGAAGATGTCAGGGTGAAATGGCCAAACGATCTCTATCTTAACGACAGAAAACTGGCCGGCATACTTGTCGAGTTGACGGGTAAAACCGGCGATGCTGCCCAGATTGTTATCGGTGCAGGGATTAATCTTGCCATGCGTAATGTGGCCACTGATGTAATCAATCAGGGGTGGATTAACCTCCAGGAAGCAGGAATTGAAATCGACCGGAATGCGCTGGCGGTTACCTTGCTTCAGAAACTACGTGCGGCGTTAATACTCTTCGAACAGGAAGGTCTCGTGCCATTCTTATCCCGCTGGGAGGCACTCGATAATTACTTAAATCGCCAGGTTAAATTAATAATCGGCGATCGTGAGATTTACGGTATTTCCCGCGGAATAAACGAGCAGGGTGCCCTGTTATTAGAGCAGGATGGAATTATTAAGCCTTGGGTAGGTGGAGAGATTTCATTACGCGGTGTGAAATAATTAAATGGGGGATAGCCCCCCATTTGGTTATTTTCTGAGCCTGACGTTTTCTACCGCATGGTTTGCGCATTTTGTCATGATTAGACTTGCACGTTCACGCGTTGGGAGAATATTTTCTTTTAAATTCAGTCCGTTGATCTCTTTCCATAATTGAGTGGCAATGCTTACCGCTTCATCCTCGGATAATTTTGCATAATTATGGAAATAGGAGTCCGGGTCGGTGAATGCACCTTCACGGAACTTCAGGAAACGCTTTATATACCAGTCTTGCAGCAGATCCTCAGGCGCATCGACATAAATCGAAAAATCGACAAAGTCCGACACGAATACATGATGCGGATCGTGTGGATAGTCCATGCCACTCTGTAAAACGTTTAATCCTTCAAGAATTAATATATCAGGCTGGGTGAGCGTTTTGTCTCCGTCCGGGATCACATCATATATCAGATGCGAATATACAGGAGCGGTGACATTGGTGGCACCTGACTTCAGGTCTGAGACAAAGTTAACCAGCCGATGCATATCATAGGACTGCGGGAAGCCTTTTTTCTTCATCAGATTACGTTCTTTGAGAACCTTATTCGGATGAAGAAAACCATCTGTGGTAATCAGCTCAACGCGGCGATGTTCAGGCCAGCGGCTTAACAAAGCCTGCAATACACGAGCCGTGGTGCTTTTACCGACGGCTACGCTACCTGCGATGCTAATGATATAGGGAATTCTCTCCCCATTGGTGCCGAGAAATTGCTCAAGCACGGCCTGGCGGCGTAGGTTAGAACTGATATAGAAATTAAGCAGACGCGAAAGCGGCAGATAGATTTCAGCCACCTCTTCAAGCGAGAGATCTTCATTAATGCCTTTCAACCGCGCGACTTCGCCTTCGGTCAGCGTCATTGGCACCGAGTTACGCAGCGCCGCCCACTGGCTACGATTGAACTGCAGGTATGGGGTCGTCAACATTTGCTCTTTATTACTCATAAGCATGTTTCTGCCTGTAATTCAGGACAAAATGAACGTTAAACGCGGACTGAGGAAATGAAACAAAGCTCAGATAATCAACGGCGCGCAACGTATTTTACTATTCAACAGTGGGCAGGAGGGTAACACCAGATGGGGCAGAATAATAAGAAAAAAACAATGACGTGATGCTTTCATAAAGCAGCATCAAGTTTTTAGCTGTGCTTAACTGGCAATCGTTCTCATGACCTGGTTCACAGCAAAAAGGCGTTTATAGTAGATAACTGCGGGGTGGTAGTAGCCGTCTTGTGAGCAGATATAATCTGGCAGTTCACCCAAGCAGCGGTACCCCTGAGTACGATAAAAAGCTTCTGCGGGAGTGCCGGCCTGTATATTCAGGGAGATTATTCCACGGTGATTTGCCAGAGCCGCTTCTTCCAGGGCAGCAATAAGCTGCTTCGCGATCCCTCTACGTCGGGCCCGGCGATGCACTAACAGCGATTTGATTACCGCACGGTTTAAACCATCCGGTTCATGGCAAAGCTCAAGGCGGACAAATCCTTCCAGGCCTTGTTCATCTCTCGCAATCCACATCAGCAGCTCACCCTTATCCAGAGCATTCCTTAAACGATAGAAAGTGTTTTCAGCTTCCTCCCGCGACAGGGATTGCTGATAGCCCACGGCGGCACCGCTGGCAATTGAATCGAGGAGCAGCATAGCAAGCTCACGATAGTAGATGGGTAGTGTGGCAGCATTCAAAGGAACAATTTTCATGGTCAGTCCTCCTGCGGGTATCCTTCCGTCAAGCAAGAAGTGATCCAATTCACAAATGCTTATACCGGCGGGTGTGAATTGATAAAATGGGTCTCGGTGCATCTGGAGAGTGCAATATCGTAGTGAAGTGCACTTAGCGGGTGCAGCGTGAAGCGAATTATGGCGTGAACCAGGGACTAAAAATTGAAAGCGAGTGATAAAAACCTTCCCAACATGATGGATAAATCATCAAATATTGGATGTGTCGCGCAAAATGTGAGCGGTAGTGCATTTTATTCGATTTTTTTGTTGCATAGCGGCCTCTGTGTTCCTAGAATGCGCGCTACTTGATGCCGACTTAGCTCAGTAGGTAGAGCAACTGACTTGTAATCAGTAGGTCACCAGTTCGATTCCGGTAGTCGGCACCATCAAGTGCCTGGTGGGGTTCCCGAGCGGCCAAAGGGAGCAGACTGTAAATCTGCCGTCATCGACTTCGAAGGTTCGAATCCTTCCCCCACCACCATTTTTAACCTTGAGTTTGAGGTTAAACCACACGGTAGAGTCAATATGAGCACCGTGTGGGGAAGGTGAAAACCTTCGACAAGGTTCGAGTTGAGCGCAGCGAAACAACGTGCGCAGCACGGCCCGAAGGGTGAGGAACGAAGTGACGAATAATCCTTCCCCCACCACCATTTAAAGGCGTCGCTTCGCGAAGCCAGAGACGACTAACTCCACGTGAGTCGGCTCGAATTTTGAGAAGGTTCTTCTCAGATTCAAAACAGAAATAAGCAGGTAGCCGAGTTCTAAGATGCGGGCATCGTATAATGGCTATTACCTCAGCCTTCCAAGCTGATGATGTGGGTTCGATTCCCACTGCCCGCTCCAGATGTGCTGATATAGCTCAGTTGGTAGAGCGCACCCTTGGTAAGGGTGAGGTCGGCAGTTCGAATCTGCCTATCAGCACCACTTCTATTCTCCTTCCTGTTTTTCTTCTGTTAGTGAATTCAGCAAATTCAGGCATAAGCCTGGTTGATGTGGTGATACCACCGATTTATCCGTGTCTTAGAGGGACAATCGATGTCTAAAGAAAAGTTTGAACGTACAAAACCGCACGTTAACGTCGGTACTATCGGCCACGTTGACCATGGTAAAACAACGCTGACCGCTGCAATCACTACCGTTCTGGCTAAAACCTTCGGTGGTTCTGCTCGTGCATTCGACCAGATCGATAACGCACCAGAAGAAAAAGCTCGTGGTATCACCATCAACACTTCCCACGTTGAATATGACACCCCGACTCGCCACTACGCGCACGTTGACTGCCCAGGGCACGCCGACTACGTTAAGAACATGATCACCGGTGCTGCTCAGATGGACGGCGCTATCTTGGTTGTTGCTGCGACTGACGGCCCAATGCCTCAGACCCGTGAGCACATCCTGCTGGGTCGTCAGGTTGGCGTTCCATTCATCATCGTGTTCCTGAACAAGTGCGACATGGTTGATGATGAAGAGCTGCTGGAACTGGTAGAAATGGAAGTTCGTGAACTTCTGTCCCAGTACGACTTCCCGGGTGACGATACGCCTATCGTACGTGGTTCTGCTCTGAAAGCGCTGGAAGGCGAAGCAGAGTGGGAAGCGAAGATTGTTGAACTGGCAGGCTACCTGGATTCTTACATCCCAGAGCCAGAGCGTGCTATCGACAAGCCATTCCTGCTGCCTATCGAAGACGTATTCTCCATCTCCGGCCGTGGTACTGTTGTTACCGGTCGTGTAGAGCGCGGTATCGTTAAAGTTGGCGAAGAAGTTGAAATCGTTGGTATCAAAGAGACTGCTAAGTCTACCTGTACCGGCGTTGAAATGTTCCGCAAATTGCTGGACGAAGGCCGTGCTGGTGAGAACGTTGGTGTTCTGCTGCGTGGTATCAAACGTGAAGAAATCGAACGTGGTCAGGTACTGGCTAAGCCAGGCTCTATCAAGCCGCACACTCAGTTCGAATCTGAAGTTTATATCCTGTCCAAAGACGAAGGCGGCCGTCATACTCCGTTCTTCAAAGGCTACCGTCCACAGTTCTATTTCCGTACAACTGACGTGACGGGTACCATCGAACTGCCAGAAGGCGTAGAGATGGTTATGCCGGGCGACAACATCAAAATGGTTGTTACCCTGATCCACCCAATCGCGATGGACGACGGTCTGCGTTTCGCAATCCGTGAAGGCGGCCGTACTGTTGGTGCTGGCGTTGTTGCTAAAGTTATCGCTTAATCGCTGATAACATTTGACGCAATGCGCAAGAAAAGGGCATCATTTGATGCCCTTTTTGTACGCTCTCGACCCAGAACCTGGCTCATCAGTGATTTTTTACTCATAATCATTGCTGAGACAGGCTCTGAAGATGGCGCTGATACCGAGTAGCGCCTGTAAAGAGCAATTCGGTTTGGTTTGCCTCGCGCCTGCGGGGCAAAAATGTTTGTCTGATTTATTGTGACAGGTTGGTTTATGAGTGCGAATACCGAAGCTCACGGAAGCGGGCGCGGCCTGGAAACGATGAAATGGCTGGTTGTTGCCGTTCTGCTGATTTTAGCAATCGTGGGCAACTACATTTATCGTGATGTGACCTTGCCTCTGCGTGCCCTGGCAGTGGTTATTATGATTGCTGCAGCGGGCGGTGTTGCGCTGTTGACGACGAAAGGCAAAGCAACTGTAGCCTTCGCTCGTGAAGCGAGAACCGAAGTACGTAAAGTGATTTGGCCGACTCGCCAGGAAACATTGCATACCACCTTAATCGTGGCGGCAGTAACTGCTGTAATGTCACTGATTTTGTGGGGCCTGGACGGTATTTTAGTCCGTCTGGTTTCTTTTATTACTGGCCTGAGGTTCTGAGATGTCTGAAGCCCCTAAAAAGCGTTGGTACGTCGTTCAGGCGTTTTCCGGTTTTGAAGGCCGTGTAGCGACTTCGCTGCGCGAGCACATCAAATTGCATAACATGGAAGAGCTGTTTGGCGAAGTCATGGTTCCGACCGAAGAAGTGGTCGAAATTCGTGGCGGCCAGCGTCGCAAAAGCGAACGTAAATTCTTCCCGGGCTACGTGCTGGTCCAGATGGTTATGAACGACGCGAGCTGGCACTTAGTGCGCAGCGTTCCACGCGTTATGGGTTTCATTGGCGGCACGTCTGACCGTCCGGCACCGATAAGCGATAAAGAAGTTGATGCGATTATGAACCGCCTGCAGCAGGTTGGTGATAAGCCGCGTCCTAAAACGCTATTCGAACCGGGTGAGATGGTCCGTGTTAGCGATGGTCCATTTGCTGACTTTAACGGTGTAGTGGAAGAAGTAGATTACGAAAAGAGCCGCCTGAAGGTTTCTGTATCTATCTTCGGTCGTGCTACTCCGGTCGAACTGGATTTTGCCCAGGTCGAAAAGGCGTAATAACCAGGTTGTAAAAGCAGCGATTAATCGTTGCACAGGGCGCGAGATTGGCTTACAATTTCGCGCCTTTTGTTTTTATGTGTCCTGTACACATAGAACGATTTATTCACGGGGAGCCTCATCGAGGCGTTATAACCCACTAGAGGAAATTTAGATGGCTAAGAAAGTACAAGCCTACGTCAAGCTGCAGGTTGCAGCTGGTATGGCGAACCCAAGTCCACCGGTTGGTCCAGCACTGGGTCAGCAGGGTGTTAACATCATGGAATTCTGTAAAGCGTTCAACGCAAAAACTGATTCCATCGAGAAAGGCCTGCCAATTCCGGTTGTTATTACCGTTTACGCTGACCGTTCTTTCACTTTCGTTACTAAAACCCCACCGGCTGCTGTTCTGCTGAAGAAAGCTGCTGGCATCAAGTCTGGTTCCGGTAAGCCGAACAAAGACAAAGTGGGTAAAGTGACCCGTGCTCAGGTGCGTGAAATCGCAGAAACCAAAGCTGCGGACATGACTGGTTCTGACGTTGAAGCGATGACTCGCTCCATCGAAGGTACTGCTCGTTCCATGGGCCTGGTAGTGGAGGATTAAGAAATGGCTAAACTGACCAAGCGCATGCGCGTGATCCGTGACAAAGTTGATGCGACCAAACAGTACGACATCAACGAAGCCGTTGCTCTGCTCAAAGAGCTGGCCACTGCTAAATTCGTAGAAAGCGTTGACGTTGCTGTGAACCTCGGCATCGACGCTCGTAAATCTGACCAGAACGTACGTGGTGCAACTGTACTGCCGCACGGTACTGGGCGTTCCGTTCGCGTAGCCGTATTTGCCCAGGGCCCTAACGCTGAAGCTGCTAAAGCTGCAGGCGCAGAGCTGGTAGGTATGGAAGATCTGGCTGACCAGATCAAAAAAGGCGAAATGAACTTCGACGTTGTTATCGCATCTCCTGATGCAATGCGCGTTGTTGGCCAGCTGGGCCAGGTTCTGGGTCCACGTGGCCTGATGCCTAACCCGAAAGTTGGTACTGTAACCCCTAACGTTGCTGAAGCTGTTAAGAACGCTAAAGCTGGTCAGGTTCGTTACCGTAACGACAAAAACGGCATCATTCACACTACCATCGGTAAAGTGGACTTTGACGCTGACAAACTGAAAGAAAACCTGGAATCCCTGCTGGTTGCGCTGAAAAAAGCGAAACCTTCTCAGGCGAAAGGCGTTTTCATTAAGAAAGTTAGCCTGTCCACCACTATGGGTGCAGGTGTTGCGATCGACCAGTCTGGTCTGAACGCGGTAGCGAACTAAAAATCGCTGCTTTACGCGGGTGTGAGATTAGTCTAAAATCTTACGCCCGTTGCCTTGCTTGCAGGGCACACAGAATTTTCGGTTGGAGCCTGGCCTTATCCAGGCCTCCGTCCAAGACCGCAGGCGTCTCGCAAGAGGCTTAATTTCCTGCGTAGACGGTGACAGAACCTGAAGAATATTTTTGGATAGTCTTTGGCTTGTTTCTGCTCACCGTATGTCGACGCTCATTATCGTTTTGGTGATGAGTGAAGTGAGTTCCGGGGGTTACCCCGGCTAATATCCAGGAGCAAAGCTAATGGCTTTAAATCTTCAAGACAAACAAGCGATTGTTGCTGAAGTCAGCGAAGTAGCCAAAGGCGCGCTGTCTGCGGTTGTTGCGGATTCCCGTGGCGTTACCGTAGATAAAATGACTGAACTGCGTAAAGCAGGTCGTGAAGCTGGCGTTTACATGCGTGTTGTTCGTAACACCCTGCTGCGCCGCGTCGTTGAAGGTACTCAGTTTGAATGCCTGAAAGACACGTTTGTTGGTCCAACTTTGATTGCATACTCTATGGAACACCCGGGCGCTGCTGCTCGTCTGTTCAAAGATTTCGCGAAAGCGAATGCAAAATTCGAAGTTAAAGCTGCAGCCTTTGAAGGTGAGCTGATCCCGGCGGCCCAGATCGATCGCCTGGCAACTCTGCCAACTTACGAAGAAGCAATCGCACGCCTGATGGCAACCATGAAAGAAGCCTCTGCAGGCAAACTGGTTCGCACTCTGGCTGCTGTACGCGATCAGAAAGAAGCTGCTTAATTGCACTTTCTTTTCTAACGCATTTGCTTACGTATAAACTAATTCTGATTTTCAGGAACAATTGTTATGTCTATCACTAAAGATCAAATCATTGAAGCAGTATCCGCTATGTCCGTAATGGACGTTGTTGAACTGATTTCTGCAATGGAAGAAAAATTCGGTGTTTCCGCTGCTGCTGCTGTAGCTGTTGCTGCAGGCCCAGCTGAAGCTGCTGAAGAAAAAACTGAGTTCGACGTTATTCTGAAAGGCGCTGGTGCTAACAAAGTTGCTGTTATCAAAGCAGTACGTGGCGCAACTGGCTTGGGTCTGAAAGAAGCTAAAGACCTGGTAGAAGCTACTGGTGCAATCAAAGAAGGCATCAGCAAAGATGACGCTGAAGCTCTGAAGAAAGCTCTGGAAGAAGCTGGCGCAGAAGTTGAAGTTAAATAAGCCAACCTTTCCGGTTGCAGCCTAAGCAATTAGGCTGATGGCTGGTGACTTTTTAGTCACCAGCCTTTTTGCGCTGTAGGGTACCAGTCGCGTTTCACACTGTTTGGCTGCTGGTTACCTTTCAATGCTTGTCTCTATCGACGACTTAATATACTGCGACTTTCTACGCCGGGAGTTCCGGAGTAAAGCGTAGCGAAATGGTTTAAGAGTGATAGAAACAGGTATTGCGGAATGTGTTCCACTTTCCGGTCCACAAAATAGTGTTGCACAAACTGTCCCTCCGTCGGGCAGATGGGTCGACTTGTCAGCGAGCTGAGGAACCCTATGGTTTACTCCTATACCGAGAAAAAACGTATTCGTAAGGATTTTGGAAAGCGTCCACAAGTTCTGGACATTCCTTATCTCCTTTCTATCCAGCTTGACTCGTTCCAGAAGTTTATCGAGCAAGATCCTGAAGGGCAGTACGGTCTGGAAGCAGCTTTCCGTTCCGTGTTCCCAATCCAGAGCTACAGCGGCAATTCGGAACTGCAGTACGTCAGCTATCGTCTTGGCGAACCAGTTTTCGATGTCAAAGAGTGTCAGATCCGTGGCGTGACGTATTCTGCTCCGCTGCGTGTAAAACTGCGTCTGGTGATCTACGAGCGTGAAGCGCCAGAAGGCACCGTAAAAGACATCAAAGAACAAGAAGTCTACATGGGTGAAATTCCACTCATGACTGACAACGGTACGTTCGTTATCAACGGTACTGAGCGCGTCATCGTTTCTCAGCTGCACCGTAGCCCGGGCGTATTCTTTGATAGTGACAAGGGTAAAACCCACTCTTCAGGGAAGGTGCTGTATAACGCACGTATCATCCCTTACCGTGGTTCCTGGCTGGATTTCGAATTCGACCCGAAAGACAACCTGTTCGTGCGTATTGACCGTCGCCGCAAACTGCCTGCGACCATCATTCTGCGCGCGCTGAACTTTACCACTGAGCAGATCCTTGACCTGTTCTTTGAGAAAGTTAATTTCGAAATCCGCGACAACAAGCTGCAGATGGAACTGATTCCGGAGCGCCTGCGTGGCGAGACCGCATCATTTGATATCGAAGCTGACGGCAAGATCTATGTCGAAAAAGGCCGCCGCATCACCGCGCGCCATATTCGTCAGCTGGAAAAAGACGATATCAAGCTTATCGAAGTTCCGGTTGAGTACATTGCTGGCAAAGTCGCGGCTAAAGACTACGTTGATACTTCTACCGGCGAGCTGATTTGCGCGGCGAACATGGAGCTGTCATTGGATCTGCTGGCCAAGCTGAGCCAGTCTGGTCACAAGCGTATCGAAACGCTGTTCACCAACGACCTGGATCACGGCCCGTACATCTCTGAGACCGTACGCGTCGACCCAACCAACGATCGCTTAAGCGCGCTGGTTGAGATCTACCGCATGATGCGTCCGGGTGAGCCACCAACTCGCGAAGCGGCTGAAAGCCTGTTCGAGAACCTGTTCTTCTCCGAAGACCGCTACGATCTGTCCGCAGTTGGTCGTATGAAGTTCAACCGTTCTCTGCTGCGTGATGAAATCGAAGGTTCAGGCATCCTGAGCAAAGACGACATCATCGAAGTGATGCGTAAGCTTATCGGTATCCGTAACGGCCAGGGCGAAGTCGATGATATCGACCACCTCGGCAACCGTCGTATCCGTTCCGTAGGCGAAATGGCGGAAAACCAATTCCGCGTTGGCCTGGTGCGTGTTGAGCGTGCGGTGAAAGAGCGTCTGTCCCTGGGCGATCTGGATACCCTGATGCCTCAGGATATGATCAACGCCAAGCCAATCTCTGCGGCAGTGAAAGAGTTCTTCGGTTCCAGCCAGCTGTCTCAGTTTATGGACCAGAACAACCCGCTGTCTGAGATCACGCACAAGCGTCGTATCTCTGCACTCGGCCCGGGCGGTTTGACCCGTGAGCGTGCAGGCTTCGAAGTACGTGACGTACACCCAACCCACTACGGTCGTGTATGTCCAATCGAAACGCCAGAAGGCCCGAACATCGGTCTGATCAACTCCCTGTCTGTTTATGCACAGACCAACGAATACGGCTTCTTAGAAACCCCGTATCGTCGCGTAGTTGATGGCGTGGTAACAGACGAAATTCATTATCTGTCTGCTATCGAAGAAGGTAACTATGTTATCGCTCAGGCGAACACCAACCTGGACGAAGAAGGCCGTTTCGTAGACGACCTGGTTACCTGCCGTAGCAAAGGCGAATCAAGCTTGTTCAGCAACGACCAGGTTGACTACATGGACGTTTCCACCCAGCAGGTGGTTTCCGTCGGTGCATCCCTGATCCCGTTCCTGGAACACGATGACGCCAACCGTGCATTGATGGGTGCAAACATGCAACGTCAGGCGGTTCCTACTCTGCGTGCTGATAAGCCGCTGGTTGGTACCGGTATGGAACGTGCTGTAGCCGTTGACTCCGGTGTTACCGCCGTAGCCAAACGTGGCGGTACCGTTCAGTACGTAGATGCTTCCCGTATCGTTATCAAAGTTAACGAAGACGAGATGCATGCCGGCGAAGCGGGTATCGACATCTACAACCTGACTAAGTACACCCGTTCTAACCAGAACACCTGCATCAACCAGATGCCGTGTGTGTCTCTGGGCGAACCCATTGAACGCGGCGACGTGTTGGCAGACGGTCCGTCTACTGACCTCGGTGAACTGGCGCTTGGCCAGAACATGCGCGTAGCGTTCATGCCGTGGAACGGTTACAACTTCGAAGACTCCATCCTCGTCTCAGAGCGTGTTGTTCAGGAAGATCGTTTCACTACTATTCACATCCAGGAACTGGCATGTGTGTCTCGTGACACCAAGCTGGGGCCAGAAGAGATCACCGCCGATATCCCTAACGTGGGTGAAGCAGCGCTCTCCAAGCTGGATGAATCCGGTATCGTTTATATCGGTGCTGAAGTGACCGGTGGCGACATTCTGGTTGGTAAGGTAACGCCGAAAGGTGAAACCCAACTGACCCCAGAAGAGAAGCTGCTGCGTGCCATCTTCGGTGAGAAAGCGTCTGACGTTAAAGACTCTTCTCTGCGCGTACCAAACGGCGTTTCCGGTACCGTAATCGATGTGCAGGTCTTTACCCGCGATGGCGTGGAAAAAGACAAGCGCGCGCTGGAAATCGAAGAGATGCAGCTGAAGCAGGCGAAGAAAGACCTGACTGAAGAACTGCAGATCTTTGAAGCTGGCTTGTTTGCCCGTATCCATGCGGTACTGGTTGCTGGCGGCGTTGAAGCTGAGAAGCTCGACAAGCTGCCACGTGATCGCTGGCTGGAACTGGGTCTGACTGACGAAGAGAAGCAAAACCAGCTGGAACAGCTGGCGGAGCAGTACGACGAGCTGAAGCACGAGTTTGAGAAGAAACTTGAAGCTAAGCGCCGCAAAATCACTCAGGGCGATGACCTGGCACCTGGCGTGCTGAAAATCGTGAAAGTGTATCTGGCCGTTAAACGTCAGATTCAGCCTGGTGACAAGATGGCAGGTCGTCACGGGAACAAAGGTGTTATCTCCAAGATCAACCCGATCGAAGATATGCCTTACGATGAACACGGCACGCCGGTTGACATCGTACTGAACCCGCTGGGCGTACCATCTCGTATGAACATCGGTCAGATTCTGGAGACCCACCTGGGCATGGCTGCGAAGGGCATCGGCGAGAAAATCAACGCCATGCTTAAGAAGCAGGAAGAAGTTGCCAAGCTGCGCGAATTCATCCAGAAAGCGTATGACCTGGGTACAGACGTTCGTCAGAAGGTTGATCTGAATACCTTCACCGACGATGAAGTTCTGCGCCTGGCTGAAAACCTGAAAAAAGGCATGCCGATCGCGACCCCGGTCTTCGACGGTGCTAAAGAGTCAGAAATCAAAGAGCTGCTGCAACTTGGCGGTCTGCCATCTTCTGGTCAGATTACCCTGTTCGACGGCCGTACAGGTGAGCAGTTTGAGCGTCAGGTAACCGTAGGTTACATGTACATGCTGAAACTGAACCACCTGGTTGATGACAAAATGCACGCGCGTTCTACCGGTTCTTACAGCCTGGTTACTCAGCAGCCGCTGGGTGGTAAGGCTCAGTTCGGTGGTCAGCGCTTCGGTGAGATGGAAGTGTGGGCACTGGAAGCATACGGTGCTGCATATACCCTGCAGGAAATGCTGACTGTTAAGTCTGATGACGTGAACGGCCGTACTAAGATGTATAAGAACATCGTAGACGGTAATCATCAGATGGAACCAGGCATGCCGGAATCCTTCAACGTACTGTTGAAAGAGATCCGTTCGCTGGGTATCAACATCGAGCTGGAAGACGAGTAATTACTCGCATCTGCTGTACTGGTTACAGGATGTCCGGGTCACACCGGACGTCTCTGAGAAGTCTCACTCCGACGGGAGCTAATCCGTGAAAGACTTACTTAAGTTTCTGAAAGCGCAAACTAAGACCGAAGAGTTTGATGCGATCAAAATTGCTCTGGCATCGCCAGACATGATCCGTTCATGGTCGTTCGGCGAAGTTAAAAAGCCGGAAACCATTAACTACCGTACGTTCAAACCAGAACGTGACGGTCTGTTCTGTGCCCGTATTTTCGGGCCAGTAAAAGACTATGAGTGCCTGTGTGGTAAGTACAAGCGCCTGAAACACCGTGGCGTGATTTGTGAGAAGTGCGGCGTTGAAGTGACCCAGACTAAAGTACGCCGTGAGCGTATGGGCCACATCGAACTGGCTTCCCCAACTGCGCACATTTGGTTCCTGAAATCTCTGCCATCTCGTATCGGCCTGCTGTTAGATATGCCGCTGCGTGATATCGAGCGCGTACTGTACTTCGAATCTTATGTTGTGATCGAAGGCGGGATGACCAACCTCGAGCGTCGTCAGATCCTGACTGAAGAGCAGTACCTGGATGCGCTGGAAGAGTTCGGTGACGAATTCGACGCGAAGATGGGTGCGGAGGCTATTCAGGCCCTGCTGAAGAGTATGGATCTGGAGCAAGAGTGCGAAACACTGCGCGAAGAGCTGAACGAAACCAACTCCGAAACCAAGCGTAAAAAGCTGACCAAGCGTATCAAGCTGCTGGAAGCGTTCGTTCAGTCTGGCAACAAGCCAGAGTGGATGATCCTGACGGTTCTGCCGGTTCTGCCGCCAGACCTGCGCCCGCTGGTACCGCTGGATGGTGGTCGTTTCGCAACTTCTGACCTGAACGATCTGTATCGTCGCGTCATTAACCGTAACAACCGTCTAAAACGCCTGCTGGATCTGGCTGCGCCTGACATCATCGTACGTAACGAAAAACGTATGCTGCAGGAAGCGGTAGATGCGCTGCTGGATAACGGCCGTCGCGGTCGTGCGATCACCGGTTCTAACAAACGTCCTCTGAAATCTTTGGCCGATATGATCAAAGGTAAGCAGGGTCGTTTCCGTCAGAACCTGCTGGGTAAACGTGTTGACTACTCCGGTCGTTCTGTTATCACCGTAGGTCCATACCTGCGTCTGCATCAGTGCGGTCTGCCGAAGAAAATGGCCCTGGAGCTGTTCAAACCGTTCATCTACGGCAAGCTGGAACTGCGTGGTCTTGCTACCACCATTAAAGCTGCGAAGAAAATGGTTGAGCGCGAAGAAGCGGTAGTCTGGGATATCCTGGACGAAGTTATCCGCGAACACCCGGTACTGCTGAACCGTGCACCAACCCTGCACCGTTTGGGTATCCAGGCATTTGAGCCAGTACTGATCGAAGGTAAAGCTATTCAGCTGCACCCGCTGGTCTGTGCGGCCTATAACGCCGACTTCGATGGTGACCAGATGGCAGTACACGTTCCGCTGACGCTTGAAGCTCAGCTGGAAGCGCGTGCGCTGATGATGTCTACCAACAACATCCTGTCACCTGCGAACGGCGAGCCAATCATCGTTCCTTCTCAGGACGTTGTATTGGGTCTCTACTACATGACCCGTGACTGTGTTAACGCCAAAGGCGAAGGCATGGTGCTGACTGGCCCTAAAGAAGCTGAGCGTATTTACCGCGCTGGCCTGGCCTCTCTGCATGCGCGTGTAAAAGTGCGTATCACCGAGTATGAAAAAGATGCAAGCGGCGAGTTCGTTGCGAAAACCAGCATTATCGACACCACCGTTGGTCGTGCGATTCTGTGGATGATTGTACCGAAAGGTCTGCCTTTCTCCATCGTCAACCAGGCGCTGGGCAAGAAAGCGATCTCCAAGATGCTGAACACCTGTTACCGCATCCTGGGTCTGAAGCCGACCGTTATCTTCGCTGACCAGACAATGTATACCGGCTTTGCTTACGCAGCGCGTTCAGGTGCATCTGTTGGTATTGATGACATGGTCATCCCAGAGAAGAAAACTGAGATCATTTCTGAAGCCGAAGCAGAAGTTGCTGAGATTCAGGAACAGTTCCAGTCTGGTCTGGTTACCGCGGGCGAGCGTTACAACAAAGTTATCGATATCTGGGCTGCGGCGAACGATCGTGTATCCAAAGCGATGATGGACAACCTGCAAACTGAAACCGTTATTAACCGTGACGGCGTAGAAGAGCAGCAGGTTTCCTTCAACAGCATCTACATGATGGCCGACTCCGGTGCGCGTGGTTCTGCAGCACAGATTCGTCAGCTGGCAGGTATGCGTGGTCTGATGGCGAAACCAGATGGTTCCATCATCGAGACGCCAATCACCGCGAACTTCCGTGAAGGTCTGAACGTACTCCAGTACTTCATCTCCACGCACGGTGCTCGTAAAGGTCTGGCGGATACCGCACTGAAAACGGCAAACTCCGGTTATCTGACTCGTCGTCTGGTTGACGTCGCGCAGGATCTGGTTGTGACCGAAGATGACTGTGGTACTCACGAAGGCATCCTGATGACTCCGGTTATCGAAGGTGGCGACGTTAAAGAACCGCTGCGCGATCGCGTTCTGGGTCGTGTAACGGCTGAAGACGTGCTCAAGCCTGGCACCGCAGACATCCTGGTAACGCGTAACACCCTGCTCAACGAGCAATGGTGTGACCTGTTAGAAGCTAACTCTGTTGACAGCGTAAAAGTACGTTCCGTAGTAGGTTGCGAAACTGACTTTGGCGTTTGTGCACACTGCTATGGTCGCGACCTGGCACGTGGTCACATCATCAACAAAGGTGAAGCTATCGGGGTTATCGCGGCACAGTCCATCGGTGAACCTGGTACACAGCTGACGATGCGTACGTTCCACATCGGCGGTGCGGCATCTCGTTCTGCGGCTGAATCCAGCATTCAGGTTAAGAACAAGGGTAGCATCAAGCTCAGCAACGCTAAGTCCGTTGTGAACTCTACCGGTAAACTGGTAGTGACTTCACGTAACACCGAACTGAAGCTGATTGACGAATTCGGTCGTACCAAAGAGAGCTATAAAGTTCCTTACGGTGCGGTAATGGCGAAAGGTGATGGCGAGCAGATTGCAGCGGGCGAAACCGTAGCAAACTGGGATCCACACACCATGCCAGTCGTTTCTGAAGTAAGTGGTTTCATCCGCTTTACTGACATGATCGACGGCCAGACCATTACACGTCAGACCGACGAACTGACAGGTCTGTCATCTCTGGTTGTTCTGGATTCTGCAGAACGTACCGCGGGTGGTAAAGATCTGCGTCCGGCACTGAAAATTGTTGATGCTCAGGGCAACGACGTTCTGATCCCTGGTACAGATATGCCAGCTCAGTACTTCCTGCCGGGTAAAGCGATTGTTCAGCTGGAAGATGGCACTCAGATTCACTCTGGTGACGCCCTGGCGCGTATTCCTCAGGAATCCAGCGGTACCAAGGACATCACCGGTGGTCTGCCACGCGTTGCTGACCTGTTCGAAGCACGTCGTCCGAAAGAGCCTGCTATCCTTGCTGAAATCAGCGGGATCATCTCGTTCGGTAAAGAAACCAAGGGCAAACGCCGTCTGGTTATCTCTCCGTTAGACGGCAGCGATGCTTACGAAGAGATGATTCCGAAGTGGCGCCAGCTGAACGTGTTCGAAGGTGAACGCGTAGAGCGCGGTGACGTGGTCTCCGATGGTCCAGAATCTCCGCATGACATTCTGCGTCTGCGTGGCGTCTATGCTGTGACGCGTTACATCACTAACGAAGTGCAGGACGTTTACCGTCTGCAGGGCGTTAAGATTAACGATAAACACATCGAAGTCATCGTGCGTCAGATGCTGCGTAAAGCAACCATCGTTAACGCAGGCAGCTCCGACTTCCTGGAAGGTGAGCAGGCTGAATACTCTCGCGTCAAGATCGCTAACCGCGAACTGGAAGCGAACGGCAAAATCAACGTGTCCTTCGCACGTGACCTGCTGGGTATCACCAAAGCCTCTCTGGCAACCGAGTCCTTCATCTCCGCGGCATCGTTCCAGGAGACCACTCGTGTGCTTACCGAAGCAGCCGTTGCGGGTAAACGTGACGAACTGCGCGGCCTGAAAGAGAACGTTATCGTGGGTCGTTTGATCCCGGCAGGTACAGGCTATGCGTACCACCAGGATCGTATGCGCCGTCGTGCTGCGGGCGAAGTGCCTGTTGTACCTCAGGTGACTGCTGAAGATGCTTCTGCAAGCCTTGCAGAACTGCTGAATGCAGGTAACCTCGGTGGCAACGACGAGTAATCGTCAGCGACGCTAAAAAACAAAAACCGCTCGAAAGAGCGGTTTTTTTATGTCTGAAATTCAGGAAGCTGAATTATTTAACCAGCGGGATACGACGATAAAGTTCGATCATGTCTCCGGCTAAGTCCTGGATTACCATGGCGTTCATCAGGTGGTCCTGGGAATGCACGGTGATCAGGTTAACGGGCAGTTTACCGGTGCCTTCATCCATACCGATTAGCTGGGTCTGGATTTTATGGGCGTGTTTTACATACTCTCGTGATTCTTCCATTGCCTGCTCGGCGGCTTCGAAATCGCCTTTGCGAGCCTGTTGTAAAGCGGTCAGCGCCTGGCTACGCGCGCTACCGGCATGGACCAGCAGCTCCATAATAATCGATTCTAAATCTTCCACGTCTTTATCACTCCATCATCTTCAAAGCTTTATCCAGCACCACGTCGCCTTTCATCATGCCGTAGTCCATCATGTCGATGACGGCAACCGTTTTACCCATCGGTTCAGCAATGGCCTGCAGTTTGGCGTGCTCGTATTTAACCTGTGGACCGAGAAGCACAATATCTGCGGTATCAATATTGTCTTTGAATTCTGCGACAGGCACAGCCTTGATGTTGACTTCGATACCCTTCTTCGCCGCTGCGTCTTTCATTCGCTGGACCAGAATGCTGGTAGACATACCTGCAGCACAACACAAAACGATATTCTTCATAATCTGCTCTCAATGTCCGTTGGATAGACAGATAATTATCCGTGGAAGCCTCGCCAACAACCGCTTTAACATGATTGTGTGTCAGGTATCACAAAAGAATCGACGAAAGACTGAAACCGGTTACATTTTCGTTTCACCTTCATGACGCTGCTGCCTTTGAAGCGGGAAGGCGGGGCGGCAAGGAGAAGGGGGTATTGCCGCCCCGGTCGGGCATAGCGTCCGACGGGGAGACCATATTTTAAGGAAAGCAGAGCGGCAACGCGGGGTTTCCCGTGCTTCGGCGCCGCTCTGGAACTTTTTTATCTCATCTGCAACGTTGCACTTTTACTGCGAGGCTCTTCCCAGATACTTGTCCCAGTCCTTCCATACGGGTTGCAAACCTGAACGGGTTAACGCCGCGGCGACTTCCTGTGGGGTTCTTCCATCGTGCGGGGCGAACTGCTCCAGTTCAGGGTGATTGTCTGCATAACCTCCGGGCTGGGTTTTAGAAAACGCGCTGACGTTATTAATCGCCAGCGGGATCATATGGTCCCGGAACCACGGGGACTCCCGCGTGGACAGCGACAGCTCTACATCGGGGGCCAGCAGTCGGAAAGCGCAAATCACCTGTACCAGCTGGCTTTCGTTCATCACCGAAGCCGGTTCAACGCCACCCTCGCAGGGCCGCAACCTCGGGAACGAGACGGAATAGCGGCTCTGCCAGTAATACTGTTGAAGCCATAAGAGATGCTCCGCCACCATAAAACAGTCGGTTCGCCAGCTGTCAGACAGCCCCGTCAGCGCCCCAAGACCGATTTTGTCTATCCCGGCCCGGCCAAGACGATCCGGCGTTTCCAGTCGCCAGAAAAAATCCTGCTTGTTCCCGCGCAGATGATGCTGAGCATAAACTGCCTGATGATAGGTTTCCTGATAGACCATCACCCCATCCAGACCGAGCGTTTTCAGCTCCGCGTACTCATGCTCATCCAGCGGCTGTACTTCCATTTGCAGCGAGCTGAAGCGGCTGCGAATAGCCGGAATATGTCGACGAAAATAGTCCATTCCCACTTTCGTCTCTTGTTCCCCCGTCACCAGCAGCAAATGCTCAAACCCCAGCTTACGGATGGCGGCACACTCTCTTTCAATCTCGGTCGCGTCCAGCGTTTTTCGCCTGATCCTGTTGCTCATCGAAAACCCGCAGTAGGTGCAGTCGTTAGCGCACAGGTTTGACAAATACAGCGGGACGTAAAAGCTCACCGTATTGCCAAAGCGCTGGCGGGTAAGTCTTTGCGCCTGCTGAGCAAGCGGTTCGAGATACGGGCTGGCCGCTGGGGAGAGCAGGGCCATAAGATCGTCCCGAGTTATCCTGTCCGCACCCAGCGCCCGCTCCACGTCCGCCGCCGTTTTACCGTTGATACGCAGAGTAATGTCATCCCAGTCCAGCTCCCGCCAGCGGTCGGTGAAGGTCGCCATCACTATGCCCCTTCCTGGCTGAACTGCAGAAACTGCGTCAGCGGGCTGGATGCCTGGGCCTGCTGGTGGCGGGGGCCCATACCAGAACGGGCTGCCAGAACGCCTGCTTCAACCGCCAGCCTAAAAGCCTGCGCCATTCGGACGGGATCGCTTGCTACGGCAATCGCCGTATTCACCAGCACCGCATCAGCGCCCAGTTCCAGCGCTTCGGCGGCATGGCTTGGCGCGCCAATCCCCGCGTCGACCACCACCGGCACGGTTGCCTGTTCGATGATGATTTTCAGCAGCGCGCGGGTTTGCAGCCCCTGATTCGAGCCGATTGGCGCGCCCAGCGGCATCACGGCAGCACAACCTGCTTCTTCCAGCCTTTTGCACAAAACCGGATCTGCGCCGCAGTACGGCAGCACGACAAAACCCTGCTTCACCAGGGCCTCGGCGGCTTTCAGGGTTTCGATCGGGTCGGGCAGCAGGTAGCGGGCATCAGGATGGATTTCCAGCTTCACCCAGTTCGTGCCGAGTGCTTCGCGTGCAAGCCGCGCGGCAAATATCGCCTCGTCGGCCGTTTTCGCACCGGAGGTATTGGGCAGCAGCTGAACGCCAGCCGCAAGCAGCGGGGCAAGAATAGCGTCGTTGGGGTTTCGTAAATCGACCCGCTTCATCGCCATGGTCACCAGCTGCGAGCCAGAGGCGCGGATCGCCTCAATCATCACGTCGGCAGAAGAGAACTTCCCGGTGCCGGTAAAAAGATGTGAGGAAAAGGATTTATCAGCAATCTGTAGCATTTCAACCTCCGGCAATCGCCTGAAAAAGCAGGATCTGGTCGCCATCTTGCAGCAAATGTTGTTCCCATTGCTCTCGAGGGACGATCGTTTGATTGACAGCCGCTGCGGTTCCCGGCTTCAGCATGCGGAGCTGTTCCAGCAGGGCCGTCAGCGTCAGGTTATTGACGCACGGCACGCTTTCGTCATTGAGGAAGATGCGCATTCGTCCCTCCGCATACCGGGCACAGAGCCGACTTTTGCATCGCCAGCGTTCGCCAGCTGTGCTGCCGAGCATCAAACAGACGTAAAGATCCGCAGGCTGGGACCATGCCGGCGAGCAGTTTGATAGCCTCCAGCGCCTGCAAAGTTCCCATGACCCCGACAACCGGGCCGATGATGCCTGCGGTGCGGCAGTTGCGCTCAGGCTCGCTTTCATCAGGCCAGACGCAGCGATAGCAGCCGTTATCCCACGGCGGCGTCAGCACTATCAGCTGGCCGCCGAAACCAACGGCGCTGGCGGAGATAAGCGGTGTGCTTTGTGCGACGCAGGCCGCGTTAATTGCCTGGCGTGTTGCCATGTTGTCGCTGCAGTCCAGTACCAGATCGGCGTCCTCAACGGCATGCATCAGCGATTCCCCAGCCAGGCGCTCGCCGATAGCCTTTAGCTCGATGTCCGGGTTAAGACGCTGGAGATGACGACGGGCAACCTGTGATTTCGGCTGGCCGAGATCCTGTGAGGTGAACAAAATCTGCCGCTGAAGATTGCTGATATGCACCTTATCATCGTCAGCAAGAATCAGTGTGCCTACACCGGCAGCGGCCAGATAAAGAGCCGCCGGGGAGCCCAGCCCGCCTAAGCCAACAATCAGAACCCGGCTGGCGAGCAGCTTCTGCTGCCCCTTGAGCGCAATATCTTCCAGCAGCAGCTGGCGGCCGTAGCGCATGAAATCCGCGTCATTCATCGCCAGCCCCCACCAGTTCAAGCAGATGAGCCGTCGCCGCGCGCCAGTCCTGCGCCTGGGTTATCGCGCTGACCACGGCAACGCTTCCTACGCCCGTGGCGAGTACCGCAGGCACCCGGTCGATGCTGATGCCGCCGATTGCCACCGTCGGGTATTCCCCCAGCGTTTTAACGTGAGCCGCCAGCTGCGCCAGCCCTTGTGGCGCTGAGGGCATTTGCTTGGTACTGGTAGGAAACACATGGCCCAGCGCAATGTAAGAGGGGCGGGCGGCCAGCGCGCGATCCATTTCCATATTGTCATGGGTGGACAGCCCCAGCCGCAGGCCCGCGTCGCGAATGGCATCCAGGTTCGCCACGTCCAGATCTTCCTGACCCAGATGCACACCGTACGCATGGTGCTTAATGGCAAGCGGCCAGTAATCGTTGATAAACAGCCGTGCTTCATAACGCCGCCCAAGGATGATGGCCGCTTTTACGTCGGCCTCAACTTCTTCGTCGCTTTTGTCTTTGATTCGCAGTTGGATCGTGCGGACGCCCGCCTCCAGCAGGCGAGCAATCCACTCCACGCTGTCTACTACCGGATAAAGGCCCAGACGCTGCGGAACGGCAGGAAAAGCAGTTTTTACCGTCATGCTTCCTCCTGACGCAGATAGATTTCGCCGCCCTTAGCCCGGAAGGATTGCGACATTTCTTCCATACCGGACTCAACGGCCTGCTTAGCGGCAAAATCACGCACTTCCTGGGAGATTTTCATGGAGCAGAACTTTGGCCCGCACATCGAGCAGAAATGGGCGACCTTGCCGGACTCATGCGGCAGCGTTTCGTCGTGCCAGGCGCGGGCGGTAAACGGATCCAGCGCCAGGTTGAACTGGTCTTCCCAGCGGAATTCAAAGCGGGCTTTGGACATGGCGTTATCGCGGATTTGCGCGCCGGGATGCCCTTTTGCCAGGTCTGCGGCGTGGGCCGCAATTTTATACGTGATAAGCCCCTGCTTAACGTCCTCTTTATTTGGCAGTCCGAGATGCTCTTTCGGCGTCACGTAGCAGAGCATCGCGCAGCCAAACCAGCCGATCATCGCAGCACCAATGCCGGAGGTGAAATGGTCATATCCCGGTGCGATGTCGGTAGTTAGCGGCCCGAGAGTATAAAAGGGCGCTTCGTGGCAGTGCTCCAGCTCCTCCGTCATGTTGCGGCGGATCATCTGCATCGGCACGTGCCCCGGCCCTTCAATCATCACCTGAATGTCATACTCCCAGGCGATTTTGGTCAGCTCGCCCAGGGTGTGCAGCTCGGCAAACTGCGCTTCGTCGTTGGCATCCTGAATGGAGCCGGGACGCAGGCCGTCGCCCAGCGACAGGGAAACGTCGTAGGCGGCGCAGATTTCGCAGATCTCGCGGAAATGCTCATAGAGGAAATTTTCTTGATGATGCGACAGGCACCATTTCGCCATAATCGACCCGCCGCGTGAAACGATGCCGGTCAGGCGTTTAGCGGTCATCGGCACATAGCGCAGCAGTACGCCCGCATGAATGGTGAAGTAGTCCACGCCTTGCTCCGCCTGCTCCAGCAGCGTGTCGCGGAACATCTCCCAGGTGAGGTCTTCCGCGATACCGTTTACTTTCTCAAGTGCCTGATAAACAGGCACCGTGCCAATCGGCACCGGGCTGTTTCGCAGGATCCATTCACGCGTTTCGTGGATATAACGTCCGGTGGACAGGTCCATTACCGTGTCCGCTCCCCAGCGGGTTGACCAGACTAGTTTCTCCACTTCTTCTTCGATGGAAGAGGTTACCGCCGAGTTGCCGATATTGGCGTTGACCTTCACGAGGAAGTTGCGCCCAATAATCATCGGTTCGGATTCAGGATGGTTGATATTGGCGGGAATAATCGCGCGGCCAGCGGCAACTTCGTCACGTACAAATTCAGGGGTGATGTTTTCCGGCAGGCTTGCGCCAAAACCTTCGCCCGGATGCTGGTGGCGCAGAACGGCATCGCGAATACGCTCGCGGCCCATGTTCTCGCGCACGGCGATAAACTCCATTTCCGGTGTCACCCTACCCTGGCGGGCGTAATGCAGCTGGGTCACGCATTTGCCGCTTTTGGCGCGGCGGGGAGTCAGACGAGTTTCGAAGCGCAGGTCATCCAGTCCGTCGTCCGCCAGGCGCTCTTTAGTCCAGGCGGAACTGCGAACGGTCAGGGCTTCGCTGTCGCCACGCTCTGCAATCCAGCCGCTGCGCAGGGGCGAAAGGCCCCGTAACACGTCGATGGTAATGTCCGGATCGCCGTAGGGGCCGGAAGTGTCGTAAACCGGTACCGCGTCATTCGGCTCGTACTGCGGATTATCTTTGCTGGCGCCCGTCATCGTCGGGCTGAGCTGAATTTCACGCATCGGCACGCGAATATCATCCCTTGAGCCGGTCAGATAAATACGTTTTGACGCGGGGAAAGCAGTTCCCTCCAGCGTATGGATAAAATGCTGGGCGGCAGCGCGCTGTTCGCGACGGGTTGGTTTTTTTTCAGATGCAGACATAGCTCATTCCAGTTTTTTCAGGAGTGGCTTGTCAGAACGACGGATGGAGTAATGGATATGGGTTAGCCGCGTGGGACAGCCCAAAAGCAGAATTACTCTTGTTCCCTTCGCAGGTATTAACCTGATCAGGTTCCGCGGATCCCGAATTAACGGTCTCAGCCGGTGCTCACGCACTCGGCACTCCGACAAGAAGAAACCCGTATTGCTACGGATCGGGTTGTAAATTACTCGTTAACAGCGCAAATCTCAAGCCGGGCGTGCAAGGCCATCGACATCGTTAGCACTGCTATGCAGATTATTATCAAAGGCCAGCTCAATCAGCTTATCTTCCAGAGAGAAGCGGGCTTCCAGCGCCTCACCAATGCCGGACAGCGCCTGCTGGAACTCAATGCAGTTGTCATCGTCAATGGCGTTTTCCAGATTGGTATCGTAGAACGCCATGATCTGCTGGGTGTTGGCCTCCAACTGCGGGTAGATCTGCGTGGCTGCTAAAAGTGGGCTGGTGCCTTCCATTTCATCGATAATGCGCTCATAAATATTGAAATGCCCGGCGGACAGGTAATCCACAAGATTGTGGCAAAATGCATCCAGTGCCTTTTCATTAAGCGCAGAATGAGATTCCTTGTTAGGCTTGATACCGACCATGTTGTAATACGCCACTAACAGATGTTTGCGGGCATACAGCCATTGGTCGACTAACTCATTACTACCACCAACGCGCTCAGTCAGACTTTCTAACTGGTTAAGCATGATTGACTCCGTGAGTTATTTACTCGTCATATTACAAGCTGTAGGGGTGTTGGCTGCACTCACTTACCCGAATCACTTACTCAAGTAAGCTCATCGGGATAAGCTCCCTTGCCGCCTACCTACAACTTGAATTATTTAGAGTAAAGAATTGAACGCAAACGTACCCAAAAAGTGTAACGACTATTGTTTATACCAGTGTCCAGGGGGATGTGCACCAGGTTATGGAACGTGTAATTGAAAAGTTAGATCATGGCTGGTTTATTGTCAGCCATGAACAAAAACTGTGGCTGCCAAAAGGCGAGCTTCCTCACGGGACCGCAACGGATTATCAGTTGGATGGCACAGAAGGCCGTCAGATTGGCGAGTGGGAAGGTGAACCCGTCTGGCTGGTTTTGCAAAATCGTCGTCAGGACATGGGCTCGGTGCGGCAGATAATCGACCAGGATGCTGGCCTGTTTCAGCTGGCCGGGCGAGGGGTGCAGCTCGCTGAATTCTATCGTTCCCACAAGTTCTGCGGCTACTGCGGGCATGAGATGCACACCAGCAGAAGCGAATGGGCGATGCTCTGCAGCAACTGCCGCGAGCGTTATTACCCGCAGATTGCCCCCTGCATTATTGTCGCGATTCGGCGTGACGATCATATTCTGCTGGCCCAACACACCCGCCATCGCGGCGGCGTATATACCGTGCTGGCCGGGTTTGTCGAAGTCGGTGAAACCCTTGAGCAGACCGTGGCGCGTGAAGTGATGGAAGAGAGCGGCATTCGCGTGAAGAATCTGCGCTATGTCACCTCTCAGCCCTGGCCTTTCCCGCAGTCGCTAATGACCGCTTTTATGGCGGACTATCACAGCGGCGACATTCAAATCGATCCTAAAGAGCTGATCGATGCCCAGTGGTATCGCTACGATCGGCTGCCGCTGATCCCGGCGGCGGGCACCGTGGCGCGCCGCCTGATTGAAGACACCGTTGCCCTGTGTCGCGCCGAGTATGAATGATAAACTGCCGGGATACAGCCAAAGGAAATGCAAAAATGACTGAACTGAAGAACGATCGTTACCTTCGCGCCCTGCAGCGTCAACCCGTGGATATCACGCCGGTATGGATGATGAGACAGGCGGGGCGTTACCTGCCGGAGTACAAGGCTACTCGCGCGCAGGCCGGCGATTTCATGTCGCTGTGCAAAAACGCCGAGCTGGCCTGTGAAGTCACTCTGCAGCCTCTGCGCCGCTATGCGCTTGATGCGGCGATCCTCTTCTCTGACATCCTCACCATCCCTGACGCGATGGGCTTAGGCCTCTATTTCGAAGCAGGGGAAGGGCCACGCTTTCGCTCGCCGGTTACCAGCCGTGCCGACGTTGAAAAACTGCCGGTTCCCGATCCGGAAGACGAGCTGGGCTACGTGATGAACGCGGTGCGGACCATCCGCCGTGAGCTGAAAGGCGAAGTGCCGCTGATTGGCTTCTCCGGCAGCCCGTGGACGCTGGCGACCTATATGGTCGAAGGCGGCAGCAGCAAAGCCTTTACCGTCATTAAAAAGATGATGTATGCGGATCCGCAGTCGCTACACCTGCTGCTCGATAAGCTCGCGCAGAGCGTCACCCTCTATCTTAATGCGCAGATCAAAGCGGGCGCGCAGTCGGTGATGATTTTCGATACTTGGGGCGGCGTGCTCACAGGCCGCGACTATCAGCAGTTCTCCCTCTACTACATGCATAAAATCGTTGATGGCCTGCTGCGTGAAAACGAAGGTCATCGCGTGCCGGTTACCCTGTTTACCAAAGGCGGCGGGCAGTGGCTGGAAGCAATGGCGGAGACGGGCTGTGACGCGCTGGGCCTGGACTGGACGATGGATATTGCCGAAGCGCGCCGTCGCGTAGGCCATAAGGTTGCGCTGCAGGGCAACATGGACCCGTCCATGCTTTATGCGCCACCGGCACGTATCGAAGAAGAAGTCGCGACTATACTGGCAGGTTTCGGCCAGGGTGAAGGCCACGTCTTTAACCTCGGCCACGGCATCCATCAGGATGTGCCGCCTGAACACGCAGGAGCTTTCGTCGAAGCGGTACACCGTCTGTCGGCGCCGTATCATAAGTAAATATTGGGAGGGAGAATGGATCTCGCAGCATTACGTAAACAACAGATCGAACTGGCTTCTCAGGTGATCCGCGAAGATCGCCTTGAGGTGGATCCTCCGCAGTACATCGCCGGAGCGGACGTTGGATTTGAGCAGGGCGGGGAGGTGACCCGCGCGGCTATCGTATTGCTGAAATATCCTTCTCTCGAGCTGGTTGAGCATCAGGTGGCGCGTATCGCCACTACCATGCCCTACATCCCAGGCTTCCTGTCATTCCGCGAATACCCTGCGCTGCTGGCGGCCTGGGAAATGCTTTCCCGCAGGCCCGACCTGCTCTTTGTCGACGGGCACGGCATTTCGCATCCTCGTCGTCTTGGCGTAGCCAGCCATTTTGGCCTGCTGGTGGACGTGCCAACCATTGGCGTCGCGAAAAAGCGCCTGTGTGGCCGGTTCGAACCGCTGGGCGAGGACGTCGGTGAACAGCAGCCGCTTATCGACAAAGGTGAACAGCTCGGCTGGGTGTGGCGAAGTAAAAAGCGCTGTAACCCGCTATTCGTTGCCACCGGGCATCGGGTAAGCACGGATACTGCTTTATTATGGGTTCAGCGCTGTATGGCAGGCTACCGTTTACCGGAGCCTACACGCTGGGCAGATGCCGTTGCGTCCGGACGTCCTGCGTTCGCGCGGTGGCAAGCAATTCAGGGGTGATTAGGGTAAACTGCCGCTAATTTCCCGTCTTTGAGACTTCGTAATGTTACAAAACCCAATTCATCTGCGCATGGAGAAGCTCGAAAGCTGGCAGCACGTCACTTTTATGGCTTCTTTGTGCGAGCGTATGTACCCGAACTACGCCATGTTTTGCCAGCAGACCGGCTTTGGCGACGCGCAGCTTTACCGTCGTATTCTCGATCTCATCTGGGAAACGCTGACCGTAAAAGATGCCAAAGTGAACTTTGACAGCCAGCTCGAGAAACTCGAGGAAGCGATTCCCTCTGCTGATGACTATGATATCTACGGTATCTATCCGGCAATCGATGCCTGCGTGGCGCTGAGCGAGCTTCTTCACTCTCGTCTTTCCGGGGAAACCCTGGAGCACGCAATTGAAGTCAGCAAGTCCTCAATTACCACCGTGGCGATGCTGGAAATGACCCATGCTGGTCGGGAAATGACCGACGAAGAGCTGCGAGCTAACCCGCAGGTAGAAGAGGAATGGGACATCCAGTGGGAGATTTTCCGCCTGCTGGCAGACTGCGAAGAACGCGATATCGAGCTTATCAAAGGCCTGCGTGCTGACCTCCGTGAGGCCAACGTCAGCAATATCGGTATAAATTTGCAGCAGTAAGACAACAAAACGTGATGTACAGTCCGAATTGTGGCCCCTGAAGGCTTCCAATTAGCCCCCCGTCTGGTCTACATTTGTGGGGCGAAAAAAAGTGGCTATCGGTGCGTGTATGCAGGAGAGTGCTTTTCTGGCATTTTCGTCGCACTCGATGCTTAGCAAGCGATAAACACATTGTAAGGATAACTTATGAACAAGACTCAACTGATTGATGTAATTGCTGACAAGGCTGACCTGTCTAAAGTACAGGCTAAAGCTGCTCTGGAATCCACTCTGGCTGCAATTACTGAGTCTCTGAAAGAAGGCGACGCTGTACAACTGGTTGGTTTCGGTACTTTCAAAGTAAACCACCGTGCTGAGCGCACTGGCCGCAACCCACAGACCGGTAAAGAAATCAAAATCGCCGCAGCTAACGTGCCGGCATTTGTTTCTGGCAAAGCACTGAAAGACGCGGTTAAGTCATAAGCGCGTGTCAGTGAACAGTTTTAGCAGAGGGGCGTTTACGCCCCTTTTGTCTGTCTGGCGCCCTCTGGCCGCGCTGACGGGCGCGCTGCTGCTCACGGCATGTAGCAGTAATAAACTCCCGCCGTTCACCGCCAGCGGCTATGTAGCCGATCAGGGCGTGATGCGTATCTGGCGACAAGACAATAACGATGGCTCCGTGCACATGCTTACGGCCCTGAGTCCTCATCGCAGCCGTGCAACCACGACCAGCGAATACCGCTGGCAGGACGACGAGCTGGTCTTTATCGAACAGAACGTCCAGGGTGAAAAACCCGAACATATCAAAGTGCGTTTTGACGATCATGGCGAGCTGAGCTTTATGCAGCGCGAGGTGAACGGGCATAAGCAGCAACTCTCTAACGAACAGATAGCGCTATACCAGTATCGCGCCACCCGCATGAAAGCGACCAGCGAGGCGCTGCGTATCGGGAAGGTGGTATTGCGGCAGGGGCGCTGGCACCGCGACGGCACGGTGACCACCTGCGAAGGGGAAACCTTCAGGCCAAGGCTGGATGCCCCCTCACTCAGCCACATAGCGCGCCGACAGAGCCATTCATCGCTGGAAGTCAGCATTGCCTGGCTGGAGGCACCGGAAGGCTCTCAGCTGCTGCTGGTGGCCAACCAGGACTTCTGCTCATGGCAGCCTAAGCCCGGTGATTTCTGACCATTAAAAAAACCGCCTCTCGGGCGGTCTTTGTTTTGGGGACTTTGTAGGTCAGATAAGCGCAACTATCATCTGGCACAGTCTTTGTAGGTCGGATAAGCGTAAGCGTCATCCGACACAACAGGCAGACATCGCCACATCAGACTCTATTTCGCGTTCTCACGTTCAATGGCACGATAGCCAATATCCGAGCGGCTGAAGCTGCCGTCCCAGTGGATATCCTTCATCAGTTCGTAAGCGCGCTTCTGCGCCAGAGCTACGGTATCGCCCAGCGCCGTTACGCAAAGCACGCGACCGCCGCTGGTGGTCACCATATCGTCTTCACGCAGCTTAGTTCCCGCATGGAAGACTTTACCATCCGCCACTTCCTCCAGCGGCAAGCCGTGGATCACATCCCCCGTACGGTAATCCGCCGGATAACCACCTGCTGCCATCACCACGCCCAGAGACGGACGCTCATCCCACTTTGAGGTCGTTTCATTAAGCTTGCCGTCGCAGGCCGCGAGGCACAGCTCAACCAGATCGGACTGCAGGCGCAGCATGATTGGCTGGGTTTCCGGATCGCCAAAACGGCAGTTGAATTCGATGACCTTTGGATTGCCCTGCTTATCAATCATCAGGCCCGCATACAGGAAGCCGGTATAAGTATTACCTTCGGATGCCATGCCGCGCACGGTTGGCCAGATGACCAGGTCCATGGCGCGCTGGTGAACTTCATCCGTCACAACCGGAGCCGGGGAGTAAGCGCCCATTCCGCCAGTGTTTGGCCCCGTATCACCCTTACCCACGCGTTTATGGTCCTGGCTGGTGGCCATAGGCAGCACGTTCTCACCGTCTACCATCACGATGAAGCTGGCTTCTTCGCCGTCGAGGAACTCTTCCACCACGATGCGGTGACCGGCATCCCCGAAAGCATTGCCCGCCAGCATATTGTTAACGGCAGCTTCAGCTTCTTCGAGGGTCATGGCGACAATCACGCCTTTGCCTGCGGCCAGCCCGTCGGCCTTAATGACAATCGGCGCGCCTTTTTCACGGACGTAGGCCAGCGCGGGTTCCACTTCGGTGAAGTTCTGGTATTCGGCGGTTGGGATCTTGTGGCGAGCCAGGAAATCCTTGGTAAAGGCTTTAGAGCCCTCGAGCTGTGCGGCGCCCTGGGTTGGACCAAAGATCTTCAGGCCAGCCGCGCGGAACGCGTCAACAATGCCGATGACCAGCGGCGCTTCCGGGCCAACAATTGTCAGATCGATTTTTTCGCTCTGGGCAAAGCTCAGCAGGGCAGGAATGTCCGTTGCGCTGATAGCGACGTTCTGTAAAGCCGGTTCCAGAGCGGTGCCTGCGTTACCCGGTGCCACAAAGACTGTGCGAACCAGCGGCGACTGCGAGGCTTTCCAGGCCAGCGCGTGTTCGCGCCCGCCGTTACCAATCACTAATACTTTCATTTATTAACGCTCCGGATTAATGGCGGAAGTGGCGCATGTCGGTGAAGATCATGGCGATCCCGTGCTCGTCGGCGGCGGCGATCACTTCATCATCGCGGATCGAACCACCTGGCTGGATCACGCAGCTCACGCCAACGGCGGCTGCGGCATCAATACCGTCGCGGAACGGGAAGAACGCATCTGAAGCCATGGCTGAACCTTTTACTTCCAGGCCTTCGTCAGCGGCTTTGATACCGGCGATTTTCGCGGAGTACACGCGGCTCATCTGGCCTGCGCCTATACCGATAGTCATGTTCTCGCGGGCATAGACAATAGCGTTGGATTTAACGAACTTCGCCACCTTCCAGCAGAACAGTGCATCACGCAGTTCCTGCTCGGAAGGCTTACGCTTGCTGACAACGCGCAGATCGGCGGCGGTTACCATGCTCAGATCGCGATCCTGTACTAACAGACCGCCGTTGACGCGTTTGAAATCCAGACCTGGAACACGCTGTTGCCACTGGCCGCAGGTCAGTACGCGAACGTTCTGTTTTGCTGCGGTGATCTTCAGCGCTTCCTCACTTGCAGAAGGAGCGATAATCACTTCAACAAACTGACGGGAGATAATGGCCTGCGCGGTTTGGGCATCCAGTTCGCGGTTGAAAGCGATGATGCCGCCGAATGCGGAAGTCGGGTCGGTTTTATAAGCGTGGTCGTAAGCGTCCAGCAGAGAATCACTCACCGCTACGCCGCACGGGTTGGCATGCTTAACGATAACGCAGGCCGGCTCGCTGAACTCTTTCACGCATTCCAGCGCCGCATCGGTGTCGGCGATGTTGTTATAGGAAAGCGCCTTGCCCTGAACCTGCGTTGCCGTGGCGACGGAAGCCTCTTTGATTTCTTCTTCTATATAGAAGGCTGCCTGCTGGTGGCTGTTCTCACCGTAACGCATATCCTGCTTCTTAATGAAGTTCAGGTTTAGCGTGCGTGGGAAGCGGCCGGACGCTTCTTTACTCTCGCCGTGATAAGCAGGCACCAGGCTACCGAAGTAGTTGGCGATCATGCTGTCATACGCGGCGGTGTGCTCGAAGGCCTTAATCGCCAGGTCGAAACGGGTTTCTAACGTGAGGGAACCTTCGTTGGCGTCCAGCTCGGCGACAATCATCTGGTAGTCGCTGCTCTTTACTACTATTGCGACATCTTTGTGGTTCTTCGCTGCGGAGCGAACCATGGTCGGGCCGCCAATATCAATATTCTCAACCGCGTCTTCCAGCGAGCAGCCTTCGCGCGCGACGGTCTGAGCAAACGGGTAGAGGTTGACGACAACCATATCGATTGGGGAGATAGCGTGTTCTGCCATTATGGCATCATCCTGACCGCGACGGCCCAGAATCCCGCCGTGCACTTTTGGATGCAGCGTTTTGACGCGTCCGTCCATCATCTCCGGGAAACCGGTGTAATCAGAGACTTCCGTCACCGGTAAACCAGCGTCGGCCAGCAGACGGGCGGTTCCGCCTGTGGAGAGCAGCTCTACGCCACGTTGGGAGAGCGCCTGAGCGAATTCGACGATACCGGCTTTGTCAGACACACTGAGCAGAGCGCGGCGTACAGGACGACGTTGTTGCATGGTTTGATCCCTTAGCTTTGGTTCGCATATAGAAGAGCGTTAGCTGAATTCTCGATTTTTTCCCGAAAAACTCAGCTAACGCCCCAAAACGGGGCGTCCTTTTATCGCGGCGTATTGTAGCGAAAACGTTTGCGTCACGCTCGCAAAATTTCGACCTTCAATCCGATTGTGGATAAGTTTGTGCACAACTGGGTATAAGGCGGGGTTTTGCTGGGGATTGCAGCAGTCAGTCAAATCAGGGCGAATTTAGTGTTGCAGCCTCGGGAGAACTCCCTATAATGCGCCTCCATCGACACGGAACATGTGAACAACATCACAGAGTAACGGCGGCGATGAGAGTTAAAAATCCTGAAATTAAGGGTTGACTCTGAAAGAGGAAAGCGTAATATACGTCACCTCGAGTTAGCAAGCGAAAGCGCGTAACTCACTGCTCTTTAACAATTTATCAGACAATCTGTGTGGGCACTCGCAGGATTGATATCTCAGTATCTCCGGATGCAAAAAAAAATATCAAGTCTTGAAGAGTGACCAAGCAGTAATTCATTTAGTTGAATTATTACGAAAGTTAATTTTTGAGCACCGCTTCACGAGTTGAAGCAAATCAAGCTTTTAATTGAAGAGTTTGATCATGGCTCAGATTGAACGCTGGCGGCAGGCCTAACACATGCAAGTCGAGCGGTAGCACAGGGAGCTTGCTCCTGGGTGACGAGCGGCGGACGGGTGAGTAATGTCTGGGAAACTGCCTGATGGAGGGGGATAACTACTGGAAACGGTAGCTAATACCGCATAACGTCGCAAGACCAAAGAGGGGGACCTTCGGGCCTCTTGCCATCAGATGTGCCCAGATGGGATTAGCTAGTAGGTGGGGTAATGGCTCACCTAGGCGACGATCCCTAGCTGGTCTGAGAGGATGACCAGCCACACTGGAACTGAGACACGGTCCAGACTCCTACGGGAGGCAGCAGTGGGGAATATTGCACAATGGGCGCAAGCCTGATGCAGCCATGCCGCGTGTATGAAGAAGGCCTTCGGGTTGTAAAGTACTTTCAGCGAGGAGGAAGGCATAAAGCTTAATACGCTTTGTGATTGACGTTACTCGCAGAAGAAGCACCGGCTAACTCCGTGCCAGCAGCCGCGGTAATACGGAGGGTGCAAGCGTTAATCGGAATTACTGGGCGTAAAGCGCACGCAGGCGGTTTGTTAAGTCAGATGTGAAATCCCCGGGCTCAACCTGGGAACTGCATTTGAAACTGGCAAGCTTGAGTCTTGTAGAGGGGGGTAGAATTCCAGGTGTAGCGGTGAAATGCGTAGAGATCTGGAGGAATACCGGTGGCGAAGGCGGCCCCCTGGACAAAGACTGACGCTCAGGTGCGAAAGCGTGGGGAGCAAACAGGATTAGATACCCTGGTAGTCCACGCCGTAAACGATGTCGACTTGGAGGTTGTTCCCTTGAGGAGTGGCTTCCGGAGCTAACGCGTTAAGTCGACCGCCTGGGGAGTACGGCCGCAAGGTTAAAACTCAAATGAATTGACGGGGGCCCGCACAAGCGGTGGAGCATGTGGTTTAATTCGATGCAACGCGAAGAACCTTACCTACTCTTGACATCCAGAGAACTTTCCAGAGATGGATTGGTGCCTTCGGGAACTCTGAGACAGGTGCTGCATGGCTGTCGTCAGCTCGTGTTGTGAAATGTTGGGTTAAGTCCCGCAACGAGCGCAACCCTTATCCTTTGTTGCCAGCGGTTCGGCCGGGAACTCAAAGGAGACTGCCAGTGATAAACTGGAGGAAGGTGGGGATGACGTCAAGTCATCATGGCCCTTACGAGTAGGGCTACACACGTGCTACAATGGCGCATACAAAGAGAAGCGACCTCGCGAGAGCAAGCGGACCTCATAAAGTGCGTCGTAGTCCGGATCGGAGTCTGCAACTCGACTCCGTGAAGTCGGAATCGCTAGTAATCGTAGATCAGAATGCTACGGTGAATACGTTCCCGGGCCTTGTACACACCGCCCGTCACACCATGGGAGTGGGTTGCAAAAGAAGTAGGTAGCTTAACCTTCGGGAGGGCGCTTACCACTTTGTGATTCATGACTGGGGTGAAGTCGTAACAAGGTAACCGTAGGGGAACCTGCGGTTGGATCACCTCCTTACCTGAAAGATACGAACTTGCGTAGTGCTCACACAGATTGTCTGATGAAAGTAAAGAAGCAAGGCGTCTTGCGATTGAGACTTCAGTGTCCCCTTCGTCTAGAGGCCCAGGACACCGCCCTTTCACGGCGGTAACAGGGGTTCGAATCCCCTAGGGGACGCCACTTGCTGGTTTGTGAGTGAAAGTCGCCGACCTCAATATCTCAAAACTGACTCTCTGAGTTATGTTTGAGATATTTGCTCTTTAAAAATCCGGAACAAGCTGAAAATTGAAACGACATGTCGTCTCATTCCTCCGTAATAAGGAATGGGAATACGATATGTTCGAGTCTCTCAAATTTTCACAACATACGATTGTGTCTTACGAGACACCTTCGGGTTGTGAGGTTAAGCGACTAAGCGTACACGGTGGATGCCCTGGCAGTCAGAGGCGATGAAGGACGTGCTAATCTGCGATAAGCGTCGGTAAGGTGATATGAACCGTTATAACCGGCGATTTCCGAATGGGGAAACCCAGTGTGTTTCGACACACTATCGTTAAGTGAATACATAGCTTAACGAAGCGAACCGGGGGAACTGAAACATCTAAGTACCCCGAGGAAAAGAAATCAACCGAGATTCCCCCAGTAGCGGCGAGCGAACGGGGAACAGCCCAGAACCTGAATCAGTTTGTGTGTTAGTGGAAGCGTCTGGAAAGTCGCAGGGTACAGGGTGATACTCCCGTACACTAAAATGCACATACTGTGAGTTCGAAGAGTAGGGCGGGACACGTGGTATCCTGTCTGAATATGGGGGGACCATCCTCCAAGGCTAAATACTCCTGACTGACCGATAGTGAACCAGTACCGTGAGGGAAAGGCGAAAAGAACCCCGGCGAGGGGAGTGAAACAGAACCTGAAACCGTGTACGTACAAGCAGTGGGAGCCTCTTTTATGGGGTGACTGCGTACCTTTTGTATAATGGGTCAGCGACTTATATTCTGTAGCAAGGTTAACCGTATAGGGGAGCCGCAGGGAAACCGAGTCTTAACTGGGCGTTAAGTTGCAGGGTATAGACCCGAAACCCGGTGATCTAGCCATGGGCAGGTTGAAGGTTGGGTAACACTAACTGGAGGACCGAACCGACTAATGTTGAAAAATTAGCGGATGACTTGTGGCTGGGGGTGAAAGGCCAATCAAACCGGGAGATAGCTGGTTCTCCCCGAAAGCTATTTAGGTAGCGCCTCGTGAACTCATCTTCGGGGGTAGAGCACTGTTTCGGCTAGGGGGCCATCCCGGCTTACCAACCCGATGCAAACTACGAATACCGAAGAATGTTATCACGGGAGACACACGGCGGGTGCTAACGTCCGTCGTGAAGAGGGAAACAACCCAGACCGCCAGCTAAGGTCCCAAAGTCATGGTTAAGTGGGAAACGATGTGGGAAGGCACAGACAGCCAGGATGTTGGCTTAGAAGCAGCCATCATTTAAAGAAAGCGTAATAGCTCACTGGTCGAGTCGGCCTGCGCGGAAGATGTAACGGGGCTAAACCATGCACCGAAGCTGCGGCAGCGACGCTTATGCGTTGTTGGGTAGGGGAGCGTTCTGTAAGCCGTCGAAGGTGGACTGTGAGGTCTGCTGGAGGTATCAGAAGTGCGAATGCTGACATAAGTAACGATAAAGCGGGTGAAAAACCCGCTCGCCGGAAGACCAAGGGTTCCTGTCCAACGTTAATCGGGGCAGGGTGAGTCGACCCCTAAGGCGAGGCCGAAAGGCGTAGTCGATGGGAAACAGGTTAATATTCCTGTACTCGGTGTTACTGCGAAGGGGGGACGGAGAGGGCTATGTTAGCCGGGCGACGGTTGTCCCGGTTTAAGCATGTAGGCGGGAGTTTTAGGTAAATCCGGAACTCTATCTAACGCTGAGGTGTGATGACGAGGCACTACGGTGCTGAAGTAACAAATGCCGCACTTCCAGGAAAAGCCTCTAAGCATCAGGTAACATCAAATCGTACCCCAAACCGACACAGGTGGTCAGGTAGAGAATACCAAGGCGCTTGAGAGAACTCGGGTGAAGGAACTAGGCAAAATGGTGCCGTAACTTCGGGAGAAGGCACGCTGCTGGTAGGTGAAGGGACTTGCTCCTGGAGCTGAAGGCAGTCGAAGATACCAGCTGGCTGCAACTGTTTATTAAAAACACAGCACTGTGCAAACACGAAAGTGGACGTATACGGTGTGACGCCTGCCCGGTGCCGGAAGGTTAATTGATGGGGTTAAGCGCAAGCTGAAGCTCTTGATCGAAGCCCCGGTAAACGGCGGCCGTAACTATAACGGTCCTAAGGTAGCGAAATTCCTTGTCGGGTAAGTTCCGACCTGCACGAATGGCGTAATGATGGCCAGGCTGTCTCCACCCGAGACTCAGTGAAATTGAACTCGCTGTGAAGATGCAGTGTACCCGCGGCAAGACGGAAAGACCCCGTGAACCTTTACTATAGCTTGACACTGAACACTGGTCCTTGATGTGTAGGATAGGTGGGAGGCTTTGAAGCGAGGACGCCAGTTCTTGTGGAGCCAACCTTGAAATACCACCCTTTAATGGCTGGTGTTCTAACGTAGACCCGTAATCCGGGTTGCGGACAGTGTCTGGTGGGTAGTTTGACTGGGGCGGTCTCCTCCTAAAGCGTAACGGAGGAGCACGAAGGTTAGCTAATCACGGTCGGACATCGTGAGGTTAGTGCAAAGGCATAAGCTAGCTTGACTGCGAGAGTGACGGCTCGAGCAGGTGCGAAAGCAGGTCTTAGTGATCCGGTGGTTCTGAATGGAAGGGCCATCGCTCAACGGATAAAAGGTACTCCGGGGATAACAGGCTGATACCGCCCAAGAGTTCATATCGACGGCGGTGTTTGGCACCTCGATGTCGGCTCATCACATCCTGGGGCTGAAGTAGGTCCCAAGGGTATGGCTGTTCGCCATTTAAAGTGGTACGCGAGCTGGGTTTAGAACGTCGTGAGACAGTTCGGTCCCTATCTGCCGTGGGCGCTGGAGAATTGAGGGGGGCTGCTCCTAGTACGAGAGGACCGGAGTGGACGCATCACTGGTGTTCGGGTTGTCATGCCAATGGCATTGCCCGGTAGCTAAATGCGGAAAAGATAAGCGCTGAAAGCATCTAAGCGCGAAACTTGCCCCGAGATGAATTCTCCCTGACTCCTTGAGAGTCCTGAAGGAACGTTGAAGACTACGACGTTGATAGGCTGGGTGTGTAAGCGTAGCGATACGTTGAGCTAACCAGTACTAATGATCCGTGAGGCTTAACCTTACAACACCGAAGGTGTTTTGGTGAGAGATTTGATTTTCAGCTGAATGTTCCAGATTTAAGTTGATGGTTATACGGAAGTATAACGGTCAATACACAGAATATGCCTGGCGGCACTAGCGCGGTGGTCCCACCTGACCCCATGCCGAACTCAGAAGTGAAACGCCGTAGCGCCGATGGTAGTGTGGGGTCTCCCCATGCGAGAGTAGGGAACTGCCAGGCTCCAAACAAGTAAAAAGCCCTGTACTCTGTACAGGGCTTTTTGCCGTCTGCGGTTTAGGAAAAACCTCTGACACTCCTGGTATAAAACACCATAATCACCGCCATTAAGCCCTATATTCCACTGTCATCAACCCCCCCGGTTAAGTGAAACATTTTCAACTATCTTATGAAGACTCGACATTTGACAAGGGTCGCGTTATCTTCAGCTATCTGGATGTCTACACGTTTAAACGTATGCTGTGAGGATAGGGGTTATGCCAATTCGGGTACTGGATGAGTTACCGGCCGTCAATTTCCTGCGTGAAGAGAACGTCTTTGTCATGACGACATCACGCGCAAGTAATCAGGAGATTCGCCCGCTTAAAGTGCTTATCCTTAATCTGATGCCGAAAAAGATCGAGACGGAGAACCAGTTTTTACGTCTGCTTTCTAACTCTCCTCTTCAGGTTGATGTTCAGCTGCTGCGTATCGATTCTCGTGAGTCCCGCAATACCCCGGCGGAACACCTCAACAATTTCTACTGTAATTTCGAAGATATTCAGGATGAAAATTTTGATGGCCTGATCGTCACCGGCGCGCCGCTGGGCCTGGTGGAATTTAACGATGTTGCCTACTGGCCGCAGATAGAACAGGTGCTGCATTGGGCAAAAGATCACGTTACCTCCACGCTTTTTGTCTGCTGGGCAGTGCAGGCTGCACTGAATATCCTTTACGGCATCCCTAAACAAACCCGTAAAGAGAAGCTGTCCGGCGTGTATGAACACCATCTCACTTACCCACATGCGCTGCTCACCCGCGGCTTTGACGATTCATTCCTTGCTCCACATTCTCGCTATGCTGATTTCCCGGCGTCTTTGATTCGTGACTATACCGATCTGGAGATCCTTGCCGAGTCGGAGGAAGGGGATGCTTACCTCTTCGGCAGCAAAGATAAGCGTATTGCCTTTGTGACCGGCCACCCGGAGTATGACGCGCATACGCTATCCGGTGAGTATTTCCGCGACGTGGAAGCTGGCCTGAACCCGGACGTGCCATATAACTATTTCCCGGATAACGATCCGCAGAAAAAACCACGCGCGACATGGCGTAGCCACGGCAATCTACTGTTCACCAACTGGCTCAACTACTACGTTTACCAGATCACTCCGTTCGATCTTCGCCACATGAATCCTACGCTCGATTAAGCGTTTCAGCGCCCCACCGTCAGCGGCATGAAGGCACCTCAGGGTGCTTTTTTGATGTCTAAAAATCAATTCCCCATCTGAATAAATTTTAATCATTTATTTTTCAAAGTGATAAGTGATTTTAAAACCAAAAATGGAAATTGTTTTTGATTTTAATAAATCCTCAAGTAGTCTTAATTTTGTTGAGCGAAAAACACACGCTGGCCTTACCAGATAGATCTGGCTTTTCGACGGGATGATATGAGGGGAAGAACGTATGACACAACAGACAGTTAGCGCGGAGCTGGCCTTTAGCCAGCCTTTCGGAGAACAAGAGCAGCAGATCCTCACGCCGGATGCGGTCGAGTTCCTCAGCGAGCTGGTTACCCGCTTTACGCCGCAGCGCAATAAGCTGCTGGCAGCGCGCGTCGCGCAGCAGGCGGCAATTGATGCAGGTGAGCTTCCTGATTTTATTTCGGAAACGAGTTCCATTCGTAAATCTGACTGGATGATTCGCGGTATTCCGGCGGACCTGCAGGATCGCCGCGTGGAGATAACCGGCCCGGTTGAACGCAAGATGGTGATCAACGCGCTGAATGCCAACGTGAAAGTCTTTATGGCCGACTTTGAGGATTCGCTGGCGCCGAGCTGGAGCAAAGTGATCGACGGGCAGATCAACCTGCGCGACGCCATCAACGGGACTATCAGCTGGACCAACGAAGCCGGCAAGATCTATCAGCTCAAACCGGACCCTGCCGTTCTGATCTGCCGCGTGCGTGGCCTGCACCTGCCTGAAAAGCATGTCACCTGGCGCGATGAGCCAGTTCCCGGCAGCCTGTTTGATTTTGCCCTCTATTTCTTCCATAACGTGGACGCTCTGCTGGCGAAAGGCAGCGGCCCGTACTTTTACCTGCCGAAAACTCAGTCATGGCAGGAAGCGGCCTGGTGGAGTGAGGTATTCACCTTCACCGAAGATCATTTCTCCCTGCCGCGCGGCACAATCAAGGCGACGCTATTGATAGAAACGCTGCCAGCCGTGTTCCAGATGGACGAGATCCTTCACGCGCTGCGCGATCACATCGTTGGCCTGAACTGCGGCCGCTGGGACTATATCTTCAGCTACATCAAGACCCTGAAGGATCACCCGGATCGCGTGCTGCCGGATCGCCAGTCGGTCACCATGGATAAACCTTTTCTGAACGCCTACTCGCGCCTGCTGATTAAAACCTGTCATCGCCGAGGCGCGCTTGCGATGGGCGGCATGGCGGCGTTCATCCCCAGCAAAGACAGCGAGCGTAACAAATGGGTGCTCAATAAAGTCAAAGCAGACAAGCAGATGGAAGCCTCCAACGGGCATGATGGCACCTGGATTGCGCATCCAGGCCTGGCTGATGCGGTCATGGACGTGTTCAGTAACGCCCTGGGTGACAAGCAAAACCAGCTCGACGTGACGCGTAATGAAGATGCCCCTGTTACCGCCGCTCAGCTTCTGGAGGCGTGCCCGGGCGAGCGCACAGAAGAAGGTATGCGGGCCAACATTCGCGTAGCCGTGCAGTACATCGAGGCATGGATTTCCGGCAATGGCTGCGTGCCAATTTACGGGCTGATGGAAGACGCGGCAACCGCTGAAATTTCACGTACTTCTATCTGGCAGTGGATCAACCACGAGAAAACCCTCAGCAGCGGTCAGAGGGTGACCAAAGCGCTGTTCCGCCAAATGCTCGCGGAAGAGATGCTCGTTATCCAGGAGGAGCTGGGCGACCGTCGTTTCAGCCAGGGACGCTTTGACGAAGCGGCGCGTCTGATGGAGCAGATCACCACCTCTGACACGCTAATCGACTTCCTGACCTTGCCGGGCTACCGCCTGCTTGCCTGACCCAAATTAAAAACGGAGCATCTGCCATGACTAAAACTTCTCGTACCCAACAAATCGAACAGCTTCAGCAGGACTGGACTCAGCCGCGCTGGGATGGCATCAAGCGTCCGTACACTGCGGAAGAGGTTGTGAAGCTACGCGGTTCGGTGAACCCGGAATGTACGCTGACGCAGAACGGCGCGGCAAAAATGTGGCGTCTGCTGCACGGTGAGTCCAGAAAGGGCTATATCAACAGCCTCGGAGCGCTGACCGGCGGGCAGGCATTGCAGCAGGCGAAAGCGGGTATTGAGGCCATCTATCTTTCCGGCTGGCAGGTTGCGGCAGACGCGAACCTGGCGTCGAGCATGTATCCGGATCAGTCTCTCTACCCGGCAAACTCCGTCCCTGCCGTAGTGGATCGGATCAACAATACTTTTCGTCGCGCGGATCAGATCCAGTGGGCATCGAATATTGAGCCGGGCGATCCGCGTTACGTGGATTACTTCCTGCCGATCGTTGCCGATGCGGAAGCGGGTTTTGGCGGGGTACTGAATGCTTTTGAGCTAATGAAATCCATGATTCAGGCGGGGGCAGCGGCGGTTCACTTTGAAGACCAGCTCGCTTCCGTGAAGAAATGCGGGCACATGGGCGGGAAGGTGCTGGTACCGACACAGGAAGCGATTCAGAAGCTGGTTGCTGCCCGCCTGGCAGCGGACGTGATGGGCGTGCCAACGCTGCTCATTGCCCGCACCGACGCCGATGCGGCTGACCTCATCACGTCGGACTGCGACGAATACGACCGTGAATTTGTCACCGGCGAGCGCACGCAGGAAGGCTTCTATCGCACACGCGCTGGTATTGAACAGGCGATCAGCCGCGGGCTGGCTTATGCGCCGTATGCGGATCTGGTGTGGTGTGAAACGTCGAAGCCGGACCTCGACCAGGCCCGCCGCTTCGCGGAGGCGATTCACGCCCGCTTCCCGGGCAAGCTGCTGGCCTATAACTGCTCGCCGTCCTTTAACTGGAAGAAAAATCTTGATGACAAAACCATCGCTTCCTTCCAGGAGGAGCTGTCGGCCATGGGCTACAAATACCAGTTCATCACGCTGGCGGGCATCCACAGCATGTGGTTCAACATGTTTGACCTTGCGCATTCCTACGCGCAGGGCGAAGGCATGAAGCACTACGTGGAAAAAGTGCAGCAGCCGGAATTTGCCGCCGCGCCGGAAGGCTATACGTTCGTCTCCCATCAGCAGGAAGTGGGAACCGGCTACTTTGACCGCGTGACGACGATTATTCAGGGCGGCGCTTCCTCCGTGACCGCGCTGACCGGCTCGACGGAAGAAGAGCAGTTCTAAGCAACTCCCAGGAAAGCGTAGGGCGGATAAGCAGCGCGTCATCCGCCACTTTTAAGAAGGTGGAAGACGCTGCGCTTTTCTGCCTTACAACTGAAAGGGGCTAAGAATGGTACGCCGGAGAGAGCTGTTAATTGCCCATACCATCTTGCAGGGCTTTGACGCGCAGTATGGCCGTTTTCTGGAGATCACCGCCGGTGCCCAGCAGCGCTTCGAACAGGCTGACTGGCACGCCGTGCAGCTGGCGATGAAAAGCCGTATCCATCTTTACGACCACCACGTCGGGCTGGTTGTTGAACAGCTGCGGTGTATCACCGGGAGTGAAAGCGCGGATGCGGATTTCCTGCTGCGCGTGAAGGAGCAGTACACCAGTTTATTACCGGATTACCCTCGCTTCGAGATTGCAGAGAGTTTCTTTAACTCCGTCTATTGCCGGTTATTTGACCACCGTTCGCTGACGCCCGAGCGGCTTTTTATTTTCAGCTCCCAGGCCGAAGGGCGCTTTCGTACTCTTCCACGTCCGCTCTCTAAATCCTTTACTCCCGGCCTGGGCTGGCAGCCGATGCTAAGGAACATGCTCAACGATTTACCGCTGCGGCTGCCCTGGCAGGATCTGACGCGTGACGCGGGCTATATCGTTGCGAACCTCAATGAAACATTTGGTGCCGATGCTTTGCGCCATGCGCAGCTGGAAGTGGCCAACGAGCTTTTCTATCGTAACAAAGCGGCCTGGCTGGTAGGCAAACTGGTGCTGCCCGAGGGAAAAATGCCGTTTCTGTTGCCGATCCATCGCACCGACGACGGGCGGCTGGCTGTGGATACCTGCCTGACCAGCGCCAGCGAGGCGAGCATCGTGTTTGGCTTTGCCCGCTCCTATTTCATGGTATACGCCCCGCTGCCGGCAGCGCTTGTTGAATGGCTGCGCGAGCTTCTGCCGGGTAAAACCACCGCCGAGCTGTATATGGCGATTGGCTGTCAGAAACACGGCAAAACGGAAAGCTACCGCGAATACCTCAGCTATATCTCCGCCACCGATGAACAGTTTATCGAGGCTCCAGGCATACGCGGCATGGTGATGCTGGTCTTTACGCTGCCGGGATATGACCGGGTGTTTAAGGTGATTAAAGACAGGTTTGCCCCGCAAAAAGAGGTCACCGCCGAGCGCGTCCGGGCCTGCTATCAGCTGGTCAAAGAACATGACCGCGTCGGGCGTATGGCGGACACCCAGGAGTTTGAAAACTTCGTGCTGGATAAACGCCAGATAAGCGCCCCGCTGCTGGCGCTGCTACAGGAAGAAGCGCCCGAAAAACTCACCGATCTGGGCGACCGTATTGCCATCAGCCATCTCTACATTGAACGCCGGATGGTGCCGCTGAACCTGTGGCTGGAGAGGGTGGAAGGGCAGCAGCTGCGGGATGCAGTTGAAGAGTACGGCAATGCCATCCGCCAGCTTGCCGCCGCGAACATTTTCCCGGGCGATATGCTGTTTAAAAACTTTGGCGTGACGCGCCATGGCCGGGTGGTTTTCTATGATTACGACGAGATTTGCTACATGACGGAAGTCAACTTCCGCGATATACCGCCGCCGCGCTACCCGGAGGATGAGCTGTCCGCCGAGCCCTGGTACAGCGTCTCGCCGGGGGATGTGTTTCCCGAGGAGTTTCGCCACTATCTCTGTGCCGACCCGCGCATCCGTCCGCTGTTTGATGAAATGCACGGTGACCTTTTCCAGGCCAGCTACTGGCGTGCATTACAGGAGCGTATCCGCAATGGGCACGTAGAAGATGTCTACGCTTATCGGCGCCGCCAGCGTTTCTGCCAGCGCTTCGCAGATTTAAAAGCGGCGGGCTAGCGCCCGCCACCGTACGCCTGAGTGATCTCTTTCGCCGCTTTAATGACCAGCGCGCCCAGCTCCGTCACGCGGTCGTCGGTGACGCGTGAAATCGGCCCCGAAATGGAAATGGCGGCAAACGCCTCATGGTGCTCGTCAAAAATACACGCCGCCACGCAGCGCAGACCCAGCGCGTGCTCTTCGTCATCGAACGAATAGCCGCGTTTACGCGTCTGGGCCAGATCTTCTTTAAGATGCAAAGGTGACGTCAGCGTCGCCGGAGTGTAGCTGTGCAGCCCCTTGCGGTGCAGCAGAGTGCCCACCTCATCGTCACTTAAGTTCGCCAGAAATACCTTCCCCGCGCCTGAGGCATGCATCGGTAACTTCCCGCCGATAGGGGCCGACATGCGCATCAGCTGGGTGCACTGCACCTGGTCGATAATAATGGCCTGGTGGTCGCTGTGGTCGAGCACGGCCAGGTTTACCGTTTCGCCTGAATCTTCCATCAGTTTACGCAGCATCGGGTGGACGATTGCCAGCAGGTTGCGGCTTTGCAGGAAGCTGCTGCCGACGACAAACGCATGGGCGCCAATCGTCCAGTGGCCGAGGTCGCCGGTCTGGCGCACGAAGCCGAGCTGCTGCATGGTAGTCAGCAGGCGATGCGTAGTGGAGTTAGGGAGTCCGGCCTGCTGGGCAAGCTCGGTGAGCGCCACGCTGCCGTGGGATTCGGCAATCCACTCCAGCAGCTTCAGGCCGCGGGTTAAGGACTGGACCTGCCCGGTTGGCTGCGGGGCAGCGGCGGTGGCAGCGCGAGGCTTTTTACCACGTTTGGCGGGAACGGCAGCGACCATAGCAGACTCCTTTTTTCATATCGTGGAAATCATTTTCGTTTTATTTGGCGATAATGCAACCAGCGCGCCACTCATCGGAGCAGTCAGTTGAACATGTCTCATGTTTGATATCTTTTACCCTCCGGTAACTTATGCCAGTATGGGCCGCTGGCCTTTTCGCCGGTTATGAACTATTTCGCACCGCAACGATCCGTTAAGTCCCCGGGAGCCTGAGTTGAGCAACAAAGTAGAAAAACTGCACAAGCAGTTGCAAGAACGCATTCTGGTACTGGATGGTGGCATGGGCACGATGATCCAGAGCTACCGTCTTGAAGAGAGCGATTTCCGTGGTGAACGCTTTGCGGACTGGCCGTCCGATCTGAAGGGTAACAACGACCTTCTGGTGCTGAGCAAACCGGAAATTATCGCCGCGATCCACTATGCCTACTTTGAAGCGGGTGCCGACATCGTCGAAACCAACACCTTCAACTCCACGACCATCGCGATGGCGGATTACCAGATGGAGTCCCTGTCGGCGGAAATCAACTACGAAGCCGCAAAGCTGGCCCGCGCCTGTGCCGATGAGTGGACGGCCCGTCAGCCTGAAAAACCGCGCTATGTTGCGGGGGTACTGGGCCCAACTAACCGCACGGCCTCTATCTCACCGGACGTTAACGATCCCGCATTTCGCAACGTCACCTTTGACCAGCTGGTGGACGCCTATCGCGAATCCACCCGCGCGCTGGTGGAAGGCGGCGTTGACCTGATTATGATCGAAACGGTGTTCGATACCCTGAACGCCAAAGCGGCAATCTTTGCCGTAAAAGCTGAATTTGAAGCGCTGGGCGTCGATTTGCCAATCATGATTTCCGGCACGATAACCGATGCGTCTGGCCGCACCCTTTCCGGACAGACGACAGAAGCGTTCTATAACTCCCTGCGCCACGCGGACGCGCTGACCTTTGGTCTGAACTGCGCGTTGGGGCCGGACGAACTGCGTCAGTACGTCGCCGAGCTGTCGCGCATTGCGGAATGTTACGTCACCGCCCACCCGAATGCGGGTCTGCCTAACGCCTTTGGCGAGTACGATCTGGATGCCAACACTATGGCCGAGCAGATTGGCGAGTGGGCGCAGGCGGGCTTCCTGAATATCGTCGGCGGCTGCTGCGGCACCACGCCCGAACACATCGCGGCGATGAGCAGGGCGGTTGAAGGCGTTGCGCCCCGCAGGCTGCCTGAGCTGCCGGTTGCCTGCCGTCTGGCGGGGCTTGAACCGCTAAATATCGGCGCGGACAGCCTGTTTGTGAACGTCGGCGAGCGGACCAACGTCACCGGCTCCGCTAAATTTAAGCGGCTGATCAAAGAAGAGAAATACAACGAAGCGCTGGAAGTTGCTCTCCAGCAGGTCGAAAGCGGCGCGCAGATCATCGATATCAACATGGACGAAGGGATGCTCGACGCCGAGGCGGCGATGGTGCGCTTCCTGAACCTGATTGCCGGCGAGCCGGACATCGCCCGTGTGCCGATCATGATCGACTCCTCTAAATGGGACGTCATCGAAAAGGGCCTTAAGTGCATCCAGGGCAAGGGCATCGTTAACTCCATCTCCATGAAAGAGGGGGTCGAGCAGTTTATCCACCATGCGAAACTGGTGCGTCGCTACGGCGCCGCGATGGTGGTGATGGCCTTTGACGAAGAGGGGCAGGCGGATACCCGCGCGCGTAAAATCGAAATTTGCCGCCGCGCCTACAAGATTTTGACCGAAGAGGTCGGCTTCCCGCCGGAAGATATTATCTTTGACCCGAACATTTTCGCGGTGGCGACGGGCATCGAAGAACACAATAACTATGCTCAGGACTTCATCGGCGCCTGTGAAGACATTAAGCGCGAGCTGCCGCATGCGATGATTTCAGGCGGCGTGTCGAACGTGTCGTTCTCCTTCCGGGGCAACGACCCGGTGCGCGAGGCGATTCACGCCGTGTTCCTTTACTACGCCATCCGTAACGGCATGGACATGGGGATCGTTAACGCCGGGCAGCTGGCGATTTATGACGACCTCTCGCAGGAGCTGCGCGACGCGGTAGAAGATGTGATTCTTAACCGCCGCGACGACAGCACCGAGCGCCTGCTGGATCTGGCAGAGAAATATCGCGGGACCAAAAGCGACGACACCGCCAACGCTCAGCAGGCGGAATGGCGCAGCTGGGACGTCGAAAAACGCCTCTCCTACTCGCTGGTCAAAGGCATCACCGAATTTATCGAACTGGATACCGAAGAGGCCCGCCAGCAGGCCGCGCGCCCGATTGAGGTTATTGAAGGGCCGCTGATGGCCGGCATGAACGTGGTAGGCGATCTGTTCGGAGAAGGGAAAATGTTCCTTCCGCAGGTGGTGAAGTCTGCCCGAGTCATGAAGCAGGCAGTGGCCTATCTCGAACCGTACATTGAAGCCAGCAAAGAGAAAGGCTCGACCAACGGCAAAATCGTCCTCGCTACCGTAAAAGGCGACGTTCACGACATCGGTAAAAACATTGTTGGCGTCGTGCTGCAGTGTAACAACTACGAAATCATCGACCTTGGCGTAATGGTGCCGGGGGAGAAAATCCTCAAAACTGCCCGCGAAGTGGGGGCGGATATCATCGGCCTGTCCGGGCTTATCACCCCGTCGCTGGACGAAATGGTCAACGTTGCCAAAGAGATGGAGCGCCAGGGCTTCACGCTGCCGCTGCTGATTGGCGGGGCGACAACGTCCAAAGCGCACACGGCGGTGAAAATCGAGCAGAACTACAGCGGCCCAACGGTCTACGTGCAGAACGCCTCGCGTACCGTAGGCGTGGTCTCCGCCCTGCTTTCCTCGACGCAGTACGATGATTTTGTTGCCCGCACGCGTAAAGAGTACGAAACCGTGCGTACCCAGCACGCCCGCAAGAAACCGCGTACTCCGCCGGTCACGCTTGCCGCAGCCCGTGAAAACGATCTGGCCTTCGACTGGTCAAGCTATACGCCGCCGGTCGCCCATCGTCTGGGCGTGCAGGAAGTGACGGCCAGTATCGAAACGCTGCGCAACTACATCGACTGGACGCCGTTCTTCATGACCTGGTCGCTGGCTGGCAAATACCCGCGCATCCTTGAAGATGAGGTGGTAGGCGAAGAGGCGCAGCGCCTGTTCAAAGACGCTAACGAAATGCTCGACAAGCTTCACGCGGAAAAAGCCCTCAACCCGCGCGGCGTAGTGGGGCTGTTCCCGGCTAACCGCGTTGTGGATGACATAGAAATTTATCGCGATGAGACGCGAACGCGCGTGCTGACCGTCGCGCATCACCTTCGCCAGCAAACGGAGAAGGTGGGTTTCGCCAACTACTGCCTGGCCGATTTCGTTGCGCCAAAAAGCAGTGGGAAAGCGGATTACATTGGTGCCTTTGCCGTCACGGGCGGTATGGAAGAAGACGCGCTCGCGGATGCCTATGAGGCGCAGCACGATGATTACAACAAAATCATGCTAAAGGCGCTGGCGGACCGTCTGGCGGAAGCCTTTGCGGAATATCTGCATGAGCGGGTGCGTAAGGTTTACTGGGGCTATGCGCCGACGGAAAACCTCAGCAACGAAGAGCTGATCCGCGAGAACTACCAGGGGATCCGTCCTGCTCCCGGCTATCCGGCCTGTCCGGAACACACCGAAAAGGCCACCATCTGGGAACTGCTGGACGTCGAAAACGTCATTGGCATGAAGCTGACCGAATCCTACGCCATGTGGCCGGGCGCGTCGGTTTCCGGCTGGTACTTCAGCCACCCGGACAGCAAGTACTACGCCGTAGCACAAATTCAGCGCGATCAGGTTGAGGACTACGCCCGTCGTAAAGGCATGTCCGTGACGGACGTCGAACGCTGGCTGGCCCCGAACCTGGGGTACGACGCAGACTGATATTTTGCAGGTCGGGTAAGCGCCAGCTCTCCCGACAACATTTCAACGGTGGATGACGCTTGCGCTTATCCACCCCACAAATGCCTCCCGCCCCCTTATTGTCGCCAATCCGTATATACTCGAAAGAGAAGGAATTTCCGATCTAACTAACCAGGAGAAAGTGTGCTTACTTTACTGCATCTGCTTTCTGCGGTGGCGCTATTGGTCTGGGGGACGCACATTGTGCGCACCGGGATCATGCGCGTTTACGGCGCCAATCTCCGTAGTGTGCTTAGCCGCAGCGTTGAAAAAAAACCGCTCGCTTTCTGTGCGGGCATTGGCGTTACCGCGCTTGTCCAGAGCAGTAATGCCACCACTATGCTGGTCACCTCTTTTGTGGCTCAGGATCTCGTCGCGCTAACGCCTGCTCTGGTGATTGTGCTTGGGGCCGACGTGGGTACAGCGCTGATGGCGCGCGTGCTGACGTTCGATCTCTCGTGGCTTTCGCCGCTGCTGATTTTCGTCGGGGTGATATTTTTTCTCAGCCGTAAGCAGTCCCGCGCGGGGCAGCTGGGGCGGGTAGCGATTGGACTGGGTTTAATTTTGCAGGCGCTGGAGCTGATCGTGGCCGCCGTGACGCCTATCACTCAGGCCTCCGGCGTGCAGGTGATCTTCGCTTCCCTAACCGGCGATATCATGCTTGATGCGCTGATTGGCGCAATGTTTGCCATCATCAGCTACTCCAGCCTTGCAGCCGTGCTGCTGACCGCGACATTAACCTCGACGGGCGTGATTTCCTTTGACGTTGCGCTTTGTCTGGTCATCGGCGCGAATCTCGGTTCCGGGCTGTTGGCGATGATTAACAATAGCGCCGCCAATGCCGCCGCCCGCCGCGTTGCGCTTGGCAGCCTGCTGTTCAAGCTGGTGGGCAGTTTAATCGTCCTGCCGTTCGTGCATATCCTGGCCCGTTGGATGCATCATTTGCCGCTCCCTGAATCTGAGCTGGTGATCTACTTCCATGTTTTCTACAACCTCATTCGCTGTCTTGCGATGGTGCCGTTCGCCGAGCCAATGGCGCGCTTCTGCCGCCGCGTAATCAGCGAAGCGCCGGAAATCGATGGGCGCATGAAGCCGAAACACCTCGATCCGACGGCGCTGGATACGCCTGCGCTTGGCCTGTCGAATGCCGCCCGTGAAACGTTACGCATGGGGGACGTGCTTGAGCAGATGCTGGAGACGTGGAGCAAAGTGATGCACGGCGAACCGCGTCAGGAGAAGGAGCTGCGCAAGTTGGCCGATGACGTAGACGTGCTTTATACCGCCATCAAACTGTACATGGCACAGATGCAAAAAGAGGATCTGGCTGAAATAGAATCCCGCCGCTGGGCGGAGATTATCGAGATGTCGCTGAATCTCGAACAGGCCGCGGATATCATCGAGCGTATGGGTAGCGAGGTTGCCGACAAATCTCTCTCCGCACGCCGGGCGTTTTCCCCGGATGGCCTGACGGAGCTGGATACCCTGCTTCAACAGCTGACCAGCAACCTGAAGCTGAGCCTGTCGGTGTTCTTCTCTGGGGACGTTAACAGCGCCCGTCGTTTGCGTCGTAACAAACACCGCTTCAGGATTCTGAACCGCCGCTACTCCCATGCGCACGTCGATCGCCTCCATCAGCAAAACGTGCAGAGCATCGAAACCAGTTCGCTGCACCTGGGGCTGCTGGGGGACATGAAACGTCTGAATTCGCTGTTCTGTGCTGTCGCTTACAGCGTGCTGGAACAGCCGGACGACGATGACGAGCGGGACGAATATTAGTGTTTATCAATTAGCCGCGATCGCGGCCAAACCACAGTAACGCTTCGGTGGGCGGCAAACTAAATGTTTGTCGCCCGTAAGCTGTAGTTAATCATTCACTTCGGCATTTTAGCCGTCAGCTCGATACCCAAAGCCTTCATTACGGCCAGCGTAGTTTTCAGGGTGGGGTTGCCTTCCTCGCTGAAGGAACGATAAAGCTGCTCGCGGGATAAGCCCGTATCGGCGGCAATAGAAGCCATTCCTTTCGTTCTCGCAACAATACCTAATGCGTTCGCAATATGTGCGGCATCGCCCGTTTCAAGAGCATCGGCTATAAAAATGGCGATGGCTTCGTCATCGACCAGTGCCGCAGTAAAATCGTAATCCGTTATCTTAAGTTTCATCCTCTTGCTCCTCATCAATCCAAATCCTGGCCAGATATTTTTCCATTAAGATATCCTGCTGCTGCGAGCGTTTAGTTCCGCCGCATAAAAGCAAAACTATAGTTCTGTTACGCTGCTGAAAATAGATTCGATAGCCGGGGCCATAATGAATGCGAAGTTCACTAATACCGCTGCCAACAGGTTTGACATCCCCCGTCAGGCCATCGACGAGGCGATGCAGCCGCGCAGCGATGTATGCTTTTGCTGCTTTATCTTTAAGGCTTGCCTCCCAGCGGCGGTAGGCGTCCGTTTGTTTGAGTCCGTTCATAGATGATTGTAGTTTTTAAATTACACGTTGACTACAGGAAACGGGAAAGTAGCCGTAGGGGCCGGGGCATTCAACCGGGTAAAAACTAAATTGGAAGGTGGGCCGCAAAGCCTTTTACTCATTTGCGAGAAATCTCCAGATAATCAAGCAAAGTGTGGCTGGGCTGTTCGCAACGTCCGAAGGGTAAGGTATAGTCCGTTTTTTTACGGAGGAACCATGCTGACCAACTCATCCATTCGCCTGAACAAATACATCAGCGAGAGCGGCATCTGCTCGCGCCGCGACGCCGACCGCTACATCGAACAGGGAAACGTTTTTATTAACGGCAAGCGCGCCGCGATTGGCGATCAGGTTTTTGCCGGCGATGTGGTGAAGGTCAACGGTCAGCTTATCGAACCCCGTAACGAAGACGATTTGGTGCTGATAGCGCTGAATAAACCGGTGGGCATCGTCAGCACCACGGAAGACGCCGAACGCGACAACATCGTTGATTTCGTGAACCACAGCAAACGCGTGTTCCCGATTGGCCGTCTGGATAAAGACTCGCAGGGGCTGATCTTCCTCACTAACCACGGCGATCTGGTGAACAAGATCCTTCGCGCCGGGAACGACCACGAGAAAGAGTACATCGTCACGGTAAACAAGCCGGTCACAGACGACTTCATTCGTGGCATGGGCGCGGGCGTGCCGATGCTGGGTACCGTCACTAAGAAATGTAAGGTGAAGAAAGAAGCGCCGTTTGTTTTCCGCATTACGCTGGTGCAGGGGCTTAACCGCCAGATTCGCCGCATGTGCGAACACTTCGGCTATGAAGTCACGAAGCTTGAGCGTACCCGGATTATGAACGTCAGCATGAAAGGGCTGCCGCTGGGCGAATGGCGCGATCTGACGGATGACGAGCTGGTGGAGCTCTTTAAGCTGATTGAAGATTCTTCTTCGGAGGCTAAGCCTGCGAAGAAACCGAAGGCGAAACCGGCTGCGGCGATCAAAAAACCTGTCGTCAGCGGGCCGAAAAGCAGTGCAAAAACCCCGGCAGAGCTGGCATCACGTAAACGCTTTGCCCAGCCAGGGCGCAAGAAGAAAGGGCGTTAAGGCTGCTGACAAAGAAGGATAAAACGTAGTTTTTCCTTTTTTGTGGTTAGCAGAGGAAAATCAATGGATTGATTTTCCGGGTTATTTTTCTAATGACGTCATTGCGGCCAGCAACCACAGCAACTTTATCCTCTCTGAGTCGCTAGATTAGCGCTTCCCACGAATATGTGTATTAGCAGACCAGGAGTAGGTCGCTGAGGTATCAGGTTTTAATGCTTTTTGCTTTTTCAGGGCGCGGGCTTTTTTAGCAGCAAGTTCGCGCTCGGCCATCAGCTTATCGCTGTACTCTTTTTTGATGTGGTTGATTTCTGAGTTGGTCAGCGTGCGGCCTTCTGCAATGCGCGCGCGGTCGAGCAGCGTTTTCAGTTCGCGCTGCTCACTTTCCGTCATGTCTTGCTGTGTCAGTTTTGCTGTGGACATCGTTGCGACCTCTTAAGGAAAGGATTTCCAGTGTAAAGCAAAGCGCCCGCCAGCTCAGTAAAAATCACGTTCTTCGCCGCACAGAAACAAAAAAGCCCGGTCGCCCGGGCTATTGCCACCTTAAGCGCGGTGTTTTTTCATCTTCCGCTGCTTATCCGACCTGATAGATTTACCGGACCAGTAGCCCGCCAGCAGCGAGCCGGAAAGGTTATGCCAGACGGAGAACAGCGCGCCGGGCAGGGCAGCCAGAGGCGAGAAGTAGATTTTGCCGAGCGTTGCCGCCAGGCCTGAGTTCTGCATGCCCACCTCAATGGCCAGCGTGCGGCAGGTGGATTCGTCGAAGCCGAACAGGCGTCCACCCCAGTAGCCGCTCAGCAGGCCGATGCCGTTGTGCAGAATGACCGCGATAATCACCATCAGCCCGACGGAGGCGATGTGCGAGGCGGAGCCTGCCACCACGGCGCTGATAATCGCCAGGATGCACAGCATGGAAAACGCGGGCAGATAAGTCTCCACGCGCTTCACCAGGCGCGGGAAGAGGTGGTGAACGATTAACCCCAGCCCAATCGGGATCACCACGATTTGCAGAATGCTCAGCAGCATCCCCATGACGTCCACTTTGATGTCGGCATCCACGTACAGCCGGGTCAGCAAAGGTGTGGCAAAAACGCCGACCAGCGTAGACACGGACGAGATGGTTACCGACAGCGCCACATCCCCCTTCGCCAGATAAATCATCACGTTTGATGCCGTACCGCTCGCCACGCTGCCCACCAGCACCATGCCTGCGGAGAGGTCGGGTGGCATATGAAACAGCTTCGCCAACACCCACGCCGCCAGCGGCATAATCAGGTAATGCAGGAAAGTACCGGCAGCCACGGGGGCCGGGCGCGACAGAACACGCTTGAAGTCATCAATGCGCAGATGTACGCCCATGCCGAACATGATGAGCATCAGCAGCGTGCTGACCCATGGACCGATTGGGGTGAACGTGCCGGGAGAGGAGTAGGCGAGTACGGACAGCAGTACCGCCCAGAGCGGAAACAGCCGGGTTAAAATCGCGAGCATGTTGTGATCCTTGCAAGGGGTTGTTGTGTTATTTCTGGTTATGAAAATGCCGGGAGCGAGCCCGGCATTTTGTATTCATCGCATGAGATTACATTTTATTCAAACAGATTATGGTGCAACTTTTGCACGACCTGCTCCGCATCGCCACCCGGCACCAGGAAACAGAGGTTGTAGCTGGATGCGCCGTAGCAGATCATGCGGATATTAAACGGCTCCAGCACGCCAAACACCTCTTTGCCCACGCCGCAGGCCTGGGAAAGTTTGTTGCCGATCAGCGCGACCAGCGCCAGGTTCTCCTCCACTTCTACACGGCATAAAGACGAGAGTTCGGTGAGCAGCGAGGTAGTCAGCAGGCTGTCGCCCGTTGAGGTGGAGCCGGTGGTATCCAGCGTCAGCGCGACGCTCACTTCAGAGGTGGTAATCAGGTCGACGGAGATATTATGGCGTGCCAGGATGCTGAACACCTCGGCCAGGAAGCCCCGGGAGTGCAGCATGTTCAGGCTGTGGAGGGTCAGCAGCGTTTGCTTGCGACGCAGCGCCAGCGCGCGGAAAAGCGGTGGGTTATCCGTTTCGTTACAGACCAGCGTGCCGCCCGCCTTCGGATCTTTGCTGGAGCCGACGAAAACCGGAATATCGCAGCGAACGGCTGGCAGCAGCGTCGCAGGATGCAGAACTTTCGCCCCAAAGGTAGCCATCTCAGCCGCTTCTTCGAAGCCAATTTTATCGATGCGTTTTGCCGCTGGCACCACGCGAGGGTCGGTGGTGTAGATGCCCGGCACGTCCGTCCAGATATCCACGCGGCTGGCATGGAGCGCTTCGCCCAGCAGCGCTGCTGTGTAATCGCTACCGCCGCGGCCAAGCGTCGTGGTGCGGCCTTTCGCTTCGCTACCGATAAAGCCCTGCGTGATGATCAGAGATTCTGCGATACGCGGCTGTAGCTGCTGCTCCGCGAGTTCCGCTAAGGCTGCAACGTCCGGCTCGGCGCGGCCAAAGCGGTCGTTGGTGCGCATGATTTTGCGGATATCAAACCACTGGGCGTCAACCTGACGCTCACGCAGGATCTCGACAAACAGCAGTGTGGACATCAGTTCTCCGTGGCTGACTAGTTCGTCGGTCAGCGCGGTAGAGGTCGCCAGCGAAGCGGCTTCGGCCAGGGTAGTGATGTTTTCTAACAGGCGTTCGACTTCTTCGCGGATAATCTGCGGGTTGCTCAGGCGTTCAACGATGTCGTACTGAATTTTGCGAATGGCGTCGAGTTTGACGAAGCGTTCCGTCGCTTCCAGGCCTTCAGCCAGGGCGACAAGCAGGTTGGTGACGCCCGCAGAAGCGGAAAGCACCACCAGGCGAACGTTTGCATCGCCCAGCACAACGTCGGCGCTGCGGTTCATTGCCTCGAAATCCGCGACGCTGGTGCCGCCAAATTTGGCTACTACTGTTTGTGGATAAGACATAACTACCTCGTGTCAGGGGGCCATTCGTATGGCGGTAAATTTTCAGCCTTGGCACAAGGGAAGAGCGGGATACGGGGCAGACGTAGAAGAGATAAACTACGGATACACCCAGAAGCGCCCCACCTTGTCTACCCGATTTCTTGACGCTGCAGCGGCGTTGTCTGCGCTAACTCACCCGAATCACTTACCTATGTAAGCTCATCGGGATTCATTAGCTTGCTGCCTTGCTGCAACGCCAATTAATTCGGGTATAAACGTCCGACTGCCGAACGCTTCTGGTGACAACCCAGGGGATTCAGCCCCTGCGGCCGATAACGAACATTGCCTTCTGCGCGTTACCTCGGCGTCGTTCCCCCTCATGTGCTGTCTGCGGACTGGCTCCTCAAACACACTACCTGGACGACGCGCCTCTTCTGGCTTGCTCAAACTGAACAAGTTAGGCGTATAGAAATAAAATGTTACGGCGATGATGTCAACGTTTAGACGTTGCGGATTTTTCATTCTGTACTAGCGCAATCATCGTACAGGGCAGCGCCGGGGTGGTTTTGCCGCTCATAGAGATGAGTCGCCCGTCCTCCGGCAGCGCAAATAACGGCACCACGCCGCTGTTTTTCTCCATGTATTCCAGCCAGCCGAAGTTCTCGTTCAGGCGAGTAGCTTTGACGACGGCACCTTTGGCTATCTGGCTGCTCAGGCTGTTCCACGTCACGTCCTCTGGGAACAATCTTTCAAGGCGGCGGAAGCGTGCGCTTTCGTTGCTGATGCGCCCTTTGAGCGGCGAGCCGGAGCGAATGGCGAAGACTTTTTCGCTGCCCAGCAGGTGGCTGAAGTGATAGACGGCCAGCGCGTTCTGATGGCGGTTAGGGGAGAGCGCAAGCACCTGTGCCGTATTGCTCAGGTCGAGATAGTTCTCAGCATGCTCGGACCAGGCGTTGCCATAGTACGCAGGCAATCCTTCCATGCGCGCAAGCCGGTAGTATTCCCAGCTGTTATCGGTCAGCAGGACCGGTATATTTTGCTTCACCAGCGCGTGGGCCAGGGTGCGGGCCACGGTATTGGCACCGATGATCAGCACCCCCCGGGGCTTACGCTGCTGTACCTTAAGGAATTTCGCCAGCGGGGCGCTGGTCAGGCTCTGCACCACTACGGTACCGATGATAATTGCGAACACCACGCTCACCAGTTTGTCCGCGCCCTCGTAGCCGTTGCGCTCAAGCGTAAGCGCAAACAGGGAGCTGACCGCCGCGGCGACAATCCCGCGCGGCGCAATCCAGCACAGCAGCAGCCTGTCTCGCCCGGTGAGCGTGGAGCCAACGGTTGAGGCGGCGATGCAGAGCGGACGGGCGATAAACTGGATAACCAGCAGCAGGGCAACCAGCGGCCAGCCCATCGCCAGCACGCCGTGAACGTCCAGGCGTGCGGCAAGAATAATAAATAAAGCGGAGATCAGGATCGCGGACAGCTCTTCTTTAAACTCGACGATATCGCTGACGTCGACGTCCCGCATGTTCGCCAGCCAGATGCCGAGGATCGTGACCGCCAGCAGGCCCGACTCGTCGGATAGCGCGTTAGATATGCCAAACGTCAGCAGCACAATCGCCAGCACCGCAAAGTTTTGCAGGTAGCCCGGCAGCCAGACGCGCTTCAGTGCCGTACCCAACAGCCAGCCAAAGATGGCCCCGGTAATCAACCCCACCGCGACGGTCTGCCCGAAAATCACCAGCAGATGAAGTGAGGAACCGGCCTCCTGGCGCAGGGTAATGAATTCAAAGACCAGCAGGGTGAAAATCGCCCCCACCGGGTCGATAACTATCCCTTCCCAGCGCAGCACCTGGTTGATCGCGGCATTCGGGCGTACAACGCGCATCAGCGGCGCGATAACCGTTGGCCCGGTGACCACGGTCACGGCTCCTACGAGCGCAGCCAGCTCCGGGGTAAGCCCCAGCAGCCACCAGCAGGCCAGGCTGATGACGCTAAACGTAATCAGCATGCCGACGCTGACCAGATTTCGGACTACGCCGCCCAGCCCGCGTATCTCGTCAAAGCGCAGGGTCAGCGCCCCTTCAAACAAAATAATGGCAACGGAAAGCGAGACGATAGGGAAGAGCAGATCTCCAAAAAGCGCATCCGGATTGAGGATGCCGGTAAAGGGGCCAAGAACTAAGCCAAAGACGAGCAGCGGCAGGATGGCGGGTAAGCGCACAAGCCACGCCAGCCATTGCGCCGCCAGCGAGGCGATAGTAATAATCACCAACAAAAGGGGTACAGACAATTCCATAAAATTTTTACCTTACCTGGTTTACGAGGCCATACTGTTTTTCTCAGTGTAGACGCGGTCATAGCCGGTGCCGATGCACCCTAACACTTTTTCTCGACCACATAATCCGAAACGCTATTCGCCGTCCAATGGCAGAAAGATCATCCCAAATCCCGTTTTGTGGATATACAATTGACCGCAGTCACAGTTCTCAAATCAAAAGGGTAACGCTATGAAGAATATCAACCCAACGCAGACCGCTGCATGGCAGGCTTTACAGGCGCATTATGACGATATGAAAAATGTCACCATCGCCGAGCTTTTCGCCCAGGATGCCGACCGTTTTGGTAAGTTTTCCGCCACGTTCGATGATTTAATGCTGGTGGATTTTTCTAAAAACCGCATTACCGCCGAGACGCTGACTAAGCTGCAGGCGCTGGCAAAAGAGACGGATCTGCAGGGTGCGATCAAGTCGATGTTCTCCGGCGAGAAGATCAACCGCACTGAAGACCGCGCCGTGCTGCATGTGGCGCTGCGTAACCGTAGCAATACTCCGATCGTGGTTGACGGGAAAGATGTGATGCCGGAAGTGAACGCGGTGCTTGAGAAGATGAAAACCTTCTCCGAAAGCATCATCAGCGGCAGCTGGAAAGGCTACACCGGTAAAGCGATCACCGACGTGGTAAACATCGGTATCGGCGGCTCTGACCTCGGCCCGTTCATGGTGACCGAAGCGCTGCGTCCGTACAAAAACCACCTGAACATGCACTTTGTTTCCAACGTTGACGGCACGCACATTGCGGAAGTGCTGAAAAACGTCGATCCGGAAACCACCCTCTTCCTGGTTGCTTCCAAAACCTTCACCACGCAAGAAACCATGACCAACGCCCACAGCGCGCGCGACTGGTTCCTGGAAACGGCTGGCGATAACAAGCACGTTGCTAAGCACTTCGCTGCGCTCTCCACCAATGCGAAAGCAGTGGGCGAGTTCGGTATCGATACGGCGAACATGTTCGAGTTCTGGGACTGGGTCGGCGGGCGATACTCCCTGTGGTCCGCGATTGGCCTGTCCATCATTCTGTCCGTTGGCTACGACAACTTTGTTGAGCTGCTGAGCGGCGCACACGCGATGGATAAACACTTCGCGAACACGCCTGCGGAGCAGAACCTGCCGGTGCTGCTGGCGCTGATCGGTATCTGGTACAACAACTTCTTCGGCGCGGAAACAGAAGCCATTCTACCGTACGACCAGTACATGCACCGTTTCGCCGCCTACTTCCAGCAGGGCAATATGGAATCCAACGGCAAATACGTTGACCGTAACGGTAACGCGGTGGATTACCAGACGGGCCCAATCATCTGGGGCGAGCCGGGCACCAACGGCCAGCACGCGTTCTACCAGCTGATTCACCAGGGTACCAAAATGGTTCCTTGCGACTTCATCGCGCCTGCTACCACCCACAACCCGCTTTCCGATCACCATCCTAAGCTGCTGTCCAACTTCTTCGCGCAGACCGAAGCGCTGGCGTTTGGTAAAGCGCGCGACGTGGTTGAGCAGGAATACGCGGACCAGGGCAAAGATCCAAAAACGCTGGAACACGTTGTGCCGTTCAAGGTCTTCGAAGGCAACCGTCCGACCAACTCCATCCTGCTGCGTGAGATCACCCCGTTCAGCCTCGGCGCGCTAATCGCCCTGTACGAACACAAGATCTTCACCCAGGGCGCTATCCTGAACATCTTCACCTTTGACCAGTGGGGCGTTGAGCTTGGCAAACAGCTGGCTAACCGCATCCTGCCGGAGCTGGGTGACGACAAACAAATCAGCAGCCACGACAGCTCCACCAACGGCTTAATTAACCGTTATAAGTCCTGGCGTGCTTAAGTAATAAGCTAAGCCATAAATAAAATAAGCCGGCCACCTGCGCCGGCTTATTTATAAGATAATTCTCCTTGCCTCGTTATATCGCTAATTTTTCCCGCTGAGGTTAATCCTAAAAAATCTTATGGCCCTGTATTAACTCGGGGTTATTTTAGGGGTAATTAGATCATGGGTAATATTTATATTTCTATTAAGATGATGATTTTAATGGTTTTATATTATCAATAATAACTGTTAAAAGGTTATTATTTCCACTTGTCTTAAAACGCCTTCCCTATTTCCCCATCGCCCTGATTGTCATCTTTAGTTGTGTATACTCGATCCCGCCTGAAACTCTTTCGGGCAAATCTCCATTCATTCAATGAAGGGAAATTGTTATGAAAAAAGTCATTTATGGCGCTCTCGCCATATTCACGCTGGCAGCGGCTGGCGCGGCAAGTGCTGACCCGGTAGCAGTGGGTGAAGCAGCTGGCGCGCAGGCTACTTCTGTGTCCGCAGGGAGTTCTTCTGCGACCAGCGCCAGTACAGTCGGGTCAGCAATGGGGGTAGCGCTTGCTGCCACCGGTGGTGGCGACGGTTCAAATACCGGGACTACCACGACCACGACGACCAGCACCCAGTAATTTCACGGGTGTTTTAACCCTAACCACACTTCGGTGTGGTTATTTTGAATCCGGGGATACGTCGTGCAGCGACTTTCAATTCTTGTTGTTTGCCTGTTACTTCAGGCCTGTTCTGCCACCACTAAGGGTCTCGGTACTTCGCTCTGGCACAGCATCGTGGGCACGGACGGCGTGCAGCTCACCGATGACGATATTCAGAATATGCGTTACGCCAGCCAGTACATGAGCATCAACGGCGGCCCGCAATTATTCGTGGTGCTGGCCTATGACGAGAACGGCCAGCAGAAATGGGTGACTCAGGATCGGGCGACCCTCGTTACCCAGAACGGCCGGGTGGTGAAGACGGTCGGCCTTGGCGACAACCTGACGCAGGTCAGCAACCTGACGGACGATCCGCTGGCAAAGGTGAACCAGATTATCGACGGTGCGGCCTGGACACGGCAAATGGCATGGACCGAACATCAGCAGGTGCGCATGGCGACGGCGCGCTCTACCTTCCGCTGGGATGGCAGCGACACCCTGAAAGTGGGCAGCAGCGTTACGCCGGTGCGCGTTCTGGATGAAGAGGTGACGGCCTCCGGTAAAACCTGGCACAACCGTTTTTGGGTAGATAGCGACGGTCATATCCGCCAGTCAAAACAATACCTTGGCCCGGACTACTGGCCGATTACCACGGTTCTGCTGAAGGCGGCGAAATAATGAAAATAACAGCCTTTAAAACACGGTGGATGGCACACGGCTTATCGATTTTAAGCACCGGTCCACGCAGGGCGGATAAGCGCAGCGTCATCCGCCGACAGACGACACTATGTTTAGCCGCTCTGCTGACGTTCAGCAGCTCTTATCTCTACGCCGCCGGTAACGTCACCGTTTACCCGGGGAACCAACAGGCAGCGGAAACGCTTACCAGCGTCGAGCGGCTGGGGGATTTAGTCACTCAGCCTTCTCTGAGCCGCGCCTGGTGGCCGGGTGCCGTTATTAGCGAGCGGCAGGCTTCTGCGGCTGCTGAACAGCAGCATCAAAAACTGCTCGCCGCGCTGGGCGGGTTTGCCGCCCAGGAAGAAGGTGATGACGCTGCCGCAATCAACAGCGTGCGTCAGCAGCTACAGGCTATCAAGGTAACAGGGCGCCAGTTCGTCAATCTCGACCCGGACTGGGTTCGCCTGCGTCCACGCTCCAACGTCACCCTGCAAGGGGAATACAGCCTGTGGGCAGGGCCGCAGCCGACGACTATCACGCTGATGGGGCTGGTGAGCTCACCAGGCGTCAAACCGTTCATCGCCGGTCGCACTGCGGCTGAGTATCTGGAAGATGTGAATCTGCTCAGCGGCGCCGACCGCAGCTACGCCTGGGTGGTTTATCCCGATGGCAAAACCGAAAAAGCGCCCGTCGCCTACTGGAACAAGCGCCACGTTGAGCTGCTGCCGGGCAGCATTCTGTTTGTCGGCTTCTCCGATCGCCTGTTCGACTCCGCGTTCAACGCCCTGAACCAGCAAATCCTTACTTCCCTGACCCATCGGATTCCGGATTGATGAAAAATAAATATATCTACAGCCTGCTGGCGCTGGCCGTCTCCACCGCCTGCCACGCCGAAACTTTCCCGGCCCCCATTGGCCCTTCGCAATCCGACTTCGGCGGCGTGGGCCTGCTGCAAACCCCAACCGCACGCATGGCCCGCACCGGCGAGTTCAGCGCTAACTACCGCGATAATGACCAGTACCGCTTTTACTCCGCTTCTATCCAGCTCTTCCCGTGGCTGGAAACCACGCTGCGCTACACCGACGTGCGCACCAGACAGTACAGCTCCGTAGACGCCTTCTCCGGTGACCAGACCTACAAAGATAAGGCTTTCGATATGAAAGTGCGCCTGTGGGAAGAGGGCTATTACCTGCCGGAAGTCTCCGCAGGGGTGAGGGATTTAGGCGGTACGGGCCTGTTTGACGGCGAATACGTGGTGGCGAGCAAAGCCTGGGGGCCGTTCGATTTCTCGCTGGGCATGGGCTGGGGCTATATGGGCACCAGCGGCAACGTGAAAAATCCGTTCTGCGAAGTCAGCAACAGCTTCTGCAATCGCGATAACAGCTACAACCAGGCAGGTTCCTTCAACTTCAGCGGTATGTTCCACGGCCCGGCTTCCCTGTTCGGCGGTATCGAATACCAGACGCCGTGGCAGCCGCTGCGTCTGAAGCTGGAATACGAAGGGAACAACTACAGCCAGGACTTTGCGGGCAAGCTCGAGCAGCGCAGCAACTTTAACGTCGGCGCGATCTATCGGGTGACCGATTGGGCCGACGTTAACGTCAGCTATGAGCGCGGCAATACCGTGATGTTCGGCTTCACGCTGCGCACTAACTTTAACGATCTCCGTCCCGGCTATAACGACAACCGTCGCCCGCAGTACCAGCCTAATCCACAGGATGAGATCCTCCAGCATAACGTTGTGGCGAACCAGCTGACGATGCTGAAATACAACGCCGGTCTTGCGAATCCGAATATTCAGGTGAAGGGCGACACGCTGTACGTCACTGGCGAGCAGGTGAAATATCGTGACTCCCGCGAAGGCATTGAGCGCGCAAATCGCATCGTAATGAACGATCTGCCGGAGAATATCCAGACCATCCGCATTACCGAGACGCGTCTGAATATGCCGCAGGTGACCACCGAAACCGACGTTTCCAGCCTGCGCCACCATCTGGAAGGCGAGCCGCTGGGGCATGAGACGCAGCTGGTGCAGAAGCGTGAGGAGCCGATTGTTCCGGAAACTACCGAGCAGGGTTACTACATCGACAAGTCGAAGGTGAACTTCTCGCTCAACCCGGTGCTGAATCAGTCAATCGGCGGCCCGGAGAGCTTCTACATGTATCAGGTCGGGGTGATGGGCACCGCCGACTGGTGGGTGACAGACCACCTGCTGACCACCGGCAGCATTTTTGCCAACATCGCCAATAACTACGATAAATTTAACTACACCAACCCGCCGAACGATTCGACGCTGCCGCGCGTGCGTACCCACGTTCGTGACTACGTGGAAAACGATATCTATGTCAACAACCTGCAGGCTAACTACTTCCAGTATCTGGGCAATAGCTGGTACGGACAGGTTTACGGCGGCTATCTGGAAACCATGTACGGCGGTGCGGGTGCTGAGGTGCTTTACCGTCCTGTAGACAGCAACTGGGCAATTGGCGCTAACGCCAACTACGTCAAACAGCGTGACTGGCGCAGCGCGCAGGACATGATGAAGTTTACCGATTACAGCGCGCCGACCGGCCACCTGACGGGCTACTGGACGCCTTCGTTTGCCGATGATGTGCTGGTGAAACTGAGCGTCGGACAGTATCTGGCGAAGGATAAGGGCGGCACGCTGGAGATATCCAAACGCTTCGACAGCGGGATTGTGGTGGGCACTTACGCCACCATCACCAACGTTTCGAAGGAAGAGTACGGGGAAGGGGACTTCACCAAGGGCTTCTACGTAAACGTACCGCTGGATATCTTCACCTCGTCACCGACCCGATCCCGCGCGCAGATTGGCTGGACGCCACTGACGCGAGACGGCGGGCAGATGCTGGGCCGCAAATTTGATCTGTACAGCATGACCAGCGACCGGAGCCTGAACTTCCGTTAACGGAATGCCGGATGACGCTGCGCTTATCCGGCCTACAAAATCCCAGGGTGCAGGAGCGCAGCGTCAGCTTTCATGACGGGAAGATAAGCAAAAAATCTCGATCCAGATCACACTTTTAACGTATAACACTCCTTCTGGACTACCATAAAGAGGGACTGTTATGCCTGCCACACCCCGCGTTGAATGGATCTCTACCGTCATGCAGACGGTGCTCAACCTTGGCCTGCTGGCCCTGGGCGTGATCCTGATTATCTTCCTCGGCAAAGAGACCTACCATCTGGCGAAGGTGCTGTTCGCCCCAACGGAGCAGGCGAGCAAATACCTGCTGATTGAAGGGCTGGTGGTCTATTTCCTCTACTTCGAATTCATCGCCCTGATTATTAAATACTTCCAGACTGGCTATCATTTTCCGCTGCGCTACTTTGTCTACATTGGCATCACCGCCATCGTGCGGCTGATCATCATCGACCATAAATCCCCCATCGACGTGCTGATTTACTCAGGGGCTATTCTGCTGCTGGTGATTACGCTGTGGCTGTGTAACAGCAGCCGTTTAAAGCGGGAATAAAAAAAGGGCGGCCTGAAGGCCGCCAGAAATGATACGAGGACTAATGAGAGTTACAGTGGCTTTAAAGCAATGTACAGCATTGACTTACAGGAAATATTAACCTTTCACACCGCCCGCCGTCAGGCCGCTCACCAGCCAGCGCTGCGCCAGTAAGAACACCACGGTAATCGGGATTGCGGACAGCACGGCCGCCGCGGCAAAGTCGCCCCACAGGTAGTTTTGCGGGTTGAGATACTGCTGCATGCCCACTGCCAGGGTGTAGCTGTTCACGTCGCGCAGCAGCAGCGACGCGACCGGCACTTCGGTAATCGCCGCGATAAACGACAGGATGAACACCACCGCCAGAATCGGCACGGAGAGCGGCAGCAGCACCAGGCGGAAGGCCTGCCACGGCGTTGCGCCATCCAGCGAGGCCGCTTCTTCAAGCGAGCCGTCAATTGTTTCGAAGTAGCCTTTAATCGTCCACACGTGCAGCGCGATACCGCCAAGATAGGCGAAGATCACCCCACCGTGCGTATTCAGCCCGATAAACGGAATGTACTGGCCCAGGCGGTCAAACAACGCGTACAGCGCCACCAGTGACAGCACCGCCGGGAACATCTGGAAAATCAGCATCCCTTTCAGCAGCGTGGCTTTGCCCGGGAAGCGCATGCGGGCAAAAGCGTAGGCGCAGGTAGTGGAGAGGGCGACGATACCCATCGCCGTGATCGCCGCGATTTTAATGGAGTTCCACAGCCACAGCAGCACAGGGAACGGCGGCGGTGTGACGCGTCCGTCAGCGTGCTCGACGCTGAAGCCCAGCGCCAGCTTCCAGTGCTCCCAGGAGATCTGATCCGGGATCAGGCTGCCGGTGGCAAAGTTGCCGGGGCGCAGGGAAATCGCAATTACCATCAGCAGCGGGAACATAATCGCCGCGATAAACAGCAGTAAAAACAGGTGCGTGGTGATCATACGCAGCTTTTGAGATTTGGGTTGAACCATGGCCATGAGTGTCGCTCCTTAATCAAACTTCATGCGGGTGGCTTTCAGGTTAACAATCGCAAGCGCGCCAACCAGCAGGAAGATAAGCGTGGCGATAGCCGCCGCTAAGCCGAAGTCCTGACCGCCGCCGCCTTCGAAGGCGATGCGATAGGTGTAGCTTACCAGCAGGTCCGTGTAGCCCGCGGGGGTCGTGGTGCCGAGGCGGTCCGGGCCGCCGTTGGTCAACAGCTGGATCAGCACGAAGTTGTTAAAGTTAAAGGCGAAGCTGGCAATCATCAGCGGCGTCAGCGGCTTCATCAGCAGCGGCAGCGTGATTTTGAAGAAGTTCTGGAACGGCCCTGCGCCGTCCATCGCCGAGGCTTCATACAGGTCGTCCGGAATCGCTTTCAGCAGGCCCATGCACAGGATCATCATGTACGGATAGCCCAGCCAGGTATTCACGATAATCAGCATGGCGCGTGAGGTAGTCGGGTCGCTGAACCAGGCCGGTTTGATGCCGAACAGCGAGCTGAGCATCATGTTGATCTCACCGAAGCTCTGGTTAAACAGCCCCTTGAAGATCAGAATTGAGATAAACGAGGGTACCGCGTAAGGCAGGATCAGCAGCACGCGATAAATCGCTTTCCCCTTCAGGGATTCCCACTGTACCAGGCAGGCCAGCACCATGCCCACCGCAACGGTGAGCAGCACGGTCAACAGCGAGAAGACAACGGTCCACACGAAGATGGCGAGGAACGGCTTCTGAATACCTTCGTCGTGGAAGACGCGCAGGAAGTTTTTCCAGCCGATGGTGACGGTATAGCCCGGACTCAACTGGTCGTTGCCCCAGCTGCCGTCGGCGTTAACGGACTGGTAGTAACCGATATCGTTATTCGGACGGTACTTCACGCCGCTCTGGTTATTGGTCAGCTCGCCGTTATCGGCCTGCGTGTAGAGCGCGCGCGTGCCGGAGAACTGGCGCAGGGAGCTCATGGTCAGCGTGCTGGCATCCGGCATTTCGGCGGTGATCTGCGTGAGCGCCGCGCGGTTTTGGGTAATCACGCGAAGGTTGGCTTTATCGCCTGCGGGCAGGGCATCCGCCTCTGTGAGCTTCAGGTGCTGCTCGCCGCCGAACTTAAAGTTTTCAGAGATAAAATTCCTGCCGCTTTCCCCGTCGGTGAGGGCAAGCTGCCACTCGTCGCCCGCCGGATAGAGGCCAAAGTTAAACGTTTTGCCCGCCTGGTACTGGCGATCCATCAGCACTTCCTGCGCGCGCTCCTGGGTGAGCTGGTTGGTGCTGCTGTAGTTGGTAAAGGCAATGGCGATGGTACAGACCAGCGGGAAGAGGACGAACAGCCCCATGCCGGCAAGGCCAGGGTAGACGTACCGCCAGGCGTAGGCCTTGCGGTTAGCGTAAATATACAGGCCAACCGAGCTTAAAATCAGCGTCATGATGGCAAACAGGTACTCCCCCTGGGCGTACATTAAGACAACAAGATAGCCAACCAGCAGGCCCAACAAGCCGACCGCTGACCACTTCAGCGCATCGTTTTGCCACCAGCGGCTCTTCCTTTTAACAGCATCCATGGGGTCTTCCTCTACAACGACTTAACGCGGTGGATGACGCTGCGCTTATCCACCCTACAGGTTTCGTAGGGCGGGTAAGCCTTGCGCCACCCGCCATTTTTTTACTTAGTAATACGTCCCTGAGCGTCTTTCATTGCAGCATCAACGGTCTGGCGACCGCTCACTGCGTTGATTACCGCGGTACGAACGGCATACCAGAAGGAGGCCATCTGCGGAACGTTAGGCATGATTTCGCCTTTCTGGGCGTTATCCATGGTGGCGGCGATACGCGGATCTTTCGCCAGCTGTTCCTGGTAGGATTTCAGCGCCACGGCGCCAAGCGGCTTGTCTTTGTTCACTTCGGCCAGGCCCTGATCGGTCATCAGGTAGTTTTCGAGGAACTCTTTCGCCAGCTCTTTGTTCGGGCTGGCGGCGTTGATACCCGCGCTCAGCACGCCAACGAACGGTTTAGACGGCTTGCCTTTGAAGGTTGGCAGCAGCGTTACGCCGTAGTTGATTTTGCTCTTGTCGATGTTTGACCACGCCCACGGACCGTTAATGGTCATCGCGGTTTCGCCTTTGTTGAAGGCGGCCTCAGCGATGGAGTAGTCGGTATCGGCATTCATGTGTTTGTTTTTGATGAGACTGACCAGGAAGCTCAGGCCTTCTTTCGCGCCTTTGCTGTCCACGCCCACATCTTTAACGTCGTATTTGCCGTTTTCGAGTTTGAACGCATAGCCACCGTCGGCGGCGATAAGCGGCCAGGTGAAGTACGGCTCCTGCAGGTTAAACATCAGTGCGCTCTTGCCCTTCGCCTTCAGCGTTTTATCCAGCGCAGGGATCTCTTCCCAGGTCTTCGGCGGGTTTGGCACCAGGTCTTTGTTATAAATCAGCGATAACGCTTCTACAGAAACCGGGTAGGCGATGATTTTGCCGTTATAGCGAACCGCGTCCCAGGTGAACGGATAGAGTTTGTCCTGGAAGGCTTTGTCCGGGCTGATTTCGGCCAGCAGGCCAGACTGCGCGTAACCACCAAAACGGTCATGGGCCCAGAAAATAATGTCCGGACCGTCGCCCGTCGCCGCAACCTGCGGGAACTTCTCTTCCAGCTTGTCCGGGTGCTCAATGGTCACTTTGATGCCGGTATCCTTTTCAAATTTCTTACCGACTTCAGCCAGGCCGTTGTAGCCCTTGTCGCCGTTAATCCAGATGACCAGTTTGCCTTCTTCAATTTTTGCCAGTGCAGAGGCGGAAAACATCATCGTCGTCAGAGCTGACAAAGCGAGAATGCGGGCGCCGGTTTTAATTTTCATGTGTCCCATCCTGTTAATTGGTAGAGGTAGAACGAATTGACATCGTCAGTCTGCGGAGATGGCAAGCGCTTCTCATCCTCCCTCCCTCTACGCCCCACCCCAGTTATCTGTGATCTGCTTTGCATAACTGGCAGTTATGTGTTCTGGCGCACATAAAAATACGCGGAATTTTGAAACGACGATCACGAAAATCTCTTTGTGCGGCTGTAACCGGTTGCAGAAACCCCTCTCTCATCCTCCCGCCTCCTCCCCCACAGAAAACCGGAGGGGTGGAGGATTCACACAATGTATGAATCGTTCATAGTCCGACACATCTTGATTTATCTGTCTGTTGGCAGGCGTAGTAATAAAGGGAGAAGGGCATGGCAAGCGTACAGCTGCGGAACGTTACGAAAGCCTGGGGCGACGTGGTGGTCTCGAAAGACATCAACCTGGATATCCAGGAAGGCGAGTTCGTGGTCTTCGTTGGGCCATCGGGCTGCGGGAAATCGACCCTGCTGCGCATGATTGCCGGCCTTGAAACCGTGATCAGCGGTGATTTGTTCATCGGCGAGAAGCGCGTGAACGACGTGCCTCCGGCCGAGCGCGGTATCGGCATGGTCTTCCAGTCTTACGCGCTCTACCCGCACCTGTCGGTGGCGGAAAACATGTCATTCGGCCTGAAGCTGGCCGGTGCCAAAAAAGACGAAATTAATCAGCGGGTCAACCAGGTCTCCGAAACCTTACAGCTAGCTCATCTGCTGGACCGTCGCCCAAAGGCGCTTTCCGGCGGGCAGCGTCAGCGTGTCGCCATTGGCCGTACGCTGGTGGCGGAACCACGGGTGTTCCTGCTCGATGAACCCCTTTCCAACCTCGATGCGGCGCTGCGCGTGCAGATGCGTATCGAGATCTCCCGTCTGCACAAGCGCCTGGGGCGCACCATGATTTACGTCACCCACGATCAGGTAGAAGCCATGACGCTCGCCGACAAGATTGTGGTGCTTGACGCCGGTCGTGTGGCGCAGGTGGGGAAACCGCTCGAACTTTATCACTACCCGGCGGACCGGTTCGTCGCGGGCTTTATCGGCTCGCCAAAGATGAACTTCCTGCCGGTAAAAGTGACTGCCACAGCAATCGATCAGGTACAGGTTGAATTACCGAACCGCCAGCAGGTCTGGCTGCCGGTAGAAAGCAGCCATGTTCAGGTAGGGACCAACATGTCCCTGGGTATTCGTCCTGAACACCTGCTGCCAAGCGACATCGCCGACGTCACCCTCGAAGGTGAAGTCCAGGTGGTCGAGCAGTTAGGACATGAGACTCAGATTCACATCCAAATCCCCGCCATTCGTCAGAACCTGGTGTACCGCCAGAATGACGTGGTGTTGGTAAAAGAAGGTGCCACATTCGCAATTGGCCTGCCGCCAGAGCGTTGCCATCTGTTCCGTGAGGACGGCACTGCTTGTCGTAGGCTGCATCAAGAGCCAGGCGTTTAAGCATTCCCATAAAAAAGAAAAGCAATGATCTCAGGAGATAGAACGATGATTACTCTGCGCAAACTCCCACTGGCGGTAGCCGTAGCAGCAGGCGTTATGTCTGTTCAGGCAATGGCGGTGGACTTCCACGGTTATGCCCGTTCTGGTATCGGCTGGACCGGTAGCGGCGGCGAACAGCAGTGCTTCCAGGCGACTGGTGCACAGTCTAAATACCGTCTTGGTAACGAATGTGAGACCTATGCGGAATTAAAACTGGGTCAGGAAGTGTGGAAAGAAGGCGATAAGAGCTTCTACTTCGATACCAACGTGGCCTACTCCGTAGCACAGCAGAATGACTGGGAAGCAACAGACCCGGCATTCCGTGAAGCCAACGTGCAGGGTAAAAATCTGATTGATGCACTGCCTGGCGCAAACATGTGGGCTGGTAAGCGCTTTTACCAGCGTCATGACGTTCACATGATCGACTTCTACTACTGGGATATTTCTGGTCCTGGTGCAGGTCTGGAAAACATCGATGTCGGCGTGGGTAAACTGTCCATCGCGGCAACCCGTTCTTCTGAGGCCGGTGGTTCTGCAGCATTTAATGATTTCAACGCTGATGGTTCTCGTAACTACAGCAACGAAGTACCAAACGATGTGTTCGACGTGCGTTGGGCGGGTATTGAAACCAACCCAGGCGGTACGTTAGAGCTGGGTGTTGACTACGGCCACACCAATATTCCTGATGATTATTACTTGCAGCCTGGCGCGTCTAAAGACGGCTGGATGGGGACCATCGAACATACCCAGAGCATGCTGAAAGGCTACAACAAGTTTGTTGTTCAGTACGCGACGGACTCCATGACTTCGCAGGGCAAAGGCCTGGCGCAGGGGGGCAGCATCAATAACGATGGTCACATGATCCGCGTTCTTGACCACGGTGCTATCACGCTTGCTGACCGTTGGGACCTGATGTACGTCGGTATGTACCAGAACCTGGATATGGATGACAACCAGGGGACTGAATGGTACACCGTTGGCGTGCGTCCAATGTTCAAATGGACACCAATCATGAGCACCCTTCTGGAAGTTGGCTACGACAACGTCAAGTCTCAAGAAACTGGTGACCGCAACGGCCAGTACAAAATTACCCTGGCGCAGCAATGGCAGGCAGGCGACAGCATCTGGTCCCGACCGGCACTGCGCGTCTTCGCAACCTACGCCAAGTGGGATGAGAAATGGGGTTACGCGAAAGACGGTAATGGCAACGCGACCCGCTTCGCCATCAACGACTCTACCGGTAACGGCACCTTCTCAACCAGCCGCGGCGACAGCGATGAGTTCTCCTTCGGTGCGCAGATGGAAATCTGGTGGTAATTCAGCTTTAACCTGATGTTATGAAACGATGGGGGAGGAGCCACTGCCTCCTTCATCGCATTACCCTTGTATGCCAAAACCGTTTCAGATGGACGCGCTATTGCCTGGCTAACGTCCATCGTTTCTAGTTCGAGGTTATAACAATGAAAATGAAAAAAAGTCTCGTCGCGCTCTGCTTATCCGCAGGGCTGCTCGCAAGCCTGCCCGGCGTCAGCCTGGCCGACGTTAACTTCGTACCGCAGAACACAACCACGGCACCTGCTATTCCGGCCACTGCGCTACAGCAGCTGACCTGGACCCCCGTCGACCAGTCTAAAACCCAAACCACCATGCTTGCTACCGGCGGGCAGAGTCTGAACGTTGCCGGTATTTCCGGCCCGGTTGCGGCCTACAGCGTGCCGGCCAACATCGGTGAGCTGTACATTACGCTAACCAGCGAAGTGAACAAGCAAACCAGCGTCTTTGCACCTAACGTGCTGATTCTTGACCAGAACATGACGCCTTCTGCCTACTTCCCGAGCGAATATTTCACCTATCAGGAGCCGGGCGTAATGAGTGCGGACCGTCTGGAAGGACTGATGCGCCTGACCCCGGCGCTGGGGCAGCAAAAAATTTACGTTCTGGTCTTCACGACGGATAAAGATCTGCAACAAACCACTAAGCTGCTGGATCCCGCCAAGGCTTACGCCAAGGGAACCGGTAACGCTGTGCCAGATATTCCAGACCCGGTTGCGCGTCATACCACTGACGGTACGCTGAAGCTGAAAGTGAAAACGTCCTCCAGCTCAAGCGTGCTGGTCGGCCCGCTGTTTGGGTCATCAGGCCCAGGTCCGGTCACCGTGGGTAACACCGCCGCACCTGTTTACGCTGCACCTGTTGCCGCTTCCAGCACCGCCGTAGCTTCTGCTCCGGCAGCAACAGCAACAGCGGCACCAGCTGCGAAGAGCGAGCCAATCCTCACCGATACGGAAAGCTACTACAACCAGGCCATCAGGCAAGCCGTGGACAAAGGGGAGATCGATAAGGCCCTGAAACTGCTGAATGAAGCCGAGCGTCTGGGTTCTACCTCCGCCCGTAAAACTTTTATCAGCAGTGTAAAAGGCAAGGGGTAGTCGTCTCCCCACAGTGCTGATGCTTGTAAGATTGGTGCGTCCTTGTGGCGCACCCTTTTTTTATCTCCCCTCCCAGCATGTTGCGCCGTTGTAAAGCGATTGCCTGCCACGCATCCTCCGTTCTGCGTTACAATGCCCGCAGGTTATGTATCGGAGAATCCCCCATGTCTGAGGCGCTTTCGCGATTGCGCGCCCTAAGCTTCTTCACTGAGATCCCGGACGGGCTAAGCGCCAGCTTTCTCGACTGGCTGCTGCTAGAAGACTCAATGACTAAACGCTTTGAGCAGCACTGCGCAAAAGTGACGGTAGAGATTATCCGCGAAGCCTTTGTTATCGCGGATGAACAGCTGCCCGAAGCCGGGCTGCTACCCCCTGCGCAGCGCTACTGGCTGCGTGAAATAGTGCTGTGCGGTGACGGTGTTCCCTGGCTGGTCGGGCGTACTGTCGTACCAGAGTCTACGCTGGCTGGTCCTGAGCTGGCGTTGCAGAGGCTGGGCAACACGCCGCTTGGGCGCTATCTTTTTAGTGCTTCAACCCTGACACGCGACTTTATTCAGATTGGTCGCAGCGCGGAGCTGTGGGGACGTCGTTCCCGCCTGAGGCTGTCCGATAAGCCGCTGCTGCTGACGGAGCTGTTTCTGCCCGCATCTCCGCTGTATGAAGAGGAAAAATAATGGAGTGGAGTCTGACCGAAGGGAAATTCCAGGCGTATATGCGCCTGATGCGGCTGGATAAGCCGATTGGTTCTTTATTGCTGCTCTGGCCGACGCTGTGGGCGCTATGGCTGGCGACGCCGGGCGTGCCGCCGTTGACCATCCTGGCGGTGTTTATCGCTGGCGTCTGGATGATGCGCGCCGCCGGCTGTGTGGTCAATGACTATGCGGACCGTAAATTTGACGGACACGTGAAACGTACGGCCCATCGCCCGCTGCCCAGCGGCGCGGTGAGTGAGAAAGAAGCCCGCAATCTGTTCATCATTTTGGTGCTGCTGTCGTTCGTGCTGGTGCTGACCCTCAACGTCATGACAATTCTGCTGTCCATTGCCGCTCTTGCGCTGGCGTGGATCTATCCATTTATGAAGCGCTACACGCATCTGCCGCAGGTGGTGCTGGGTGCGGCGTTTGGCTGGTCAATCCCTATGGCGTTTGCGGCGGTGAGCGAAAGTGTGCCGTTAAGCTGTTGGCTGATGTTTGCGGCGAATATTTGCTGGGCGGTAGCTTACGACACGCAGTATGCAATGGTTGACCGGGATGACGATGTGAAGATTGGCATCAAGTCGACGGCCATTTTGTTCGGGCGTAACGACAAGCTGATTATCGGCATTTTGCAGGTGGTGGTGCTGGTGCTGATGGCGCTGATCGGCTGGCTGAACGAGCTGGGCGGGGCGTACTACTGGGCTATTGGCCTTGCGGGCGCGCTGTTTATCCATCAGCAAAGGATGATTGCCAACCGCGACCGGGATGCCTGTTTTAAAGCATTTCTAAATAACAACTATGTTGGGCTGGTGCTGTTTATCGGCATGGCCCTGAGCATGATGCACTTCTAAAAACATGGCGGAGGGTGCCACTGCTTAACTGCCCTACAACGTGATTCGTAGGGCGGATAAGCACAGCGCCATCCGCCAGATTATTTACTCCGCCACGGCTACCTGCGACGTTGCGCTTTCAACGGTCAGACGCACATCTGAAGTAATCAGGTCGGCCAGCATCTGGTAAACCTTCATCGTTTCCGTTGGCTCCGCGTCGCCGGTATCGCTGATATAGCCTTCATCGCGCAGCGTCAGCACCAGCGAGGTGAAGACCGCCTTGTCGAAGAACTCCGGCGCGTTGATACCGTGCAGCATAGAAAGACGCTGCGCCACCGTGCGGCTTTCACGCTCAAGCGTCCCACGGTTGATGGACGGGTTAGCGCTCAGCAGCCAGAATGTGATGGCGTAGCGCTGTAGCGTTTCGCGCACGCCCGCCGCCAACAGCTGCAGGGTACGTGAACGGGCAGGGTTAATCTGCACCCGATCGGCGCTGATAGTGACCAGCTCCTGACGTTGCATCTCGCCCAGTAGCGCATCGATTTCCATCGCCAGCTCGCTCTTCTCCCAGCGCAGGAACAGCTCGGCTTTCAGCATCGGGTAGACAACTTCTATCTGTCGCTGAAGCTCGGCACGATCGATCGTGCGGTGCTGCGTGACGATAGAAGCCATCAGCGACGGCAGCACCAGCATGTGCATGATGTTGTTGCGGTAGTAGGTCATCAGCACGGCCTGCTCGCGCGGCAAAATGATGATATCGCCGATGGTGTCTTTCTCGACTTCAAACTTGTTCATCTGCAGCGCGTGGTCGATTAGCGCCGGTGCCGTTTGCTCCGGAGCGGTGGCATCCGCTGAGTACGGCACGTTGCGCAGCAGGCTGAGATAACAGTCGAGTTGTTCGGTCAGCTGCTCACGGGTCAGTGAACGCTGGCGCGATGCCAGCAGCGCGGTACAGCACAGGTTCATGGCGTTGGCCGCGCCTGCGTTGTTAATGCGCACCATTAGCTCGGCGGCGATTTCATTTACCGTTGGCGTTAACCATGCCGGACGAACCGCTTCGATTGGGTCGATAGACTCGCGCCATTCCGGCACGCGCTGGTTCAGGAATGCGTTCAGCGGCATGGGTTCACCGAAGTTCACGTAGCCCTGGCCCAGATTACGCAGCTTGCTTAAGCCCCGCAGCATCGACATGAAGCCTTCTTTCTCTTTGGTCGCGCCGCGCAGTTCTTTCGCATAAGTCCCCACTTCCATCACGTGCTCGTAACCGATATAAATCGGCACCAGCGTAATCGGACGGGTACCGCCGCGCAGCATGGCCTGCAGGGTCATCGACAGCGTACCGGTTTTCGGGTCCAGCAGGCGGCCCGTACGGGAGCGGCCACCTTCCACAAAGTATTCAACGGAGTAGCCACGGCTGAACAGTTCGCCGAGGTATTCGCGGAACACGGTGGAGTAGAGTTTACTGCCCTTAAAGGTACGGCGGATAAAGAAAGCACCCAGGCGGCGGAAGATCGGGCCGGCTGGCCAGAAGTTCAGGTTAATCCCTGCCGCGATGTGCGGAGGAACAAGCCCCTGGTGATAAAGCACGTAGGACAACAGCATGTAGTCCATGTGGCTGCGGTGGCAGGGCACATAGACAATTTCATGCCCGTCGTGGGCGAGCTGGCGCACGCGTTCAGCGTTATTCACGTTGATGCCCTGGTACAGGCGGTTCCACGTTAAGCCCAGCACGCGGTCAGTCAGACGGATGGCTTCATAGGAAAAGTTAGCCGCAATCTCTTCCATCAGCGCCACGGCGTTTTGCTGGGCCTTCTCATGGGAGATTTTCTTGCTGCGCGCTTCATCTTCCACGGCACGCGCAATGGCCTTGGAGGCCAGCAGCTTATTAAAGAGATCCTGGCGTACCGGCAGGCGTGGCCCGACGGTGGCTAAACGCTGACGGGCAAAGTGCGTGCGCGCCACGCGAGCCAGTTTCTGGGCGATAGTTTTGTCCGTACCGTGCTCGGTCGCCATGCGGCGCAGTGAAACAGGAGCGGAGAAACGCACGAAGCTGTCTCGGCCCAGCCACAATACGGCAAAGAACTTCTGAATGCCGTTTAAGGTGCGCAAAGGGGGATTCACTTCGCCTTTCTCGCGGCCCGGAGAACGGCCAAACATCACCGAAACAGGCACCATCTGCACATCCAGATTTGGATTGCTGCGGTGCAGATCGAGATAGTCGTGGAAGAGCTTAATCGACTCTTCCTTTGGTGTGTAATAAGTAAAGACACGCGGTCCGCCGTGGATAAAGACGTAGCGCGGCAGTACCGCCCCGTCGATTTCCAGAGGTTCAAGCGGGTCGGGCAAATCATGCGCCAGGCACTGCGCACGCAGCGTCAGCAGGTCCGCCTTTGAGTTATAAGGCAGCACGTACATGATAGGGCGCGTGGTATCGAGACCCAGTTCGGCTTGGGGATCAGCCGGTATGGACTTGCTCTTTACCAGAACGCTTAATGGAAAATTAAGCAATTTATAGTAAATTCTTGGCCAGCCTGACATAAACGATGTAAAGCCTCAGGTTAATAGTGCAATTTCGCCGCAAGAATATCAGAAACTGTATAAGATTTCTGTGGCGTTGCGATTTTACCCCACTTCCTTAAGGTCGCCAGCTATCGGTGAACATTGAAAGAGGTGGGTTTCAGATAAGCATTGACGCTTTAATTTCAAAAAGGTTTCCCTCAATGGCGAATAACTCCGCTGGTTTTACACGCATTATCAAAGCAGCTGGCTACTCCTGGAAGGGGCTACGTGCCGCCTGGGTTAACGAAGCCGCCTTCCGTCAGGAGGGCGTTGCGGCGGTTATCGCCATCGCCATCGCCTGCTGGCTGGACGTTGACCCTATCACCCGCGTCCTGCTGATTGGCTCCGTTGTGCTGGTAATGATCGTTGAGATCCTCAACAGCGCTATCGAAGCTTTAGTGGACCGCGTTGGCACGGAATATCACGAGCTGTCAGGCCGTGCGAAAGATATGGGCTCGGCGGCAGTGTTAATCTCAATTATCCTCGCGCTGTTCGCCTGGATCACTCTGCTTTGGCAGCATTTGCGATAAGCTTTCCAGATCTGGTTAAGTGCCTGGTTTTTTGCTTAATTTGTAGTTTCAAATTCGCCTTTAACTGTATATACTCACAGCATAACTGTATAAACACCCAGGGGGCGGAATGAAAGCATTAACTACCAGGCAGCAAGAGGTGTTTGATCTCATTCGGGATCATATCAGCCAGACCGGCATGCCACCAACGCGTGCCGAGATTGCTCAACGTCTGGGGTTCCGTTCTCCAAACGCCGCTGAAGAGCATCTCAAAGCGCTGGCGCGTAAAGGCGCCATCGAAATTGTTTCCGGTGCGTCTCGCGGTATCCGTCTTCTGGTTGAAGAAGAAACCGGTCTTCCGCTGGTGGGCCGTGTCGCCGCAGGCGAACCGCTGCTGGCGCAGGAGCACATCGAAGGCCATTACCAGGTTGACCCGTCCCTGTTTAAACCCAATGCCGACTTCCTGCTGCGCGTCAGCGGCATGTCCATGAAGGACATTGGTATTCTGGATGGCGATCTGCTGGCGGTGCATAAAACCCAGGACGTCCATAACGGCCAGGTGGTTGTCGCGCGCATTGACGACGAAGTCACCGTTAAGCGCCTTAAGCAGCAGGGCAACACCGTGCAGCTACTGCCAGAAAACAGCGAGTTTGAGCCTATCGTCGTCGATCTCCGCGAGCAGAACTTCTCAATTGAAGGGCTGGCCGTTGGGGTGATCCGCAACGGTGAATGGCTGTAATCCCCACATCTGGTGATGCGCGTCCCGCGCGCATCACGCTCTGACGCTTCTCTCCAGACTTGCAGCGGACGCCCACATGCATTTCTTCTCGACGACAGACAAAGCGCTCTGGCGCCTCGCGTTACCCATGATTTTCTCCAACATCACCGTCCCGCTGTTAGGCCTGGTGGACACGGCGGTCATCGGCCATCTTGATAGCCCGGTCTATCTGGGCGGCGTGGCCATTGGCGCGACCGCAACCAGCTTCCTGTTCATGCTTTTGCTTTTTCTGCGCATGAGCACCACCGGTTTAACCGCGCAGGCCTTCGGGGCCAATAATCCGGCGGCGCTGGCGCGCGCCCTGGTCCAGCCTCTCGGGCTTGCGCTGCTTGCCGGCTTCGCTATTGTCGCGCTTCGCTATCCGCTGATTAATCTGGCGCTGAGTATCGTTGGCGGCAACGATCAGGTGCTGGAGCAGGCGCGTCGCTTTCTGGAGATCCGCTGGCTAAGCGCCCCGGCCTCGCTGGCAAACCTTGTGCTGCTTGGCTGGCTGCTGGGCGTGCAGTATGCCCGGGCGCCGGTTATTCTGCTGGTGGTCGGCAACGTCCTGAATATCGTGCTGGATGTATGGCTGGTGATGGGGCTGCACATGAACGTGCAGGGGGCGGCAACGGCAACCGCCGTGGCGGAGTACGCCACCTTCTTCATCGGCCTGCTGATGGTCAAAAAGGTGCTGGTGATACGCGGCATTACGCTTGCGATGCTTAAAGAAGCCTGGCGGGGCAACTTTCGTCGTCTGCTGGCACTGAACCGGGACATCATGCTGCGCTCGCTGCTGCTGCAAATCTGCTTTGCCTCGGTAACCATTCTGGGTGCGCGTCTGGGCAGTGAAATCGTGGCGGTTAACGCCGTGCTGATGACGCTGCTGACCTTTACCGCCTATGCGCTGGATGGCTTTGCCTATGCGGTGGAAGCGCACTCCGGGCAGGCATACGGAGCCAGAAACGGCTCGCAGCTGCTGAGCGTCTGGCAGGCCGCCTGCCGCCAGGCGGGGCTGGTGGCGCTAAGCTTTGCCGTGATTTATGCCTTCTTTGGGGAAAACATCGTTGCGCTGTTAACGTCGTTACCGGCGCTACAGCAGCAGGCGGATCGCTATCTTCACTGGCAAATTGTCCTGCCGGTTGTGGGCGTCTGGTGTTATCTGCTGGACGGTATGTTTATCGGCGCAACGCGCGGAGCAGAAATGCGCAACAGTATGGCCGTTGCCGCAGCCGGTTTTGGCCTGGCACTGCTCACCGTCCCTTGGCTGGGCAATCACGGTCTGTGGCTGGCGCTGGCGGTATTCCTGGCGCTGCGCGGTCTTTCGTTGGGCTGGATATGGCGTCGCCACTGGCGGAACGACACCTGGTTTGCACCTGGGGGTCATAGTTAGTTACAACTGCTGACGAGACCTTTAATCATTTTCCAGCACGTTGATACATCACGGATTTTCGTGGCGCTTCGGCTTTTATCATTCCGCCGCTATGGTTCAATATTCTTAATTGCCGCCTCGGTGCCAGATCCTTGACTACAATTATTATCACGTCCAGCAGATAGTGGGTCGCCGCAGTCGGCATGACCCGGACGATGTTAACCCTACACTTTTTCACCGAACGCTAAGGATACCATTATGAATAAAGATGAAATCGGCGGTAACTGGAAACAGTTTAAAGGTACTGTGAAAGAAAAATGGGGCAAGCTTACGGACGATGACATGACGGTCATCGAAGGTAAACGCGATCAGCTGGTTGGTAAAATTCAGGAACGATACGGCTCGTCGAAAGACGAGGCGGAAAAAGAAGTCGTTGACTGGGAAACCCGCAACAAATATCGCTGGTAGGCAGTTAGCACAACCCTCAGATGTGCTGACCCTCTAAGGCTACCTGCCCAGGTACAAGGATGTACCGAATCCTCTCTTAACGAACCTTCTTCTTAATCTGCACCGTATGGTCATGGCTGCTGCATTCTTCTTTATGGCAGCAGGCTTCGACTTCGGCACACGCAGAACATAATCCATGCGCTTCAATGACGTTATGACGCAGAGCGAAGCCCATTTTTGCGGCCAGCTTGTGCATAATATCTTCCACGCCCTGCGCAGCCTCTTCTTTGACGGCACCGCAACGTTCGCAGATAAACATGGCTGACGAATGGGTTGGCTGATCGATGAGGTTGCACAGCACATAGCTGTTAGCGGATTCCACACGGTGAACAAAACCCTGCTCCAGTAGAAAATCCAGCGCACGATAAACGGTCGGCGGTTTGGCCTGCGGCTCGCTGACGCGGAGCAGATCCAGCAGATCGTAAGCGCTGATGGCGCCCGTTTGCAGCGTCATCAGGCGCAACACTTCCAGACGTTGCGGCGTCAGGCGCACATTGCGCAGGGCACAGAGCTTTTCAGCCTGCGCTAACACGGTTTGTGAAGTCGTCGTATCCATCAGCTATCCTCGGTTAATAGTCTCTGACTTTACCATAAAAGCCGTAAAAACGCCGAATGTTGGTACATACTGGCGGTGAACCCTCATAAAAATTTAGCTTCGGAGATGTCATGCAAAAACCAGATTGTATTCGCCACTGGCGCGAGCTTGAAGGCGCGGATGATTCCACCTATCCCGACAGCAACGAACTGTTTTCCATTGGTGCGCCGCTTGCTCGTAGCCTGGGTTTAAACCGGCTTGGCATTCACCACGAACGGCTCTTGCCGGGACGCCGCACGTCCTACCCCCACGCCGAAAGCAGCGAAGAAGAGTTCGCTTATGTGCTGGAAGGCCATCCACAGGTGTGGATCAACGGAAATTTGTATCAGCTTGAGCCTGGCGACAGCGTCGGTTTCCCGGCGGGGACGGGCGTATGCCATACGTTTATCAATAATACGGAACATGAAGTTCGCCTGCTGGTTGTCGGCGAGGCAAACAAAGACGAAAACCAGATCTATTACCCGCTAAATCCCGGCTATGCCGCCCAGCGTAAAGACCGCTGGATAGACCATCCGCCACAGTTTTTCGGCCCGCATGACGGGCGGCCTACCCGAAAACCAACGGGTAAACTATAAATAACTCTGCATGGAAATTTTGAAACCCTAACCCGAATGGATAGAAACGGGATTCCTATAGGCTAAATAGCCTACTTTTTAACACTTTATTCACAGCAACAGTCCGCCTCCGTTAGCGCTTTACTGACGGGGGCTAGTTACTCCAACTGACTAAACAGACGGGCAGCGGTGAATGAAAAAAATAAAATCTCTGGTGGCGCTTGGCGCCGCATCTTTGTTTGTGGCAAATCCAACCTGGGCGGCGGGTACGTGGGCGGAAGCCCGAAGTGATGCAATGGGCGGTACGGGCGTGGCCTCCGGCAGCTACGGCAGCGGGGCGTTAATCAACCCGGCGCTGCTGGCAAAGGCGCAGGAGGAGGATTCGTTCACGGTAATTCTTCCTTCCGTTGGCGCGCAAATTACGGACAAAGACAATCTGCAGGATCAGATCGACGATATCAGCGACAAGGTTGATAATTATGAAGATGTGATCGACAGCCTTACCCTGCAACAGATCATCCTCAATCCCACAGGCTCTTTGAACCTGCTTCAGGGTGCGGCTGGTGACCTGGCGGGTGAGCTGGAAGATTTACGGGGAAAAACGGCGCAGGCGAAAGCGGGGGCGGGGATTTCCGTCAGCATACCCAACAACGTGCTGTCGCTGGCGTTTGTCACCAAAGCTTATGCCCACGGTCGAGTCAGTTCTTCAATCGATCAGCAGGATATCGACTACCTGCGCGGCATTGAGAATTCCAATACTGTGGCGGCAGGCGTTGCTATCGACGCCGCGACCAACGGTTCAGACGCTATTACGCGCAACCTGAACTCCACCGCTTCCGGCCGTGCGGCAATCGTTTCTGACTACGGCGTGGCAATGGCGAAGCAGTTCGACCTGGGGGGCGTGCCGGTATCCGTTGGCGTCACGCCTAAACTGCAAAAAACCTGGCTCTATAACTACACCACCTCCATCTACACCTATGACAGCAGCGACTGGAACAGCAGCCGCTACCGTAACGACGACACCGGCTTCAACGTTGATGCCGGTCTTGCGGCAGACTTCGGTGAAAACTGGACCGTGGGCCTCAGCGGTCAGAACCTGATCTCACGGGATATCGACACCAAAGACATTCGTATCACTAATGGCCGTACCGGTGAGACGAAAAGCTATAAAGATACCTATCAGATTAGCCCGTTGGTGACGGCGGGGGCTGCGTGGCACAACGATCTGATCACGTTGAGCGCCGACGGTGACCTGACTGAAACCAAAGGCTTCAAAAGCGAAGAGGATTCGCAGTTCGTGGGCGTGGGTGCCGAAATTCGTCCGCTGTCCTGGTTCGCCGTTCGCGCGGGCTATCGTGCTGATGTGAAGGGTGACGACAGCAACGTCTTCACTGGCGGCGTCGGGTTTGCACCGTTTAATCGCGTACACATCGACCTGATGGGCCTGTACGGCGAAGACGAAACCTGGGGGGCAGGGGCGCAGCTCAGCATGACCTTCTGATAAAAACAGGCGTCGGGACGATCAGGCGTCCCGACGCTGACTGTGCTATAGTGGCGACCCTTTTTTCACCGTAACCTGCGTAAACGCTCATTGCCTATGTCCTCACAAAGCAGCCAGACTCCGTTCCAGCCCTACCGTTTTTCCATCGCGCCAATGCTCGACTGGACCGACCGCCACTGCCGCTATTTCCTGCGTCAGCTGTCGAAGAACACCCTGCTGTACACCGAAATGGTCACCACCGGGGCAATCATTCACGGTAAAGGAGACTATCTGGCTTACAGTGAGGAAGAGCATCCGGTCGCCCTGCAGTTGGGCGGCAGCGATCCTGCGGCGCTGGCCCAGTGTGCGAAGCTGGCGGAAGCGCGCGGCTACGACGAAATAAATCTTAACGTTGGCTGCCCGTCCGATCGCGTGCAGAACGGCATGTTCGGCGCATGCCTGATGGCCGACGCCCAGCGAGTAGCAGATTGCATCAAGGCAATGCGCGACGTGGTATCCATCCCGGTAACGGTGAAAACCCGTATCGGCATCGACGAGCAGGACAGCTACGAATTCCTGTGTGATTTTATCGGCACCGTAGCCGGGAAGGGCGAATGCGAGATGTTTATCATCCACGCCCGCAAAGCCTGGCTCTCTGGGCTTAGCCCGAAAGAGAACCGCGAAATTCCACCGCTGGACTACCCGCGCGTCTATCAGCTCAAGCGTGACTTCCCGCAGCTGACCATGGCAATAAACGGCGGCGTGAAGACGCTGGAAGAGGCGAAAACGCATCTTGAGCACCTGGACGGCGTGATGGTCGGGCGCGAGGCGTATCAAAATCCTGGCTTGCTGACAGCTGTGGACCGCGAGATCTTTGGTTGTGACACACCGGAAGTGGATACGGTTGCAGCGGTACGCGCCATGTATCCTTATATTGAGCGCGAACTGGCAAACGGCACGTACCTTGGTCATGTCACCCGCCATATGCTCGGCCTGTTCCAGGGTATCCCCGGCGCGCGCCAGTGGCGTCGCTATCTGAGCGAGAACGCCCATAAAGCAGGAGCGGGCATTGACGTGGTGGAGCATGCTTTATCGCTGGTTGCGGATAAGCGTTAACTTCTGCGGTGAATACCCGCAATCGTTGCTCAGGTATTGCGGAGTCGATCACAACCTCGCATCTTTGTGATTAACTTTCCACGGCTGGCGGTATCAATTCCTGACGAAACCTGACAATATTGCCGGGCTGTAACACAAGAATTCATCGCAGCTGTACCCTACAGGCAGCGCGAACAAAAAAAGAATGGGCTTCCCTCGGGAAGCCCAAATTCTTTTATGGAATCAATAAGCTGGAACCTTGCGTCGCCCGGCTCTCCAGCACCTCATGGGCACGTGCCGCATCCTTCAGGGCAAATTTCTGGGTCTCGGCCACATCCACTTTGATCACGCCGCTGGCGATGAGCGAGAACAGCTCGTTGCAGGCTTCCTCCAGCTCCTCACGCGTGGTGACGTAACCGTTCAGTGACGGACGCGTAACATACAGCGAGCCTTTCTGGTTGAGAATGCCCAGGTTCACGCCGGTCACCGGGCCGGATGAGTTACCGAAGCTCACCATCAAACCCTGACGCTGCAGACAGTCGAGCGAAGCTTCCCAGGTGTCTTTCCCCACCGAGTCATAAACCACCGCGACCTTCTTGCCGCCGGTGATCTCTTTTATACGTTCGACGACGTTCTCATCCCGGTAGTTAATGGTCTGCCAGGCGCCTGCCTGTTTCGCCCGCTCGGCTTTTTCCGCCGACCCAACCGTACCGATGAGTTTTGCCCCCAGCGCTTTTGCCCACTGGCAGGCGATGAGCCCCACGCCACCGGCGGCGGCATGGAACAGAAAGACCTCGTCCGGTTTCACTTCATAGGTTTTACGCAGCAGGTAATAGACCGTCAGGCCTTTCAGGAAGGAGGCGGCGGCCTGTTCAAAAGAGATGGCGTCCGGGAGTTTTGCCGCTTTGTCAGCGGGCACGTTGTGGACGCTGCTGTAGGCGCCCAGGCCTGACTGGGCGTAGACCACGCGGTCGCCCACTTTCAGGTGCGTTACGTCTTGCCCGACCTTGCTCACCACGCCTGCGGCTTCTGTTCCCAGCCCGCTCGGCATCTTCGGCGGCGGATAAAGCCCGCTGCGAATATAGGTGTCTATGTAATTGATACCAATTGCTTTGTTCTCAACCTGAATCTCACCGGCGGCGGGGGCCTGAGGGGTGAATTCCACCGCTTTGAGCACGTCCGGACCACCGTGCTGGCTAAACTCAATACGCGTTGCCATGGAAACTCCTTGTGTCGAAGTGAACAGACCAGGTGTTATACTCCTCGGTCTCTGTGAACATGAAATCTGGTAACTCCCTCACTATGGCAGGAAATAAACCCTTCAACAAACCGAACGAAACCCGCGATCGTCAGATGGAAGGGCTGAAAATGCCGCCGCATTCTCTGGAAGCGGAGCAGTCGGTACTGGGCGGGTTAATGCTGGACAACGAACGCTGGGACAACGTTTCCGAGCGCGTCGTCGCCAACGATTTCTTCAGCCGCCCGCACCGCTTAATCTTCACCGAGATGCAGCGCCTGCTGGAGATGAGCAAGCCAATCGACCTGATTACGCTATCGGAATCCCTGGAGTTACAGGGCAACCTGGACAGCGTCGGCGGGTTTGCCTATCTGGCAGAGTTATCAAAAAATACGCCAAGTGCGGCGAACATCAACGCTTACGCGGATATCGTCCGTGAACGTGCTGTAGTTCGTGAAATGATCGCCGTGGCGAACGAAATTGCCGACGCCGGTTATGATCCGCAGGGGCGAACCAGCGAAGATTTATTAGATTTGGCCGAATCTCGCGTTTTCCAGATTGCAGAAAACCGCTCCAATAAAGATGAAGGCCCGAAATCCATCGACCAGATCCTCGAGGCGACGGTCTCTCGTATCGAGTCGCTCTATCAGACCCCGCACGATGGCGTGACGGGCGTGGATACGGGTTATCAGGATCTGAACAAGAAAACCGCCGGGCTGCAGAAGTCGGATTTGATTATCGTCGCGGCGCGTCCATCGATGGGTAAAACCACTTTTGCGATGAACCTCTGCGAAAACGCCGCCATGCTGCAGGATAAGCCGGTACTTATCTTCAGCCTCGAGATGCCAGGCGAGCAGATCATGATGCGTATGCTGGCGTCGCTCTCCCGCGTGGACCAGACAAAAATCCGTACCGGGCAGCTGGACGACGAGGACTGGGCGCGTATTTCGAGCACCATGGGCATCCTGCTCGAGAAGCGCAATATGTATATTGATGACTCCTCCGGCCTGACGCCAACCGAAGTTCGCTCCCGCGCACGCCGTATCTATCGCGAAGCGGGCGGCCTGAGCCTGATCATGATCGACTACCTCCAGCTGATGCGCGTGCCGTCGCTTTCCGACAACCGTACGCTGGAAATCGCCGAAATCTCGCGCTCGCTTAAGGCGCTGGCCAAAGAGCTGCAGGTGCCGGTGGTGGCGCTCTCCCAGCTTAACCGCTCCCTGGAACAACGTGCCGACAAACGCCCGGTCAACTCGGACTTGCGTGAGTCCGGCTCCATCGAGCAGGATGCCGACTTAATCATGTTCATCTATCGCGATGAGGTCTACAACGACAACAGCGACGAGAAGGGCATCGCGCAGATTATCCTCGGCAAGCAGCGTAACGGCCCAATCGGCACCGTGCGCCTGACCTTTAACGGCCAGTGGTCGCGCTTCGATAATTATGCAGGGCCGCAGTACGACGAAGACTAAAATCCTTGTCATCCTTTAAGCCACAGCTGCGTTGGCTGCACTCCCTCTCCCCAGTCACTTAGTTAGATAAGCTCCTGGGGATGAGCTCTCTTGCCGCCTTACTGTGACTTAAATGATTTAGAGGATTTGCATTAGTTAATTTTAAAAATTGAGCAAGGAAGAAACATGCAAGCGGCAACCGTAAAAATTAACCGCCGCGCTCTGCGACACAACCTCCAGCGTCTGCGCGAACTGGCTCCGGCCAGCCGCATGGTGGCGGTGGTGAAAGCAAACGCCTATGGGCACGGTCTGCTTGAGACCGCCCGCACCCTCCCTGATGCCGATGCCTTCGGCGTGGCCCGCCTCGAAGAGGCCGTACGGCTGCGCGCAGGGGGGATCGCTCAGCCCATTTTGCTGCTGGAAGGCTTCTTCAACGCCAGCGACCTGGCAACCATCGCTGAACAGAATCTCCAGACTGCCATTCACAGTATCGAACAGCTCGAGGCGCTGGAGCAGGCGGAGCTTAGCCATCCGGTGACGGTCTGGATGAAGCTGGATACCGGCATGCACCGTCTGGGCGTTCTGCCGCACGAGGCGGAAGCCTTTTATCAGCGGCTGGTGAACTGTAAAAACGTCAGCCAGCCGGTGAATATCGTCAGCCACTTTGCCCGCGCGGACGAGCCGGATTCGGATGCCACCCCCCGCCAGCTTGATACCTTTACCTCCTTTATTAACGGCAAGCCGGGCCAGAAATCTATCGCTGCCTCCGGCGGCATTCTGCTGTGGCCGCAGTCGCATCTCGACTGGGTACGTCCGGGCATCATTCTTTATGGCGTCTCTCCCCTGGAGCAGAAGCCGTGGGCCGGGGAGTTTGGTTTCCAGCCGGTGATGTCGCTGACTTCCAGCCTGATCGCGGTTCGCAGCCATAAAGCGGGTGAGCCAGTAGGCTACGGCGGCACGTGGATTGCGGAACGTGACACTCGCCTGGGCGTGGTGGCAATGGGCTATGGCGACGGCTACCCTCGCTGCGCGCCATCAGGTACGCCGGTGCTGGTTAACGGTCGTGAAGTGCCGATTGTTGGACGCGTGGCAATGGACATGATTTGCGTCGATCTTGGCCCGGAAGCAACGGAAAAAGTGGGCGACGGCGTGGTGCTCTGGGGGGAAGGTCTACCCGTTGAGCGCATCGCTGCAATCACAAAAGTAAGTGCTTACGAACTTATCACGCGCCTGACTTCAAGGGTGGCAATGGAATATCTGGACTAAGAACAGAAACGGCGGATGGCGCTTGCGCTTATCCGCCCTACAAAACTGCTAAAACAAACCCCTCGATTTCCCCCCGGCTTCCGGTTTACATTGGTCATCCGCGACACCGTAAACCAGGAGAACCCCACCGTGTTTCAAAAAGTTGACGCCTATGCTGGCGACCCGATTCTGTCCCTGATGGAACGCTTCAAAGTTGATCCCCGCGCCGACAAGGTCAACCTCAGCATTGGCCTGTACTACAACGAAGATGGGGTGATCCCGCAGCTGCAGGCGGTGGCGGAAGCCGAAGCTCGCCTTAACGCGAAGCCGCACGGTGCCTCCCTTTATCTGCCGATGGAAGGCCTGAACACCTACCGCAACGCCATTGCTCCGCTGCTCTTTGGTGCTAAGCACGAAGCGCTGCGCGACGGGCGTATCGCTTCAATCCAGACGCTTGGCGGCTCTGGTGCGCTGAAGGTTGGTGCGGACTTCCTGAAAACTTACTTCCCTGATTCGCAGGTCTGGGTCAGCGATCCGACGTGGGAAAACCACGTCGCTATCTTTGCCGGCGCGGGCTTTACGGTGAATACCTACCCGTGGTTCGACAGCGAAACCAACGGTGTGCGTTTCGAAGCCCTGCTTGAAACATTGAATAAATTACCGGCCCGGAGCGTTGTGCTGCTGCACCCTTGCTGCCACAACCCGACGGGTGCGGACCTGACGAACGCCCAGTGGGATGCGGTTATTCAAATCCTCAAAGCGCGTGAGCTGATCCCGTTCCTCGATATAGCTTACCAGGGCTTTGGCGCGGGCATGGAGCAGGATGCCTACGCCATTCGCGCTATTGCCGGCACGGGTATGCCTGCGCTGGTCAGCAACTCCTTCTCGAAGATTTTCTCGCTCTACGGCGAGCGCGTCGGCGGGCTGTCTGTCGTCTGCGAAGATGCAGAAACTGCGGGCCGCGTGCTCGGCCAGCTTAAAGCTACCGTGCGCCGCAACTACTCCAGCCCGCCGAACTTTGGCGCGCAGGTTGTGGCCGCCGTGCTGAACGATGAACAGCTGAAGGCCAGCTGGTTAGCCGAAGTGGAAAGCATGCGCTGCCGCATTCTCGACATGCGTCAGGCGCTGGTTTCCGTGCTGAAAACAGAGGTGCCGAGAGGCAACTTTGACTATCTGCTGACCCAGCGCGGCATGTTCAGCTACACGGGCCTGAGCGCGGAGCAGGTCGACCGCCTGCGCGATGAATTCGGCGTTTACCTGATAGCCAGCGGGCGCATGTGCGTCGCGGGCCTGAACAGCAACAACGTGCGCCGCGTGGCTAAGGCTTTTGCTGCTGTAATGTAAGTACTTACTCATGTTATTTATTGCAGGGCGGATGGCGCTTCGCTTATCCGCCCTGCAATTACGCCCCGTATATTCTGTGATCGTCACCCTTTTCTCAGACATATCCCGCAAAAAACCTTTATCTGTCAGCGTCCCACAGGTATGGTCAGATAAAATTTTGACCAGCCGCTCTGGTTTATAACGATAAAAAAACTGACGAAATAGGGATGACGATGCGTAAAATTACCCTGGCCTTTAGCGCCGCCTGTTTACTGCTTGGCTTAAACCACTCCGTTGTTGCGAAAGAATCTGCCCCGGCTCCTCTCAACCCGGGCGTTACCGTTGCCCAGCTTGCTCAGCAGGCACCCGTGCACTGGGTTTCCGTGGCGCAAATTGAAAATAGCCTGCTGGGCCGCCCGCCGATTGCGGTTGGGTTCGATATCGATGACACGGTGCTGTTCTCAAGCCCGGGCTTTTATCGCGGCCAGAAGGAGTATTCGCCGGGCAAGCAGGACTACCTGAAAAACCCGGAGTTCTGGGAAAAGATGAACAACGGCTGGGACGAGTTCAGCATGCCGAAAGAAGTGGCGAAGCAGCTGATCGCCCTGCACCTGAAGCGCGGCGACAGCATCTATTTCGTGACCGGGCGCAGCCAGACGAAAACCGAAACCGTCACTAAAACGTTGCAGAATGATTTCCTCATCCCGCAGAGCGCGGTGAATCCGGTCATTTTTGCCGGCGACAAAGAAGGCCAGAACACCAAAACCCAGTGGCTGAAGGACAAGCAGATTAAAATCTTCTACGGCGACTCGGATAATGACATTACGGCCGCGCAGGACATGGGCGCGCGCGGCATCCGTGTGCTGCGGGCTTCCAACTCCAGCTACCAGCCGCTGCCGAAAGCGGGCGCGTTTGGCGAAGAAGTGATAGTGAACTCAGAATACTAGGCCTTAACGGTAAGAATGACGGCGATGCGCGAAGGCCCATCGCCGTTTTTTTCATCTAATTTGCCCCGCCGGGTTGTACCTTTTGGCGTCCGGGTCGCACACTTAGGGAGGCCCATCACATCATGACCACGCTATCAGGGGAATAAGATGACCAATTCGGAGCTGTTGCAGTACTGCATGAATAAGCCTGGCGCGGAACAAACCGTTCACAGCGACTGGAAGGCCACGCAGATTAAAGTGGCGGACGTGCTTTATGCCATGGTGCACGACGTGGAAGAGCGTCCGGCGGTTTCGCTGAAGGCGAGCCCGGAGCTTGCTGATTTACTGAGGGAAAGCCATAAGGACGTGTTTCCCAGCGCGCATCTGAACAAGGCGCACTGGAGCACGGTTTACCTGGACGGCACGCTGCCGGATTCGCAGATTTACTATCTGGTGGATGCGTCTTACCAGCAGGCGCTGTCGCTGCTGCCCGATCAAACCAGGCAGCAGCTCGGCAGGTAATTTACCTGAGCAATGGCTTAAGGAAGCGCGCGGTATGGGACGCCTCGCAGGTGGCGACAGTTTCCGGGGTGCCGGAAACGAGGATCTCGCCGCCGCCACTGCCGCCTTCCGGGCCAAGGTCGACAATCCAGTCCGCGGTTTTAATCACGTCCAGATTATGTTCGATGACCACGATGGTGTTGCCCTGGTCCCTGAGCTGATGCAGCACTTCCAGCAGCTGCTGAATATCCGCGAAGTGCAGGCCGGTGGTCGGCTCATCGAGAATATAGAGCGTCTGCCCCGTGCCGCGTTTTGACAGCTCCCTCGCCAGCTTCACGCGCTGGGCTTCACCGCCGGAGAGCGTCGTTGCTGACTGCCCAAGGCGAATATAAGACAGGCCCACATCGATAAGCGTTTGCAGCTTACGCGCCAGCGCAGGCACGGCATCGAAGAACTCGCGGGCGTCTTCAATGGTCATATCCAGCACTTCGTGAATGCTCTTGCCCTTGTATTTAATTTCCAGCGTTTCGCGGTTATAGCGTTTGCCTTTGCACTGGTCGCACGGCACGTAGATATCCGGCAGGAAGTGCATTTCAACTTTGATCACGCCGTCGCCCTGACAGGCCTCACAGCGCCCGCCGCGCACGTTAAAGCTGAAGCGCCCTGGCGTATAGCCGCGCGCGCGGGATTCCGGCACGCCCGCAAACAGCTCACGTACCGGGGTGAACACGCCGGTATACGTTGCCGGGTTTGAACGCGGCGTACGGCCAATCGGGCTCTGGTCGATATCGATAACTTTATCGAAATGTTCCAGCCCCTGAATGTCGCGATAGGCCGCCGGCTCCGCGATGGTCGCGCCGTTGAGCTGGCGCTGGGCGAGCGGGAACAGCGTATCGTTAATCAGCGTTGATTTACCTGAACCCGAAACGCCGGTGACGCAGGTAAACAGGCCTACCGGCAGCGTCAGCGTGACGTCTTTCAGGTTGTTGCCTTTCGCGCCAATCAGCTTGAGGACTTTTTCCGGATCGGCCGGCACGCGGTTTTTCGGCACAGAAATCTCGCGTTTGCCGCTCAGGAACTGCCCGGTCAGGGATTCCGGCGCATCGATGATGTCCTGCATGCTGCCTTCCGCCACCACCTGGCCGCCGTGTACGCCCGCGCCAGGGCCGATATCAATGATATGGTCAGCGGCGCGAATGGCGTCTTCGTCATGCTCTACCACGATCACGGTATTGCCGAGATTGCGCAAGTGGATAAGCGTCTCCAGCAGGCGCTCGTTGTCGCGCTGGTGCAGGCCAATGGACGGCTCATCCAGCACGTACATCACGCCGACCAGCCCGGCACCAATCTGGCTCGCCAGACGGATTCGCTGGGCTTCGCCGCCGGAGAGGGTTTCTGCGGAGCGGGAAAGGGACAGGTAGTTCAGGCCGACGTTCACCAGAAACTTCAGGCGATCGCCAATCTCTTTCAGCACTTTTTCGGCGATTTGCGCGCGCTGGCCGCTGAGCTTCATGTTCTGGAAGAATTCCATCGCATGGCCGATGCTCATATCTGAAATGGTGGGCAGCGGGGTGTTCTCAACGAACACGTGGCGCGCTTCACGGCGCAGGCGCGTGCCTTCGCAGCTAGCACAAGGGCGGCTGCTGATGAACTTCGCCAGCTCTTCACGCACGGCGGAAGATTCAGTTTCTTTATAGCGGCGCTCCATATTGTGCAGAACGCCTTCGAACGGATGGCGGCGTACGGAGGTGTCACCGCGATCGTTCATGTATTTGAATTCGATAGTTTCTTTGCCGGACCCGTGCAGCACGACGTTTTTCACCGATGCGCTCAGATCGTTCCACGGCGTTTCTACGTCGAACTTATAATGCTCCGCCAGAGACCGCAGCATGGTGAAATAGTAGAAGTTGCGGCGATCCCAGCCGCGGATTGCGCCACCGGCCAGCGACAGCTCGCCGTTTTGCACCACGCGATCCGGATCGAAATACTGCTGTACGCCCAGGCCGTCGCAGGTTGGGCATGCGCCAGCCGGGTTGTTGAACGAGAACAGGCGCGGTTCCAGTTCGCGCATGCTGTAGCCGCAAATCGGGCAGGCGAAGTTGGCAGAGAACAGCATCTCTTCTGCTTTTTCGTCGTCCATATCCGCCACGACGGCGGAGCCGCCGGAGAGCTCCAGCGCGGTCTCGAAGGATTCTGCCAGGCGCTGGCCGATATCTTCACGAACCTTGAAACGGTCAACAACCACTTCAATGGTATGTTTTTTTTGTAATTCCAGCTTCGGCGGATCGGAGAGGTCGCAGACCTCGCCGTCGATACGGGCGCGGATATACCCCTGGCTTGCCAGGTTTTCCAGCGTTTTGGTGTGCTCGCCCTTACGGTCTTTAATGATCGGCGCAAGCAGCATCAGGCGGCGGCCTTCCGGCTCGGCCAGCACGTTGTCCACCATCTGGCTGACGGTTTGCGCCGCCAGCGGGACGTCGTGGTCCGGGCAACGTGGTTCGCCGACGCGGGCATAAAGCAGACGCAGGTAGTCGTGGATTTCCGTAATGGTGCCGACGGTGGATCGCGGGTTGTGCGAAGTGGATTTCTGCTCGATAGAAATCGCCGGCGACAGCCCTTCAATGTGGTCGACATCCGGCTTTTCCATCAGCGACAGGAACTGACGTGCATAGGCAGAAAGGGACTCAACGTAGCGACGTTGCCCTTCGGCGTACAGCGTGTCAAAAGCCAGTGAGGATTTGCCAGAACCCGACAGCCCGGTCACGACAATGAGTTTGTCGCGAGGGATGACGAGGTTGATATTCTTGAGATTGTGGGTGCGGGCGCCCCGAACTTCGATCTTATCCATTCACCTTTCCCGGATTAAACGCTTTATGCCCGGCGCACGGATTGCCACCGGAGATCGCAAACGACTAATTATGACACAATAAAACCTGAATGGATATCCAGTGCTTTAATGCAATAATGTATAGCGATGAGAGATTCTGGAATCCATCCCGCAGCTATAAACATTGGGGGTGGCATGGTAGAATCGAGGGTTTACACTATTCATAAAACGTTTCAGGAGACACGATCATGGCCAGCAGAGGCGTAAACAAGGTGATTCTCGTCGGGAATCTGGGTCAGGACCCGGAAGTACGCTACATGCCAAATGGGGGCGCTGTCGCCAACATTACCCTGGCCACGTCAGAGTCCTGGCGCGATAAGCAAACCGGCGAAACTAAAGAGAAGACTGAATGGCACCGCGTTGTGCTGTTTGGCAAACTGGCGGAAGTGGCCGGTGAATATCTGCGTAAAGGCTCCCAGGTGTATATTGAGGGTGCGCTGCAGACGCGCAAATGGACCGACCAGGCTGGCGTTGAAAAATACACCACTGAAGTCGTCGTCAACGTGGGCGGCACCATGCAGATGCTGGGTGGCCGTGCTGGTGGTGGCGCAGGCGCGCCGGCTGGTGGCAACGGTGGTCAGCAGCAGGGTGGTTGGGGTCAGCCTCAGCAGCCGCAGGGCGGCAACCAGTTCAGCGGCGGCGCGCAGTCTCGTCCGCAGCAGAGCGCACCAGCGGCTCCGGCTAACAATGAGCCACCAATGGATTTTGACGACGATATCCCGTTCTGATAATCCCTAAAAAATATCTCACAAGGCCCCGTTTTACGGGGCTTTAGATGGCTGACAAAGAAGGAAAAAGCGTGGTTTTTCCTTCTTTGTGGTAAGCAGGCGAAAATCAATGAATTGATTTTCCTTGTTATTAATTCAATGAGATCTTTGCGAAATTAGTTCGCTGTAGGTTTGTCATCAGTTTGAAGCCCCGTTTTACGGGGCTTTTTTATTGTTCATTCTGCCACCTTCGCCTTTTCCGGCACCGGCTGGGCCATCGATTGTTCCCGCGCCTTCTGCTGGAGCGCCCGCTCCTTCATGATGAGCTGGTACGCGATGTAATACTTATAAATGTTGCTGACATAGGTCACCGTTTCGGTGCCGATCTTCTCGGCGGCCAGATATTCCACGTTGCCAAACCAGACGTTGGGATCGAAGCCGCGCTTTTGCGTTTCGACACGCAGTCGGGCGATGCGTGCCGGGCCTGCGTTGTAAGAGGCGAATGTGAAGAGAGCCTTGTCGAGAGGCGTCATGGGTTCTTCGCGGTAATAATGATCGATCATCCAGCGCATATATTTCACCCCGGCATTGATGTTGGGAGACAGTTTGCGGATATCCCCGACGTTCAGCTCCCTGCCGGTGCTCGGTAAGACCTGCATCACGCCAATCGCCCCGGCCTTACTACGGGCGTTCTGATCGAGACGAGATTCCTGATAGCCCTGCGCCACCATCAGCAGCCAGTCCACGTCATACTGGTCACCATACTTTCTGAACAGCTCCACCATCGCCAGCAGCTTGCGTCGCTCTTCATCAGCCGCGGCATTCTTGACGTATTTGACGCTCTTCAGGTAGCGGGTAAGCAGGATATTGCCCAGCAGGCTGCCCTTGCCGTTCTCCTCAACGAAGCTATTAAGCAGCGCGAGAAGCTGAGGACTGTTTTTGCGCACCGCCCAGGCGATGTCCGCCTCGTCGCGCAGCACCACATCTTCATGCACCTGAATTTTCGGAAATACCTGTTTCCAAAAAACAGCCTTGTGACGATCGACGACGATCGGCGGTATGAGCCCCGAGTTGAGCATCTCGATCAGATCCTCATCTTCGAGCGCCTCGGGGGCTGGCTCCAGCGTTATTGGGGGAAGAGATTCGCGCGCAAAACGCGCATTGAGTGCCCGCAGGCTTTCGTAATAGCTTGATGAAAAACGCACAAAGACGGTTTTGCCGGAGAGCTGTTCCAGCGTCGCCACGTTGGGGGACGAAGGCCCGGAGACGAGAAGTTCTTTAACGTTGGAATACAGAGGGGTTGTAAAGGACACTAGCTTCTCACGCGAGGGCGTCACGCTGAGGTTAGCCGCCGCGATATCTCCCCTGCCTTCGTTGAGGGCTGCAAACAGCCTGTCCCGGGCTACCGGCACGAAGATGATTTGTATCCGGAGATGGCGATGCTGAAGCTTTTTGTCCTTGATGAGCCTGCGGTTCAGATCGCTTTCTAACGCGATAAACGCGTCGTGGGTAAGTCCGCGCTGGGTGCCTTTATCGAGGAAGTAAAACGTTTTGCTGTAGGTCGTGAGAACCCGGATGACGCGTCGGTCGAGCATGCCGGGTAAATCACCTTTCCATGGCTGCAGTATCGCGTCCGCGCTGAGTGCCAGATCCGTTTGTTCCGCCTGTGCCGGTAAAGCCTCTACGGGGGCAGCGGCAGAGACTCTGTTAATCATTAAAAAAGCGAAAAGGCAGGCGAAGCAGGTGACGGCGAGTCGCGAAAGAGAGATGACGTTCATGGAGCTGACTCCATAGATTTCATCTATTCATTCTAGTCAAACTGGAGCACTTCGCCTTAGATCAGCACACAATGACGGCGGCTACCGGAGAGGCTTATCAGGTCATCACCATCGGCCATTCAGGCGGTGCGTGGCTGGAAATCTCTACCATCACATCTTTAAACGACGACCACATGACGGCGAAGTCTGCCGATGTCAGGCCCAGCAGGCCGGTGGCAAACCAGAGAGCGGCGGCGATGCCCAGCAGGCTGCTGATGACGGCTAAAAACGCATAGTCGGACTTTCGAAATTGAATATTCAGCGTGCTGGCGAGAAACATCAGCACGGCACTTACTAACGGCCAGCGCATAAGTAAAACGCCGGTAGTGATTGCAGTCATGGAGCCGATCCTCAGAGGCAAACTCATTACCTGTAACGGTGTCGCATCGTGAGGTGCGCCAGAGAGCAGAACAGAACCGTCAGTATGAGTGGTTGCAGAAAATGTAAACAAAATTACGCTTGCAGCGAAGTTGTGAACTATATCACATTTGCTTTTTTAATCGCCAGAAGCGCTGTGCGTTTTTCACACGTTTTGCTCAAACGGTGACTTTCCCGAAGGAGGGGCTGCCGCCGTCATTTTGCCGCTGGGATCAAATTCCCGGAATACTGACTAATTTCAGTTAATGGGGTATTCACTGCTGGTTTAATAAAAATAATGCCCATTTTTAGTCCGTAAGCTAAAACTTATCGCCAGTTATTCCTGGCCATCGCTACGTAATGACTTATTTTGCTCTAAGCTTTGTCGGTAAGGAAAAAACGCCTGTTGCTTATGCATGAATATTCATGCAATTTAATCGAGACATTGCGGGAGTGTTCCGGTTAAAGGGTAAAAGGCGGTAATAGCAGGGACATGAGGCCACCATGACAAGACGGAAGAGCCTGCTTATATTTCGGACGGCGGGGCTGATACTAACGGTGTTTTTGCCCGTTATGCTGGCAGTATATTTTGCGCACGTTCGAGCTGCGTCTGAGATAAGGCAGCATCTACGCTCTTTTGCGCAATTAGCGATCGAAAAAACAGAGCTTGTTATCCAGCAGGTCACTTCTGCACAGGCGGAGGCAGGGCAGTTTTCCGGGCAGGTTTGCAGCCCAAAGCATATGCAGAAAATGCTGGATGTCGCGCGCAGCAAACTTTATGTCGAAGATGTGATTTACAGCAGGAGCAATGAATTTTTATGCTCTACCACTTATAAGCCTCCGGTGCCGTTCACTGCGCCAAAACCGAATTATACCCGTAAGCCAAACGTGTCAATTTACTATTATCTGGACACGCCCTTTTTTGCTGACCATAAAATGACTTACATGCAGCGTGGGAATTATATTGTGCTGGTTAATCCCCGGGCATACACCGACGTCATGTCAGATGACCGCACACTGGATTATGGCGTCTATGATACTGTCACAAAAGAGTTTTTCTCGTTAAGCGAACAGGTCAACAAACAGCATTTGCACCAGTTTATTCTCGGTAACCAAAAGTACTTTACGGATAATGACCGGGTTTACGCCGTTGAAAAGTCCCCGCAGCGGCCCATCGCGGTGATCGTCTCCACGTCCGGTGAGCGCTTTAATAAAGAGTGGTTTCACCAGCTGACGCTGACCGTACCGCTGGGGGTGATCTGCAGCATTATTCTTCTGCTGATGTGGTCGCGTACTCGCCAGCAGCTTAATTCTCCCCGACGCCTGCTGCTGCGAGCTATCGAGAAAAATCTTCTCAAGCTGCATTACCAGCCGATCGTTGATATCCATACAGGGAGATGCGTCGGCGCAGAGGCCCTGCTGCGCTGGGTAAATTACAGTGGCCAGTCTGTTAGTCCCGGCAGCTTTATTCCACTGGCCGAGGCGGAGGGGCTGATTCAGCGAATTTCGGATTACGTGGTGGATGCTTTGTTCAACGATCTGGGGGATTTTATGGCGATGCATCCGGAGCTTTATGTGTCCGTAAATTTGTCCGCCACGGATTTCCACTGCCCGCGCCTGGTGTCGGTGCTGGAGGAGAAAATTGAGCAGTACGGCATGAAAGCCCACCAGATAAAGGTTGAGGTAACCGAGCGGGGCTTTATTGACGTGCCGAAAACCAGGCCAGTGATTCAGGCCTTCCGGCAGGCGGGGTTTGAAATTGCCATCGACGATTTCGGAACGGGCTATTCCAACCTGCATAATCTGCAGTTTTTAAACGTGGATATCCTGAAGATTGATAAGTCCTTTATTGATAATCTCACCACGGATAAAGCCTGCTATCTCATTGCGGAACACATTATTGATATGGCCCGCAGTCTGGATTTGAAAACCATTGCGGAAGGCGTCGAAACGCAGGAGCAGGTTGACTGGCTGCAGGCGCGTGGCGTGCAATATTGCCAGGGCTGGCACTTTGCAAAGGCGATGCCTCCGCATGACTTTATAAACTGGCTTGCTCTGGCAGGCCAGCACCCTCCGCTGTAAACCAGCCCCGCCCGATAGTTCAGGCGTGGTGGCGGTAGTCCGTCGGCGTACGGTCAAACTCCCGGCGGAAAACGCGTGAGAAGGTTTGCTGGGAGACGTAGCCGTAATCCATCGCGATATCAAAAATAGGTCGCTGAGTGGAGCGCAGCTCTCTTGCGGCCAGCAGCAGGCGGCGCTGACGAATGTACTCGCCCAGCGTCTGGCGCATTACGGCGCGGAACATTCTTTGCAGGTACCACTTGGAGTAGCCCGATTTCTTCGCCACCACATCAATGTTCAGCGGCTGGTCGATATGCTCATCAATCCATTCAGTCAGGGTATAAATGATGTCCTGGTGTGCCATGGGCCTTCCTTAATCAACGTTATCGATTAGCAGGGTTTACTGGCAGCGAGTATAATTCCTCAAGTTAACTTGAGGTAAAGCGCATTTTGGAAAAGAGAGCCCCCCGTTTTAAATCCCTGCTGTCGCCGGGTGAAGTGGCGAAGCGCACCGGCGTGGCCGTTTCGGCGCTGCACTTTTACGAAAGTAAAGGACTGATAAAAAGTTCGCGCAATAGCGGAAACCAGCGGCGCTACGCCCGCGACGTGCTGCGGACGGTCGCGATCATTAAAATTGCCCAGCGCATCGGCATTCCGCTGGCGACGATTGGCGAAGCGTTCGGCGTGTTGCCGGACGGGCATTCAATCAATAAGAATGACTGGAAGAAGCTCTCGTCCCTGTGGCGCGAGGAGCTGGATCGTCGTATTAATACGCTAACCGCATTAAGGGATGAGCTGGACGGCTGTATCGGCTGCGGCTGTTTGTCCGGCGCGGACTGTCCTTTGCGTAACCCGGGGGACAGGCTCGGCGAGCAGGGAACGGGCGCACGCCTGCTGGAGGATTAGAATAAACGTTGGAGATAAATTGCCGGATGACGCTTCGCATATCCAGCCTACGCCACATTGATCGGGATTTCCGGCGTTCCACCCAAAACTAAAGCGCCCGACTTCGGCGCTTTAGTTTGTTCCCGGTCTTTGTCTTTCGATCTATCCCGCTTTTCGCAAGGAGGGTTTCCCCCGACGTCAGCGCCCCTCAATTACACGTTCTCAGGAGGTTCCGGATTGCGCTGATAACTTAAGTGTAGAACCCGCTGGCGAGTAAGCAAGAAAAATTGTGTGTTTTTTGAGCGATTTTTATTCCCCATTTTACGCAGCGTTTCCTATAGTTATCCCATCCCAGAAAACAAAAGGTTAGCCCATGATCGTCGTCCATCACCTTAACAACTCCCGCTCGCAGCGCGTGCTGTGGATGCTTGAAGAACTTGAACAGCCCTACGAGATCGTGCGTTACCAGCGTGAACCCACGATGCTGGCGCCCGAGTCGCTCAAAAAAGTACACCCGTTGGGCAAATCCCCGGTGGTGGAGGACAACGGCAATGTGCTGGTGGAGTCCGGCGCTATCATTGAATATCTCCAGGAGACCTACGATCCCGAAAGTCGCCTGAAGCCTATCGCCGCCCAGGACAGGCTGCAATACCGCTTCTGGCTGCACTATGCCGAAGGATCGCTGATGCCGCTTTTAATGATGAAGCTGGTTTTCAACAGCCTTGGTAAGGCTCCCGTGCCTTGGCTGCTGCGCCCGGTAGGGAACGTTCTGGGCCAGGGCGTACAGAAAGCGTATCTTAATAAGCAGATCCTCACGCATGCCCGGTTCATTGAAAACTATCTCGGCACTTCTCCCTGGTTTGCCGGGCACGCTTTCAGCGCGGCGGATATTCAGATGATTTTCCCGGTTATCGCTCTGCTGGAGAGAGGGGGACTTAACAACCTGCCAAATCTTCAGGCGTGGCTGAAAAACGCGCAGCAGCGTCCGGCCTGGCAACGTGCCATTACCCAGGGCGGACCCTTCGGCATCCCGGGCGGCTAACCTATTCCAAAATCCTATGAGTCAGTGAAAAATATTATCGGTATCTTGCAGTATTGTTGCGAAATTGCGCATCAACGATATCGTTTGCGCACGACGTGGCGATAATTTGTTCGTCCAGCGCAATTTTCAGCAAAAACCGAGAAAGTTCGGTTGAAACTCCACTCCAGAAGACCGGATAATCGTTTGCCTTCAATTTGACGCACAGTTTTTACACGTGGAGTTAAACGTTTGCTATTTTGCGATGCCCCATTTTGTCGCAATCAAGGCCAGGGATTAGACGTTTAATCGGCAGCGGGAAGTCCGTCACGTGTATCAACGTAATCATAAAAATCTCAGGGGATTTTTCACTATGTCTACTCCTTCACCGCGTGCGACCGGCGGTCTTGACGCCTGGTTCAAAATATCTGCACGTGGCAGCACCGTTCGTCAGGAAGTCGTGGCCGGGCTGACCACCTTCCTCGCGATGGTCTATTCCGTCATTGTTGTACCGGGCATGCTGGGCAAAGCGGGTTTCCCGCCGGCAGCGGTCTTTGTGGCAACTTGTCTGGTCGCGGGCGTTGGCTCGCTGGTTATGGGCCTGTGGGCGAACCTGCCGCTGGCTATCGGCTGTGCCATCTCGCTGACCGCCTTCACCGCGTTTAGCCTGGTGCTGGGCCAGCACATCAGCGTTCCCGTTGCCTTAGGTGCGGTATTCCTGATGGGCGTGCTGTTTACCATTATCTCCGCCACCGGCATTCGCAGCTGGATTTTGCGCAACCTGCCGATGGGCGTGGCGCACGGTACGGGTATCGGTATCGGCCTGTTCCTGCTGCTGATTGCCGCCAACGGCGTGGGTCTGGTGGTCAAGAATCCGCTGGAAGGCCTGCCGGTTGCCCTGGGCAACTTCGCCAGCTTCCCGGTGATCATGTCGCTGATTGGCCTGGCCGTCATTATTGGCCTTGAGAAATTAAAAGTCCCCGGCGGCATTCTGCTGACCATTATCGGCGTTTCCGTCGTTGGTCTGATCTTCGATCCAACCGTACATTTCTCCGGCATTTTCGCCATGCCGTCGCTGAAAGATGAATCCGGCCATTCGCTTATCGGCAGCCTGGATATTATGGGCGCGCTGAATCCCGTTGTATTGCCGAGCGTGCTTGCGCTGGTCATGACGGCGGTGTTCGATGCCACCGGGACTATCCGCGCGGTAGCCGGTCAGGCGAACCTGCTGGATAAAGACGGGCAGATTATTGACGGCGGTAAAGCGCTGACCACGGACTCCCTCAGCAGCGTGTTCTCCGGCCTTGTGGGTGCAGCCCCTGCGGCGGTTTACATCGAGTCAGCGGCGGGTACGGCAGCGGGCGGCAAAACGGGCCTGACGGCCATCACCGTTGGCGTCCTGTTCCTGCTGATCCTGTTCCTCTCCCCGCTGTCTTACCTGGTGCCTGCCTACGCAACCGCGCCTGCGCTGATGTACGTCGGCCTGCTGATGCTGAGCAACGTGGCGAAAATCGATTTTGCTGACTTTGTGGATGCGATGGCTGGCCTGATCACTGCGGTATTCATCGTGCTGACCTGTAACATCGTTACCGGCATCATGATCGGCTTCGCCACGCTGGTGATTGGTCGTCTGGTATCCGGTGAATGGCGCAAGCTGAACATCGGCACGGTAGTTATCGCGATTGCGCTGGTCGCGTTCTACGCGGGCGGCTGGGCAATCTAACTTTACTCGTCATACTTCACGCTGCAGGGGTGTTGGCTGCACTCCCTTGCCGCCTGGCTGCAGCGTGAATTATTTAGAGTCAAAGCACTCTTTGACTCTCTACGTTAATTTCCTTCAAGGCATTTCCTGTTTCCTTCCGGTGTAGAAAGTTGTTCTATTATGGGAGCAACCTCCTGAAAAAAGGGCTTCACAACACACCGAACTGAAGGAAAGCATGGAAATTTTCTTTACCATTCTCATCATGACCCTTGTGGTTTCACTCTCCGGGGTCGCGACGCGTATGTTGCCGTTCCAGATCCCGCTGCCGTTAATGCAAATCGCTATTGGTGCGGTGCTGGCCTGGCCTCACTTCGGTCTGCACGTCGATTTCAATCCCGAGCTGTTCCTCGTGCTGTTCATTCCGCCGCTGCTATTTGCGGACGGCTGGAAGACGCCAACCCATGAGTTTCTGAACCACGGGCGGGAGATAATCGGGCTGGCACTGGTGCTGGTGCTGGTCACCGTAGTCGGCATCGGCTTCCTGATTTACTACCTGGTACCGGGCATTCCGCTTATTCCGGCCTTTGCACTGGCGGCGGTGCTGTCGCCAACGGATGCCGTGGCGCTGTCGGGTATTGTCGGCGAAGGACGTATCCCGAAGAAAATCATGGGGATATTGCAGGGTGAGGCGTTAATGAACGACGCCTCGGGCCTGGTCTCGCTGAAGATGGCCGTCGCCGTTGCGGTAGGAACGATGGTGTTCACCGTAGGCGGCGCGACAGTTGAGTTCTTTAAAGTTGCGATTGGCGGCCTGCTGGCGGGGATTGCGGTGAGCTGGCTGTACGGTAAATCACTGCGCCTGATGAGCCGCTGGAGCGGCGATGAGCCTGCCACGCAAATCCTGCTGCTGCTTCTGCTGCCGTTCGCCTCCTATCTGATTGCGGAACACATCGGCGTGTCGGGCATTCTGGCTGCCGTGGCGGCGGGGATGACCATTACCCGTTCCGGCGTGCTGCGCAGCGCGCCGCTGGCGATGCGCCTGCGCGCTAACAGCGTCTGGGCGATGCTGGAGTTTGTCTTCAACGGCATGGTCTTCCTGATGCTGGGACTACAGCTGCCGGGCATTCTCGAAACCTCCGTCGCTGCGGCAAACGCCGATCCAAATGTCGAACTGTGGATGCTGTTCCTAGATATCGGGTTGATTTACATCGCGCTGATTGGCGTGCGCTTCCTGTGGCTGTGGTCAATGAAGCGACTTAGCCTGCGGTTCCTGAAAAAGCGGCCGCTGGAGTTTGGCAACTACACGACGCGCGAGCTGGCTATTGCCTCTTTCGCAGGGGTGCGCGGGGCGATAACCCTTGCGGGCGTACTCTCTATTCCGCTGCTGTTAGGGGATGGATCACCTTTCCCGGCGCGCTATGAGCTAATCTTCCTTTCTGCAGGGGTCATTCTCTTCTCGCTGCTGGTGGGCGTGGTGATGCTGCCGATCCTGCTGCGTAACGTAGATGTGCCGGATTCAGCAGTTGCCCGCACGGAGGAGAGGCTAGCCCGCTCGACAACGGCGGAGGTGGCGATTGTGGCGATTCAGAAGATGGAAGAGCGGCTGGCGGCGGATACTAAAGAGAATATCGACGATCAGCTGCTCAAAGAGGTCAGCTCGCGGGTTATCGGGAATCTTCGCCGCCGGGCCGCCGGGCGCAACGACATGGAGAGCAGTGTGCTGGAAGAGAACCTCGAGCGCCGCTTCCGACTGGCGGCTTTACGGTCCGAACGTGCCGAGCTTTATCATCTGCGCGCGACGCAAAAAATCAGCAATGACACGCTGATGAAGCTGCTGTACGACCTCGATTTACTGGAGGCGCTGTTAGTAGAGCGGCATTAATCAGCAAGCTACCGGCATCCACATCAGCGTGGGGTCATCCAGATTCTCACAGATAGGCGCCGGCACAATGCCTGCCTGCACTATCGACGCGAGAAAATCCCACGGCCCGCTGCGCACGGCAATTTGCGGCGTAAATCTTTAATTGGCTGGCTGATGTTTTAAAGAACCCGGCGCAGAGCGCGCCGGGGGAAATTGCTTAATGCGCGCGACCCTGCTCAATGCCGATCCCGGTCTGGGAACGGATGAACTGGGCGCGGAACTTCTCGCGTTCCAGGTTGCCTTCAGGGCTGTTATCGGTCGCCGAAAAGACCCAGATCCCAACGAACGCTACCAGAATCGAGAACAGCGCCGGGTATTCGTACGGGAAGATAGCCGTCGCATGACCCAGAACCTGCACCCATACCGTCGGGCCAAGGATCATCAGAATCACCGCCGTCAGCAGGCCGAGCCAGCCACCAATCATCGCGCCGCGCGTGGTCAGCTTCGACCAGTACATGGACAGCAGGATAATCGGGAAGTTACAGCTCGCGGCAATGGAGAAGGCCAGTCCCACCATGAACGCGATGTTTTGTTTCTCGAACAGAATGCCCAGCGCAATGGCGACCACGCCGAGGATCAGCACCGTTATTTTCGAGACGCGAATTTCATCCCGCTCGGAAGCCCCTTTGCGGAACACGTTGGCGTACAGGTCGTGGGATACCGCCGAAGCGCCCGCCAGCGTCAGCCCTGCCACCACCGCCAGAATCGTGGCGAAGGCGACCGCAGAGATAAAGCCGAGGAACAGGTTGCCACCCACCGCATCTGCCAGATGAACCGCCGCCATATTGTTACCGCCGATAAGCGCGCCTGCCGCGTCTTTAAACGCCGGGTTCGCACCGACCAGCATGATCGCACCGAAGCCGATGATAAAGGTCAGGATGTAGAAGTAACCCATAAAGCCGGTGGCGTAGAGCACGCTTTTACGCGCCTCGCGGGCATCGCTGACCGTGAAGAAGCGCATAAGAATGTGCGGCAAACCGGCCGTACCAAACATCAGGCCAAGCCCCAGGGACAGGGCAGAAATCGGATCTTTCACCAGCCCGCCGGGGCTCATAATGGCCGCACCTTTCGGATGCACCGCCATCGCCTCGGCGAAGAGATTGTTAAAGCTGAAGCCGACGTGCTTCATCACCATAAAGGCCATGAAGCTCGCGCCGAACAGCAGCAGAACGGCTTTGATAATCTGCACCCACGTGGTGGCGAGCATGCCGCCAAACAGCACGTACATCACCATCAGCACGCCCACCAGCACTACCGCAACGTGGTAGTTCAGGCCGAACAGCAGCTCAATGAGCTTACCGGCACCGACCATCTGCGCGATGAGATAGAGCGCGACAACAACCAGTGAACCACATGCAGATAGCGTACGAATCGGCCCTTGCTTCAGGCGGTATGATGCGACATCGGCAAAAGTATAGCGCCCGAGATTCCGCAGGCGTTCGGCAATCAGGAACAGAATAATCGGCCAGCCGACCAGGAAGCCCAGCGAGTAGATCAGGCCGTCGTAGCCGGAGGTGTAAACCAGCGCGGAAATGCCGAGGAACGACGCCGCCGACATAAAGTCGCCCGCGATCGCCAGCCCGTTCTGGAAGCCGGTAATATTGCCGCCCGCAGTGTAATAATCGCTGCGTGAACGGGTCTTTTTCGAGGCCCAGTAGGTGATGTATAGCGTCAGGGCGACGAAAATAACGAACATCATAATCGCCTGCCAGTTGGTCGGCTGGCGCTGCACGTCGCCGGTAATGGCGTCGGCGGCCAGCACGGTAACGGGCAAGGTAAGAAGGGGAGCCGCAAGGGCGGTAAGAAGACGCTTCATGATGCTTTTACCTCGCGCAGGACATCCACCTCGCGTATGACGTCATGGGTCAGACGGTCAAATTCGCCGTTGGCACGCCAGACGTAAATCGCCGTCAGCACAAATGAAATAACAATCACCCCAATACCGATCGGAATGCCTCTGGTGACGGTTGTCCCGGCGTGCAAAGGCGTGCCCAGCCAGCCGGGGGCAAAAGCAATCAGCAGGATAAATCCAACGTAAATCACCAGCATAATCAGTGACAGAATGGTGGCAAACCGTTGCCTTTTAGCGACCAGCTCCCTGAAATGCGCACTTTCTTCTATCCGTTGATAAATGAGTTCATTCATCACAGAGTCTCCAGAGGTAGGGTTATTTTTATATCCCTCTTCACCTGAAGAAAGCCGTAGGGTGGATAAGCGAAGCGCCATCCACGAAAAAAGGCGGTGGATGACGCTTCGCTTATCCGCCCTACAACGTCAGATGAGAGGGCGGATCAACTACAGAGTGGTTATGAAGGCATGGTTAAGGCTTGTTTCTCTTCCAGCAGCTTTTCGACGACGCCCGGATCGGCAAGCGTCGAGGTATCGCCAAGGTTGCTGGTATCCCCGGCGGCGATTTTGCGCAGAATGCGGCGCATAATCTTGCCGGAGCGGGTTTTCGGCAGCGAGTCGGTCCAGTGCAGAATATCCGGCGTGGCAAGCGGGCCGATTTCCTTACGTACCCAGTTGCGTACTTCGGTATACAGCTCCGGTGTCGGCTCTTCGCCGTGGTTTAACGTGACGTAGGCATAAATCGCCTGGCCTTTGATAGTGTGCGGGATGCCAACGACAGCGGCTTCGGCAACCTTCGGATGCGATACCAGTGCGGATTCGATTTCTGCCGTTCCCAGACGGTGCCCGGAGACGTTTAACACATCGTCCACGCGGCCAGTTATCCAGAAATAGCCGTCTTCGTCACGGCGGGCGCCATCACCGCTAAAATACATATTTTTAAAGGTGGAGAAGTAGGTCTGCTCGAAGCGTTCATGATCCCCGAACAGCGTACGCGCCTGGCCGGGCCAGGAGTCCGTAATCACAAGATTGCCCTCGGTTGCGCCCTGCTGCGGATGACCTTCGTTGTCCACCAGCGCTGGCTGCACGCCGAAGAATGGCCGTGAAGCGGACCCGGCTTTAAGCTCTGTAGCGCCCGGCAGCGGGGTGATCATAAAGCCGCCGGTTTCGGTCTGCCACCAGGTGTCCATCACCGGGCATTTTTCGTTGCCGATTTTCTTCCAGTACCACTCCCACGCTTCGGGGTTGATCGGCTCACCGACGGAGCCGAGGATCCGCAGTGTAGAACGGTCGGTCCCTTCGATAGCTTTATCTCCTTCGGCCATCAGCGCGCGGATGGCGGTTGGTGCGGTATAGAGGATATTCACCTTATGCTTGTCGACCACCTGCGCCATGCGGTTCGGGGCAGGCCAGTTCGGTACGCCCTCAAACATCAGCGTGACGGCACCGCAGGCGAGCGGGCCATACAGCAGATAGCTGTGCCCTGTGACCCAGCCTACGTCGGCGGTACACCAGTAAACGTCGCCCGGATGGTAATCGAAGACGTATTTGAAGGTGGTGGCCGCATAGACCAGATAGCCGCCGGTGGTGTGCAGCACGCCCTTCGGCTTGCCGGTCGAACCAGAGGTGTAGAGGATAAACAGCGGATCTTCCGCGTTCATTTCAACCGGCTGGTGGTGAGCACTTGCTTTCTCTACCAGCTCGTTCCACCACAGGTCGCGGCCCTCATGCCATTCGACACTGCCGCCGGTACGCTTGAGCACCACGACGTGCTCGACGGTTTTCACATTGGGATTTTTCAGCGCGTCATCAACGTTCTTTTTAAGCGGGATAGAACGACCGGCACGGATGCCCTCATCGGCCGTGATCACCAGGCGTGAGCTGGAGTCGATAATACGTCCCGCCACGGCCTCCGGAGAGAACCCGCCGAAGATAACGGAATGCACGGCGCCAATTCGCGCGCAGGCGAGCATAGCCACGGCGGCTTCCGGCACCATCGGCATATAAATCGCCACCACGTCGCCTTTCCTGATGCCCAGTTCTACCAGGGTATTGGCAAAACGGCAGACATCACGATGCAGCTCACGGTAGGTAATGTGTTTGCTCTGGGTGGCATCATCGCCTTCCCAGATAATCGCCGTCTGGTCGCCGCGTTCTTTAAGGTGGCGATCCAGGCAGTTGGCGGCCAGGTTCAGCGTGCCGTCTTCATACCAGCGAATAGAGATGTTTCCCGGCGCGAAGGAGGTGTTTTGCACCTTCTGATAGGGTTTGATCCAGTCGAGGATTTTCCCCTGTTCGCCCCAGAATGCGTCCGGGTCGTGGACAGACTGCTGGTACATGGACTGGTATTGCTCGGAATTTATCAGGCAGTGTTCCGCAATATTTGCGGGAATGGCGTGTTTGTGTAGTTGTGTCATGGCTTTTTTTCTCCTTGAGGTTGTTAATAATATGTCACGTAAACGTTAATTGTAGGGGGTTGAACAGCTTTGTTTACTTTTTGGGCGACAGATCACGCATTAATTCATTTGTCGAAATATCCAACAAACAGATGATTCTGGAGAAATAATTCACAACATGAATAAATTGAAAATGAAACAGATAAATACATTTTATAACAACATGTTACTGCAGAAGATTTATCTAAAGTCCTGTTATTGATGCCATTTGAAGCGTATATCCCTGAAATTGCAGGGTTGCGCAGCACGCCGTACAAATGATACTCATAACGCCGCTTGAAAAAGCCCCTCGTAATACCTGACGTATGTCTTACCCCTTCCAGTTTGTGACGTTCTCACAGGACTACAGCGTGGGAACGGCGTTTTATTGAGGAATAAAATCGTTATGAAACAACCTAAGGTCAGCCTCGCCTGGCAAATTTTGCTCGCGTTAGTACTGGGTATCGCGCTGGGAAGCGTCCTGCATTATCAAAGTGACAGCCGTGAATGGCTTATCACCAACCTGCTCTCTCCGGCAGGGGATATCTTTATTCACCTGATCAAAATGATTGTTGTGCCGATTGTTATCTCGACCCTGATAGTCGGGATTGCAGGCGTGGGCGACGCCAAACAGCTTGGGCGAATCGGTGCGAAAACCATTCTTTATTTCGAAGTGATCACGACAGTTGCCATCATCCTAGGGATTACCCTTGCCAACGTGTTCCAGCCGGGACACGGCATTGATATGGCGCAGCTTGCCAGCGTGGATATTTCGAAATACGAACACACCGCTCAGGATGTTCAGAGCCATGCCCACGGTTTAATGGGGACGATTCTCTCCCTGGTGCCGACTAACATCATTGCCTCCATGGCGAAGGGTGACATGCTGCCGATTATCTTCTTCTCGGTGCTGTTTGGTTTGGGCCTTTCGTCGCTGCCGTCGGCGCATCGGGAGCCGCTGGTGACGGTATTCCGCTCTATCTCAGAAACCATGTTTAAAGTGACGCACATGGTGATGCGATACGCCCCGATCGGCGTCTTTGCGCTGATCTCGGTGACCGTTGCAAACTTTGGTTTTGCTTCACTGTGGCCGCTGCTTAAGCTGGTGCTGCTGGTGTACTTCGCGATTCTCTTTTTCGCGCTGATGGTGCTGGGCGCGGTGGCGCGTCTGTGCGGCCTACGAATTCTCATTTTGATACGGATTCTCAAAGACGAACTCATTCTGGCATACTCCACCGCCAGCTCAGAAAGCGTGCTGCCACGCATCATTGAAAAGATGGAAGCCTACGGCGCGCCTGCCTCCATCACCAGCTTCGTGGTGCCGACCGGCTACTCCTTTAACCTCGATGGCTCAACGCTTTACCAGAGCATTGCGGCAATCTTCATCGCCCAGCTTTACGGCATCGAGCTGTCCCTGGGACAGGAAATTCTGCTGGTGCTGACGCTGATGGTGACGTCAAAAGGCATTGCGGGCGTGCCGGGCGTCTCGTTCGTCGTACTGCTGGCTACGCTGGGGAGTGTGGGTATTCCGCTGGAAGGTCTGGCCTTTATCGCGGGCGTGGACCGCATCCTCGATATGGCGCGTACCGCGCTTAACGTAGTGGGCAACGCGCTGGCGGTGCTGGTTATCGCCAAGTGGGAGCATAAGTTCGACGCGAAAAAAGCAGCCGCTTATGAGCGGGAGATGCTGGGGAAATTCTCAGATAAAGCAAATACTTAAAGGCTATAAACAGTGAAGCAGGGCGGGCAAGCATGCGCTTCTCCCGCCCTGATTTTTTTGGTGGATGCTATCTCGCTTATCCACTCTTCGAAAATAATCGATCTGACTTATTGCGTCACAACCTGCCAGCTATTATCAGGGGCAAAGGAGGTGATAGCTTCTACTTTCTTCGCCGTCTCTTCGCCTAAGTCAGCCTGATAAACCTGGTCCTGGCTATCGACAATAAAGGTGGCGATGCCCGTCTCTCCGTAGGTCACCGGCCAGGCAATCATCGCGAAACCGTCGGTCATCCTGCCCTCTTTCAGGTACTGTTTTTCCCCTCCCTCGGCTTTGGCTCCCTGTGCTGTCAGGATGCGGAAATGGTAACCGTGGTAACCCATGCCCGGTTGTTCAGGGCTGAAGGCCGGGCCTAACGGGCTTGGTGCTTCCCCGGCAGAAACAGGCCAGTAGAGCCCGTCTTTTTTGCCCTCGCTACTCATGAATTTCTGCGCGTAGGACTGATTAAGCTGATAATAATCCTGCTGCGCGGCGACGTAGGCATGTGCGGCTTCGATGGCTGATAGTTCATTGCGGCCAATCGTGCGGGTGAGGATTTCATCCGCCGCACCCGGCGTGTTGAAATGCCAGCCTTTGTCAGTTTTGACTATCGGCAGAGGCAGCTGCCAGTCTTGTTTACCGACGTTGAGATGCGCGACGTGGCCCTGCAGCTCGGTACGATGGCCCAGATCCCAGTCGCGCAGGAAGCGAGCTACCGCCGCCGGGTCTACTCCTTCAGGTGGCAGGATCTGCTGCCAGTTGTCACCCAGCAATGAGGTGAGCGCGGCCCGATCCTGTTTTTTTATCGCCTCGTGAAGCGCGACAGAAGCCTGGTCAGGCGTGGTAAACGTCTGTTGTGCCTGGGCAAGAAGCGGAAGCATCAACAGGGAAAGCGCGCTTAAAGACAGAAACTTATTCATTATCCTTTCCCTTATTAACGGCGATGAAATTCGCGATGTTCTGGTGCACGCTCGCGCACTGCGGCCCGATTCTGACCGCTAAAGCTGGCGTGCTTTAGGCTTTGTGTCCCGCGCTGGTGCTGGGCCTGCCAGGACGGCGATCGGCTGTCATTGCCGCTTAGCGCATTGCTACGCAAGGCGTTGACATGCTGCTGACGCTGCGCCGGCGTGGCGCTGGCGACATTTTTCTTCACTGACTCACGATGCTGCTGCTGTTGCTGCGTCGGGTGTTTCACCTGGTTTTTCACCGCCTCCCGATGCTGCTGCTGCGCTACGGTTGGGTTTTTAACCTGATTCTTCACCGCCTCACGATGCTGCTGTTGCGTCGCGGTTGGGTTTTTCAGCTGATTGCGCGCCGCTTCACGACGAGCATCCTGGTTACTGGAATCATAACCCCGGTAGTTATTACGCTGGGCAATCTGGCTGAGCTGTTTTGAAGCATTATCGCGCTGCACGTTGCGGGAAACGTTGGAAAGATTTTTTCCCTGTGGGTTCAGGCCAGTGCTTTGCTGAAGCTGCTGCATTGCGGCCTGACGCTGGCTGTCCCGTGTTCGTAGCCCATGCTGCGTGGCGCTCAGGCCGCCCGCCACGTTAGTCTGATGATAGCGCTGGGCTACGGCACCGCTCTTGTAAGGCACGCCGTCCCGGAAAGCAGGATTGTGCTGCCAGTGTACAGGCCCGCCGTTCTCCGCCAGATGACCGCCGGTTATCCGGTTATAATTATTGACGTTAACGTTGATGTTATTGCCGCTGTTGTAGTTGCCGTCATGATGATGGTAATCATCGTCATCATGCCAGTCGATGCTGCTGAAGAGGGCGTAGGTGGTGGCTATGCCAAGGCTATATCCAAAACCGCGGACCAGGCTGTCGGTGAACTGTTCCCCCGGAGGCGGTGGCAGGTATACCGGCGGATAGCTGGTATTTGGCCATGCACCGTAAACCGTCGATGGATTGTAATTGGGGACGTAAACCACCTGCGGATTAGCCGGCTCGATAGTAATGACCTGCGGTGCCGGAGCGCTGCTGACCGTGGCTGCCGGGGCTGGCACGCTGCTTTTCTGCCCGGTGGTGTTTACATTATTCGTCTGATTCACCACCACCGGAGTACTGGTAACCTTTTGTTCAGGCGTGGATTTCAGCGAGCCGGTCTGCTGGGCCAGTGCACGTAATTTCTGCACCGAATCCATCACATCTTGTGGCTGCGCTAAAAACGCATCGCCAAGATTCTGCACCCACTGAGGGTTTTCACCGAGTAGCGCCATCAGCTGCGGGAAGGCCACCAGTGATTTAACGCTGGGATCCCAGGGCTGATTCGACACCGCCTGAATAGCCGCATCCCCTTGCAGGGTGGGATTATCCTGAGACCACTGCACGGCCTGAACAACGTTTGCCGGGTAGGTCGACGCCATGAGCACCTGGGAAAGAAGGGCGTCAGGGTAAAGGGCGACAGGAGCAACCAACTGGTCGAGCTGTGCAGTAGTATAAGCGGGCGTTGCTGGCGCTGGCATCGTCGTCGGAGTTGGTGTCGCCACGGACTGAACCGCTATAGCTGGTGCCGGTGTCACCGTCTCAGGCGCACGGCTTTTGACATAAAGCACACCTGAAGCCGCGAGAATACCGGCGCTGCAAAGCAGGGTGAGAATGTGAGGCTTGAAAGGCAACTTCATTTTATTTCTCCCGGAGCGGCAGAGATCCAGTGTAGGTAAGCAAACATTTGCCATATGGCATAAGTATGGAAGGACGTGAGTATATTGCTCACGGTTATTTATTGTTTGACGATAACAGGGATCGCCTGACTGTGTCGGGGGAGGCGTTCTGGAGGGGGTAACGGCCCTGATGATGGTTCACCAGGACCGTTTGGTGCTATCAGCCGGCAGCGCTTTCGCGCAGGCTGGCCTTCAGCTTGCTGTACTCATCAATCACGTACTGCTCGGCTGCCCGCTGATCGGCAATCTTTTCTACACGCACGGCGCAGTACTTATACTCCGGCGTTTTGGTAATCGGGCTGAGGTTTTCCGTCACCAGCTCGTTACAGGCACCGATCCACCACTGGTAGGTCATGTACACCGCGCCTTTATTAGGACGTTCACTCACGTTTGCACGTGTAATGACTTTCCCTTTACGCGAATGCACCCAGATCAGCGCTTCATCCTCAATGCCCAGACGAGCGGCATCGTCGAAATGAATCTGCGCATAGCCAGGTTCATCCGCCAGCGCTGCCAGCGCGGCACAGTTACCGGTCATTGAACGGCAGGAGTAATGGCCCACTTCTCGCACCGTCGACAGCACCATTGGGTACTCTTCGGTGATGCGATCGACCGGCGGCGCCCAGTCGCACGTGAAGAATTGTCCCAGGCCGTTTTCGCGGTCGAACTTGCCGTCATAGAGGAAGGAAGTCCCTTGGTCCGACTCATCGGTATCGCGGCATGGCCACTGGATATACCCCAGCTCGCCCATCTTCTCGTAGGTCGCACCAAAGAAGTCCGGGCAAAGGTCACGTAATTCGTCCCAGATTTCCTGGGTGTTGTTGTAATGCATGTCGTAACCCATGCGGGTGGCGATTTCGCTGATGATCTGCCAGTCCGTTTTCAGATCCCACTTGGGTTCTACCGCTTTAAAGAAGCGCTGGAAACCGCGGTCGGCGGCGGTATAAACACCTTCATGTTCACCCCAGGAGGTGGACGGCAAAAGCACATCGGCGGCCGCTGCGGTTTTGGTCATGAAGATATCCTGCACGATGACCAGCTCCATATCGGCAAACGCCTGACGAACCGCTGAAAGTTCCGCATCCGTTTGTAGCGGATCCTCACCCATAATATAGGCCGCATGCACTTCGCCGTGCGCAACGCGGTGAGGGATCTCACTGATACGGTAACCCGTGTGCGCCGGTAATGACGGCACGCCCCAGGCTTTGGCGAACTTCTCGCGGCTCTTTTCGTCCTTCACGTACTGGTAGCCCGGATAGGTATCCGGCAGCGCGCCCATATCGCAGGCACCCTGAACGTTGTTCTGGCCGCGCACCGGGTTAACGCCGACGTTGGCCTTGCCAAGGTTACCGGTCATCAGCGCAAGGCTGGTCAGCGAGCGCACGGTTTCCACGCCCTGATAGAACTGGGTAACACCCATGCCCCACAGGATGGTCGCCGTTTTTGCATTCGCGTACATACGTGCCGCCGTGCGGATATCAGCAGCCTTCAGGCCGGTTATCTCCTCCACGGATTCAGGCGTGTAGCCCTCCACAATTTTACGGTACTCATCGAAGCCTTCAGTACGCTCCGCCACGAAGGCTTTGTCGTAAAGATTCTCTTCGATGATCACATGCCCAATCGCGTTAAGCAGGGCGATGTTAGATCCATTTTTCAGCTGCAAATGGAGGTCGGCAATACGCGCGGTTTCAATTTTACGCGGATCGATAACCACGATTTGCGCCCCTTTCTGCTTCGCACGAATAACGCGATTTGCCACGATCGGGTGTGAATCAGCCGGGTTATACCCGAAGACAAAGACTAAATCGGTATCCTCAATCTCGACGATTGAGTTGCTCATAGCGCCGTTACCGACCGACTGGTGCAGACCTGCAACCGATGGGCCGTGTCAGACGCGTGCGCAGCAGTCAACGTTATTGGTACCAATAACGGCGCGCGCAAATTTTTGCATGATGTAGTTAGTCTCGTTGCCCGTACCACGGGATGAACCCGTGGTCATGATGGCATCCGGGCCATGCTTCGCTTTGATTTCGCTAAGGCGAGTGCTCACATAGTTCAGCGCCTCATCCCAGCTTACGGATTCAAGCTTTCCGCCTTTCTGGCGGCGGATCATTGGCGATTTCAGGCGCGGGGTGAGGATTTTAGTATCATTAATGAAATCCCAGCCGTAATAGCCTTTCAGGCACAGATCGCCCTGATTGGTCTTACCCTGCGCGCCTTCCGCCTTGACGATTTTGCCGTTATCGACCACCAGGTTGATTTTGCAACCCGAGGCGCAATAGGGGCAAACCGTGACGACTTTTTTCATCCTGTTGCTCCAGTCAATGCTAAAGGGTGTGACGCCTGTAGGTTCGTCACATCTACCCGAGTAATGCATTATCTATGCCACATCATTGTTAGGGGTATTTGCCCGACCGGAGGCCATGCAAGCCTGACGAAAACCATCACATCGTCAAAAATGACGTGACGAGCTGCCCGCCCTTTGTGACGCTGGTTGAATATTCAGCATCCGTAGTTGCCATTTATGCGGCACTCCTTCAACAATCACCCACACTCTTACCATTCCCCTGGCCTCCTCCCCGGAGAAAATAATGAAACCTGTGATACTGGTGGTGGATGACGATCTGGCGATTTGCGAGGTGCTGCGCGATACGCTTAATGAGCACGTTTTTACAGTGACGGTTTGTCATACGGGCAACGAGGCGCTGAAGGCGATTGCCGGGCGGCCAGACATCGCGCTGGTTCTGCTGGATATGATGCTGCCGGATATTAACGGTCTACAGGTTTTACAGCAGATCCAGCGGCAGCGGCCCGAATTACCGGTGGTAATGCTGACCGGGCTGGGAAGTGAATCAGACGTTGTGGTCGGGCTGGAAATGGGCGCGGATGACTACATTGCTAAACCTTTTAATCCGCGGATTGTCGTTGCCCGCCTGAAAGCCGCTTTGCGGCGCACGGGCGTGCTGGCGACAGAAGCTTTGCCACAGGGAGGCAGGGGGCTACAGTTTAACGGCTGGTGCCTGGACAGGGATCGTTGCCAGCTTTTCGATCCTCATGCGGGTCAGGTGGATCTGACGCAGGGAGAGTACGGGTTGCTGCTGGCACTTATCCAAAATGCCCGCAAGGTTTTATCCCGCGAAAAGTTACTTGAGTTAACGCACAGTGAAACTATGGATATCTTCGACAGAACGATTGATGTTCTCATTATGAGACTGCGCCGAAAAATAGAGGTGAATCCGCATCAGCCCACTTTAATAAGAACCGTTCGCGGAGTGGGTTATGTATTCGCCGCAGATATTATTCATTCTGAAAATAACGCCGCGTAAAATATTTATGTCAAGAATGGGTGCTTAAGACTTCTCCCTTAACCTTCACAAGTTGGGCGGGGCGAACCCCGCCCGTTGAGCGCTAGCCCGCGAATGAGCAGGCCAGCTTAGCCACCACCTCCTGATTGTCGGTCCTTATTTTCACTTCACATAAATCGCGGCGCGTTAATAAGGTTATGACTATTATTGTTACGCAAACAATTAACAGACACAGGACAATAGATTTTGTTGGCTTCATGCCTCTTCTCCTTGCCTTGCGGCGAATAAGAGGCTAATCTCAACTTGTGTGGAGTTGAGGGATAGCCTCGGGTTAACGTTAAAGTTGCCCGGGGCTTTCTTTTTCCTGACGTTCAGGAATATCCCTCACTGTGCTCAGGACAGAAAGCCCTAAGCACCCGCGATGTAGTTTACTGAGAATTTAAATATTTGGAATGGGAAACCTGATGTAATTTAGTTCGAGCAATTACATATTTCTGTAATCTGTTTCGCATCTTAGCTATTACTTAAAAAAATAATAATGATTGTTTTTAATCTATAAAGCTCCCAAATTCTGCAGTGATGCCTGGATAATTAAAAGTACTGGCGATACTCATTGCACAACAGGAGCCGCGTCGGTTCGTCTTCGGTGATGCCATTAAAGCGTGCCAGCGGCTTCAGGAAACGGTTATCACGATCGTCGTCATTGATTGTCGACACCTCACCGACCAGCACGTCGCCGTAGCCAGATTCTCCCCAGAAACTGTGATAAACACCGGGTACAAGACAGATGCTTTCCCCTGGTGAAAGGCGCATCTGGCTTCCCGCCGCTACGGTCTGGCGGCAGCCGTCGATAACCACCGTAACGTCACTCTCTTCCGGTTGCTCAAACTGGTCTGCATTCCACAGTTCGACAACCAGATTGCCGCCGCCGCGATTGATAATGTCCTCGCGTTTACGCCAGTGGAAATGCATCGGGGTAAGCTGCCCTTCACGGACGTGCATAATCTTCTCGGCGTAACATTTAGGGTAGGGCACACCCTCCGGCGAGCCGTTACGCAAGGTGAATAGCGTCAACCCCTGAGCCAGGAAATCGTCGCCGCCAAAGGCCGTCACATCCCAGCCGAGTTTAAGATCGAACACTTCTTGCCAGAGTTCTTTATCCAGCTGTTGCCACTTCGTCAGATCGTATGCGGCGAAGGGAGGCAAATGCACGTCGTGCTGCATAAAGAAATCACGAGTTTGAGAAAGGATCTGGTTCACTTCTGAACGTTTCATCGCGCCTCCAGGTTTTCCCCCTCGCCCCTTTGGGGAGAGGGCAGGGGTGAGGGGAAAATCTTACTTCACCGTCCAGCCCTTATAGGTGCCGATATTGTTCTTATCAATCATTGTTACCGGGATCAGCACGGGTTCTTTAGGGGCTGGTTTGCCCTGAAGGATGTCATAACCGATCTCCACGGCTTTAGCCGCCATGACCTGTGGATCCTGGGCTGGCGTCGCCACGAACAGCGTATTGCCGCCGCGCTTCAGCGCTTCTTCTGCGTCCGGACTCCCGTCCACGCCAACGATGAAGAACTCGTTACGCTGTGCCTGTTTCGCCGCGAGATCGGCGCCGATCGCCGTCGGATCGTTGATCGCAAACACGCCGTCGATCTTCGGATTCGCCGCCAGCAGGGAGGTCATGACTTCAAGGCCACCTTCACGGCTGCCTTTAGCGTTCTGATTAGAGGAGAGGATCTTGATATCCGGGTGCTTTTTAAATTCGGTCACGCAGCCTTCGACACGGTTCTGCACGGCGGATACCGGCGGCCCGTTGATGATCACCACGTTGCCTTTCTCTTTTAAGCGCTCCGCAATGTACTTACAGGCCATTTCGCCCGCCTGGGTGTTGTTCGAGGTGATCGTCGCATCCGCACCTTCCGCTGCGACGTCAACGGCGACAACGACGATCCCCGCATCTTTCGCACGTTTTACCGCCGGCCCGATCCCTTTCGAATCCGCCGCGTTCAGGATGATCATGTCTACCTTCGCGGCAATAAAGTTATCGATCTGCGAAACCTGCTGACCCAGATCGTAACCGCTGGAGACCAGCGTAACCTTCACGTTATCCCCCGCCAGCTTGCGTGCCTCAAGCTCGGCACCCTTGGTAATCTGTACGAAGAACGGGTTGGCGAGATCGCCCACCGTCACCCCGATGGATTTCAGCTCTTTTGCCTGAACAAAAGGCGCTGCGGCAATCATGAGAGCCGTGGCAATTAGCTTTAAACGCATGGTCTTTTCCTCATTTGTAGGGTGGATAAGCGATAGCGTCATCCACCGTTTGCGCCCGTTTTGTCGGCTGAACCCGACCTGTGAAAGAGCGATGTTGTTATGAACTTTGATGGTGCCGGGTACGGTATTTATCGATCAGCACCGCTATGATGATCACCGCCCCTTTGATCACCAGCTGCCAGAAATAGGAGACCCCCATCAACGTCATGCCGTTGTTGAGCGTGGCGATAATCAGCGCTCCCACCAGGGTGCCGGTAATGGTGCCAATCCCGCCCACAAAGCTGGTGCCGCCAAGGATCACCGCCGCGATGGCGTCAAGCTCGTAGCCCATGCCAAGGTTGCCGTTGGCGCTGTACAGTCGGGAAGCGCTCATCACGCCCCCAAGCCCGGAAAGCAGCCCGCTCATGCCGTAGACAAACAGCAGCACCAGCCAGACCTTAATGCCCGTCAGGCGTGCGGCCTGCATGTTGCCGCCCACAGCGTAGATATGTACGCCGAGCGTGGTACGACGCAGGATGAACCAACACACCACAATCACCGCCAGGGCAATAACCACCAGCCAGGGAATGGGGCCAAGATACGAGTTGCCTATCCATTCAAAGTTAATATTGGAGTTGATGACCGTGGTGCCGTCCGCCAGCAGGTAAGCCGCGCCGCGCAGGGCGGTATAGGTGCCGAGCGTGACGATAAAGGGCGGCAGTCCCGCCCAGGCAACCAACATGCCGTTAAACAGCCCAAGCCCGGTGCCCATCATCAGCGCGGCGGGAATCGACAGCGACTCCCAGCCCGGCATCAGCGACACCACCATCGCCGTCACCGCCGTGGTGCCCAGAATCGAGCCCACGGACAGGTCAATCCCTCCGGTCAGAATGATGAAGGTCATCCCAGCGGCGAGAACGATATTGATCGAAGACTGCCTGGCGATGTTAAGCAGGTTAGATTCGGTAAAGAAGTTCGGGGTGATAAAGCCAAAAACGGCGACGATCAGGATCAGAATGGGCAATATCCCCACCGTTTGCATCAAATCGCCAAAAAGCGCTTTTTTCAGCGAGGCCGATTTAGCGACCTCACGTGGAGGCACTGGTGCCTGCCGCGTGTCTTTAGGTTGATCAATTGCCATGCTGCACCACCTTTTTCTGGGCATCTTCCACGCCGGTTGCCAGCGTCATAATGTTCTCTTGCGTGATATCTCTACCGTGAAGTTCACCCGCAATGCTGCCTTCCCGCATCACGTAAACGCGATCGCTCATGCCGACGACTTCCGGCAGCTCGCTTGAGATCATCAGGATCGCCACGCCCTGACGGGCCATCTGGCTCATGATCCGGTAGATCTCACTTTTCGCCCCAACGTCTACCCCACGGGTTGGCTCGTCGAGGATCAAAATACGCGGGCCGATCGCCACCCAGCGGGAGATCAGTAGCTTCTGCTGGTTGCCGCCGGACAGGCCCCCGGCGCGCACCTGCGCATGCGGCACGCGGATATTCAGCAGGCTGATGGCATCGTCAGAAATCGTCTGGGCCTTCTTGCGATCCAGCCAGCCGTAGCGGGCATCGCGTTCGAGCGTGGCCATGGTGATGTTGTCCTGCGCCGCCAGCTCCAGGAACAGACCCTGTTCTTTACGGTTCTCGGTCAGAAAGCCGATGCCGTGTTGAATAGCTTCTCGCGGGGAGCGGATAGTGACGGGATTCCCGTCGATTTCTACCGTACCGCCGGAGGATTTACGGACGCCAAAAATTAGCTGTGCCAGCTCAGAACGTCCGGCTCCGACCAGCCCAGCAAGGCCGACGATTTCCCCGGAGCGTACCTGCAAGCTCACCGGCTGGACTTTACCGCCGTCCGTCAGGTGGTGGACGTTGAGGCGCGGGTTACCTAACGGGATATCTCGTTCTTTATTGAACAGATCGCTCAGCGGACGCCCAACCATCATACGAACCAGCTCGCTGGCGTTGAGATTTTCGCGCGTCAGGCTGCCAACGTACTGCCCGTCGCGCAGCACGCTAACCCGATCCGATAATTCATAAACCTCCGCCATCCGGTGGCTTATATAGATAATCGCCATTCCCTCATCGCGCAGTCGCATAATCAGCTCGAAAAGACGGTGGGTTTCACGCGACGAAAGCGCAGCGGTTGGCTCATCCATGACTAAAATTCGGCTGTTGCGGTGCAGCGCACGGGCAATCTCTACCTGCTGCTGTTCGGCAATGGTCAGCTTCATCACTAAATCGCTGGCCTTAAACTGGGCGCCGAGGCGGTCAATCACCGTCTGGGCCTGTATCACCATCGCTTTGCGCTGCACCAGCCCGCCGCGTGAAAGTTCGCTGCCGAGGAAGATGTTCTCCGCAACGGTGAGGTTAGGGGCCAGCTGCATTTCCTGATAGATAAGCGTGATGCCTGCGCTGAGCGCGTCTTTTGGCCCCTTAATGCTGTAGGGCTGCCCTTCAATAAGGATTTCGCCGCTGGTGGCGGTGTAGGCCCCGGCGAGAATTTTCATTAGCGTGCTTTTACCCGCGCCGTTTTCGCCCATCAACGAGTGAATTTCGCCGGGGAACACCGTCAGGTCGACGCCTTTCAGCGCATAGAACTTGCCAAAAGATTTGGCAATATTGCGCATCTCCAGAATGGGAACGCTACTCATGGCGCGGCTCCTGCGGATAAGGTTTCGATTGCTGCCAGTCAACCACACGCGGGTAAATGCAAAATGTCAGAAGCCGTTCATATTTGTCATAGTAGTGAATAGTTAACCGCGATCACATTACCGGCTGGGAATGATTCGATAACAGATGTCATAGGCTAAACCTGTAGGGTGGATAAGCGATGCGCATCCACCGTTAATGCAGACCGGAGCCAGCATGCCGCAACCCAAAACACCGTTTTTTTCCAGCGCTCGTGGCCGCCTGCTGTCCTTCAATTTGTTGGTGATGGCGGTAACGTTGATGGTCTGCGGCGTGGCGGTGCTGGGCTTCCAGCACGCCAGCCGTTTACAGGAGCAGGTGCAGGGACAAACGCTAAGCGACATGTCCGGCAGCATGGAGCTGGCGAGGGATACGGCAAACGTGGCGACGGCGGCGGTGCGGCTGACGCAGGTTGTGGGGGCGTTGGAATACCAGAGCGAAGCCGCGCAGCTTAAGCAAACGCAGCTGGCTTTGCAGAACTCCCTGAGCCATCTGGCGAACGCGCCGCTCGCCCGCCATGAGCCGCAGCTGGTGGCGCGCATTACCGAAAGAAGCAACGAGCTGGAAAGCAGCGTGACGCGCATGCTGGAGCTGGGCCATCACCGTCACCTGGAGCGTAACGACCTGCTCAGCGCGCTCTACCAGAATCAGAGTTATTTACACCACATTCAGGATATCAACGCCCGTGACGGGCTGAACGTGCCGGATGCGGCCCTGCTCGCAGAGCTGGATCGGCTGATTCTGATTGCCATCCAGACGCCGTCCCCCAAAGCCACGGTAGCGCAGTTAACCGAAGTCATGGCTACGCTACCCGCTGCTGCTCAGTCGCCGCCGGTAAATGATATTTTGCAGGAGATGCGCGCTCATTTGCGCCTTTTGCTGCCGCTTTCTCAGCAGCTTGATAACAGCGATCTCGCCATCGCCTGGTTTATGTATCACATCAAGGCGCTGGTGGCGTTCCTGAATCAGGACATCAATCTTTATGTGCAAAAGGTCGGGCGGGAGTCGCTGAACCGCACGGAGCAAAGCCATATAGATCTCCAGTCCATCATCTCCTTTATCGGGCTTTTCGCCCTGCTGGCGCTGGTTATCACCGGATTTGCCGGCTGGTATATCTACCGCAATCTGGGTTCAAACCTGACGGCTATTTCGCAAGCTATGACTCGGCTGGCCCGTGGGGAGCGGGATGTCAGCGTCCCGGCATTACATCGGCGGGATGAACTTGGCGAGCTGGCACGCGCGTTTAACGTTTTTGCGCGCAATACCGCCTCTCTGGAACATACCTCGAAGCTGCTGAAGGAAAAAAGCACGCAGCTGGAAACGACCTTCCACGCCATGCGGGACGGTTTTGCCCTGTTTGATAACGACGGTTGTCTGGTGGTGTGGAATCCGCATTATCCGCTGCTGCTGGGACTAAAGCCGGAGCAGCTACAGCGCGGCCAGCACTATCTGGCTCTGTTAAAGCAGGTCACCTCTTTGCAGCAGCATATTCTGGAAAATCTCTCCCGACCGCGGCCAAAGCCGCAGGAGCTGCGGCTGGAAGATAACAGAACCATCGAACTGCGCTTCAGCCCGGTGCCGGGGCGCGGCATGGTCAACCTGGTGCTGGAGAGAAGCGAGCGTAAGGCGCTGGAGGAAGCGCTGGTACACGGCCAGAAAATGAAGGCGGTGGGGCAGCTTACCGGCGGTCTGGCGCATGATTTCAATAACCTGCTGGCGGTGATCGTAGGCAGCCTCGAGCTTATTCCCACGGATTCGCCGGATGCCGCACGCGTTACCCGTTCCCTTAGAGCTGCGGAACGCGGCGCGCAGCTGACCCAGCGTCTGCTGGCGTTTTCGCGCAAGCAATCGCTGCATCCGCACGCCGTCGCCATGAAAAGCCTGCTGGAGAACCTCGACCCGCTGATACGCCATTCGCTTCCTGCCGGACTGTCGCTGGACATTGAAGCGCAGCAGCCGGCATGGCCCGCATGGATTGACGTGAATCAGCTGGAGAATGCTATTATCAACCTGGTCATGAACGCCCGGGACGCCATGGACGGGCAGGCGGGGAGCATAAAAATCCGCACCTGGAATCAGCGGGTAGTGCGCGCCAGTGGGCGTAAGCAGGATATGGTCGCCCTTGAAGTGATTGATGCCGGGCACGGGATGTCGGCTGAGATAAAAGCGCAGGTTTTTGAGCCGTTCTTTACCACCAAACAGACCGGCAGCGGCAGCGGTCTTGGCCTGTCGATGGTCTACGGCTTTGTGCGCCAGTCCGGAGGCTGTGTGCAGATTGAAAGCGCGCCAGGACAGGGGACACTGGTACGGTTACAGTTGCCGCGAGCGCCCGCACAGGCGGTGGAGCGTCCTTCGCCATTGATGCCCCCCGCTAATGAGATTCAGGACCAGCTGGTGCTGGTGCTGGAGGATGAACATGATGTCCGTCAGACATTGTGCGAACAGCTCCATCAGTTGGGATATCTGACGCTGGAAACGGCAGACAGCGAACAGGCTATCAGCATGCTGGCTGAGGTACCGGATATCAGCATTCTCATCAGTGATTTAATGCTGCCCGGAAGCAAGAGCGGAGCGGAGGTTTTACAGCACGCGCGGGAGTATTATCCGCAGCTCACATTATTGTTAATCAGCGGTCAGGACCTGCGCGCCAGCGGGCGGCGACTGCCGGACGTAGAGCTGCTGCGGAAACCATTTAGTCAGCTTCAGCTTGCCCAGGCCTTGCGCCGCGCGTGGCATGCTTCATCGGCATGACAAAAAGAAAAAAGGTCAACGGCAAACAATTGACTCGGCGGACGGAAGCGGACATTAATAGATTGCCCCTTCAGGGCCTCCAGGAGGAAGCGGGCGGAACCGGAAAGTCACCTGAGCGCTTCATTAAACTATGCACCTCATCAAATATCCTGTAGCAAGGACTCAGCCCCTCTGCAAAGAGGGGCTGACTTTCAGACACCTCGCCGAATATGGGAATTCTCTGCTGTCGCGCTCCGTGCGCCTTTCATACGCTAGCCGCAGACCTTTTCTGAGACTGACTTATGAACCGATATGCCACCACCGTGCTGTTATCCGCCTTGAGCATGACTTCGCTTGTCCACGCAGACGAGCTGGACGGCCTGTTCGATAACTCCATCGTCAGCTCAATTTCGCAGGCTATTAACGACGCCTATAACCCCAACGGCAGCCAGAACGGTGACGACGAAGATCGCCGCCCGTACGAGGACGACAGGCAGCGAAATTCTGACGACCAGCGCCGCTACGAAGACCGTCACCGGCAGCTGGAAGACCGCCGCCGTCAGTTGGACGACCAACAGCGTCAGCTGGATGAACAGCGCCGCCAGCTTGAAGACGACGAGCGCCGGCTTGATGATGATTTTCGGTAGCGAATGCGAACTGGGTTCTGAAATTTTCTTTCGCTAATAAGCTGCTGATTTTAATGTGATAGGGTACAGAACTAACGGTGGATGACGCTGCGCTTATCCACCCTACAACTTCAACGGAACGTAGGCTGGATTAGCGTAGCGCCATCCGGCAATACAGGGACATTTCATGCAAGGAAGCTGAACCATGTCGAACTATCGTCGTGCTTTTCATAACGGTGGCACCTTCTTTTTTACCGTTAATCTTCATGACCGACACAGCGATTTGCTTACCAGGCACATCCATGCGCTACGAGCTGCCATTCGGCAAGTAAAGACACGCCATCCTTTCGATATCAACGCATGGGTTGTTTTACCCGAGCATATGCATTGCATCTGGACGCTCCCTGCGGGAGAAAATGATTTTCCCGGTCGCTGGCGGGCTATCAAAAAATCATTCACGAAGTCACTAGCCTGCAACGGTCAGGTCTGGCAGAAAAGGTACTGGGAGCACTGCATCCGGGATGAAAAAGATTACAGGGCGCACATGGATTACATTTATATCAACCCGGTTAAGCATGGCCTGGTGACAAGAGTGAGAGACTGGCCGTTTTCAACGTTTCACCGTGATGTGCAAAGAGGTTTGTACCCGGGGGATTGGGCGGGAACGGATGAGATTGTTAATGCCGGTGAACGTAAATATTTCGGTGGATGACGCTGCGCTTATCCACCCTACAACTTCAACGGAACGTAGGCTGGATTAGCGAGGGGTACATACCGACCACATGGGTAACACCTTCGTAGGCCGGATAAGCGAAGCGTCATCCGGCAAAAGACGTTAATCCACCTCAATCACAAGCCCGTCAAATCCGGCTTCGAATCCCGGCGGTAAATCGTTTTCCATCAGCCAGCAGTCGAACTGGTGGCTGATATGCGTGAGGATCACGCGCGGGCAGCCGATGTGTTCATTCAGAGCTATCACGGTATTCAAATCGCAATGGTTTTTTGGCGTTTCTGCTCTCGGCTCGTGGCTGCAATCAATCACCACCACTTCGGGCCTGTTGTTCACCAGAAACTTCAGCGTTTTGTCCGGCAGCCCTGCCGTATCGCACAGCCAGGCGACGCGGCTATGGGGCGTTTCAAACAGGTAGCCGTAGGTCAGCTTTGAGTGGTTAAGGGGCAGGGGAGTCACGCGCAGCGCCTGCAGGGTGAACCAGACGAACGGCTCCAGCGTAGGGCTGAAATCCAGCAAGCCGGGGTGCTTAAAGAGATCGTCGCAGCCCCGTTCGTCCGGCGGGCCGTAGACACGGATTTTCTCGCCAACGCCCCAGCGCAGCGGGAACAGGCCCTGCACATGATCCATATGGTAATGGGTGAGCAGAAACTGGTGGATCTCTTCGGGCTGCCAGCAATCCATCAGGTCGGGAATCCCCGCGTCCAGCAGCGTTATCGCCTTGTTGAACTTCACCACCGCGCTGCAGGGCTTGCGGCGATACTGTGGGTTGTTGCGGGCGCGTTCGCATGCAGCACAGCGGCAGCCAAAAGCGGGAATCAGCTGCGCACCACCGGTGCCGCTAAGGGTGATTTTCAGGCTCATTGTTGATCTCCACCGCTTTGGTAAAGCGAAAATGGGTCTGTTTATAGCCCTCCCGCTGGTAAAAACGGTGCGCGTCCAGTCGTCCGGTACTGGTCGAGAGCTCCGTTAGCTCTGCCCCCGCGATACGCGCCTGCTCTTCCGCCCACGCCATCAGCTTGCTGCCAACGCCGTGGCCTCGCGCCTGGGGCATCACCACCAGCTCCTGGATCTCCGCAATCCAGTTCACATGATGCAGGTGAAACTGCATATGTAGCCCAATCATGCCGACAACGTCGCCGTTAAGCAGGGCAAGCTGATAGCATAGGTTGTGATCTTCAAGATTCGCTGCAAAGCCAGCATTAAAAGCCTGCCGGTCAAACTCCGCCTGCTTCAGCTCGCAGATCAGGGCGTAAACAATATCGCCGTCGGCAATTGTGGCGCGGCGAAATTCAACTTCAGACATGGCGTGGCTCCTTACGGCGAAAGTGGACGACGTTGGCGTTGCGCTGGCCGTTTACCATGCGCATAAACGACTCGACTGACTGTAGCAGACTGCCGTCATTATGAAGTACCAGACAGTCGTCCAGATCCGGCGCATAAAAAGCCGCCCGCTGCAGGCGCTGCTCTATCTGCTGCGGCGTTTCCCGTCCGCGCAGTTCGAGCCGCTGGCGCAGCACTTCCGTTGAAACGTGCAGGCAAATGGGCACCAGCGCGTCGCCGTAGCGCCGTCGTGCCTGCTTCAGGTGCTGGCGCGAGCCGTTCACTACCACGTCAAAGCCCGCCTCAAGCCAGATATCCAGCTCCACGCCGACGCCGTAGCTCTGATGATGCGCCTGCCAGCTCAGGGCAAACAGCCCCTGCTCCTGCCGCAGAGCGAACTCCTTTTCGCTGAGCGCGACGTGATTTTCGCAGCCAGCATCGGCTGCGCGGGTTATATAGCGGTGCGCCACCAGCAGCCGATTGTTCTCCTGCTGGCGGAGCGCCGTCAGCAGGCTGTCTTTCCCGGAGCCGGACGGCCCCATCAACCAGACCATTTTGCTCATCAGAACACCCGCATTCCCTGACGCCAGACGTGCCCGACGTAAACGTGGTCGCCGTGCTGATGGGCCAGTACCATATCCGCCCGTTTTCCTTCCGCCAGCACGCCGCGATCTTCCAGACTGAGCGCCCGCGCCGGGTTACGCGTCACCAGCGCCACAGACTGCGGGAGCGTGAAGCTGTTTGACTCGTCGTGCGCCACGCGGAAGGCCGCATCCAGCATGCTCGCCGGGTAGTAGTCGGAAGAAAGGATGTCCAGCAGCCCCGCCTGGGCCAGCTGATGCGCGGCCACGTTGCCAGAATGCGAGCCGCCCCGAACAATATTCGGTGCGCCCATCAGCACGCTCAGACCGTGCCGGCGAGAGGCCTGTGCGGCTTCAAGGGTCGTCGGGAACTCTGCGATAACGCTGCCCAGCTCATGAGATTCCGCTACGTGCGCGGCAGTTGCGTCATCATGGCTGGCAAGGGCGATGTTTCGTGCACGACACTCGGCGGCAATCGCCAGGCGGTTCGGCTGTGACCAGCGTTCCGCCAGCGCCAGCTGATCCGCTTCGTAGCGGTTCATCTCCGTGTCGTTCAGGGAATATTTTCCCTGATAGTATTCGCGATACTTAACCAGATTAGAGAACTGGCGCTGGCCCGGTGAGTGGTCCATCAGTGACACCAGCGAGACGCCGCCCCGGTCGATAAGCTGCTGGAAGAGCGGCAGGGTCGTGTGGTGCGGCAGTTCGCAGCGCAGGTGCAGACGGTGCTCGGCGCGGTTGATGCCCTGTGCCTGGGTCTGCATTACCGCGTTGATCATCTTCTCTAAGTTTTCCAGCCGGTCGCCACCGTCCCGCACGTCGCCCAGCGCGACCGCATCCAGCACGGTGGTGATGCCGCTTGCCACCATCAGCGCGTCGTGGCTGCTCATGGCAGAGTGGGCAGGCCAGTCTACCTTCGGACGCGGGGTGAAGAACTTATCCAGGTTATCGGTATGCAGCTCGATAAGCCCCGGCAGCAGCCAGCCGCCTTCGCCGTCGTGTGCTTGTGGCAGGCTGCTTGGGCTGTCGGCAAAGTTTCGGATCACTCCGTCGGCCACTTCCAGCGAGCCGCTAACCACTTCGTTTTCCAGCACCAGCCTGACGTTATTGATAATCATGTTGCGCCTCTACCGTAGTCATGGAATGCAGGCGGTCCGCCACCAGATTGCGTACCGCTTCGTCGTGGAATATCCCGACAACCGCCGCGCCCCGCGCTTTTGCCTCCTGAATCAGCGATACCACGGCGGCGCTGTTTTTGGCATCCAGCGAGGCGGTCGGCTCATCGAGCAGCAAAATCGGGTAGTCGACGATAAACCCGCGGGCGATGTTCACGCGCTGCTGTTCGCCCCCGGAAAACGTCGAGGGCGCAAGGCTCCACAAACGTTCCGGCACGTTCAGGCGAATTAACAGGCGAGAGGCTTTCGCCACGCACTCTTCACGGGGAACGCCCAAATCCAGCAGCGGCTGCATCACCACCTCCAAAGCTGAAATACGCGGGATGACGCGCAAAAACTGGCTCACCCAGCCGATGGTTTTGCGGCGTACCGCCAGCACGTCCCGCGCCGGAGCCCGCACGATATCCAGCCAGGCGTCGTCATGCTTCACCCAGATATGGCCTTCATCCGGCAGATAGTTGGCGTACAGCGAACGCAGCAGTGTGGATTTGCCGCTGCCGGAATGGCCGTGCAGCACCACGCATTCCCCACCTTTAACTTCTAAAGAGGCGTTAGCCAGCACCGGCAGGCGGATACCGTGCTGGTGGTGCAGCACAAAGGTTTTGCTGAGGTTTTCTACCCGTAAGCGGGACATAGTGATTCCTTGAAAGGGTTGCCATAACGTCGGATGGCGGCTGGCGCCTTATCCGACCTACGGGGTACAGGTGCGTAAGTCGGATAAGACGCGCAGGCGTCGCCATCCGGCAAAATCAGTTCTGCAGCACCGATGACACCAGCAGCTGGGTGTAAGGGTGGTGCGGGTCGTCCAGCACGCGGTCGGTCAGCCCGCTCTCCACCACCTGGCCCTGCTTCATGACCAGCAGACGATCGGCCAGCAGGCGTGCCACGCCTAAATCATGGGTGACAATGACCACCGCCAGGTTCAGCTCCCGCACCAGGCCTCGTAGCAGGTCGAGCAGGCGCGCCTGAACCGACACGTCCAGCCCGCCGGTTGGCTCATCCATAAATACCAGCTTCGGATGCGTCACCAGGTTGCGGGCGATTTGCAGGCGCTGCTGCATGCCGCCGGAAAACGTCGTTGGCAGGTCATCGATACGTGACGCAGGGATTTCCACCTCTTCCAGCCAGCGCTGGGCCGTGGCGCGGATCTCACCGTAATGGCGTGCGCCGGTCGCCATCAGCCGCTCGCCGATGTTGCCACCGGCGGAGACGTGGCGGCGCAGGCCGTCCATGGCATGCTGATGAACCACACCCCACTCGGTACGCAGCAGACGGCGGCGGTCGCCTTCACTCATGCCGTACAGCGACTCATCCAGGTAAATCACTTCGCCGTTCTGCGGCGCGAGGCGGGCAGAAATCGACTTTAACAGCGTGGTCTTGCCGGAGCCGGACTCGCCGACAATCCCCAGCACTTCGCCGGGGTACAGCTCAAACGACACGTCGCTGAAGCCTTTGCCGGGGGCGTACAGGTGGGTCAGGTTGTTGACCGAAAGGAGTGGCTGGATCATTGGGCGGCGGCCTCGCTGTTCTGGCGGCAGTAATCGGTATCGGAGCAGACGAACATGCGGCTGCCCGCGTCGTCCAGCACCACTTCATCCAGGTAGCTGTGGCGCGAACCGCAAATGGCGCACGGTTCTTCCCATTGCTGAACGGTGAACGGATGGTCGTCGAAATCGAGGCTCTCCACGCGGGTAAACGGCGGCACGGCGTAAATGCGCTTCTCGCGTCCGGCCCCGAACAGCTGCAGCGCGGGCATCCTGTCCATCTTCGGGTTGTCGAATTTCGGGATCGGCGACGGGTCCATCACGTATCGCTCATTGACCTTCACCGGATAGGCGTAGGTGGTGGCGATGTGGCCGAAGCGGGCGATATCTTCGTAAAGCTTCACCTGCATCACGCCGTACTCTTCCAGCGCGTGCATGGTGCGGGTCTCCGTTTCGCGCGGTTCGATAAAGCGCAGCGGCTCGGGGATCGGCACCTGGTAAATCAGGATCTGGTCTTCAGCGAGCGGCGTTTCCGGGATTCGGTGGCGGGTCTGGATCAGCGTCGCGTCTTCCGTGCGCTCGGTGGTGTTCACGCCAGTCACGCGCCTGAAGAAGTTGCGGATCGACACGGCGTTAGTAGTGTCGTCCGCGCCCTGGTCGATGACCTTCAGCACGTCTGCTTCACCAATTACGCTGGCGGTAATCTGAATGCCGCCCGTGCCCCAGCCGTAGGGCATCGGCATCTCGCGTCCGCCAAACGGCACCTGATAGCCGGGAATAGCCACGGCCTTGAGGATGGCGCGGCGGATCATGCGTTTGGTTTGCTCGTCCAGATAGGCGAAATTGTAGCCGCTTAGGTTAGCCATGGTCGCGCTCCTTAATCAGGCGGTTCAGCAGTTCCAGCTCGGCCTGGAAATCGACGTAGTGCGGCAGCTTGAGGTGCGAGACGAAGCCCGCAGCCTCCACGTTATCCGCGTGCGAGAGCACAAACTCTTCGTCCTGAGCCGGGCCGGCAACGGTTTCGTCGTAGTCCGGGGCCTGCAGCGCGCGGTCGACCAGCGCCATCGCCATCGCCTTGCGTTCACTCATGCCGAACACCAACCCGTAGCCGCGCGTAAAGTGTGGGGCTTCTTCTTCGGGGGCGATAAAACCGTTGACCATTTCACACTCGGTCAGCAGCAGTTCGCCGACGTTCACCGCAAATCCCAGCTCTTCCGGCACGATTTCGATATCAACGTAGCCGCTGCGGATCTCCCCGGCGAACGGGTGGTTGCGCCCGTAGCCGCGCTGGGTGGAGTAGGCCAGCGCCAGCAGATAACCTTCGTCGCCGCGCACCAGCTGCTGTAAGCGGGAGGAGCGGGAGCACGGATAAGCCGGCGGCTGGCGAGTGATATCGTCCGGCTGTTCGCCGTCATCTTCTTCGGCTTTCGCCAGGCCCTGCTTCACCAGCATGCTGAACACGTGGGGGGCCGGGTCGGTGTGTATATCGCCCGCTTTTAGCTCCGGGGTTTCGCCGTTGGCCAGCAGCGTGAAGTCCAGCAGGCGGTGGGTGTAGTCGTAGGTCGGGCCGAGCAGCTGGCCGCCGGGAATGTCTTTGTAAGTGGCCGAAATGCGTCGCTCCAGCCGCATCTCTGCGGTATTCAGCGGTTCGCTCACGGCTAAACGCGGCAGCGTGGTGCGGTAAGCGCGCAGCAGGAAGATGGCTTCGACCATATCGCCGCTCGCCTGCTTGATGGCAAGGGCCGCGAGTTCGCGGTCGGCAATACCACCTTCGGTCATCACGCGGTCTACCGCCAGGCCCAGCTGCTGTTCGATTTGCGCCACGCTCAGCTCGGCGAGGCTCTGTTCACCCCGGCGGTTCAGCTCCTGCAGCGTGTGGGCGGCGGCAATCGCCTTCTCGCCCCCTTTCACGGCGACGTACATCAGCACACCTCCACGTGGGTGGTTCGAGGGATAGCCAGCAGGCGCTCGCCGCAGGTGAGGATCAGGTCGATGCCCAGCGGGAACGGGTGCGGGCGCTCGGTTAACTCGTGGATCACGCAGTCCGGCAGCTGCGGGGCAATCATGCGCTCTTCCTGAATGCCCGCGCCGGTCAGGCGCAGCATGCGGCCACCGCTCAGGCTGCTGACCTGCAAAATCAGCGTGGCGCTGGTATCGGGGGCGACGTCCGTTCCCTGGGCGAGGGCGTTGAGTTGTTCGCCCGAGATGTTGGCATCGGCTATGGCAAACTGGGCCGTTTCCGGCGTCCGGGCGAGCGGAGCATTTGTATGAAAACGCGTATTTTGCGAGGTGGCTTCACTATTCAGCGCATCGCTGATCCATACCGGGGTGTCGTTGTCGGCCAGCGTCAGCAGCACGCTGGTGGAGGCAACGTTCAGCGGCGTCCAGCCCTGATGAAGCGAATGCAGCGCGACGATAACGCCCGGCTCGCTCATGGCTTTTAGCAGGCGGCGGAAGCTCTGCTGGGCGTCCTGCACGGGCAGGGTGAATGCGGTCATTAAGGTCATGCGTTATCTCCGCGAACCAGGGTAAAGAAGTCGACGCGGCTGCTGTTCACCTGGGCACGCCTTTTGGCAAGGCGCTGCTCCCGGTTAGCCGCCAGCGGCGCAATTAAGGTTTCCTGTAACGTTATGCGCAGGCTTTCTTCCTGCATCAGCGCGTCGATCGCCGCGCAGCGCTCGGCGTGGGCTTTATCTCGCCCTAATAAATAGCTGTAGCCGTAGGTGCCGTTATCCAGCTGCACAACGGCGCGGGTTAGGGTGGCGTCCCCTGCGAAGAAACGTTGCCCCGTTGCGCCCATGCGCGCCTGGATCTGCACCAGTCCTACTTCCGGCTGGCGAATGACCTGATAAACAGGGTTTAACTTCAGTGCGGCCCAGCGTTCCGCCAGCTCCTGCGGCAGGCTGTGGGCGAGCACGGCCATCCACTTCTGGCGCTGTGCGGTATCGTTCTGCGTGGCGTCCATTTAGTGCTCCATAGTGAATTCGATCATGTCGGCGCGGGTCAGGCTGACGGAGTATTCCGCCGGGTTTGCCTCGCCTTCACGGTGGTTAAGGGTGCGCACGCACAGCAGCGGAGCCATGTTGGGGATCTCCAGCAGGCGGCTCTCTTTGGCCTGTGCGCGCCGGGCGCTAATGCGGGTCTGCGTTCGTTTAAGATGAATGCCGAGCTGGCTGCTTATAACGTCGTGCAGCGATCCGCTGTGGAACTGCTGCAGCGCGGGCCACCAGCTCAGATCGGCAAAATAGTGGTCGATAAGGCAAACGGCGATGCCGTTAACGCGCCTTAGGGTGCGCAGGTGAATAACTTCTTCGCCTTCGGCTACCCCTAGTGCATCGGCAACGTGGCTGGAGGCCGGGCGCAAAACGGCAAGTAAGCGCTCGCTGGTGGGGTGGCTGCCCTGGTCGAGCAGGTTCTGGCTGAAGCGCGCCTGGGCGTTCAGCGGGTAGTCGAACGGGCGCATTAAAACCAGCACGCCAACGCCCTGACGGCGCTGCACCCAGCCTTTTTCCACCAGTTGGTCGATGGCGCGGCGCAGGGTGTGGCGGTTGACTTCGTAGCGCGCCGCCAGCTGACCTTCTGCGGGCAGGTAGTCGCCGCAGCGGTAATGGTTACGCAGCTCCAGCTCAAGCAGGGCGGCGATCTCCTGGTAGCGGGTGGGGTAACTGGTCGGATGTCTGGATAAGTGCATGTCAGTCAATCCTCTGCTTGTTTTTGATTTGTCGGGTGACGCTGCGCTTACCCGACCTACAGCTATCCGTTTTCGTCATCCACGGCATCCTTCGTCCCTTCAAATGAAATGCTTACGCAGACGCTGGGACATGAAATCCAGCAGGCTGACGGTGATGATGATGACAATCATCAGCGCGCAGGTTTGCTGGAACTGGAAGCCGCGAATCGCCTCCCACAGCGTCACGCCGATGCCGCCTGCGCCCACCATGCCGACCACGGTTGCCGAACGGACGTTCGACTCGAAGCGGTAAAGGGAGTAGGAGATCAGCAGCGGCATCACCTGGGGCAGCACGCCGTAAAGGATCTCTTCCAGCTTGTTCGCCCCGGTGGCGCGAATGCCTTCAACCGGGCCGGGCTCGATAGCTTCAACGGCTTCAGAAAGTAATTTCGAGAGCACGCCGGTGGTATGGATGAACAGGGCCAGTACGCCAGCGAAAGGCCCCAGGCCAACGGCGACCACGAACAGCATCGCAAAGACCATTTCGTTGATGGCGCGGCAGGCGTCCATCAGGCGGCGCATCGGCTGGTAAACCCACCACGGGACGAGGTTGTCGGCGCACATCAGGCCGCAGGGAATGGACAGTACGATGGACAGGGCGGTGCCCCAGACGGCGATTTGCAGGGTGATACCCATTTCGCCCAGGTAGACGCGCCAGTCGCTGAAGTCAGGCGGGAAAAAGTCGGCGGCGAAGGTCGCCATATTGCCCGCGTCGCGGAACAGGTTGAGCGGCGCCATTTCTGCGCCCTGCCAGGAGACGGCGAGCACCGCCAGCAAAATCCCCCAGCTTAACAGCGAAAACCAGCTGCGCTTCGGGGCGGCGATGTGGATTGTTTGTTGCATGGTGACTCCGTAAAAATGTCGCTTTTGTCGGATGACGCTAACGCTTATCCGACCAACATCGGATGGATAAGCGCAGCGTCATCTACCAAAAATCACTGCACCGCTTTATTCACGCCGGTCATCGCCGTCAGGGCCGCGGTCAGGCGGTCCAGATCGTTAAGCTGGTTTTGCAGTTCGCTGACCTTGCTGACCTTCTCTTTGTCATCCAACCCCTTGTTGTCCTTCACGCCCTGCATCTGTTTGAACAGCGCCAGCTGGCGAATCGGCACCAGCTGCAGGTCGCTTGAGGCGCGGAACGGCGCCCAGCCCAGGCGGGTCAGCACGTCTTTCTCTTCCGGGGTTTTGCCGTAGCTCATAAAGAAGTCGTAGATTTTGTCCTTCGTGGCTTCGGAGAGGTTTTTACGCCACACGATAGGGTCGCCCGGGATCAGCGGCGACTTCCAGATCACCTTCAGCGCTTTGAGCTTGTCCGGCGCGGAGGTCTTCAGCTTGTCGAGGTTTTCGGTGTTGTTGGTCGCCACGTCCACCTGCCCGTTGGCGACGGCCAGCGCGTTGGTCTCATGGCTGGCGTTTACGGAGCGCTTAAACTCGTTCACGGTGACGTTATTTTTTGCGAAGACGTAGTAGCCGGGGACGAGGTAACCAGAAGTAGAGTTGGGGTCGCCGTTGCCGAAGGTCAGATCTTTGCGTTTGGCCAGCAGATCATGAAGGTTGTTGATCGGGCTGTCTTTATTAACGATCAATACGCTCCAGTAACCGGGCGATCCGTCTGCTGCAACGGTCTGGGCGAAGACCTGGCCGTTTGCCCTGTCCACCGCTTCCATCGCGGAAAGGTTGCCGTACCAGGCGATATCCACTTTGTTAAAGCGCATGCCCTGGATGATCCCCGCGTAGTCCGGGGCGAAGAAAGCGTTCACCTTCATGCCCAGCTTCTTTTCCATATCCTTGAGGAACGGGTCCCACTGCGGCCTGAGGTTTTGCTGGGATTCGGTGGAGATAATGCCGAAGTTAATCGATTTTTCCTGTTCATCCGCATGGGCCGGGGCAAACAGGGTGCTGACGCTCAGCAGGCTGGTAAAAGCGAGGGCGGCAACTTTTTTGTAGCTCATGACCATTCCTTAAGGTAGATGAAAATATCAGGCAGCCACCGCGTCAACGCGGGCGATGCTGCGGTAGAGATTCCCCAGCCGTTCGCTGTCGAACGCCGAGCTGCTTCCGTCGTAAAACACGTGCCCCTGACGCAGCGCGACTATGCGTTCGCAATAGCGCAGGGCGTAATCCACCTGATGCAGCGTCACCACAACGGTAATGCCGTCCAGGCGGTTAATGTCGTGCAGGGTTTCCATGACGATGCGGGCGGATTCCGGGTCAAGAGAGGCGATGGGCTCATCGGCGAGAATGACTTTTGCCTGCTGCATCAGCGCGCGGGCTATCGCCACGCGCTGCTGCTGCCCACCGGACAGGGTGGAGACTCGCTGATAAGCAAACTGCGCCATGCCCACGCGTGTCAGCGCCCGTAGCGCGCGCTGCTTTTGTTCCCAAGTGAATAATTTCAGGCAGGTGCGCCAGAAGGGAGTAGAGCCCAGCGCGCCGATCAGCACGTTTTCGAGCACCGTTAGCCGGTTAACCAGATTGAACTGCTGAAAAATGCAGCCGGTATGGGCGCGGCTTTTGCGGATGTCGCTCGCCAGGCGGCCTGCCTTTTGCACGGTGCGACCCAGCAGTTCGACCCGGCACTCTGCAGTTCTGTCAGACGTTATCAGCCCGCTCAGGTGGCGTAACAGCGTCGATTTACCGGAGCCTGAAGGCCCCAGCAGTGCCACCATCTCACCTTCGCAGACCTGCAAATCCACCGCGCTTAGCGCCTGGTGGTGGTTGAAGGTTTTGCTCAGCTTGTTGACGCGAATAATTGTTTGCATTGGCGGCCTCCATAAAAGTTGCCCCATGGTGCCGATGAAATGTGACGCTTTTGTTAAGTATTGGTTTCTAAAAGATGAAGAGTGAGGAGGGCGCCGACGGCCAGCGAGAAGTCATCAGCCTAATCAGCTATTTGTCGTATTGCGGGACGGGGCGTTTTTGCCTTTTCTTAAAGGATTCCTTCTGGGCGAGGAACACACATGGGGAAAAATATAATTTTTTGTGCCGACGGCACATGGAACCCACCCGGCGTCGATGAACTTCCGGACGATGATCTGGTTGTCAGCAATGTCTATCAGCTGTTCGTTGATATGAAAGGGGTAGGGGATAAGCAGAGTCTGCTGCTGGCTAACGAACAAGAGAAATTCTGGCTGGACAGCAGCGGGCAGGTGGCACAGGTTGCAAAGTACATTCACGGCGTGGGGGATCCGCACAACAGCTTGGTAAAGCTGCTCGGCGGCACTTTTGGCGCCAGTATGATCACGCCGATTATTCGGGGATATACCTTTCTTAGCCGCTACTGGGAGCCGGGGGATCGCATCTATCTGATCGGCTTCAGCCGCGGCGCTTACACGGCCCGTGCGCTGGCGAATATGATCATTGACCGGGGGCTGCTCAATCGGGACAGACTTCACCTTGATGAGCGTCATAAAGATGAGGCCTGGCGGATGGCGGCGTCCGTCTGGGCGCTGCATCGCGCGCATACGCCGGGGATAAGCAGTAATCTGCTTGGTGCTGTCCTTCGGGATTTCCCTGCTTTCTTCTGCGACAGCGTCGATCCGCTCTGCATGACGTCCAGCGTGCCGGTGGAAGCCGTGGCTGTCTGGGAAACGGTGGGGCATCTGGGGATCCCTAAGTACTTTAATGATAAGCGGATGGACGTTTTCCGCTTGACGGACAACGAGTTGCACGCCCGCGTTAAATACGGATTGCAGGCGATTGCCATCGACGAACAGCGCGTCGATTTAACTCCTGCCGTCTGGGACAACAGGGACCGTATCGTACAGGTGCTTTTTCCTGGCATTCACCAGGACGTGGGAGGAGGCTACAACTGCAGTGAAGCAGATTGCGGTCTGTCAAACGGGGCGTATCTGTGGATGCATGACGCGCTGGACGATTTGGGGATGCACCTTGCGCCCAGCGAGATGAAAGCCGATCCCCTGGGGCGTTTACACTGCGAATGGTACCCGCCAACGACCTGGCAGCGCATTTCCCCAAGAAGACTGCCCGCGCCGCTGTCTTCGTCAATGATGATCCACCATTCGGCGGTAGACCGCTATAAATCCGGGGTACCTGTGCCCTGGCAGTCGGCACTGGGGGGAGAATGGCTTTACGGAAGATATCTGCCCACCTCACTGCAAAATGATTTGCCACAGCCTGGTGAGGTGCCGCGGGAATGGGCGGTATCGCGCTAGAGTTCGGTGACGGCAGTGCTGGTAATAACTTAAATTAATTCAAAGCATTACTAATTCTTCAGATAGATATTACATTTAAGATTACGCCCAACTGATGGCCGGATCCTTGCGGTCCGGCTGTTTGATTGATCTGAGGAGAGGTTATGGGACATAAATATGCATCTAAGCTTTTAGAACAAGCCCATACAGATTACCTGTATGGGGTCAGTGCGCAGGTGCAGTTTCGGCAGGTTTTTCCGAATGTGCTGATATAAGGTCAGACATGCCTGTTACTCTTTTACGCAGTAAAAAGCCGGCATATAGCCCGTGGAAAACACCAGCCCGTCTCCTTGTTTATGGATGACGAAATCTCTGCTTGCGTTTTTTGTGAAATAAAAATCAGGCAGGTAGCGTTGTAGATCCTGGACCGCGGCTTCGTCTGAAGGAGCCGTAAGGGTTTGGGTTGTCACCAGATGCAGATAGCCTTTATCATTCTTATTGATTCGAAAGTGGTTTTTCCTGCTAATCGTGGTTACTTTCTCTCCTTTGATAATCGCGCCTTTGAGCAAGGAAACCCCTTTTTTGCCCTGGAAATAATAGGTCACTGAGGCTTCAATTCTGGCATCCTGCGCATGTATAATGAGATCGGATTCACAAGTATAATAATCACGATGATAACTATTATAACCTATTACTAAAATAATAATGAGTAATGCCAGTAAAACCAGAATGATATTCATGTAAGTAAGGGCTTTTTTCATTTTAATTTCTCATCCCTTGAAAGGTAGTAATCAGAAACACACTGCGTTGTAGGCTCATTTAATAATGGCTTCTTACATCGGATCGCCGACACTCGCTGCAGAAAAGGTACAACCGTAAGATAAATGTAATTCTGAGAATCACAGTTCAATGGGTTGTTTTTTGTAAAAAGCTGGTATTCTTCAATGTTATCATGTTTGTTATTAATGAAAATTATGCAGCCATTGGTCTTCCCGAAAAGCTTATAGTCCGCAAAAAAATTATTTTCATCTGTAGTGTTAATTACGCAGTATACTCCCGAAATCGTTAAAAAAAGAATGGCAAGGAAAAAACAAAATTTAAACCAGGTCTGAACTGCGCTACCTATCTTATTAGGCTTTCGTGTAATACCCTCTTTTAAAAGAGATTTCTTTTCAAGAGACTGCGGGGGATCATCCTCCTTTGGACTGGCGCTAGCATTTTCTTCCGTCAGCTTCTTTGCGTTGACATCATTTGGAATCATCAGGCCTTTACGGGTAACCGTAATAATAATATTCCTTTCAATACCCAGCGAGCTCAACGAGCGTCTTAATGTTAAAACATTTTGATAAAAAGTATTGTCTGTAACATGCAACCCATCCTTTTCCCAGCCTGCTTCGAATAGCGCCTTCTTTGTGACCAGCGTTCCTTGATGCTGTAACAATAAATGTAGGCAGCTTGACGCAGCTGCCAGTAGCGTTTTCTTTTCCCCTGTCGTCAAAGAAATCAGGCAATTATCATGCGGCTTAAATTCTACAATCCCTTCAATAAGATACAAAACTTCATCTTCAGAATTCATTTTCTCCCTCCTGCTATTTCTCAAAGCGCATTAATTCCGTGCTTAATATAACTTTAAAAGCCGTCACGTTCCATCTAAGAATATTCGCAGTGGTCAAAAAACAAGCTATTTATTTTTGACATTATGTTTACATTCTGAATTTGGGCTGGGTGGCTGATGGTTTTAAATTTCATATTTATCAATGAGTTAATATTGTATCGTGGGCTATTTAAGAGTTCATGTTGGTTATTTTTTTGTTAAATGCCCATATTCGAAATTTAAGAAAGTTACATTTTGTTTGTTATTTTGTTAATTAATGGGATTTGATTTTTGGGTTTTAGCTTTGTCATGGATAATTAGCAACCAGAAACGAGTGAGGTTTTATTCTTGTTATATGCAGATTGCGTATCTCTACTATGTAACACCGAATATGGATATTTTGAGTGGGTCAATGGCGATGGCAACTACAAAGAATGATGTATACATCTATATCGTGACAGATAATATTTTTTTTGTGAATGGATTTCGTTCTTTGCTTGAGCGTACGAATAAAAGTGATGCGCTGAACTTCACTTGTGAGAGCGCAGATTACTCCATCAGTAGCGTACACTATATCTCAAAAGAAATTAATGAGAGAGGCAGCAGCAGTCATGCCGTCATCATTGCTGATAATGACATGTTAGGCGCTATTGGTTTATCGATAGTTAAAAAAGATAATGTGATTTTCATGGACCTGGCTTCATGTAAGCATGACTTCATTGAAGTGATAGCAGATAAAAAGCTGCATGGTTTGTATACCAGAAGTTTACAGCTCATTAACGGTAAACAAATGCAAATCCAATCCTTAACCAGGAAAGAAAAGCGTGTCTGTTATTACATAGCTAAAGGTTATCCATCCAAATTTATTGGGCTTAACCTGGGTATAAATGTAAAGTCGGTAAGCGCCTACATCAGAAATATTATGCGCAAGATTGGCTGTGATAACAAAATAGAGTTCTATAAGTTTTTGATGATTTATTACAAGCAAGCTGCACCAGCAACGCTTTGTAATGAAAAGATGTGAAGCCGCTGCAAGTGTCAGCGAATTTGCAATGCCGTACGCCATGTATTTACATGGAATTTTATATTATTTGAATTAAGGAAAATTTAATGAAACTGAATAAACTGGCCTCTGTATTTGTTATTGCTATGGGTATGTCTGCTGCGGGTGCTCAGGCAGCAGCTGACGCAGGCAGCGGCAAGGTTACCTTTACCGGTTCTATTATTGATGCGCCATGCTCTATTGACCCTGAGTCTTCCGATCAGGAAGTAAACCTGGGTCAGGTTGCTAAATCTCAGCTGGAAAATAACGGCACTTCTACGCCTCAGAGCTTCCAGATCCTGCTGAAAAACTGCAGCCTCACCGAAACGACTGTAACCGATCCAGAAAATCCGGGCGCGGAAACTCCGGTTACTACCGCACCTTCCGTAAAAGTTACCTTCGGTGGTTCTCCGGCCGTGGCTGACGATAACACCTGGTTTGGTATCACTGGTACCGCCTCCGGCGCAGGTGTGGTTATCACTGATGGCGCAAGCAACAAGATCCCGGTAGGCGGCACTTCTGCAGCCCGTGAACTGATTGAAGGTGATAACACCCTCGGTTTCTCCGCGTACCTGCAGGGTCTGGGTCAAACCATTCAGACCGGTGACTTCCAGTCTATCGCTGACTTCACCCTGGCCTACGAATAATTACGGGACAGACCTGAAGACCACCCCGGGCGTCAGCCCGGGGTTCAGGACGGAGAGATGCGATGCGGTTACGCTGTATTTACCCTGCGGTACTCCTGCTTGGCTTCAGCGCCGGCGCTTTGGGCCAGTGGAGTGACAGGGGACACGGGCGGGTACAGATGAACGGTCAGGTGCAGGAGTCGGCATGCAGTCTGCATACCGACGATGTCTGGCAGGAGATTGTGTTTGCGCCACAGGCGACGCGGGATATGTATTCTGACGCGTCCGCGCCGGAAAAAGACTTCTCGCTGCGTCTGGTGAACTGTGAGCTGGAGAAGCAAAACGGTTCGCGCTGGCAGGGCGTGGTTGTTACCTTCGACGGAAAGCAGGATGAAACGAATGATGCGTTATTTGCGCTGGAGGGCGAAGCGGAAGGGCTGGCGTTACAGCTAACGGATGCCAGCGGCCAGCGTGCTGTGTCCGGAAATGCCCTGAATGCCATCAGCCTCAGGGAAGGGGATAACCAACTCAATTACCACCTGCGGCTGGTGCGCAACGGTCAGCCTTTAAAGGAAGGGGGATGGTCCGCGGCGCTGCGTTTTATGGTGGCCTATGAATAAAAGAAATAGATACTCTGTAATATTTATTTCTCTTTAAGTGACTCTCCGGGTCGTCTGCCTTAATTAGCGCTGTGGATCATAAGCCGTAACCCTGTTTTTTATTACTGGTGTTATTTAGCGTGGTTAGCTCCACCCGACACTGGTTTCAGACGTGAATGCTGGATGCGACGATATATAAAATGGATAAATCACTGTTATTTAAGCGCACCGTGCTTGGAGTCTGTATTTCCGTACTCCTGCAGGGCTATTCCCTTCGCGCATTTGCCGTAGAGTTTAATACCGATATTCTCAGTGCGGAAGATCGAAATAATATTGATTTGTCCCGTTTTTCACAGGCCGGCTACATTATGCCCGGCACCTATATTCTGGGAATCAAGCTTAACGGGCAGAAGATTTCTGAGCAGGAAATCCACTTCATAGAAACGCCGCCGGCGAATGAAGGAGGAAGCCCCCTCAGCCGCGCCTGTCTGACCCGTGACCAGGTGGCGATGCTGGGGCTGCGTCCGGACGCGCTGGCCCGGGTGTTATTCAGCGAGGACGGACGCTGCGCGGACTTTTCAGCCCTCGACGGGGTGCTGCTGCAGGGCAACCTGCCGGACTCCACGCTGGCTGTCTCTGTTCCCCAGGCCTGGCTGGAATACCAGGATGCGACCTGGCTGCCGCCGTCCCGCTGGGAAGAGGGCATTCCCGGACTGCTGCTGGATTACAACGTAAACGCGACGGCAACCCGTTCTGAACAGAGTAAGTCTTCGCAGAGCGCCAGTGCCAGCGGCACGGCCGGGGCCAACCTGGGGCCGTGGCGTCTGCGCGGCGACTGGCAGGGCAGCTACAGCCACACCACCGGTTATCAGGGCTCCAGACGTAATTTTGACTGGAGCCGGATCTACGCCTACCGCGCGCTGCCGGGTCTGATGGCCAAAATGACGGTCGGGGAAGATTACCTGCAGTCGGATCTGTTTGACGCCTGGCGGTTTACCGGCGCGTCGCTGGTCAGTGATGAAAGCCAGCTTCCGCCTAAGCTGCGCGGCTATGCGCCGGAAGTCAGCGGCATAGCCCGGACCAACGCGAAGGTGACGGTCAGCCAGCAGGGGCGCGTGATCCATGAAACCACGGTGGCGGCCGGTCCGTTCCGCATTCAGGAGCTGAGCAGCGCGGTCAGCGGGGAGCTTGACGTGCGGGTGGAGGAGCAGGACGGCAGCGTACAGGCCTTCACAGTCACCACCGCCACCATTCCTTATCTGACCCGCCCGGGACAGGTGCGTTATCGCCTGGCGGCCGGGCGACCTTCCGATTACGGCCACCGCGTTGAGGGGCCGGTCTTCGGCACCGGCGAGGTGTCCTGGGGGATCAGCAACAGCTGGTCGCTGTACGGCGGGGGCATTCTGGCGCAGGACTACAGCAGCATGGCGCTGGGGGTCGGACGGGATCTGTATCAGTTTGGCGCCCTGTCGGCGGACGTCACCCAGTCGGTGGCGCGCCTGCCCGGCGAAGGTTCGCTGCAGGGACGTTCGTACCGGGTGAGCTACTCCAAACGTTTCGACGAAATCAACAGCGACCTGACGTTTGCGGGCTACCGCTTTTCGGACCGAAACTATCTGACCATGTCCGAATATCTGGACAACCGCTATCGCGACGGCAGCCTCGGTAACAGCAAGGAGCTGTACACGATCACGGCCAGCAAGAGCTTCACGGACCTGCGGCTGTCGGCCTACCTGAGCTGGTCGCACCAGACCTACTGGAACCGCCCGGAATCAAACCGGCACAGCCTGTCCATCAGCCGTTATTTCGATTTGGGCGACTGGCGCAATGCCTCCTTCTCGCTGTCGGCAAGCCGCAGCGAGTATAACGGCCGGCGGGATGATACGGCCTGGCTGAGCCTGAGCCTGCCGCTGGGCCGCGGTACCGCCAGCTACAACGGTAACTGGAGCAGGGACAGCTTCAGCCAGACGGCCGGCTGGTACCAGCGCCTGGACAACGGCGACAACTACCGCTTAAGCGGCGGCACCCGCAACGATAAAGGTGAACGCATGACCACGCAGGCCAGCGGCCTGTACAGCCACAGCGGCAACCTTGCGGACGTGACGGGCAATTTTGGCTGGCAGGAAAAAGGCTACACCTCCCTCGGCTTGTCGCTGAGCGGCGGGGCCACCGCGACCCTGAAAGGGGCCGCGCTGCACGGCGGCGGCACCCCGGGCGGGACCCGGATGCTGGTCAGCGCCGACGGCGTGTCCGGGGTACCGGTCGGGCGAAACGGCAGCACCAACCTGTTCGGCATTGCCGTGGAGCCGTCCGTACCCAGCTATTACCGTTCAACAACCAGCGTGGATGTCAACCGACTCCCGGAAGACATTGAGGTCAGCGGCTCGCCGGTGGCCGAAGCCGCCCTCACGGAGGGGGCTATCGGTTTCCGCCACTTTGACGTCCTGAAGGGGAGCAAGGTCGTGGGCATTCTGGCGATGGCGGACGGTACGCACCCGCCTTTTGGCGCCAGCGTGCGTAATGCGAAGGCGCGTGAAGTGGGCATGCTCAGCGACGCCGGCCTGGCGTGGATATCCGGGGTCAACCCCGGCGAGCGCCTGGACGTGTACTGGGACGGCAGGGTGCAGTGCATGACCACGCTGCCGGATACCCTGACCGCCGGTCAGCTTCTGCTGCCGTGCCGCAGGGTGACCGCGCAGGCCGACAGGGCGAGTGAATAAACATAACGCGAAAGAGAGTGGACTTTGACCATGATGCAACAAGAAAAAATGAGACAACGGCGTGCGGACGTAACGCACCGTGACACGGTGTTAAAAGGCGTAGCGTTACGACTGGCCGCATGCGTGCTGTGCGTCGGGCTGAGTCCGGCGGCGCAGAGCGCCATCGCTCTGGATCGCACCCGGGCAATTTATCCCGGTGCAGACAAGGGGCTGGTGATGAACATCAGCAACGACAGCAGCCAGAAACCCTACCTGGCCCAGGCGTGGCTGGAGGATGCCCAGGGCAACCCCCTGAAGGATTACCTGATGGTGTCGCCTCCCATGCAGCGGCTGGAGCCGGGGCAGAAGAGCGTTGTCAGGGTCAGGGCCCTGCCGTCGGCGGCCAGCCTGCCGCAGGATCGGGAGAGCCTGTTCTATTTCAGCGTGCGTGAAGTGCCGCCCAAGAGCGACCGTCCCAACGTTCTGCAGCTGGCGCTGCAGACCAAAATAAAGCTGTTTTACCGCCCGGCCGCCATCACGCCCGCGCGCTTCAGCCGTCAGGACGACAGGCTCATCCTGCATAAGGTGAGCGACGGTTTCCGGGTAGAGAACCCCACGCCCTATTACATGACGGTTCTGGGCATCACCGGCGGGCTGAAGCAGTCGGTCGCGAAGGACTTTAAGACGGTGATGATTGCGCCAAAATCCAGCGCAACGGTACGCAGCCAGGTGTTCGCGCAGCCGCACCTTATCACCATCAATGATTTTGGCGGAAAGCCGGTACTGCCGTTCGTCTGTCAGGGGACGGTATGTCGGGCGGATCCTGCCGCCACACGGGACCGCTGAAATGATGAAAAAGGAAGACGTCAGGGCAACGCGGGGCGAGCGGCACGTGACGGTGATGCTGTGGCTGGCCTTTCTGGCCGCCGCCCTGCCGCTGCTGATGGCTTCCCTCAGCGTCAGCGCGCGCACCGATAACTGGCATGTGGACGGCCTCAACGGTGAGCTTCACGTCTCCGGCAGCCTGGTCAGCGCGCCGTGCGTGCTGACGCCGGAGTCGCAGGAGCAGGAGATTAGCCTGGGGCGCACGGCCCTCCCGTCACTGATGCATACCGGCGATATGACGGTGCCGGTCACGGTGCACGTGGTGCTGGACGGCTGTCCGGGGGGCAACCATGCCCTGGACGATCTGCAGACGCTGCGTGGCGGGCTGTGGCTTTCAGGGCAGGACGCGGTGCGCATGACGGTAACGGGTAAGGCCGATCCGCATGACAGCCGCTTTTTCCAGGTGCACGGCAGCGCTTTGGGGGTGTCGTTGCGCCTGGAAGCGCCGGACGGGGAGCTGATGTCGCCGGGCGTCTCTGCCCGCCCGCTGCCGCTGTACCCGGGGCGTAACGTTCTGCCGCTGAAGGCCCAGCTGTTGCGCAATGCCGCGCCGCTGCGGGCCGGGGAGTGGACCTCGGTGGTGCAGATTGGCCTGGAGTACGAATAATGAAACGCACGTTTTTACGCCGTCAGGCGGCGGTGCTGCTGCCGGGTATCGCGCTCTTCGCTGCCTGGGCCATGGCGGACACGAACGTTGAATTCAGCGGTGCGCTGGTCGCCGACCCGTGCCGGGTGGAAACCGACTCGGAAGCGCAGACGGTGGAGTTTGGCGCGATCCCGTCGAAGACGTTTATTGACGCGGTGCAGACGGTGCCGAAGACCTTCCATGTGCACCTGAAGGAGTGCGACCTCTCGCTGGGATCGCAGGTTTCGTTTACGTTCAGCGGCGAGAAAGACGCGTCTGAGCCGACGCTGTTCAGGGTGAGCGGCAGCGCCAGGGGAATAGCCCTTGCGATTGCGGACAGCGAAGGTCGCGCGGTGACGCCGGACGGCGAGCAGCAGGCGGTGACGCTGACGGAAGGAGACAACACGCTGACCTGGCAGACGCGGGTGCAGTCGACGGCCGGGCGGCACGTCGGGGAGGGAGAGTTCAGTTCGGTGGTGATCTTTGCGCTGCGGTATGACTAAAAGCAGTACATGGAAAAGTGACATAACGTGCGGCAGGCGCCCCCCGAAGGCGATCCCATAACAGTGAATTTGCAGAGTGAGCAGCATGAACATACGCACGACAGCACTATTCAGCATTCTGCTGCCCGTCCTGAGCGGACTGGCAGCGATGAGTTCGCAGGCCGCCCTGACGGTGGACCGTTCGCGGCTGATATTTAATGAAGGGGATAAGTCGATCAGCGTCAACGTGACCAACCGCAACGAACGGGACCCCTACCTCGCCCAGGCGTGGCTGGATGACGAGCAGGAAAAGAAACTGACGGGGCCTCTTATGGTCCTGCCGCCGGTCCAGCGGGTAGAGGCGGGAGGGAAAACGCGGGTCAGGCTCCAGGCGGTACCGGGTACGCCTGCCCTGCCGCAGGATCGGGAGAGCGTCTTCTGGTTTAACCTGCGGGAAATCCCGCCGAAGTCGGACAGGCCGAACGTCCTGATGCTGGCCATGCAGTCCCGGCTGAAGGTTTTCTACCGGCCAAAGGCGCTGAAGGTTGACCCGATGGCGGACACGGTGCCGGGCACGGAAACGCTGACGCTGCGCCGCGAAGGGGGCAGATTTATCGTCCACAACCCTACGCCGTATCACTTCACCTTTGTGGAAGGGCGCAGCAGCCTGAAGGCGGCAGGGCTGGAGGGGTTTGAGCCGGTGATGGTGGCCCCGAAGGGAACGCTGTCCCTGCCGGTGGCGGCCGCGAAATACGGCACTTCGCCGGTGCTGGTCTTCGTCAATGACTACGGCAGCCAGCGCCTGCTGCCGTTCAGCTGTACCGGCAACGTCTGTCAGGCCGGGAAGGTGGCGGTGCAGGAGGGAAACCCTTAATGCCGGATATAAAGGAGAAGCCCGTGAAGAGCCCTTCCGTTCAGGCGTTCCGCCTGCTGCTGGCGTTACCCCTGCTGGCTGCCTTTCAGTCGACGCCCGCGCGGGCGGCGGCCGAAGGCGACACCACCACGGTCACCGTATCGGGTGTTCTGGTGGAGGCGCCGGAGTGTACCGTGAACGGCAATAACCGCATTGACGTGGATTTTGGTGAAGAGGTATTTATCCGCGAAATTGACGGCAGCAGCTATAAGAAAACGCAGCTGGCCTACGCCCTGAGCTGTACGTCCCTGAAGGATACAAAGCTCAAGCTCGCCATTACCGGCAGGCCGGCAGCCTTCGGCAGCGGGCTGCTCGGCACCGACAAAGCCGGGCTGGGGATCCGGATTTATAACGACAATACGGTCATTCCGGCAGGAGATGGCGTAGCCAGATACGTGAATTTTACCTGGAACGGCCCGGGCAGCGGGCCTGCGCTGTACGCGGTGCCGGTTGCCGAGAATATCGCAACCTTAAAACCGGGGGCGTTTAACGGCAGCGGCACGCTGGTGATTACCTATCAGTAGGCGGTTTGTAAGGAGCATCATGAAGACCATCCTGAGTTTTACCCTGCCAGCAGCGTTTGCGCTGGCCTGGGGCATCAGCCATCAGGCCTGTGCTGATACGGATATTACTTTTCACGGCACGCTGCTTGCCTCTCCGCCGTGCGTGGTGAACGGGGGCGACAACGTCATCGTTGATTTCGGCGACGACATGATGACCACCCGCATCGATGGCACGAAGTACCGGCAAAAAATTGCGTTTACCCTCGACTGCTCAGAGGCCATTGCCCTGGAGCAAAAGATCCGCATCAGCGGCGCGAGCGTCGGTACCCCGGGCGGAGAGGTGTTAAGCACGCCGCTTGGCGGGCTGGGGCTGGCGCTGTATCAGGGAGAAGCGCGCTACACGCCGGGGAAATGGATAGCCTTTACGGCTCCGGACGTGCCGGAGCTGTATGTCGTGCCGGTCCGGCTGAGCGGTGCGGAGCCGGCGGGGGGAGCGTTCAGCGTGCTGGCTTCCCTGGTGGTGGATTATCAGTAGGGGACAGAAATGAACGTAATGACATACCGGATGTGCTGTGTGGCCCTGCTGCTGGCGGCGGGTACGGTTCAGGCAGAGGACCCGCAGAACCTGGAGTTTAAGGGCACCCTGAATACGCCGCCGCCGTGCACGCTGGATGAGAGCGGGACGGTGAAGGTGGAGTTCGGTGACCAGGTGGGTATCCGCAAGGTGCCGAGCGGGATTTACCGCGAGCAGGTGCCGCTGACGCTGAAGTGTCAAGAAAGCAGCCTGGCGTGGCAGCTGGTGCTGACGGTGCGGGGGAACGCGGCGGGGTTTGATGTTGACAAGGCGACGGTGGTCAGCGCAGAGCAGGCCGACCTTGGGGTGAAGCTGTACGTCGGGGGGGAGCCGTTTGAACTGGACACGCCGCTGAAGGTAAACGGCAATACGCTGCCGGAAATTGAGGCGGTGCTGGTCCAGCGTGATGAGGCGGTGCTTGTGGAAGGCAGCTTTACGGCGCAGGCCACCGTGCGGGCGGAATATCAGTAACTGCGCTGATAAGCAAGGAAGGACTTCTGGATAATGAAAAAAATCACGGCACCTTTATTCTTAACTCTTACTCTGGCGATCAGTAATCCTGTCGCTGCGCTTGTTTACCAGTGGCCATATATTCAGACACTTAATGTAAGAATCATGGATAGCACCACCGCCCACTTCAGTATAGCTACAGGCACGATTACCGTTGATGATCCAGAGATTAATAGTGATGCAACAGTCAACGAAGTCCTTAATAAAAAAATGGGCAAGAATATTGATCAGGTGGAATTCATGATGTTCCATCGCCACAATAACCCACGAACACATTTACCAGCATTACTCTCCTATAACACTTTAACAAAAGGATTTCGCGGCACCGATACATTTGCCAGTTATGCGGCATACATAACCGGCAGATTTGGAAAAGGTGTGTGGTTATCGATACATCAAGGATCGCCAAACGGTGGCGAATGTGTGGGAATCACATTGGGCCCTTCACCTACCACGGAACCAACCTTTTATGAATCTTGGATAACCCAGACCTGGAACGGTGGGGCGACCAGCGTGGCCGATAGCTGCTACGGTACCCCACCTCCCAATCAGTGGTGTGCGCTAATCACACCCCAACTGACGCTTAACTACGAGAAAATGAACCTGGCAAACGCCCCCGGTGCTCGCGTAAGCGGGCAGGTTGCCGTGGAATGCACGACGGGAATGAAATATACGCTTCGCGTGCGTAATCCGCAGGGCATTCCACTGTCCAACGGCATGACGGCTAATCTACTGGCGAACAATCTTCCGCTTAATTCCGCGCTATCGGGGAAGACCGGGCGAAACAACGTCGAAATTACTTCTGTCCTGAGCGGTACGCCGAGATCCACGGGGCCGTTTGAAGGATCGGGTGTCCTGTTTGTATCGTACCCGTAAAAAAATGAGAGTAGTAACAATCAAATTGGTCGCGAAGGCTTAATTGAGAATGAGAAAAATGATTCAAAATATAAATTATTTATGTTTAAGCAGCTTGTTATGGACACCATTTTCATTTGGTCTTACATACCAGTGGCCCTATACAGCACAGGTGGACGTAGAAGTAACGGGCCCAACCTCGGCTACTTACACCCAGCATATCTTTATAGCCAATGTCACAGATCCAAGTATTGAAGATCATACAACGCTTCAAAGTGTTGTCTCACAGAAATTAGGCGCTTACGGCAGTAAAGTGTCTTTCTACTCTTACCATCGTCACAATAACCCGTCTCCCAATGACTCACGTCCATTAGTCACCGCAGTTCCTTTGATGGCAGAAAGCGCGAAAATGACATTCAAGGATTTCGCACAATTAATCACAACCCGGTTTGGTCGAGGCACTCGTAAAGTGACGCATTTTGGCTCAAAGAACGGAAACGAATGTGTAGGAACCACACTTGGATTCGAAGCCGCTCCACAAACTTATTTTGACATCTGGCAGATGCGTACCTGGAACGGTGGAGTGACCTCGGCAATTGACAGTTGTATCGGTACGCCTCCCGTCAATGAGTGGTGTGCGCTAATTACTCCGCAATTGACTCTGGACTACGATAAAATGAATATCGCAAACGCTGAAGGGGCCAGAGTGCGTGGCGTAGTTGCTGTTGAATGCACGACGGGAATGAAATACACGCTGCGCCTGCGTTCCCCGCAGGGTATAGCGTTGTCTAATGGCATGACGGCCAATTTGCTGGCAAATAATCTCCCACTTAACTCCGCGCTATCGGGCAATCCCGGGCGAAATACTGTCAGCATCACCTCTATCCTGAGCGGTACGCCGAGATCCACGGGTTCGTTTGAAGGATCGGGTGTCCTGTTTGTATCGTACCCATAAATAAAACAGGGCTATATTTGAAATGTCTATAGCGGAATAAAATTAAGCAGAAATTTATAGATAAGAGAAAGAGGTATAACTTTTTTGGGAAAAAGAACGCATGGCTATACCAAAAGTATACCCGCAAGACATATTGAGAGAGTGATTTACATGTAGTCTGGTTTATTGCCTGTTTATATCTATCAAATCAGTGATATTTATTTTGCAGATTTAATTAAGGCCTCTTTTGGATATTTATACGCCTGAAAAGAGAACATTTACAATGAAAAGAAGTATATAATGAAATTAAAATTAGGTTTAGCCGCAGCGTTAATAATGACTGCCATATCGTCATCGGTCACGTTAGCCGCAACGGATAATGGTACTACGCTCGACCACTCGGCGTATGTAAACAGAGCGGTGTTAAATGATTTTACCGTTGCAGACTGTCCTGAAAGCCCGCGCGATCTGACGCAGATTAAAGGTAATCTTTACCGTCATACAACGGGAGCAGGCCTTGCTGTTCACAGCGGTCTGGTGTTAATTACCAAAGAAGGTGCTCTGGTAATCGACCCGGCAATGTCCTGCACCTCTGATTGGCTTAAAGACGAAATCATGAAACGCTTCAAGGTACCGGTGAAGTATGTCGTTTACACCCATGCCCACGCCGATCATATTAGCGGGGGACAAATCTTTCAAAAGGCGGGGGCAATCGTGGTAGCCCACGAACGGGCGGTAGAACCCATTATCGGTGAGAAAATTCCAACCGCGCTTCCGGATAAAGTCTTCAAGGATAAAATGACGATCTTACTGGGAGGAGAAACGGTTGATCTTTATCGGGTCGCAGCAAGCCACTCTAACAGTATGGTGATGGTCCATTTTCCGGGCTATAAAGCGCTTCAGTGCACGGACGTCTGTGAAAGCAAGTCCATGCCCTATAACGATTTTCTCGACTTTTATTATGACGGCTGGGTGGAAACCCTTGATTGGGTAATTAATCAGGATGTTGATGTCATCGATGTGGGTCATTATACACCAGCCACCAAAGACGACATTATTGCTGAACGTGCCTATCTGGTTGACCTCCATCAGCAGGTGCTGAACCTTGTCCGCGAAGGGCAATCCTGGGATCAGCTCTATCGCAACGTCAAATTCAGCCCTGAAGTACAAAGCTGGATTGGTTTCAGTACGATGAAAACGCTTAATGTTCTTGGCATGTATCGTTGGGTGACCAACCATCGCCGCGGAGAGTGGTAATCGTCGAGAGGGATTAAGCCTATAAAAGATGCCCGGCATAGCCGGGCATCATGTAAACAGCCACCGATCTCCTGTGGAATTAAGAGCGCTGCTTTACATTATTTTATCATTTTAAATATAACTGCGATTAATAAACCGACCACAAGGTTACTAATAACTAACTATATAATGCAGACTAAGATTAAGTATTATTTTTCATCGTATTCATTAGAAAATCAGAAGAAAGATTTTTTGTCGATGCACATCCGGCTAATAACATTGCAATTCTTAATTCATCTCTAAGATGTTCAAAAACGTTTTGTACGCCTTTTGCACCGCCGACACTCAGGCCATATAACATCGGTCTGCCAATTGCGACTGCATCAGCACCCAGGCACAGGGCTCTGAAAACATCAATGCCGCGGCGTATGCCGCTGTCAAAGATAATGGGTACGCGCTTTTTTACATGGTTGGCCACCTCGGGCAGGACTGATATTGCCGCAGGTAATCCATCCAACTGGCGTCCGCCATGATTAGAAACCTGGATAGCTGCTGCGCCCGCGCTAATTGCATTATCCGCATCTTTTCCGCGCATAATACCTTTTACAATCACCGGGAGACCGCTAACGGAAGCGACAAATTCAATATCTTTAGGTGTTAGGTTAGCTTTTTGGTTTCTAAAATCCCCTCGGCCGCCAAAGCGGGGATCATGATTTCCGAATGTAAACCCAGACGGAAAAGGGCGTCCAAGACTGCTGAATCCCTCGCTGCTACCGGGCCCCAGCGCATCTGTTGTTAAGATAATTGCGTTATACCCAGAATGTTTAGCCCGAAGTAAGAGATCTTTTGTCACGCCGAGGTCGGCATTAAAGTATAGCTGAAACCATTTTGGACCTGTACTGGCTTCAGCAATGGCTTCAAGTGGTTTAGCTGACGCGCCAGAGCACTGAAAAATAGTGCCAGCATCACTAACACCTTTTGCGCTGACAAGTTCCCCTTCTGGGTGAACAAAAGTATGCACACCGGCGGGGGCACAAATAACAGGATAAGGAATTTGATGGCCGAGAAGCTCAGTTGATAGATCAATATCCTCTTCCAGAATATCCGCTAAACGATGAGTCAAAATGGGATAATCGTTAAATGCACGACGATTTTCATGCAAAGTCCATTCAGCGCCAGATGCCCCCGAAATAAAGGCATAGGCTCCGGGTGACATCACTTCTTTGGCCTGCTGCTCCAGACGGTCTAAGCTTATAATTTTTGAATCATCCGCATCTTTATTTACAGCTTTTATATTTCCTGTGGCTACCGGAGGTTTCATTCCCGCTTCGGCGGACGGTTTAACTACAGCAAGTGTGAGACCAGCTCCTGCAAATTGAATTAAATTGCGTCTTGTATAATTCATTGATATTGCTCCATAATATTAAAATATTTTTATGCTTGCCTGGCACTGAATATATCAATGATGTTTCATGAGAGATATGAGTAAAAATAGGACGTATTGTCCTGAAAAACACTACGATAAAAGATGAGATAATGAAAAGATTAGATGATTTGATACTATTAGTTGAGGTAGTAAAACGAGGGGGTTTTTCAGAAGCAGCTCGTCACTTAGGGATGCAGCGATCGAAGCTAAGCCGCCGTATAGGGGAGCTTGAACAGCGAATGGGCGTTCGTCTTTTACAACGTAATTCGCGACATATTTCTCTGATCACCGTAGGGGAGATGATTTATAATCAAGGAGTTACGGTAGAGAAGGCCGCGTCTGAAGCCTTCTTAGTTGCTGAAAGCTACGCATCTGTCCCGGCGGGTATTTTACGTATCGGTTGTTCACCTACATTTGCAACACATGTATTGCCAGAAATAATTACCGATTTTAATACCAGATTCGGTGAAATAAAATTTGAACTCTGCGTAAAAGATCAGTTTTCTGATTTGATTAATGATCGGTTAGATCTGTCATTTCGTATTTCCGCGCAGCTCCCCGATGATTCATCCTTAATTTGTCGTCATATTTGCCGTTTACCGTTGGCTCTGGTTTCTCATCCACAATTAAGTATGACTAAAGACCTATTTAATCCGGCTCAACTAACGGAAATCCCCATGCTGGCATTAGCCAACCGTAGTGGAGAACAGCAAGTTATTTTCTGCGGTCCTAATGAAGCGGTGTTTAATTTCACTTTTTCGCCTCATGTTGTCAGTGGTAATATGCAGACATTGCTTGCATTAGTACATTCTGGCATTGGCGCTGCTGTGGTACCTCGTTACCTGTGTAACACCGACCTGAATAACAGATCGCTGATTGAACCCCTTCCTTTCCAGACGGGATGGCTGCCAGAGTCTTCGTGGGCCTATGCCCTGATGCCGAGCCGCAAGAATATGTCTTCCAGCGTGCGAACCTTCCTGGATTTTGCTTTACCCCTCATTAAGAAAAAAATATGCATAGCTGCCAATATGTAAGCGGTAAATGAAGATCGTTGGGAATAAAATCCTCTTATAAGAAAAGGGGCGGTGGAATTCGGCAGGGAATGTTCGGGCGGTTGTCGAAGCCACGTTGGTTTATCAATCTAAAACGTAAGGCTTGCCGCAGCAAGCCTTAATTATTCGACGGATAAAGGCGTTACATGGGTTTCTCGACATTCACCATCCAGGGGATGCCGTATTTATCCGTTAGCATACCAAATCCTTTTGCCCAGAAGGTTTCTCCCCACGGCATGGTGACGTCGCCGCCCGCCGCAAGATTATTAAACCAACGCTCTCCCTCCGCGAGATCTTTTGACGAAAGGCTTAGGCAATATCCCGTATGTTTGACTTTATCAGCACACATATTCCCGTCGCTCAGCATCACTTCACCGTCGCCAATGCGCAAGCTGGCGTGCATGATTTTATCATCCGGCCAGTTAAATCCGCTGCCGCAGCCTTCAGCTTCTGCGGTTTCGCCGTCTTTCGGCATTTCGCCGAAGGTCATTTTAAAAAGCAGTTCGGCACCAATCGCCTGCTGATAAAAAGCAATGGCCTCTTCACAGGTACCGTCGAAAAAGATGTAGGGACTGACAGACATAAGCCTTTCCTCAGTGGGGAACAGGAGCCTATGAAGTGTAGCTGTCGGATTTGGGGCAAGCCAGGCGGGGCGGTGATTTACGCAGGGTGGGTAAGCGAAGCGCTATCCACCCTACAAACTGAAAACCTTTAGTTTTTCTTCACAAACTCAGATTTCAGCTTCATCGGGCCAAAACCATCAATTTTGCAGTCGATGTTGTGGTCACCTTCTACCAGGCGAATGCCCTTCACTTTGGTGCCAATTTTCAGCATGGAAGAGCTGCCTTTCACCTTCAGGTCTTTGACCACGGTGACGTTATCGCCGTCGGCCAGCAGGTTGCCGTTAGCATCTTTCACGATAAGTTCGTCCGCATCCTGCGCAGGCGCTGCGTCGTTCCATTCATGCGCACATTCCGGGCAAACATACATACCGTTATCTTCATAGGTGTATTCGGAATTGCATTGTGGGCAATGAGGGAGTTGCATATCAGTAACCTCGAACATGAGTAATTTGGGAAAATGACTGAAAATCAGGGGTTTCATTAACAATTGAGACGAACCGCTGAAAAGTATCAGGATTATACATCAAATCCCTACGGTTGTAGGGATTATTCAGCAGCTCGCCACAGTATGGTAAAGCGCTGTGGCAGGACGAAAACTACGCAGGAGCGGCTGGGAATTATTCCGCTGACGCTATAATACCCTGAACAGCTTTTAAACATTGGCGATCAACGCCTGTTTAATATTGGCAAAAATGAATAAATAAATTGCGCCCATTGACGCGGCTGTTTTTATTAATTAAATAATCTGTTAAATTCACGGCATTATTGCCAATGGATCAAAAAAAATGCGCTACGCTATGCGGCACTACGCTCTCTGAGCCTTGCTCTGGGGCGGGTTTTTATGGCGCACAATATATCCTCACACCGATACATAAAAGTTTAAAAAAAGCAATTCCCTGGAATTAAGCGTCATGCTTTTAAACCCAGCTTTGCGAACGGGTGTGGGCAGAACAATAAAATATTTTCCTCACGTAATTATAAAAGCCGGTGGCTGTTCGTTGATAAAAATAATGGCCTTTTAAAAACCGGATAATTTGAGTTAAGGAAACATTTTTTATGCACACGCAAACAATTTTTGAATTAAGTCAGGAGGCGGAGCGGCTATTGCAGCTCGCCCTGATGAATCTTAACGCGTTAAAAAGCATTCCGCTGGCTACGCAGAATGAACAGCATGACCCCTCTTCGCCGCAGGCAGCAAGCGTCGTTCCGCTGCGTTTCAGCGCACGGGGTATTCAGGCTCAGCAGGCGATGCTGCAAAACGAGCTGCGCAAGGTGACGCAAAATGAGATGGTGCTGGCGATTGTTGGCACCATGAAGGCGGGAAAATCAACGACCATTAATGCGATTATCGGCACCGAAGTCCTGCCCAACCGCAACAGGCCGATGACCGCTCTACCCACCCTGATACGCCACACGCCGGGCCAGCGCGAGCCGGTGCTGCATTTCCCGTACGTCCAGCCCATTGAAGCCCTTATGGGGGAGCTTGAAGCGAAGCTGAAAACTACGCCGCGTGATTTTCTGGCGCAGCAGTTGGAGATCGACCGTGACATGGAGGACCTGCTGACGCGCATTGCCAGCGGCGGCAGGTTCGAAAAGCATTATCTTGGGGCGCAGCCTATTTTCCACTGCCTGAAAAGCCTTAACGACCTGGTGCGCTTATCCAAAGTGCTGGATGTCGCTTTCCCGTTTAAAGCCTATGCCGCTATCGAGCACGTGCCGGTGATAGAAGTGGAGTTTATCCACCTGGCTGGGCTGGGCAAGGGGCACGGGCAACTGACCCTGCTTGACACGCCGGGGCCTAACGAGGCCGGTCAGCCGCACCTGAAAAAGATGCTCCAGGAGCAGCTGGCGCAGGCGTCCGCTGTGCTTGCCGTTATGGATTATACCCAGCTGAAATCCATCTCGGACGAAGAGGTCCGCCGGGCTATTCTTGGCGTCGGGAAGTCGGTACCGCTGTACGCGCTGGTCAATAAGTTCGATCAAAAAGATCGCAATAGCGATGATGAAACCCAGGTTAAAGCGCTGATTTCCGGCACGCTGATGAAAGGCACCATCGAGCCTGGCCACGTTTTCCCCGTCTCGTCGATGTGGGGCTATCTGGCTAACCGTGCGCGATATGAAATTGCCGTGCACGGTAAATTGCCCAACCCCGAAGAACAGCGCTGGGTGCAGGATTTTGCCGAAGCCGCTCTTGGCCGCCGCTGGCGCAGTGCGGACCTCGCTGACGTCGAACATATCCGCCACGCCGCCGACCTGCTGTGGGAGGACTCAATGTTCGCCTCGCCCGTGAGCACCATCCTGCATGCGGCTCATGCCAATGCCTCTTTGTATGCGCTCCGGGCCGCCAGCCAGAAAATCCTCGACTACGCCCAGGGCGCGGAAAGCTATCTGAATTTCCGCTGTCAGGGATTGCTGGTCGCCAACGAGCAGCTGGAAGAGAACATTAGCCGGCTGGAAGAGGATATGCAGCTGCTGGAGTCAAGCCTGCAGGCCGCCAGCCGCATTATCCGCGAGGACGTCGATAGCACGCTGGCGGCCATTGTCGGGCTGATTAGCCGCTATGAAAAACGCATCGCTGCCGACATTAACAACTACTTTGAGCAGGGCAGAGTGCAGGAGGACGGAGTGCACCACGCCTTCAGAATGGCTGCCATACGCAGCCGCGATTTTGAGCCGGGCTGCGAAGCGATAACCGTTGCCGATGAGCAAGCCGCATTGGTGCTGCTGAATAAAATCCGCGCTTCCAGCGACGCTATTATCCTGGTAGCCCGCCAGGCGATGAGCGATGAGCTGACGCAGCTGCTGGCCAGGCTCGAACGCTCATTAGTGGAAACATTACGAACGATGCTTAAGCCTGTCGAAACGCGGGTAGCGGACGGTCTGGCTCAGGCAGGATTTCGCGCGCGGATAAGTCTGCCAACGTTGCAGAGCAGCCAGCTAAGTTTCGATGCGCAGCATGCCTTTAGCGACGTGATTGCCCATCAGGAAATCCCCGTGTCCCAGCTTCGCCGCCAGAGCGGGATGCGCGGCACCGTGGCACGCTGGCTGAACAGCGACGGCTGGGGCTGGGAAGGGTATACCGCGAAGCAAAGCCGGTACGTGATCGTTCTGGCGGAGATCCAGCATAAGCTGCATCAGCAGGTAGCAGTTTTTATGGGGCAGCTAAATAAATCGCTTGTCGCACAAATAGATGTGTCCGTGATGGCGGGCATGGCGACATTTTTCGCTGATTTTAGCCGGGCGCTGGAGGCCATTAAAACCAGTCTGCAGCAGAGCCTGACGGCGCGTCAGCAGAATGAAGAGGCGCAGCTGGCGCTGCAGATGCAGCTCACCCCGTGCATAAGAACAACCCGATATATCTACGAGGATACCCGTTTACTGCGGGACGATATCCAGACGCTATACGCGGCGGAGCAGCAATGAGCACGTTTTTAACCGAAGGTCCGGCCCGTACGCTTGAATGCATCACGGAGAAATTTGTCGTCGATTTTGCTCAGGGAATTGATATGGCTCGCGACCCGTGGCGCAGCCCGCAGGGGAAGGCCTACTACCAGCGGCTGAAAGAGACGTTCATTGGGCAAAATCGACTGCGGCAGTGGGCCATGGACGACGCGTTGCTGGATAACCTGGAAGTGTCCCTCGCCTGGCTTGGGCAACTGGTGGGCAAGGTGGCGAAAAGCCATCTGGCTACAACGCTTATCCACGAGCGAATCAGCCAGGTAAACGGTGCATCTCTGCGGGTGGCCTCTTACTCTGCCGAAGCACGCGGCCAGTTAGCCCTGCTGAAACAGCAGCTCGAACAGCGCCTTCTGAAGGCAGGGAAACAGTTTGAGAAAAATAACCTTTACCTTATGGCAACCCTACACTGCGAACAGGTCTTCGCTCGCTGGGGGACAGGACACTTCCAGGTGTTTTCCCCCGCAGGCCGTTGCTATGTTGCTTTACAGGAGCTGCGCTGGGGCGCGTTTGGTGATGCTCTGCGTCACTGTCGGGCAGAACAGGCAGAGCAGCTTCTGGAGCAGGTTCGCAGCCTTGCCATAAATCGTCTGGCCGTGGATATCGATGCCTCAACCCGGACGCGTCACTTTTATCATCAGTGGCTGAGCATGCCTTCCGCAGCGGGTCTGATGGAGCACAAAGACGCCCTAATCTGGCTGGGTAACGGCAGCGACAGCGAACGCCAGCCGGTGAGCTATTCCGTCACGCAAACCTGGCAGGGAATTGCCCTTGGCATGCCGCGTATTTGTTCGGCCATGCGTTTAGGCAGCGCGATGGTGGATGAGATATTTATTTAAGTTGAGCGTTCATTTTTATAAAGCTAACGCTTTTTATAAATATTGGCGCGTCTTGTGGATAAAAAGAGATGAGGTTTATTTTATGCATGCTGGGCGGATGAACGTCTCTCATCCGCCCAGGCTTAATCAGAATGCAGTCTCTAAGGTTTCCAGCACGTTGTACTCCTCATCCACCAGCAGCAGCGCCTTCCACTTATCAAAGGTCAGGCACGGGTGTGAAGTGCTGAACACCATAATATCCCCCACCTGCACGTCAGCACCAGGCTTCAGCTTCAGCATTGCGTGCTGGTCCATAATACCGGTGGTTTCGATGGATTCAGCAGGCTGGCCCAGCGTTTTCCCCTGGCGGTAGTGGGCGACGGGCTGCGGCAGACCGGCGTCAAAGGCACTGTCTCGCTTGCCGAAGTTGACGATTGCACGGTCGCTCTCCGGTACGGACTGCACCATAGCAATCAACTCCAGCGCGGAAACCAGATCCCCGCCTAAATCACAGGCAACCTTGTCACGCGCCATCAGCTCGTCCTGCGCTTCCTGATAGATACCGCCGTCGTGTGTGATGTAGCAGCCGGGGCGGATCACCACGCGGCAGCTGGCCGGTTTTTTCGCCTCCAGCCAGACGTTGCACACCACGTCATACCAGACCGATCCCGCCCCAGTGAGTACAAACTCACCTTCCACATAGCGTTCCAGCTGGCATGCCAGCGCGGCGGCATCGCGCAGCAAAGCCTCCACTTTCGGCTGTGGGTTCTCTCCGTGCAGCACGCCTTCGTACAGCTCCAGCCCGCGCAGGCGCAGGCCCGGCAAGGCAGCAATGGTTTCAGCCAGGGCCAGCGCCTGTTCCGCAGTGCGGCAGCCGCAGCGTCCGCCCGGCACGCCCAGCTCAATGAGAATATCAAGCCGTTGGTTCTGCGCGCTGAAGAAGGCGGAGAGGGCTTTGGCGTTGGCGACGCTGTCCACGCAGCAAAGATAATCGACGTCCTGATACTCCGCTTTAAGGTTTGAAACCAGCTGCATATTCGCCTTGCCGACGAGCTGGTTCACCATCAGCACCCGCCTGACGCCCGCGACCATCGCAATGCTGGCCTGCCACGCGCTGCCCACTCCTACGGCCCAGGCTCCTGCCTCCTGCTGCTGCTGGAAGATCCACGGCGTCATGGTGGTTTTGCCGTGTGGGGCAAGGGAAACGCCGCGCGTGTCGGCATAGCGCTGCATCCAGCGGATATTGTTCTCCAGCGCAGCCTTTTTAATGACCGCTGCGGGCAGGCAAACGTCTTCCCGCAGGATGTTGGCAGGGGTAAACATAGGGGCAGATTTGTGCGGAACGAGGTTACTGTCTTGGTATTTCATAACATAATTCCTTTGCGATTATCTTTTCTTTTAGAGTGGGTATCTTTTTTAACTTATTGAAAATAGATGATATATCTTTAATGTTACAATAATGATGAATAAAAGTATCAGAAAATCGTATGCGTTTTGCGTAGTCTTCCACTGTTTTTCCGGCTTGTAAATGGTTAACTTTAGCCCAGAACATAACGGGGGTATGGAACACATGAAGTTCGACTATCTGTTCAGGAACGTCACGGTAATCGACGGCAGCGGCGGCCCGGAATACCGCGCCGACGTCGCGATTAAAGACGACACCATCACCGAAATTGCTCCGGCTATCGGCGGCCAGGCGCTGCATGAAATTGACGGCACGGGCCGCGTGCTGGCGCCCGGTTTTATTGATGTCCACACCCACGACGACATCAACGTGATCCGTATACCGGAGTACCTGCCGAAGATCAGCCAGGGCATCACCACGGTGATTGTCGGCAACTGCGGCATCAGCGCCGCGACGGCGACCATGAAAGGCAGTGTGCCGGATCCGATGAATCTTCTCGGTGACGTGGACCAGTTTATTTACCCGACGGTTGCCGACTATGCGCATGCCGTTGAGCAGGCTCGCCCGGCGATTAACGTAGGTACGCTGGTCGGCCACACTGCATTACGCAATAACCATATGGACGATCTGTTCCGCACCGCCACAGAAGACGAAATCAGCGGCATGCGTAAGCAGCTTCGCCTGGCGCTGGAGCAGGGCGCGCTGGGATTGAGTACCGGCCTTGCCTACGCCTCTGCGTTCCGGTCCTCCACCGAAGAGGTGATGGCGCTGGCGGAAGAGTTAGCGGCGCAGAAGGGGATTTACACCACGCACCTGCGCTCCGAATTTGAACCGATTCTGGACGCGCTGGATGAAGCCTTCCGCATTGGCCGCCACGGCAGGGTGCCGGTGGTGGTTTCGCACCATAAGTGCGCCGGGGCGAAGAACTGGGGCCGCACCGTGGAAACGCTCAAGCTGTTCGACAAGGTGCGCGAGCAGCAGGACGTCTCCTGTGACTGCTACCCCTACTCCGCCAGTTCGTCGACGCTGGACATGAAGCAGATCACCGACGAGTTCGACATCATTATCACCTGGTCGGAGCCGCATCCGGAGATTGCCGGGCAGTCGCTGAAGCAGATTGCTGAGGGCTGGTCGATGTCGCTGGTTGAGGCTGGCAAACTGCTGATGCCCGCCGGGGCGATTTACTACAACATGGACGAGCAGGACGTGCGTCGGGTGCTGAGCTACCCGGTGACGATGGTCGGTTCAGACGGTCTGCCGAACGACCCGATGCCGCATCCACGCCTGTGGGGGGCTTTCCCGCGCGTGCTGGGCCACTACAGCCGCGACGAGAAGCTGTTCCCGCTCACCGTGGCGGTGCATAAGATGACGGGCATGTCCGCAGCGCGGTTCCAGCTCCCAAAACGCGGACTGGTGAAATGCGGCTACTATGCCGATCTGGTAATGTTCGACCCGGAAACGGTACGCGACGTGGCAAGCTTCAGCGACCCGCAGCAGCCAGCGGCGGGCATCGATGCGGTGATGGTCAACGGCGTGATGAGCTATGGCCAGAACAAGCAGGTTACCGGGCGTGCCGGAAGGTTTTTACGCCGTTAAACCTTTACCCACGAATTTGACATCTAGGGTGGATAAGCGCAGCGCCATCCACCATCAGGAAAGGAGCAACAATGAGCATTAAACGTTACGGAGTAGGCGGCAGCACCGGCACAGGCGGGCAGAAGCTGCCCTTTGCGAAAGCGGTAGAAGCGGGCGGCTGGCTGTACGTCTCGGGGCAAACGCCGATGAAAGACGGTGAAGTCGTGGAAGGCGGCATTATCGAGCAGTCCCGCCTGGCGATTCAGAACTGCGTGGACATCATGGAAAGCGCCGGTTATACCCTGGCCGACGTGGTGCACGTCAAAGTATTCCTGACCGACTCCCGCTATTTTCAGTCGTTTAACAAAGTGTTCAGCGAGTTCTTTGCCGACCATCCGCCAGCCCGCGTCTGCTGCGTGGCTGACCTGGTGGTGGACTGCAAAGTAGAAGTGGACCTGACCTGTTACAACGCCGACCGGGCAAAATAAAATTAACCACGGCGGATAACATTACGCTTATCCGCCCAACAACTAAAAAATTAATTTAAGGCACCACTTATTAAAAGTGCCAACGGGTTTCCTGTAGGTTTTTTTCAGGCGGCTAATTTCACCTTTATTATTACTCTGGAAGCGAGCCATGAATAATTACTCCTTTTTGATCTGGTTTGGAATATATGCCTGCGCAATGATTACGCTGGGCTGGTATGTTTCGCGCAACCAGAAAAATGGCGACGACTTTTTGCTGGGCGGTCGTTCATTACCGATGATTTTAACGCTGGGATCGACCGTTGGCACCATGGTGGGAACGGGGTCGAGCGTAGGTGCGGTAGGCTTTGGCTATACCAACGGCTGGGCAGGAATGTTATATGGCCTTGGCGGCGCAGTGGGTATTCTGCTGGTCGCCTGGCTTTTCGCCCCGGTGCGTAAAATGCGCTTTATGACCATGAGCGAAGAGATATCCTATTACACCGGTGGCAGTAAACTGGTGAAAAACGTCGTTGCTATTCTGATATTTATCGCCTCTATCGGCTGGCTGGGTGCCCATATTTTGGGTGGGGGGTTATATCTGGCGTGGGCGAGCGGCATTAATATTAATACGGCGAAAATTATTATTGCGGCGGCCTTTGTGGTTTACGTCGGGATTGGCGGTTATTCTGCGGTGGTTTGGATTGACACCATTCAGTCTTTAATTCTGTTTATTGGCTTTATTCTGATGGCGGGGCTGGCGGTTCACCACGTGGGCGGCTGGAGCCACATTCAGCAGGCCGTTGATCCGGCGGCGCAAAGCCTGTTTGCGGTGGATAAGCTCGGCATTCTGCCCGCGTTCTCCCTTGCGATGGTGATTGGCGTCGGCGTGCTGGCAACGCCTTCTTACCGCCAGCGCATTTACTCCGCCAGGTCCGTCGGCACGGTGCGCAAATCTTTCGTCATTACCGGCCTGCTGTATCTCGGCTTCTCCTTCCTGCCTGCGATCATCGGCATGGCGGCCTACACCATGAACCCGGCGCTGGAGAACAGCGGCTTTGCCTTCCTGTTTGCCACCCAGGTGCTGCCGCCGATGCTGGCGATGGCGGTGCTGATTGCCGGGATGTCGGCGAACATGTCCTCGGGCAGCTCCGATGCCATTGCGGCGGTCTCTATCATGCTGCGTGACCTGTATACGCTGATTACCGGCCACATGCCCGCGCCGGAAAAAGCGATTCGTATGTCGCGCATCTTCCTGGTACTGGTGATTGGCCTGGCGCTGCTGTTTGCCCTGACCTCCAACGACATCATCAGCTACATCACCAAAATGATCTCGATGATCATGTCCGGGATGTTCATCTGTTCGATGCTGGGCCGCTTCTGGACGCGCTTTAACTGGCAGGGCGCGCTGGCGGCGCTTATCGGCGGGGCGGGGACCTCAATGATTATGCTGGCGGACGCGAGCTGGATGAAGTTCTGGGGCAACCCGTGCGTGCCTTCCGTGCTGGCAAGCCTGGGCTGCGCGGTGGTCGTCACGCTGGTGACCCCTGCCAGCAAAGTGAGCCGTGAAGAGGCGCTGGAGATGATCACCCGCGAACGTGAAAGCCAGCCGGAGCCGGTACCTGTGCCGCTGGGCAAGCGCGCGACGGGGAGCGCACGATGAGTGAGGGCTATATTGCCATCGACTGGGGTTCTACCCACCTGCGCGCGTGGCTGTACCGCAGCGGAGAATGCGTGGACAGCCTGCAACTGCCCTACGGCGTAAGCCGTCTGGTGGAGCACTCCCCCCGCGAAATATTCGATAAGTACGTTGCGCCCTGGCGTCGGCAGGAAGAGGTGCCGGTGGTCATGGCCGGGATGATCGGCAGCGACGCGGGCTGGCAGCCCGTGCCGTATCTGGCCTGTCCGGTTTTGCTCCATGAGCTAAGCTCGCAGCTTTATGCCGTAGCGCAAAACGTGTGGATTGTGCCGGGGCTGAAAACCGCGCGAAACGTAATGCGCGGTGAAGAGACCCAGCTGCTGGGGGCAATGCAGTTGTCGCCCGCGGCCTGCTATGTTATGCCCGGTACCCACAGCAAGTGGGTGCAGGTGAACGGCGGCGCGGTAAAAGGGTTTGAGACCGCCGTGACCGGCGAGCTGCATGACATCCTCATGAACCACTCGCTGATTGGCAAAGGGCTGCCGGAACAGCGGGACGACAGCGCAGCCTTTGCAGCGGGTCTGCAAAGCGGGCTGGAGTCGCCTGCGCTTCTCAACAAAATTTTTGAAGCCCGCGCTACGCGAGTGCTGGGCGACCTGCCGGCGGGATCCGTCAGCGAATGGTTATCTGGCCTGCTGATTGGGGCCGAAGTCTCCACGCTGCGCGGCGACACCACTCAGGTGACGCTGGTGGGCGGGGAATCGCTGTGCCACCGTTACCGCCAGGCGTGTACCGCCGCCGGTATTCAGGCCAGCGAAATCGCGGGTGACACCGCCTTCCAGCAGGGCATAAGGAGCATTCTTGATGCAAGACGCTAACGCACTGATCGCCATACTGCGCGGCATTCATCCTCACGAGGCCAGCGGCCACGTCGGGGCGCTGATCCAAGAGGGGTTTCGCTATATCGAGATCCCGCTTAACTCCCCGGACTGGCAGCAAAGCATACCGCAGATGGTAATGAAATACGGCGAACAAGCACTTATTGGTGCAGGCACCGTCCTGAAAGTTGAACAAGTTGATTTTCTGGCGGAGGCCGGGGCAAAGCTCGTGGTTACGCCGAATACTGATCCTGCGGTGATCCGCCGTGCTGTGGCTGCCGGGATGCTGGTTTGCGCTGGCTGTGCGACCGCAACCGAAGCCTTTACCGCGCTGGAAGCGGGGGCGCAGTGGCTGAAAATTTTCCCCTCTGCGGCGTTTGGCCTGGCTTATATTTCAGCTCTGAAAGCGGTGCTGCCGCCGGAGATACCGGTGCTGGCGGTTGGCGGAGTCACGCCTGAAAATCTGGGTGAGTACCTTAAAGCGGGCTGCGCCGGGGCTGGGCTTGGCAGCGATTTATATCGTGCCGGGCAGGGCGTTGATGTGACGCGGGCGCAGGCTCGACGGTTTATGGCGGCGTTTTTAGCATGATTTTGCCGGATGACGCTGCGCTTATCCGGCTGGTGGCCCCTTAACGGGGTGAGGGTAAATTAATCCCCCAGCGGCTGTCGGTCCACGCCGCCGCGGTGGCTGTCCAGCGCCAGCTTGATGCGGCGCAGCCGGTCTTTCGCCTGGCTTTTATTGGCCATTGCCAGTTCCGTTGCCAGCACGTCCACCATCGCCAGCATCGCGTAGCGTGAAGTGCTCGGCTTAAAGATATAGTCGTTTTCCCGCACGATCAGCGGCAGCACTACGTCGGCATTGGCGGCAAGGGGCGTCTCTTCCGGCGTGATGGCGATAACCTTTGCGCCGTACTGCCGCGCCATGGCAGCACTCTCAATGATTTCCGGCGTGTAGCCGCCCAGCGATAGCGCCAGCACCACGTCATTCGGCGCAACGGAGGAACACATCATGCGCACCAGCAGGCCGTCGCTCTGGCTGACGACCGGGAGGCCCAGGCGGAACAGACGGAACTGCACCTCCTGCGCGCAAATCGTCGAGCCGCCGCCCATGCCAATCGCCAGAATTTGCCGCGCGTTGCTCAGCCAGTCGACGGCTTTATTGAGCGATTCCGGGTTCAGCGCGCGGCGGTTAATATCCAGCACGTTAATGATAGTTTCATAAATTCCCTGCACGCCTTCCAGATCCGGCACGTCCAGAATAAAGCGCTGCCCAACGGCCAGCGACTGGGCGAGTTTCACCTTCAGCTCACGTACGTCCTTGCAGCCAATCGCGCGTGCAAAACGGGTGATGGATGCCTGGCTAGTTTCGGTAAGACGCGCCATTTCTGCAATTGGCAATGTCGTGGCGGATTGGACGTCATCGAGAATGAACTGCGCGATGCGCTTTTCCGTGGCGGTCAGCTCCACAAAGCGGTCGGTGATGCAGGAGATAATGTCAATGGAGAAGGCCATGGCGCGTCCCTGAAAGTAAGGATAATAATGTGGTACTTTGTACCACAGATCAGGTTAGCTGTCCGGCCTCCAGCTTCGCCTGTTTGCGGGACGACCAGATTAACGCCGCGATGAACACGAGGGCCGAAAGCACGACGATGGTCGGGGCTGGAGCGCTGTCGATAAAGAACGAGGCATAAACGCCGATAAACGAGACGCACAGGGCGGTAGCCAACGCGGTCAGCATCATCGACAGGAAGGTGCGGGTCAGCAGCGAGGCTATGGCGCCAGGTGCGATGAGCAGCGAGATTGCCAGAATAATCCCCACGGCTTTCAGCGCCGCCACGATAGTCAGCGCCACCATGCACAGCATCCCGTAGTGCAGCAGCCTGACGTTAAGACCTGACGCCTGCGCCTGGGTGGGGTCGAAGGCATGCAGCAGAAAATCTTTCCACTTCACAAAGACAATCGCGGCGGTGAGCAGCGCGATAATCCCCGTCTGAACGATGTCCGCAAAGCCGACCCCTAGCATATCGCCAAACAGGATATGGTCGAGGTGGATCTCCGGCTTCAGGTAGACGTAGAGCACCAGCCCGGCGCCAAACATGCCGGAGAAGACAATCCCCATCACCGTATCGCGCTTGATGCGGCTGTTGTCCTGCACGTAGCCGGTCGCCAAAGCGCAGAATAAGCCCGCGATAAAAGCGCCGATGCCCAGCGGCAGGCCGACCATCCAGGCCAGCACCACGCCAGGGAACACCGCGTGGCTCATGGCATCGCCCATCAGCGCCCAGCCTTTCAGCACCAGGAAACAGGAGAGCAGGGCGCAGGGTACGGCTATCAGCGCGGTTATCGCCAGCGCGTTAACCATAAAATCGAACTGAAACGGCGAAAGCAGCGTGTCGATTAGGCTCACTGGATGGCTCCCTGCGCGAGACGCGCGCGTTTGCGGTTTGCCAGCAGGCCGTGCTTCGGTGCAAAGATAAAGGCCAGCAGGAACAGAATGGTTTGCAGCACGACGATGATGCCGCCCGTTGCGCCGTCCAGATAGTAGCTGACGTAGGTGCCGACCGCGCTGGTTACCGTCCCCAGCGCTACGGAAATCATTAGTAATTTCGGGAAGCGGTCGGTTAGCAAATAAGCCGTCGCGCCCGGCGTCACCACCATGCAAATCACCAGAAACGCGCCAACGGTTTGCAGCGCCGCAACCGTGGTCACTGAAAGCAGTGTAAAAAACAGCCCCTTAAGTAAGGTGGGGTTCAGGCCAATGGAGCGGGCGTGGTTTTCATCGAAGAAGGTGACCATCAGGTCTTTCCACTTCACCAGCAGGATCGCCAGCGACACGAAACCGAGGACCGCAAGCTGGACGATATCCGCCGGGGCGATAGCCAGAATATTGCCGAGTACGATGGTCTGAATATTTACCGACGTCGGGTTCAGCGACACCATAAACAGCCCGAGGCCGAAGAACGACGAGAAGATCAGCCCGATGATGGTGTCCTCCCGCAGGCGCGTGCGCTGGTTAAGAAACAGCATGGTGGCTGCCGCCAGTCCGCCGGAGAAGAAGGCGCCGATGGAGAAGGGCAGGCCAAGCATATAAGCGCCCGCCACGCCCGGCACGATGGCGTGCGAGAGCGCGTCGCCAATCAATGACCAGCCTTTCAGCATCAGGTAACACGACAGAAAAGCGCAGACGCCGCCGACCAGCGCGGATACCCAGATGGCGTTGAACATGTAGCCATAGGAGAACGGCTCAAACAGGATGCTCATCGGCTACTCCCCTTTTACGGCGCGAATAAACGGGCGTTCATCGTCCGTTACCACGCTGGTTTCCAGGCCCGTCAGGGTGACGTGACGCAGCACGCCACTGAAGGCGATTTCGAGGTTTTCCTGGGTGAAGGTTTCGCGGGTGGGGCCGTAGGCGAGAACGGTGCCTTTCACCAGCACGGTCTGGTCGCAGTAGTCGGTGACCGCGCCGAGGTTATGAGTGGCGACCAGCATAGTGCGGCCTTCGTCGCGCAGTTCACGCAGCAGGCCGATGATCTGCTCCTCGGTTTTGACATCCACCCCGGTGAACGGCTCGTCCAGCAGTATGACCTGGCCGTCCTGGGCGATGGCGCGGGCGAGAAACACGCGCTTTTTCTGCCCGCCGGACAGCTCGCCAATCTGCCGGTGGCGGAAATCGCTCATCCCCACGCGGGCCAGCGCTTGGTCCACGGCCTGTTTATCAGCCTTGCCCGGAATGCGCAGCATCCCCATGTGGCCATAACGCCCCATCATTACCACGTCTTCCACAAGAACGGGGAATGACCAGTCCACGTCCTCTGACTGGGGCACATAGGAGACGATATTCTGGCGCAGCGCTTTTTTGGTCGGCATGCCAAGAATCGAAATTGAACCTTTCGCCAGGTGTACGAAGCCCATGATCGCTTTGAAAAGGGTAGATTTGCCGGAGCCGTTAACGCCAACCAGCGCGGCGATGGTACCGGTCGGGATGGTGAACGTTGCGTCCCGCAGCGCGGTGTGGCCGTTGCGGTAGGTGACGCTGGCGTCCTGAACGGAGATACCGAATTTGTCCGTCATTTTTGCGCTCCTTCGTTAATGCCTTTAACGATGGTCGCGGTTGTGACGCGCAAAAGGTCGAGATAGCCAGGAACCGGGCCATCTGCCGCGCTCAGGGAATCCACATACAGCACACCGCCGTAGTGCGCACCGGCTTCGCGGGCAACCTGGCGGGCGGGCTTATCGGAGATGGTGCTTTCGCTGAAAATTACCGGAATAGCGTTTTTGCGAATGGTGTCGATCACCTTGCGCACCTGCTGCGGCGTGCCCTGCTGGTCGGCGTTTATCGGCCACAGGTACAGCTCTTTCAGCTTAAAGTCGTTGGCGAGATAAGAGAACGCCCCTTCGCTGGTCACCAGCCAGCGCTTATCCTCCGGGATCTTTGCCAGTTCGTTTTGCAACGGTTGCAGGGTTTCTTTAATCTTTTGCTTATAGGTTTCGGCGTTTTTTGCGTAGATGGCCGCATTATCAGGATCATATTTGCTGAACGCATCACGAATGTTATCGACATAAATTAATGCGTTATTCGGTGACATCCAGGCGTGCGGGTTCGGTTTGCCGTCGTACGGCCCTTCGGTAATGCTGGTGGGGGTAATGCCGGTGGAGACAACCACCTCCGGCACACCGTTGAGATGCTGGTAAAACTTCTGGAACCAGAGTTCAAGGTTCAGCCCGTTGGCTAAAATGAGCTTCGCGCCCTGCGCCCGGCGGATATCCCCTGGCGTGGGCTGGTATTCGTGGATCTCCGCACCCGCTTTGGTGATGGACTCCACGTCAGCTGCGTCACCCGCCACGTTTTTTGCCATATCCGCGATAACGGTAAAGGTGGTAACGACTTTAAATTTATCCTTCGCCCACGCCTGCGCCGAAGAGAACATCAGCGCCGCCATGACGCCAGCTACCACCAGTTTGTTTGCCGCTGCCTTTCCGAACATGACATCCCCTTATCGCCTGATAAACGCACAAATATAGCTATTGCTATAAAACATAGCCGTAGCTATGTTTAAACGCAAATAATTATCATTTGATTAGGGGGTAGGGTTTAAGCAGATTTATCTGCCAGCGGCTTGAGCGCAGTTGTAATCATCCCCAGGCCCGATGTGTTCTTATCTTTGAGATATAAATCGTTGAGTTGGTTCATCTCTTCAAGCTGGGTTAGCGCTTTGAAGGTAGCGTGGATCTCGCTGTGGGGGTTGAGGATATCGTCGGTGCGGGCCTCATAGACGTTCTGATCTTCTTTAATCTCTGCGGTCAGACGCCCGATGATTGTCTGGTTCGAAGCATGCATACTCTGGAGTTCTGCCGGGTTCGCCTGGCTGTCGGTGGTCGCGGTGACCGCAGGAAGCGTGATTTGGTTGACGGCATTGACCGTCTTGTCGACATGGTTTGCGCAGCCGGTCAGCAGCAGCGCCAGCAGTAAGATGGATTTTTTGAACATGATGATTTCCTCAATGACCAACAGCGATGAAGTACCTCTGCTCCCAGTTTGGGAGGGGAAAATACCCGCAACGGCGCTCAGAAAACCACCGGAAAAATGTTTAAATTTAAATTATTAAAGAGGGGCTGTGCCGGTCAACAGGTCACTACTCATCGAACAGCAAACCGTCTTTGCCAGCAATCAGGCTGAACTGGAGATGTTCGCGCTTAGACTGCCGTCCGCTGGGGATACTCGATACCGCTTTTTACAGGTGGATCAGGTAATACGGCTAAACTTTCTTTTCGGCCTTGAAGTACACACAGCTGGACCGTCCCCGGGTATAGGCCACTCGAGGCACAAAGCAACACTCGCCAGCAAGATAAAGTTTATATTTGTACAAATTAACAAAATCATGAATAACCCTGTAGATATCAGGCGTATAGGGTCGCTGAGTTCTTTACATACCTATACAAATCCATTAATGGACGATGGCGTTTTTATTCTCACAGGTATAGTAACCCCACGTCACTACGGTAGGTAACTAAAGTGGCCTTTTGATAACACCTATAAAGGAATAAAAGAAAGTTCAAGTTTGGCCGATGTAATGTCGGGCAACGTTTATTCTTTTGCTCCTTATATAGGGTGTTTTTAAGGAAAGTTTTCAACTCAGGATCAGTATGAGAGCACAAAAGCATCTTATTTATTTTGTAAGGCTATGAACCTGCCATGCAAAGTGAGTGGTTTGTTATATAGGGTGCTCATGCTTATTTTGAGATGAAAAATGCAAAAGACTATGTCTCGCAACAATGTGTGATGAAACCGTACAGACACCATTGTCGCGACCCAATACTGATTTATAAAGGATGTAAAATGAAAAACATTGCGCGTATTGCCGTACTCACCGCTCTTGCTCTGTCCACCGTATCCGCTTTTGCTGCGGAAACCGTAGCTAACGATTCAGCGTCATGGAATGTTACTGCGACCAAAGACAGCTCGGCTAAACTGGTTGTTACTCCACGTGGCTCAATTGATTTCCAGTATGCGAAAAGCACTGACGGTACCACCGGTAACTTCAACCAGGCGCAGGCGCTGTTTGATGTGACCGTTGATAACACCGGTATGAATGCAACAGCATTCAAACTGGAAACCCGTGCTAACGCGCAGAAATCCGTACAGGATGCGAGCGGTGCTTCTATGGACGTTATCTTAAGTGCTAACGGTACTGCGCTGGAGCAGGACACCTGGACGACTCTGAACGATGAGACTAACACCTTCCACGGTCTGGAAACACTGACCGGCCTGTCTGACGGCATTGAAAAAGGCAGCTCTTACTTTGAAGCGCGCCTGGGTAACTTCGCCGATGCTACCGGTGCATCGGTTACTGATGCAAGCCTGATGCCAGACGGCATTTACTCAGGTGTTGTAACTGCTGAGTTCAAGGCAACCTGGACTGCTGACGACGCTGCATAAGCTATATGCTTGAGCTGCCATAGAAGGCGCGCTCAATATCCATTAAAAAGGAACCCTTCAGGTTCCTTTTTTTCCGTAAAGTTACAGAGGTTACCCTTGTGCTCTTAAGTCAATCTAATAAGTTTTTACGTACCTCATTCACGATGGGAACATTGTTGACCACACTGTTCGCTTCAGGTCAAGTTATGGCTCTGGGAATCGGTGCGCCAACAGCTGAAATTAATCCGGCCACTAATAAAGTATCGATAGCCATTGATAACCCGGATACTAAATCAGCGCACCTGATCACCATCAATGTAGATAAAATAGATTCCCCCTATACGGCAAAATCGCTCAAGCGCGCCAATGACGAAGTGCTTTACACGCCTTCTAAGCTGTTATTATCGCCAGGGCAGAAAGCACGTATTCAATTTGATTACAAAGGCCCGAAGGATGGGACCGAACGCTATTATGCAATTAAGTGGCAGGATGAGGCCCTTTCCTCAAGCAATCACCCTGATGCGCAAAAAGTAACGCAGGTTATGGCTGTGGCGAAAATCTCCACGATTCTTGTCGCCCCACCTGTAAATGCAAATTACCTGGCAAAATATGATGCAGGTAAAAATGGGATCATCAATTCCGGGAATGTCTCCTTTAAAGCGGTGGCTTACGGAGACTGTATTAAGCCAAGTCCAGAGACAAATAATATTTGCCAGGAAAATAGCTATGTGGGTCCAGGCAAGGAATATAAGTTTAAGATAGTTAAACTTAATAGCAAACACTCTTCGCTCGGATACTGGCAGGGTAACGATTTTAAAACGGTTAATAAATAATATTTCTTGCTCGTAGCATGCAGCGACGTCAAGACTACTCTCTGGTTAAAGGAATTAAATTATGCTAAGGATAAAATATTCTTTATTTTTCTTGGGGATATTGTCATCCTTCGCTATCCCGCACCCAGCGGCTGCAGCGGAAAAAACCGCGGGCATATTGCTGTCACCATCCTTAAAGGCGGTATTAAGCAGTGGCCTCCCGGTGTCATTATTAATTAAAAACACAGATAAAAATGCCAATGATAATGATTCCAATAAAGAGAATGCTGCGCCTCGATCGATAGGCACCCTGACGCTTGTTACAAAAAGTGATGACCTGTTCATCGATCATGTCGACCTGGATGAAAACCTGAATTATGACCTGAGCGACGACTTAAAAAAGTCGTTAACCGCGATTAAAGATCTGCCTGTAACCAATAGCATCATGACTTTGCCTGGGGGATCTCAGCTGACATTCGACCCTGTCACGATGCAGGCTGTTCTGGAGGTCAATCAGAATTCTTTTGAGGTACAAAAAAAAGACCCCTATCTACCCGCTGTCAATACGGGTCTGAGTGGCGTGGCCAATTACAGCATTAATGCTTATGACGGGAACGACAGTGACCTAGAAGCGAATATTACGCTGGATACCGTAACCTCTTACAATGAAAATCATCTCTACCTTGACGGTGAGTTTGATTCCAATGATAACGATCTCGATCTCGACAGGGCCCTGTTCGAACGCGATTTCAAGGGCCGAAACCTTGAGGTGGGATACGTTGACGGCTGGGGGATGCAGTCTTTTGCCCAGGTGTCGACGCTTGAGGATCAGGTCTTTTACGGTGCAAGCTATGGCAACTACAGTAATGCCCTGGCTGATACCTCTGCTGTTTCTCTTATTCCGATCAACATCTACCTCCCCTCTGCGGGCGAGGCGCGTGTCTTTCGCAGCGGTAGGCTGGTAGATATCCAGCGTTTTAGCATGGGGAGCCACCAGCTTGACACTACACGCCTGCCGGGTGGGACCTACAACGTTACGGTAAAAATAATCGTCGGTAACGATGAGGTTTCTTCGCGCCAGTATCGGGTCAGTAAGCCGAAATCCACAGAAAATCATAACGGCGATGGCGGATTAAACTGGCAGGTTTGGGGCGGGGTTGCCACCTACGACGACGATTACAGTGACTACTATACCGACCATCACGAGCTGGATAGCAACGATCAGAAACACCATGACAGCCATTACAGCAAAGAGCGTGAGAACGATGATGTCGATGCCATGGCGGGGGTGTCGCTGGCGGGCAATCTTGGCGACCTGCAGTGGCTGACTTCTCTGTACCAGAAAGGGCCTACCTCCGTGAATGAAACCAGTCTGTCCTATTCACCTTTTGAACAGCTGAGTCTCGCAGTATCAACCGCTATTGCCACCGATCATACCAGCTCATTTGCTCCTTCCATTAGCTACGCCTTCCCGGTCGTGACGCTTTGGGGCAACTATGAAAACACCCGCGAAGGAAAAGAGCTGGATATTGACGAGAATAAATTCTGGACGGTTGGTGCGGATGCCAACCTGGAAGAGCTGGTCGATCATGCCGGCTCTCTGAGCTACAGCTACGAAAAGGATCTTCCGTACAGAAATAGCGAAAAAACAACACGTTATACCCAGATTGACTACACCAACAACATGTACACCAATTCATGGGGCTCCATTCAGCTCCATGCGGGGCTCAATATTCGTGACGATGGGGAAGATACCTCGCGAGATAAATATGTCAGCCTGAACTTCTCTCTGCCGTTAGGCAACAACGTTTCGGTGGGGGTCTCTGCCGATGAGAATGGCAGCAGCCTGGATCTCGGTTACGACAAAGAACTCGATGGTTTTGTGAATGGCGTAGGGGCTTCTACAAGCATTGCCCTAAATAACAATCAGGATAATCAGTCTACCTACAACGGCTATGCCAACTACGAAGGAAAATATGCCCAGGGTACGGTCTCCGTTCAGGGCACCGGTAGCGACAGCGTGAGCGCGAGCCTGACCAACCAGGGCAGCGTGGGCTGGGGAAATAAATTTGCGGCCAGCGGCACTCAGGGTACCAGCGGGGTGGTTATTACCCTACCTGAAGATGTCACTAACAAAGACCTCAACGCAGTTATCAATGACATGCCGTACCCGCTGCACAGCGGCAACAACCTGATTTCGCTCCCGGCGTATAAAAAATACAACGTGCAGGTCGTCAATAGTGAAAATGCGGAAAATAGCTACCAGGTCAATACCGGTAAGAAGAATTTCACGCTTTATCCGGGCAACGTGGTGGATATGAGCGCCAACGTGAAAAAAACCGTAACGGTATTTGGCCGCCTTGTAGATGAACACGGACAGGTTATTGCCCGTACAAAGCTACATAACCATATCGGTAGTACCGTTACCGATGACGAGGGCTATTTTGCTATCGACATCAATAAACACTATCCAGAGTTTACCGTTCAGCAGGAAAATAAGCAGGATACCCGGCTTGATATGAGTAAAACGATGAGCGCCAGCAAAGATGGAGCTATGTGGATTGGTGATGTTTCCTGCTTCGGCAATCAATGCAAAATAATTGGTTAATCACTCCTTTTTACAGCATGAACAAGACGCCTGTCTTGTTCATGCTGATATTCAACAAATGAAGATATAACTAATGAAAAATATATCAAAGTATGCGTTGCTTATGGCTCTGGGCACGGTATGTATTCCTGGCCTGGCCACTGCCGATCGGCAGCAGGTTAAAAATTTCATTCAGCAGCATGGCGATCTGATACAACAGCTTAAACCCGGGGCACGTGGGCGCGTGCTCAATACTCAGTTTGATCTGCTGGTGATTGACGACCAGGTAAGCCATAACCAATACCTCACCACCTTGAATACCCAAGCCCCGATACTTTCTGGCGATCATCCCCCGATGATGTTCGGGAGCATGCATATGGGGCAAGGCAATAAGCGCCTGGCGACCTGGTATCCCCACGCTGCGGATAATGCCATTGAATCAATGACGGCGGTACAGCCTGAACATGCATTCCGTGGTTTGAGCGATCGGCACGGCCACATGATTGGCGGCTCCCGTAAGATGACGCTCCCGAACGGGGACTACGTCAACCCGGTGCTGAGTAAAACAGCCTTTGATTTTCTGAATAACGGTGCAATGGGCGTCGAAAAGCGCATTACCGTTGCCGAAAAGATGAAAAGCGGCAGCCGTCGTTTAGTGACCGCTAAAGTTAAAAAGCGCGCGGCGCTGCGTATTACCCTGCCGGCAGCTAAGGGCTGCATCGACGATACCGTAAAAGGGCAAAGCGGCAAGGTGTGCTTAATTCGCCATACAGAAGGCACGGCGATGGGAATGCGTGCCCCGGACCTGCGTTTTAGCGTGCAGGGCAGTCTGAAAAGCGGCCAGGGTTTTTTCCGGGTGGGTAACCACGACTGGCATAAGCTGAACGACTCGGCCATGCTGACGGAGTTTAACGGCAAACAGGATATAGCGGTGTTTATTCCGCAGGCCTCGAAGCCGGTACTGGCGATGGCGACACTGAAGCTGAATTTCTTCGCGCCGGGCCGTTTGAATTACGGTGACAGCTACGTGTCTCCTGCAGTGCTGGGGGCAACGCTGTCCGGTGAAAATCAGAATGTACTTAGCCAGACGCAATTTGCCTGGATTCAGGACAAGGTCAAAGGCGATGAGTATATCCTGAGCCAAAGCGATCGTATTCTTAATCATGCCTCTCTTCTTCCTCCGAGCGTAAGCGGGCATAAAGGCCCAGCATCTTCTGAACCTGCTCGCTGGGAGTTAAGCGATACCGTGGCGACGGTGGATAAGGGGAAGGTAGCGCCGAAAGCATTGTTTACCGGCAGCGGTGCCTCCACTCTGTTTTCGCCTCAGGCATGGCAATGGTTTAAACAGGCAGTGCCCGGCGAGTCTAAGCTGCTTCGCTACAGCGACAGCGAAACAAAGGTTAATACCGAGCTGAAAAACGCTTCAAAGCTGACGCTGAGCAAAACGTTGCCACGCTGTCACCCTCAAATGGTTAATGGGCAGGGCGGGACGGTCTGTTCCCTTCGCCGTATTGAGAGCGCGTTAAAAGGGGACACCAGCGGGATTTATTTTGGTTTCATACGCCCAATACGTAAAATGTATTACCAGGTGGGCGATGAGTGGACCGCAATTAATAAAAGCATATCTTTAAGTGCATTTGATGCTGCTAAAAAGCTCGACGTTTTTTATCCTGGAAATACCAAGGCTGAAGATGCAATTGCAAAAATGAAATTTGCTTTTTCAAAGAATAAAGATGTCAATGGCGAAAAGTCGACTGGTAACGTTTCTTCGGCACCCATCCTTACCTTTACTGGTGACGATAATTATCACTATAGTTACCCAACCTACTACGTGGTATCCGGGTTGTGTCCGGTAAAAGGTAGCGAGTTGAGCGCCTTTAGGAGTGCGGGACAGTCTGCCACGAATGAGTCAGGTCACTATTCTGGTTATGATAAAGATCCAATCGTCTACTGGGAGCATGATATCCAAAGTGGATCTGTTATATGTCCAGCATCAGTTGTGCTGCCAGCTACTCAAGGAAATCTTCATGAACCGCCGGCAAATGGGTCGAAATATCTGTGTGCCGCGCAGTACCAAACTGGTTGGACTAAAAACTCTGCTTCAACCATACTGGATGAGGATGTTACTTGTATACTGCTGACTCATTCAGATCCCAACCTGGATATCGTGAGCGTGAGCGCGCCGACGGCGGCAGAAGGCGGTAATCTGGTGTATACGATAACCCTGAGCCGCGCGGCGACAGCTGAGGATGCACAGAAGATTGGGCTTAAACTGCCGATGACCACGGGTACGGGTTATGCCGTGGCGGCAGATATCGACAGTACGAAGGTGGTGTTATCGGGTGCGACCTCAGGCAGCGGGGCAACCACTGTCGACCTGTCGTCTGCTTCGTCTGTCTATAAAGTCAATGTAGCGGCAGGCAAGAGCAGCTTTACGGTGTCTGTGCCGACCAAAACAGACAGTCTGGTAGAAGGCGATGAGAAGCTGGATTTACAGTCCAGCAGCGATGCCACCTCAAACACCAAAACCGGCACCGGCACCATCACGGATGTCGCGGTCCCGCTGGATCCGCTGGATATTAAAAGCGTGAGCGCGCCGAACGCAACAGAAGGCAGCAACCTGGTGTACACGGTGACCCTGAACCGCGCGGCGACGGCGGCAGATGCACAGCAGGTTGGCGTTAAACTGCCGATGAAATCAGGCACGGGTTATGCCGTGGCGGCAGATATCGACAGTACGAAGGTGGTGTTAACGGATGCTACCGATAACAGTGGCCATACAACAGTCAGTCTTGCTTCATCTTCATCTTACCTTAGTGTGAATGTGGCGGCAGGCAAGAGCAGCTTTAAGGTGTCCGTGCCGACCAAAACGGACAGTCTTAATGAAGGCAGTGAGAAACTGCTTCTGGATGCCTACAGCTTTTCCACGTTAAACATCAAAACCGGCACTGGCATCATCACGGATCCCTCGATCCCGCTGGATATTGTCAGTGTGAGCGCGCCGACGGCGACAGAAGGCAGCAACCTGGAGTACACGGTGACCCTCAGTCATACGGTGACCGCCTCGGATCCGACACCTTATGTGCAACTTAATCTACCGATAACAGAAGGAAATGGTCATGCTTCCAGCGCCGACATGGATGTCACGAAAGTTACATTGACAAATGCGGCTGACCTCTCGGGAAAAACGACTATCGATCTTTCAAGCTTTACTTATGTGGGTGTTGCCGCTGGGCAAAGCAGCTTTAAGGTCTCTGTACCTACCATAAAAGATTCCGATGCGGAGGGTAACGAGACGCAAGAGCTGCAGGCTTCCAGCGCTGATTATGTCTATCAAAACACCAAAACCGGCACCGGTACCATCGCGGACTTCGTGGTTCCGCTGGATATTGTGAGCGTGAGCGCGCCGACGGCGGCAGAAGGCAGCAACCTGGTGTACACGGTAACCCTTAACCGTGCAGCGACGGCGGCAGATGCACAGCAGGTTGGCCTTAAACTGCCGATGACTGCAGGCACGGGTTATGCCGTGGCGGCAGATATCGACAGTACGAAGGTGGTGTTAGCGGATGCGACCTCAGACAGCGGGGCAACCACTGTCGACCTGTCGTCAGCTTCGACCGTCTATAAAGTCAATGTAGCGGCAGGCAAGAGCAGCTTTACGGTGTCCGTGCCGACCAAAACGGACAGTCTGGTGGAAGGCAGCGAGAAGCTGGATTTGCAGTCCAGCAGCGACGCCACGTCAAACGTCAAAACCGGCACCGGCACCATCACGGACGTCGTGGTTCCGCTGGATGTCGTGAGCGTGAGCGCGCCGACGGCGGCAGAAGGCAGCAACCTGGTGTACACGGTAACCCTGAACCGCGCGGTGACGGCGGCAGATGCAGATACAAACGAGGTTGGTGTTGAACTGCCGATGCCCACGGGTACGGGTTATGCCGTGGCGGAAGATATTGATCGTACGAAAGTGGTGTTAACGGATGCCGCCTCAACCAGCGGGGCAACCACTATCGACCTGACTTCTCATAAATATTTCTATGAGCTGGTTGTGACGCCGGGCAAGAGCAGCTTTACGGTGTCCGTGCCGACCAAGACGGACAGTCTGGTGGAAGGCAGCGAGAAGCTGGAGTTGCATTCCAACAGTTATGCCACGGCAACCGTCAAAATCGGCACCGGCACCATCACGGACGTCGTGGCTCCGCTGGATATTGCGAGCGTGAGCGCGCCGACGGCGGCAGAAGGCAGTAACCTGGTGTACACGGTAACCCTGAACCGCGCGGTGACAGCGGCAGATGCAAATACAAGGGAGGTTGGTGTTGAACTGCCGATGCCCACGGGTACGGGTTATGCCGTGGCGGAAGATATTGATCGTACGAAAGTAGTGTTAACGGATGCCGCCTCAACCAGCGGGGCAACTACTATCGACCTGACTTCTCATCAGTATTTCTATGAGCTGGTTGTGACGCCGGGCAAGAGCAGCTTTACGGTGTCCGTGCCGACCAAAACGGACAGTCTGGTGGAAGGCAGCGAGAAGCTGGAGTTGCATTCCAACAGTTATGCCACGGCAAACGTCAAAATCGGCACCGGCACCATCACGGACGTCGTGGCTCCGCTGGATATTGCGAGCGTGAGCGCGCCGACGGCGGCAGAAGGCAGTAATCTGGTGTACACGGTAACCCTGAACCGTGCAGCGACGGCGGCAGATGCACAGCAGGTTGGCCTTAAACTGCCGATGACATCCGGCACGGGTTATGCCGTGGCGGCAGATATCGACAGTACGAAGGTAGTGTTAGCGGATGCGACCTCAGACAGCGGGGCAACCACTGTCGATCTGTCGTCAGCTTCGACCGTCTATAAAGTCAATGTAGCGGCAGGCAAGAGCAGCTTTACGGTGTCCGTGCCGACCAAAACGGACAGTCTGGTGGAAGGCAGCGAGAAGCTGGATTTGCAGTCCAGCAGCGACGCCACGTCAAACACCAAAACCGGCACCGGCACCATCACGGACGTCGTGGTTCCGCTGGATATCGTAAGCGTGAGCGCGCCAACGGCAGTGGAAGGCAGCAACCTGGTGTACACGGTAACCCTGAACCGCGCGGCGGCAGCTTTGGATGCACAGCAGGTTGGCCTTAAACTGCCGATGACCGCAGGCACGGGTTATGCCGTGGCGGCAGATATCGACAGTACGAAGGTGGTGTTAGCGGATGCGACCTCAGACAGCGGAGCAACCACTGTCGACCTGTCGTCAGCTTCGACCGTCTATAAAGTCAATGTAGCGGCAGGCAAGAGCAGCTTTACGGTGTCCGTGCCGACCAAAACGGACAGTCTGGTGGAAGGCAGCGAGAAGCTGGACTTGCAGTCCAGCAGCGACGCCACGTCAAACACCAAAACCGGCACCGGCACCATCACGGACGTCGAGGCCCCGCTGGATGTCGTGAGCGTGAGCGCGCCGACGGCGGCAGAAGGCAGTAACCTGGTGTATACGGTAACCCTGAACCGCGCGGCGACGGCGACAGATACAAGGCAGGTTGGTGTTGAACTGCCGATGCCCGAGGGTGCGGGTTATGCCGTGGCGGCAGATATTGATCGTACGAAAGTGGTGTTAACGGATGCCGCCTCAACCAGCGGGGCAACCACTATCGACCTGACTTCTCATAAGTATTTCTATGAGCTGGTTGTGACGCCGGGCAAGAGCAGCTTTACGGTGTCCGTGCCGACCAAAACGGACAGTCTGGTGGAAGGCAGCGAGAAGCTGGAGTTGCATTCCAACAGTTATGCCACGGCAACCGTCAAAATCGGCACCGGCACCATCACGGACGTCGTGGTTCCGCTGGATATTGCGAGCGTGAGTGCGCCGACGGCAGCGGAAGGCAGCAATCTGGTGTACACGGTAACCCTGAACCGCGCGGCGACGGCGGCAGATGCACAGCAGGTTGGCCTTAAACTGCCGATGACCGCAGGCACGGGTTATGCCGTGGCGGCAGATATCGACAGTACGAAGGTGGTGTTAGCGGATGCGACCTCAGGCAGCGGGGCAACCACTGTCGACCTGTCGTCAGCTTCGACCGTCTATAAAGTCAATGTCGCGGCAGGCAAGAGCAGCTTTACGGTGTCCGTGCCGACCAAAACGGACAATCTGGCGGAAAGCAGCGAGAAGCTGGATTTGCAGTCCAGCAGCGACGCCACGTCAAACACCAAAACCGGCACCGGCACCATCACGGACGTCGTGGTTCCGCTGGATATCGTAAGCGTGAGCGCGCCGACCGCAGTGGAAGGCAGCAACTTAGTGTACAAGGTGCAGCTGAATCGTGAGGCGACGGCGGCAGATGCACAGCAGGTTGGCCTTAAACTGCCGATGACTGCAGGCACGGGTTATGCCGTGGCGGCAGATATCGACAGTACGAAGGTAGTGTTAGCGGATGCGACCTCAGACAGCGGCGCAACCACTGTCGACCTGTCGTCAGCTTCGACCGTCTATAAAGTCAATGTCGCGGCAGGCAAGAGCAGCTTTACGGTGTCCGTGCCGACCAAAACGGACAGTCTGGAGGAAGGCAGCGAGAAGCTGGATTTGCAGTCCAGCAGCGACGCCACGTCAAACACCAAAACCGGCACCGGCACCATCACGGACGTAGATGGCCCGCTGGATATCGTGAGCGTGAGCGCGCCGACGGCGGCAGAAGGCAGTAATCTGGTGTACACGGTGCAGCTGAACCGTGCAGCGACAGCTGAAGATACGCAGGTGGTGACCCTCAATCTGCCGATGCCAGCAGGTGAAGGTAATGCCTCTAGTGCAGACGTTGATGCTACTGTTGTGCAGTTAACGGATGCGATTGATGGAACTGGCTCAACAAACTCATCCGTCATTAATCTACAATTTACTACTTTGGACTATCCCGTGAATGTGACGCCGGGCAAGAGCAGCTTTACGGTGTCCGTGCCGACTAAAACGGACAGTCTGGTGGAAGGCGACGAGAAGCTGGCGTTGAAAGTGGGCAGCAATAAAACCCAAAATATTATCATCGGCACCGGCACCATCACGGATAGCGAGGCCCCGCTTGATATCGTGGGCGTGAGCGCGCCGACGGCGGCAGAAGGCAGCAATCTGGTGTACACGGTGACCCTGAACCGCGCGGCGACAGAAGCAGATAAGCAGGCGGTGACCGTCAGTCTGCCGATGCCTGGGGGGGCTGGTAATGCTTCAAGTGCAGACGTTGACAGTAAAGTCGTGCAGTTAACGGACGCGGTTGATGGGTATGGCGGAAGTGCAACTGTCATTGACCTTGAAATTCCTGATTTGGACTACTTAGTGAATGTGACGCCGGGCAAGAGCAGCTTTACGGTGTCCGTGCCGACCGAAACGGACAGTCTGGTGGAAGGCAACGAGAATCTGGCGTTGAAAGTGACCAGCACGGTAACCAAAAATATTATCACCGGTACCGGCACCATTACGGATGTTGCTCCGCTGGTATTCTCAGTAACGCCTACAAACAGCATCCAATTTGACTACACCGATGCGGGCGGTTTTGCCGACCAGGTAGCTGCTTTCGAACTCAATATTTCCGGTTTAGCCAGCAACCCTGGTTATAAATTGCAGGCTAAACGCGGAACGGACTACCAGTTGAAGCCTACTACAGGCGCTCAGGATGGCCGATCAATTGACGTTGAACTATTGGCGACAAACAAGACGGCGTTAACGCCGGATACCTGGATTGATTTGTCGTCGGACTCCTACCCTGGTCTGTTCACTTTGGACCCCAACACGGATGAAGTACAAACAGTAAACTCTGGGTTTATTGCCCATCTTACGAATTTCTTTGATGGCACAGCCCAGGTATCCGCTGCAAACATGCCGGATGGACAATACAAAGGAACGGTAAGTGCTGATGTCCGGGTGCTATGGCAAGGCAGCAGCGTTGAAAAGTAACTGCGCCACTGCGGTCATCAAGCCCTGGCTGATTAAATCTTAGAAGGAAGACCCGAAGCAACGGCGACGAAAGTCGCCGTTGCTTTATGTTATTACCGGACCATAAGAGGGTGAGTGGGTCAGGAGGTTTCGCCACGAACTGACGGTGCGTTGCAGAGATTTTGCGACTGACGGGGGGCGGGGGGCTAAACTGCTTATAGCGAATGGTTGAAGGCGTTGGACGTAGAGTCGGTTGCACATAATGCAAAAACCCAGCCATAGGCTGGGTTCTTTAATAAGTGGTGCCGGACTCGGAATCGAACCAAGGACACGGGGATTTTCAAAACTCGTGTCAAATTTGGTTGTTAATTATACATCTTGCTAGTGTGCCCCGTTTAGCTTCGATCCTATCGTGAAAGAACCTCTTTCTGAAGATGTTCGTGCTATATAGCTATCTAAATTTACTGCGCGTTCTTACATTCCGACGTTATCCAGTATGTAGTGATGTGATGGACGCCCCTTCCTAATGTAGTCAGTGCCATACTTTTACTGACTACATTGATCCGGGAGTAACATCACATGAATACGATCAGAGTTGTTGGTATCGATATTGCCAAATCTGTTTTTCAGGTATGTGTCTGGATGATTGATGGTTCCGTTGCCTGGAACAGAAAAATATCGCGTCAGAAATTGCTGAATACGCTTCGCCAGTTTGAACCGGGTACGTTAATTGCGATGGAAGCCTGTTCAACCTCTCATTACTGGGGGCGAACCCTCAGCGCTATGGGATTCAGCGTAAGGCTTATCCCTGCCCAGCACGTGAAAGCATTTGCCAAAAGTCAGAAAAACGATGCAAACGATGCGCTGGCGATTTGTGAAACAGCATGCCGTCCGGGCATCCACTTTGTTCCGGTCAAAACCACGGAGCAGCAGGATATCAAAGCGCTGCGCAATACCCGTCAACTTATGGTTGAGCAGAGAACCGCGCTGGCTAACCAGATTCGTTCTCTGCTCGCTGAATATGGGCTTATTATTCCTGTCGGGATCCAGTGTCTTCAGCAACAGCTGCCTGAACTTATTGAAGACGCATCCAATGACTTAACTTTCACACTTCGCCGTTTACTTTCTTCATTGCGGGATGATATGCAGGTCCTGAATGAACGAGTCACCTGTCTGGATAAAGAAATTGCGGCATTGTCTTCACAACAGACAGCCTATCGCCATTTATTAACGATCCCGGGTGTTGGCCCGCTTATCGCTGCAGCTTTTATCAGTGAAGTGGATGCAGTGCAGTTCTCCAGCGGCAGAGAATTATCCGCCTGGTGCGGTCTGGTCCCCCTGGACTGACCCCACGACAGTAGACAAATTCTGTCCTCACGATGAGGCCTGTTCAAAGGCCTCCGGACTGACGCCGCCGAGATGACTGTGGCGCCGGGACCGGTTATAGAATACTTCAATGTAATCGAAGATATCCGCCCGGGCCAGATCCCGGGTTTTGTATATTCTCTTCCTGATGCGCTCTTTTTTCAGTGAACTGAAGAACGATTCGGCCACCGCATTATCCCAGCAGTTGCCACGCCGGCTCATGCTCGGAGCCAGGTTATTGGCCCGGCAGAAGCGCTGCCAGTCGTCACTGCCGTACTGGCTGCCCTGGTCTGAGTGCACGATAACCTCGCCGTCGGGTTTACGTCGCCAGACCGCCATCATCAGCGCATCCAGCGCCAGTTCGCGTGAGAGAGTGGGTTTCATCGACCAGCCGACCACGTTACGGGCGAAGAGATCGATAACCACCGCCAGATACAACCAGCCCTGCCAGGTGCGGATGTAAGTGATGTCGGTGACCCAGACCTGATTGGCCCGGACAACAGTAAACTGCCGCTGCACGCGATTCGGGGCAACCACTGAAGGTCGACCAGCGATACGACGCGGCGCTTTATAGCCGCGTACGGCTTTGATCCGGTTCAGTTGCATAATACGACCCACCCGGTTTTTGCCGCAGGTTTCCCCGATTTCGTTCAGGTCGCCATGAACCCGCCGGTAACCGTATACGCCTCCGCTCAGTGAATATGAGTCACGGATAAGCGTCAGCAGGCGCTGGTTATCTTTATCACGTGCCGAGACCGGGTTGTGCAGCCACGCATAGAACCCGGCCCGGGCGACATTGAGTACCCGACACATCGTCATCACACCCCATACAGTGCGGTGCTCATTGATAAAGCGGTACTTCAGTCGGGCTCCCTTGCAAAGTACCGCGCGGCCTTTTTCAAAATATCCCGTTCCTCTTCGGTACGTTTTAGCTGCGCCCGTAGTTTCAGGATCTCGCTTTTGGCCTCCAGTAAATCCCGGGCATGCTGCTCGCTGTTATCGGGTTTAATCGCCCGTAGCCACTTGTAGAGGCTGTGTGCAGAAACGCCCAGACGGTCAGATACTTCGGCGACGGAATAACCGCGTTCCGTTATCTGACGGACAGCCTCTTCCTTAAATTCAGGTGTAAATCGTGGTGTGCCCATACGCTCCTCCTATGCTCAAACTATAGGGCAGGATCGTCTACCGGGGCGGGGTCAGTCCATATGAGGCAAAAAAGTGTCTACGAAACCCGGGTCTATTCACCCGGCAGCACAGTTCGGGAGGAAAACAGAGACTTTCCTCTTTGACAAAAAATGGCAATCGCAGCCTGAGAACACTGGTCATCCATGGTGCACGATCAGTGATGCGATGCGTGAAAAAACGTGACGACAGCCTGGGCCATTGGCTGAAAAGGTTGGAGACCCGGCGAGGTTTTTTGAAAACCACCGTAGCTTTAGCGAATAAACTGACCCGGATCATCTGGCGCATACTGACTGATAACGTTGATTTTAATATAAACAAGGCTTTTGCAGTGAATTAACCCAAAGCTTAGATTGAAGAAACTCGCTTTACTGAGTTTGCAAGCACTGATGAGAAAACGGCTACCGTCCCTGTAACAGCCTGAAGTTGACCTGGGTAATCAAATACCGGTGTAGTGATTAGGAAACAGGGCTCGGATAACATCATGGCGCGGGTTATTAAACCTACGAACGACGCCGGATATATGGTCGCAAACCGTATCGAACCAGTACTTGCATCACCCGGGGCGTCCATATATGGTCAACAAAAACTGGCCACAGCTTTAGAGTTTTTCCAGAACAATCGTTCTGATTCATTCGGCGTCAAACCACCATTATATTGATGAGGTCTGAGCTGGCTGTAATATCCTGTGATGTAATTCTTTATTGCCGTGCTGGCTTGGCTAAAATTCGCGTAGCCATTATCCGGTACCCACTCTGTTTTCAGGCTTCTGAAGAACCGTTCCATTGGGCTGTTATCCCAGCAATTTCCCCGGCGACTCAGGCTTTGCTTTATCTGATATCTCCACAGTAACTGTCTGAAATTCCTGCTGGTATAGTGACTGCCTTGATCCGAGTGATACAGTAAATTAGCCGGTTTTCCCCGTGCTTCCCAGGCCATCGACAGGGCTTTACCTGTCAGTGCGGAATCAGGGAAAAATGACATCGCCCAGCCAACCGGTTTACGGGAAAACAAATCGAGTACAACAGCCAGATAAGCCCAGCGTTTTCCCGTCCAGATATAAGTCACATCACCGCACCAGGCCTGATTAGGCTCGGTAACAGCAAACTGGCGATCCAGATAATTAGGGATCTCAATGTGTTCCTTAGACGCCTTCTTATAACGATGGCCAGGTTGCTGACAGCTGATAATATTGAGCGCTTTCATCAGCTTTGTTGCCCGCCAGCGGCTCAGTTTTATACCTTTGGTGGTGACCATTGCGGCAATGCTTCGCGCTCCTGCTGAACCGTTACTTTCGCGATAAACTTCACGCACAAGGCTCAGTAATGCCACTCTCGTTGCGTCAGACTTCCTGGGCTGCCGCCAGTATTTATAACTGCTGCGATGAACCCCAAACACGTTGCACAAAACGGCAACAGGAAACCGCGCCCTGAGTTTCTCAACTAATGAGAACTGTTCAGGGAGTCTGACATCAAGAGCGCGGTACCCTTTTTTTATATATCCCTTTCTATTTCAACGCGTTGAAGTTTTTTCTTCAACTCACGTATCTCAATCTGCTCAGGTGTCATGGGTGAAGCTATGGGTGATTTTCCCGCTCGCTCTTCTTTCAGTTGTCGAACCCATTTATCCATCGTGGATTTGCCGACATTCATCGCAGTGGCAGCGGCGGCAACGGTGTAATGCTGATCGAGTACAGGCTGGGCAGCCTCGAGGCGAAACTCAGGGCTAAAATTGCGTCTGTTACGTCCGGTCATAATGTCACCTGTTTTGACTATGAGGTGATGATATCACCTCTATTCAGGTGGCCAAATTCACTATGCCACTACAGTAAGAGCTTGCTATAGAAGGTTTTTCTGCTGTGAGGCAAGTCTATTAAAGATTCATGTCAGTCAGCCGTGTCATCTCGATACCGTTGAGGGATCAGGGCATGATTAATGATTCTGTCATGCATGATTCAGCTTTCTGTGATGACCTTAACGTTTCTTGTTCTGGATGAGGCTAGGCACGCTGGAAATGGCACCCCGAAAGGTGCCACTATGACAATTACCAGCGGAGTTCTGATGTTGGGAGAAAGGTTATCTTTCTAGCGTAATCGTTCAGCTCATAGTCAACCTGTAAAGTGAGCGGAATATGAAAGTCGAGCAACGTAAATCTTTCTGTCCAGCCAATCTCACGCCTTCCCCTTTTTCTAGGAGGAAGAGCTTTATCTGGTTCACCTAGCTGATTATGAACCCAAGGACGAGCCATCACAGGCTCCAGTGGCGTCGGTAGCGTATTCGGGAACACCCAATTCTTCTTTTCTTGGTCCAGCAATGTTAATGTGATTTCTTTCAATGTGTTGGAGTCGCGATGGAAGGCTAAAAAGACACCCTCTTTTGCCATATCAAGAGTAACAACATCAGAACCAGAGAAGCCTGTAGGCTTAGATTTGTATGGAATCAACCCAGCATCAAAGAGTTGCTCGTAAGTTTTCCCGAGGTTACGGATCAGACTTTCTACATTGACTGTCATTTTTTATATAGCTCCACGCTCTCATTCAACTCGTGTATTTTGGCCCTTGCTGCTTCCAGTTTTTCCTCGGTGATACCAGATTCTTTCAAGGCGGGCTTTATCACGTCAAAGTTTCGATCAGCAGCCGCTCGAAGGTCTCGGGAATCACGCTCCACTCTTCCCGGCCCCCTATTACGGCCCCCATAGGTTTCACTTATTTTCCTATGCACACCCTTTGGAATCACTATTGCAGCAACTTCTTTCGCTAACATTTCTAATTCCTTTTCGTCAGCATCGGGGTAAAGACGCTGATAATACAATCTAACGGCTGCTGCGGATGGCATGTGGTCAGCTTCGTATTCGCCCTGCCGCGAGCGGCCATTGAAGTTGATATAAAGCTCAACTTCCAGCAGTTCTACTGGAGGCTTGCTGAGATAGATGTAAATTGGCGGATGGACGTTGCCCGGAAACACCAGAATGTAATCCCGGAAGTCCTTTTCCTCGGGCAGTGGCGTGGTGGTGATGGCCACATTCTGAATATCCGGGTGCTCAAGCCCCGGTATCGTGACTGTTCCTGCCTGTGGGTTGTTATTCCCTGTATTCCAGCCGTTCTGTGACCCCGGCGCGTTCGCTGGTGTCCATGTGATTAATGGTTTATCACTTCGCTCGTCGCCCCAGAATTCATAGCTGCCATCGGTCTGCTTCTCCAGCATTCTGACTCGCACCTGATCACGACCACTGGCGGCAGTTGTGTGATAGCCAACCGCTTTCAGCCTCCCGCTATCGTCGTCAGTTATCCAGTTATAACGGACGCGGGTAGGGACGGTACCCTTGCTGTGAGCCACTTCCAGCAGGTTCTGAGGCGTCAGCAGGTCGCTCTGCTCGCCTTTGAGATTCGACTGAATGATGGCACCCATGACCACGAACGGCAGATTCATCGCCAGCCGTCCGTTCCAGACTTCGGGGCCGGAGAGGCGTTTCATGGAGTGGGTTAATGCTGTAGCGGCGTCCTGACTGGCTTTAGCTGTTGCTCCTCCGGCAGAGGCTGCCATCCCGGCTTCGACGGTCCCAGTAATGACTGGCGGCGGGGGGAGGGGCATCGCTCCAGCTTCACCAAAGAAAAAGCCTGTGACTTTATCGAAGAGTGATTTCTTCGGTGGCTCTGGTGGCGGTGCATTTTTCTTCTTCTTTGAGGCCTGTGCGTGTTGTTCTGGCTCAGGGTCTGGCTGAGTGGGTTGTGACTGATAGAAACTCATTTCGCCGATGTTGCTTTGTGGCTCTTCTGACTCCCCGGCATCGGTATTACCAGTACCACGCAGGACAGACTTTGCGAACACCGGGATAGCGGTTATAGCGGCGGCAGCTACTTTGTTAATGGGCCATTCCGCTGCCCGCTTGCGATGCTCCTTAAAAGGATCGCTCGGACTATCTTCCACCCAAATTGTCGTACTGCCCAGCACCTGATTGTTTTTACAGTTACAAAGTACCCGATCGCCTGTGGCTACGCAGGGTTTGTCTTCAGCGAAGTAATACGCAGTGCCATTGATCTGAAATGGCCCGTTGCAGGTTTCTTTTGGGCACCATGCCATATCGCCATTCAGGGCAATATTCCGTTCTTCAATAATCGTCGAGGAAGCTGAAATCACTTCACCGCCGCTCGTGGTTTTGTCTCCAAGCCTTACCAGTGCTCTGGTCATAATCCCTCATGAATCATATTGATATCGTAGGCATAATACCCAAAAGATGACTAAAGCTAAATCAATCAGAGTGAAAAATGTTCGGTTTGATATAGGGGTTGTTGTTGATAGCTGGGAGGTAGAGTTAGTGCTGGTGGTTTGCGTTTGGCTTCCGACCGGACAAAGACCGGATGTGGCCTTGCAGAAATGAATCCGTCAGCCGGGTACTCATGTGAAATATAGTGTCTAATGGGGATTTGAAGTCTGACAGACAAGGCTACTGCGACCAGAGGGGGGTTGCCACTTAGAAGAAATGTTTAGGCTAGATGGAAGAGGTAAAGCAGCGACATCAGCGGTCATCGCGACCAGATATCTACCGGAACCCAAGAAAGCAAAAACCCAGCCATAGGCTGGGTTCTTTAAAGAGTGGTGCCCGGACTCGGAATCGAACCAAGGACACGGGGATTTTCAATCCCCTGCTCTACCGACTGAGCTATCCGGGCAACGGGCCGCATTAAACCGTAAAGCCCGTTGGGCGTCAACGGCTTTGTCATAAAAAAGTGCTTAAACGACGCTAACTGCCTGCTTTTCAAACAGAGTGCTGAAAAGCTAGCCTCAGGTCAACGCGCCGCCTTTGCGGCACTGAGCAAAGCGCAGAATATCTTCCGCAAGACGTTGAGCGGTATCGATGTCCGCCTGGCTACGGTTGACCAGCAGCTTGCTCAGGCAGCCCTCCAGCACCAGGTCCATCTGATGTGCGACCATCACCGGATCGTCCACCTCAAGCTGGGTCAGCAGCTCGTGAGTGTACTCCCATGCCCTTTTTTTCTGCTGGTCGGCCAGCTGATGTATAGGATGGGAAGGATCGGGATAAAGCGTGCAGGCGGCAATTAGCAGGCAGCCGGGATAGCGCTGATGGTTCACGCATTCGGTCAGAGCCTCATAGCGCTTCATCAGCTTTTGCTCAATCGTCAGGGCATCATCCAGCATAAACTGGCGACGCCAGGCTTCAGCCTGCTGGCTCAGGTAGCGCAGCGCGTCATACAGCAGCGCTTCGCTGTCGGGCCAGTATTTTTCGATGACTTGCAGCGGCTGGTCTGCCTCACCTGCGACCATCTCCAGGGTGGTGCTGGCAATTCCTTCACGTTCAAGGACATGCAGGGCGTGCTCAAGTACGTCTTCGCGTTGCACGGTATTCTCCTCCGTCGTTCAACGGGTTATCCCACATTAGTGTTGTTTACTGCGCCTGATTGCGCAAATGCGTATCGAACGCGCTGGCGTCCATAAAGCCCGTGACGCGGGCGGCAGGACGCTCCTGGCCTTTGGCATCAAAGAACAGAATCGTCGGTAAGCCTAATACGTTCAGATGCTGTAACAGTGCCACATCCTGTGCGTTATTGGCAGTGACATCTGCCTGGAGCAGCACGGTATTGGCGAGCTGCTTCTGAACCTGCAGATCGCTAAAGGTATATTTCTCGAACTCCTTACAGGCCACGCACCAGTCTGCATAAAGATCCAGCATGACCGGTTGACCTTTGGCCTGCGCCAGCGCCTGGTCAAGCTGTTCGACGTTAGCGATACGCGTGAAGTTCAGATGGGGCTGGCTGGCGGTTACCGCCGTGCCAAATGCCCAGTCCTGCAGCGGCTTAGCACTGACCAGCGCTGCGCCCAGCAGGATGATTTGCACCAGGCGCATCCACGATTTGCTGGCCTGCAGGCTGGTGATAAACGCCCAGCTGAAGAATGCCACGCCCAGCAACCCCCACAGACGTACGCCCCAGACATCGCCCAGCACGCGTTCGAGCAGGAATACCGGCAGCGCCAGGATCACAAAGCCGAAGGCAATTTTGACCGTTTCCATCCACGGGCCGCTTTTCGGCAGCAGGCGGTTGCCAAAGACGGTAATCAGGATCAGCGGCAGGCCCATGCCCAGTGCGTACAGATAGAGCGTGCCGCCGCCGAGCCACATGTTCCCGCTTTGCGCGATATACAGCAGGATGGCGCTAAGCGGTGCAGTGGTGCACGGCGAGCAAATCAGGCCTGCTAATGCGCCCATCGCAAAAACGCCGCCCGCCGAACCGCCCTGCTGGCGGTTGCTCATCAGCGTAAGGCGCGTTTGCAGGGAGGAAGGGAGTTGCAGGGTGAACATCCCGAACATGGACGCCGCCAGCAGTACAAACAGCGCCGACAGGCCGATTAGCACGTACGGATGCTGCAGCGCGGCCTGAAACTGCAGCCCCGCGGCGGCAACCACCAGACCCAGAGCGGTATAGGTTAGCGCCATCCCCTGTACGTAGACAAAGGCCAGTAGCAATGCGCGCCCGGTGGACAGGCGTTGTTTACCGCCCAGCACGATACTGGAGATCAGCGGGTACATCGGCAGCACGCACGGCGTAAAGGCGATGCCGATGCCGATCAGGAATGCCCAGAGAGCGGAGAACGGAAGTGCGGTGCTGTCTGTGCTTCTCACCCCGGCCCTCTCCCCAGAGGCAGAAAGGGAGGAGGATTGCTCTGCGCGGGTTTGCCCCTTCTCCTGGGGGAGAGGGTTAGGGCGAGGGCGACTTTCTTCAGAAGCCACGACTTCACTCAGCGGAACAGTTTTTGTTTCCGGAGGGTAGCAGAATCCGGCTTCGGCGCAGCCCTGGTAGGTTACGCTTAGCGTCGCGCCCTTAGTGGCGGCGTTCACCGTCACCGGCAGGTTCAGCTTATGGGTGTAAATCTCGGTTTTGCCGTAGAACTCATCTTCGTGCCAGGCCGCCTTCGGCAGGACGGGTGGAGCAATCTCTGCCTGGGCCGGGTTGAGCTTGATCTGCTGGCGATACAGATAGTAGCCGGGCCTGATCTGCCAGTTCAGGTTGAGCTGGCTGCCGGACTGCTGGAAATCAAAGGCAAAAGCCTGGTCCACCGGGACGAACTGCGTTTTGCCCTGGTTATCGAACAGTCCTGCAAAAGTTTGCGTGCTGAAGAGCAGGAAGATCAGCGTAAAGATGCGTAGAGCCATGAGAGGTATTCACTATCTCCGTGGGTAACCGGCAGAACCAGTAATTCAGGTGTTTTGTAAGGATGGTGCGATTTCAGACAGGCCAGCAGCGCTTGCTGATGGTCGACGTCGCTTTTGAGCACCATCTGCACTTCATACTCCTGTTCCATTTTCCCTTCCCAGTAGTAGAGCGAGGTAGCGCCGGGTAGCAGGGTCACGCATGCGGCGAGCTTTTCAGCCAGTACGAGAGCGGCAAGCTCCTGTGCGGAGGCCTCATCCGGGGCAGTACACAATATGACAACGGCCTGGGTAGTCGACATCGCAAACCTCCTGTGAAGGGGAACTGCGGGTGACTATAGCACGGCGGGACGAGCGAGAAGAGAAAGGGCCGCAATGCGACCCTTGTTTTGGGACATTTACAGAATGAAGCTGCCCAGCAGGAAGCCGAAGCAGACCGAAAGCACAACGCCTATCGTGCCCGGAATAAAGAACGGATGGTTAAAGACGAACTTGCCAATGCGCGTGGTGCCGGTGTCGTCCATCTGCACTGCCGCGACCAGCGTCGGGTAGGTTGGCAGAATAAACAGGCCGGAGACAGCGGCAAAAGAAGCGACCGCGGTCAATGGCGAAACGTTCAGGGCCAGGGCCATCGGCATCAGCGCCTTAGCGGTAGCCGCCTGGGAGTAGAGCAGGGCAGAGGCGAAGAAGAAAATCACCGCCAGCAGCCACGGGTGACTCTGAATCACGCTACCGGCCGTCTCTTTGATCCACTCGATGTTGGCGGAAACAAACGTATCACCAAGCCAGGCCACGCCCAGGATACAGATACAGGCGCTCATACCCGCTTTGAAAGTGCTTGAGCTAAGGATGCTCTCAGTTTCAACGCCGCAGAAGACGGTTGTCAGCGTGGCGACGGACAGCATGATAATCAGGATCGCATTGGTGGTGTTCATCAGCGGCGTAGCGACCAGTCCAAGGCTCGGGCTGTTGATAATGGCGTAGATAACAACGCACACCACCCCAAGCAGGAACATCAGCACGGATGCTTTTGCCCCGGGTTTGATCTCCATTTGCTTGTCGCCACGCAGTTCGATAAGCCCCTCTTCCAGGCGCTTGCGGTAAAGCGGATCGTCAGAGAGCTTTGAGTTGAACAGCTTTGAGACCAGGAAGGACATGATCAGCACGGCCAGCAACGTGGAGGGGAGAACCACCGCCAGCAGGTGAATGTAGCTGACGCCGTGTCCCTCAAGCACGGAGGACATATACACCACCGCCGCCGAAATTGGCGACGCGGTGATGGCAATCTGAGCTGAAACAACGGCGGTGGACAGAGGACGACAAGGCTTAATGCCCTGTTCTTTTGCAACTTCTGCAATCACCGGCAGCGTGGCTAAAGAGATATTGCCGGTTCCCGCAAAAATCGTCAGAAAGTAAGTCACGATGGGGGCAAGAATAGTGATGTATTTCGGGTTCTTACGCAGCAGCTTTTCAGTCTGATTAACCAGGTAGTCAAGACCGCCCGCAATTTGCATCGCAGAGATCGCCGCGATCACCGCCATAATGATGGAAATAACATCAAAAGGGATATGGCCGGGTTTTACGCCTATCAGCGCCAGCACCAGCACCCCCAGTCCCCCGGCATAGCCGATACCGATACCGCCTAACCTTGCGCCAAGAAATATGGCTGCCAACACGATGATGAGCTCGATGACTATCATGGATGCTTCCTTGAAGATTAATGAGTTGAAAATGAGTTGTTGTATTATTGTGCTTATGAAACGAAAAAGGCACGTCGCGATGGACGTGCCTTTTGGCTTAGCTAGCTACTCGTGAATATCATTGTTCACTTTCATCCGTGTAGCGTTTGGCTTTGTAGACCGGGTGCATCAGGTTATGGACCGAAAAGATATCGTCCAGCTCTGCTTCCGTAAGCAGGCCGCGTTCCAGCACAACTTCGCGCACGCTTTTCCCCGTCTCCGCGCAAATCTTCCCGACGATGTCACCGTTGTGGTGGCCAATGAACGGGTTCAGATAAGTCACAATACCAATCGAGTTGTAGACGTAGCTCTCACACACTTCTTTATTCGCGGTGATGCCGTTGATGCATTTTTCCAGCAGGTTGTAGCAGGCGTTGGTCAGGATGTGGATAGACTCAAACATCGCCTGGCCAATCACCGGCTCCATGACGTTAAGCTGCAGCTGACCCGCTTCGGAGGCCATGGTTACGGTAATGTCATTACCGATGACTTTAAAGCACACCTGGTTTACCACTTCCGGCACTACCGGGTTCACCTTAGCCGGCATGATTGAAGAGCCAGCCTGCAACTCTGGCAGGTTGATTTCGTTCAGGCCGGAGCGCGGGCCGGAGGAGAGCAGGCGAAGGTCGTTACAGATCTTCGACATTTTTACCGCCAGGCGTTTGAGCGAACTGTGCACCATGACGTAGGCGCCGCAGTCGGAGGTTGCCTCAATCAGGTCTTCTGCCGGCACACACGGCAGGTTGCTGACTTCCGCCAGTTTCTGCACGGCCAGCTGCTGGTAGCCCTCAGGCGTGTTCAGACGCGTACCGATTGCCGTCGCGCCGAGGTTAACTTCCAGCAGCAGCTCTGCGGTGCGCAGCAGGTTTTTCGTCTCTTCGGTCAACAGGACGTTAAAGGCGTGGAACTCCTGACCCAGCGTCATCGGTACCGCATCCTGCAGCTGGGTACGGCCCATTTTCAGGATGTTTTCAAATTCGACAGCCTTACGCTGGAAACCGTCGCCCAGCTGGTTAATGGCATCGATGAGCTTAATGATGGAGGCATAAACCGCGATGCGGAAACCGGTTGGGTAAGCATCGTTGGTGGACTGGCATTTATTGACGTGGTCGTTCGGGTTGAGGTACTGATACTCACCTTTCTGGTGGCCCATCAGCTCAAGCCCGATATTGGCGAGTACTTCGTTGGTGTTCATGTTAACGGAGGTACCGGCCCCGCCCTGGTAAACGTCTACCGGGAACTGATCCATGCATTTGCCGTTGTTCAACACTTCGTCACAGGCCTGAATAATCGTGTTGGCAATACTTTTCGGGATGGTCTGCAACTCCTTGTTCGCCATCGCTGCCGCTTTCTTCACCATGACCATGCCGCGCACAAACTCAGGGATGTCGCTGATTTTGTTGTTACTGATGTAGAAGTTTTCAATCGCTCTCAGAGTATGAACGCCGTAGTAGGCGTCCGCTGGCACTTCCCTGGTACCCAACAAATCTTCTTCGATACGAATGTTATTTAACATGTGAACCTTCTTTTTCAAGCCGCCAATAAATGTACCGTTTTCACGCACAGGATGTGTGGTCGTGAGATGAATAGACCGAAGAATATGTCCATAATCGGTCTCCATGCCGTGATGATATGCTGATCATAGCGAAAAGCAGCTATCTGGATCACTTATTAAAAGCGACATCATATAACAATTATTAATATGTGATTTCGATCAACAGATGAAGATTTCTTGAAAAATAAGCTGGTGGTTAGATTGATTTTTGGCTAAAGCGTCACCATCTGTTAACAATGCGTTGGTGCTGACCCTTTCGCAGGTGCACTGGTGCGCCTGCTTTATTACAGGAGAATACGGTGCGCTGGATACCGTTAATTGCTATTTTTCTCTATGTTTATATAGAGATATCCATATTTATTCAGGTCGCTCATGTGTTTGGCGTCCTGCTGACCCTGCTGCTGGTCATCTTTACCTCCATCATTGGTATGTCGCTGGTGCGCAACCAGGGCTTTAAAACCTTCCTGCAGATGCAGCAAAAGATGGCGGCTGGCGAAAGCCCAGCGGCTGAGATGATTAAGAGCGTCTCGCTGGTGCTGTCCGGCTTCCTGCTGCTGCTGCCTGGCTTCTTCACGGACTTCCTGGGCCTGCTGCTGCTATTACCGCCGGTCCAGAAGCATCTGACCATGAAGCTGATGCCTCATCTGCGCTTCTCCCGTATGCCCGGCGGTGGTTTCAGCACGGGTGCGGATGGCGGTCAGACCTTCGACGGTGAGTACCAGCGTAAGGACGATGGCCCAAAGCGTCTCGAAGAGCTTGATGATTCCCGTGATAACGACGATCGTCACAATCGTTAAAAATTATAATTTTTTTGTTTTCCCCCCTTGAAGGGGGGGAGGCGCATCCCCATCTCTCACCTCACCAGCCGATAACCCATCTGGGCCGGCGTTACCCAAACAATTGATACTGACTTTCTCAAAGGAGAGCTATCACATGAGTATTCGTCCACTACACGACCGCGTCATCGTCAAGCGTAAAGAAGTTGAGTCCAAGTCTGCAGGCGGCATCGTGCTGACCGGTAGCGCAGCAGGTAAATCAACTCGTGGCGAAATCATCGCTGTCGGTAAAGGCCGCATCCTGGAAAACGGTAACGTGCAACCGCTGGACGTAAAAGTCGGCGACATCGTGATTTTCAGCGACGGTTACGGTGTGAAGTCCGAGAAGATCGACAATGAAGAAGTGTTGATCATGTCCGAAAGCGACATCCTGGCAATTGTTGAAGCGTAATCCGCAGGCAAATTAAACGAATTTAAAGGAAAAGAAGAATGGCAGCTAAAGACGTAAAATTCGGTAACGACGCTCGTGTGAAAATGCTGCGCGGCGTAAACGTACTGGCAGATGCAGTGAAAGTGACCCTCGGTCCTAAAGGCCGTAACGTGGTGCTGGATAAATCTTTCGGTGCACCGACCATCACTAAAGATGGTGTTTCCGTAGCACGTGAAATCGAACTGGAAGACAAGTTCGAAAACATGGGCGCGCAGATGGTGAAAGAAGTGGCCTCTAAAGCGAACGACGCTGCGGGCGACGGCACCACCACCGCTACCGTACTCGCTCAGTCAATCATCACCGAAGGCCTGAAAGCTGTGGCTGCGGGCATGAACCCAATGGACCTGAAGCGCGGCATCGACAAAGCGGTTATCGCTGCGGTTGAAGAGCTGAAAGCGCTGTCCGTACCTTGCTCCGACTCTAAAGCTATCGCTCAGGTTGGTACTATCTCTGCTAACTCCGACGAAACCGTGGGTACTCTGATCGCTGAAGCGATGGAGAAAGTGGGCAAAGAAGGCGTAATCACCGTTGAAGAAGGCACCGGCCTGCAGGACGAGCTGGACGTGGTTGAAGGTATGCAGTTCGACCGTGGCTACCTGTCTCCGTACTTCATCAACAAGCCAGAAACCGGTTCTATCGAACTGGACAGCCCGTTCATTCTGCTGGCTGACAAAAAAATCTCCAACATCCGTGAAATGCTGCCAGTTCTGGAAGCCGTTGCGAAAGCGGGTAAACCATTGCTGATCATCGCCGAAGATGTTGAAGGCGAAGCGCTGGCTACTCTGGTTGTTAACACCATGCGCGGCATCGTGAAAGTGGCTGCTGTTAAAGCACCAGGCTTCGGCGACCGTCGTAAAGCAATGCTGCAGGATATCGCTATCCTGACCGGCGGTACCGTTATCTCTGAAGAGATCGGTATGGAGCTGGAGAAAGCGACCCTGGAAGATCTGGGTACCGCTAAGCGTATCGTTATCAACAAAGACACCACCACCATCATCGATGGCAGCGGTGAAGAACCTGCGATTGCTGGCCGCGTCTCCCAGATCCGTCAGCAGATCGAAGAAGCAACTTCTGATTATGACCGCGAAAAACTGCAGGAGCGCGTAGCGAAACTGGCTGGCGGCGTTGCGGTAATCAAAGTCGGTGCGGCTACCGAAGTTGAAATGAAAGAGAAGAAAGCTCGCGTTGAAGATGCTCTGCACGCAACTCGTGCTGCGGTAGAAGAAGGCGTTGTGGCTGGCGGTGGCGTTGCGCTGATCCGTGTAGCTTCTAAGCTGGGCGAACTGCGTGGCGTGAACGAAGACCAGAACGTGGGTATCAAAGTTGCATTGCGTGCAATGGAAGCTCCGCTGCGTCAAATCGTGCTGAACTGCGGCGAAGAGCCATCCGTTGTTGCTAACACCGTGAAAGCGGGCGACGGTAACTACGGCTACAACGCAGCAACCGAAGAATACGGCAACATGATCGACATGGGTATCCTGGACCCAACCAAAGTGACCCGTTCTGCTCTGCAGTACGCGGCATCCGTGGCTGGTCTGATGATCACCACCGAGTGCATGGTTACCGACCTGCCTAAAAGCGATGCGCCTGATTTAGGCGGCGCTGGTGGTATGGGCGGCATGGGTGGCATGGGCGGCATGATGTAACCCAAAGCACCTTGTGTTAAAGAACCCTCAGTCAGAAATGGCTGAGGGTTTTTTCTTTTGGGCCTCAGTCTGGTATAAGGTCATACCGGGTGATAATGGCCCACGACTACATTGAACACAGCATTGATTACGGGGAACAACATGCGCATAAAAGTTTCAGCAGGAATGGCTGTGGCAGCGTTGCTGCTGGCGGGATGCAGTACCAGCAATAACGAGCTGAGTGCCGCGGGTCAAAGCGTTCGCTTTGTTGAAGAGAAGCCGGCCAGCAATTGCCAGCTGTTAGGCAGCGCCAGCGGTGAGCAGAGCAACTGGTTATCTGGTCAGCACGGCGAAGAAGGCGGCTCGATGCGCGGCGCGGCAAATGCCCTGCGTAACAATGCGGCCGCAATGGGCGGTAACGTGATTTATGGCGTCAGCAGCCCAAGCCAGAATCTGCTGTCGAGCTTCGCGCCGACCGCAAGCGTCATAAACGGGCAGGTGTATAAGTGCCCGAACTGATGTGATTTTGCCCTTATCCCGGTTGTTTTCTCCCTCGACCCTTTGGGGAGAGGGCTGGGGTGAGGGGAAATCAGCTCTGCCGCAGCTGCAAATCCAGCGGCGTCTTACTCGGTTCTCCGCCAATCTCACGGGCCAGTTTCGGCACCATATAGCCCGAAACCAGCGTCAGCAGTTCACGCATAATCTTTCTTGCCTGGTCGTCACTGACCATGAAATGTGCCGCGCCCTGGACCTTATCCAGCACGTGCAGGTAATAAGGCATTACGTCCGCATCAAACAGCGCATTGCTCAGCTCTGCCAGCGTCACGGCGCTGTCGTTCACGCCCCGCAGCAGCACGCTCTGATTAAGCAGCGTGACGCCCACCTTACGCAGGCTTGTCATCGCTTCACGAAACTCCTCGCCAATCTCCTGAGCGTGGTTAATGTGGTTCACCAGCAGCACCTGAAGGTGTGAGCGGGCAATACGAGCCACCAGCGTTTCGGTAATACGAGCCGGGATAACGATGGGCAGCCGGCTGTGAATGCGCAGGCGCTTAATATGCGGGATGGCTTCCAGTTCGCTCAGCAGCCAGTCCAGCTCGTGATCTTTGGCCATCAGCGGATCGCCGCCGGAGAAAATAATTTCGTCCAGCTCCGGGTGTTCGCTGATATACGCCAGTGCGGTCTGCCAGTTGCGCTTATTGCCCTGATTGTCGGCATACGGGAAGTGGCGACGGAAGCAATAACGGCAGTTAACGGCGCAGCCGCCTTTTACCAGAAGCAGAGCGCGGTTGCGGTATTTATGCAGCAGGCCGGGCACCACGCTGTGCTGCTCTTCGAGCGGGTCGGTGCTGAATCCAGGGGCGGCAACGAACTCTTCCTGAGCGGTTAATACCTGGCGCAGCAGCGGATCGTGCGGATTTCCTTTTTCCATGCGGGCCACGAAGGCGCGCGGGACGCGAAGGGCGAAAAGTCGACGTGCGTCACGGCCTGCCAATAGCGCTTCGTCGGCATCTACATTTAAAATGTGCAGCAGTTCATCAGGATCGGTTATAACATCGGCAAGTTGCGTTAACCAATCTTCTCTGCGAGGGGGATTTAGGGTTACAATGTGTGCCATTTTTTGGCTAAGCTACCAATTAACAATTTCAGAGGGCCTTATGGCGACTTATTCTAGCAACGATTTCCGTGCCGGTCTTAAAATCATGTTCGAAGGCGAACCTTACGCTGTTGAATCCAGCGAGTTCGTGAAACCAGGTAAAGGCCAGGCATTTGCCCGCGTGAAAATGCGCCGCCTGCTGACCGGTACCCGCGTTGAGAAAACCTTCAAATCTACCGACTCCGCCGAAGGCGCAGACGTTATCGATATGAACCTGACTTACCTGTACAACGACGGTGAGTTCTACCACTTCATGAACAACGAAACCTTCGAGCAGCTGGCTGCGGACGAGAAGGCTATCGGCGATAACGCGAAATGGATGCTGGACCAGGCGGAATGTATCGTTACCCTGTGGAACGGCCGTCCAATCGCCGTTCAGCCACCAAACTTCGTTGAGCTGGAAATCGTTGAAACCGATCCAGGCCTGAAAGGCGACACCGCAGGTACCGGCGGTAAACCAGCTAAGCTGACTACCGGCGCCGTGGTTAAAGTGCCATTGTTCGTACAGATCGGCGAAGTCATCAAAGTTGATACTCGTACTGGCGAATACGTCTCTCGCGTTAAGTAATTCACGCGTGATCGCGGCGTGGCTTTGTAGGCTGCGCCGCAGCTAGCTGAAGGCAGGGAAGATGAATTCTAAGCTTAAGTGTTTCCTTTTTATCGCATTCCTGGCGTCGTTTCTGAGCGGTTGTAATACCACGCGCGGCTTCGGCGAAGATCTGCAGCACCTCGGTGGCTCCATCGAGCGCGCGGCGAACAAATAACTTCCAAAACTCCTAAAAAACCTCAGGATTGACCTCAGCTTTCCATTTTTTGGCTATGATTAAGTGGCTATACACAATCACATCGGCAAAAAAGGAAAAAGGTCATGCTTAAGAAAACTATTGCAGCGTTCTTTTCACTTGTGGTGCTGTCGTCATTACTGACCGCTTGTAATACCACGCGCGGCGTTGGTGAAGATATTCAGGATGGCGGTAACGCGATTTCTGGCGCGGCAACGAAAGCGCAGGACTAACTTGTGTCGTTACGGTACGGCAGTCTTTGCCGTACCGCTATTCTACTGCTGTTAACGGCGGCGATATAAATAAAGAAAATCGGTTATCCGCCCCAAGCTTCATCCTTATATTCCGTTTGTAGGAATAAACTGTTTTTGTGCTTATGCCCATAACACGGGCAATCATCTCATTACTCACCGCCTCCGACCATAATTTTAAAATTCTTTCCTCTCGTAACGTCAGCAGTGGCGCAATGCTATTCTGGCGAAATCTGAAGGGTGGGCGCGAATGAATAATTCGCCCTGTTAACTCCCGTAGCTCACTCAGTGGGATGGATTTACTGACGACTTCCGCCGTACCCCATTGTCGACAATAGTGCTCAATCTGCTGATGCTCGCCGCTTTGCATGACCATCAGGCGCGTTGACTTCCCGCAGGCGGAATAGATAGCGGAGAGCTGCTGAATGCTGTGCAGCATCCCTGAAAAGCCAGAGAAGTCGGCTATCACCATATTCGGCTGCCACTCTATTATTTTCTCCCGTGCCTGCAGTAAATTATCGGTTTCGGCAATGCAGAATATATTATCTCTATTCATTAATTCTTTTATTCCCTGGCGGCTATAAATACAGCGATCGATCAATAATATTTTAAGCATAGTTAAGCTTCACGACGTTCATTATTGCAGCCTTTACAGGGACGGAGAGGAACGCTTAATCATAGGAGTACTCTCCGTCCGTTGAAGTGCGGAACTGCGTGACGATCGTGAGCTAATTCCAGGCTTAGCAAGGGCTGAGGGGGCATCGCTTCTTTCAAAAGAGAGAAGCTCTGCGGGATTTTCCTTGTCCGAGCCGGGTGCTAAACTGTTCTCTTCGCATCGGCCTTGCGGGACGACCCGCCTGCGCTTCTTCTTATTTCGGGGACGACCCCTTCACAAGGAGCGGTTATGTCCTGGTTTGTTCTGTTTATTGCTGGTCTTCTGGAAGTGGTCTGGGCCGTCGGCCTGAAATATACCCATGGCTTTAGCCGCCTGTGGCCAAGTGTGATCACCATTGTGGCGATGGTCCTGAGCATGGCGCTGCTGTCATGGGCGATGAAAACGCTGCCGACGGGAACGGCCTACGCGGTGTGGACGGGTATCGGTGCCGTTGGGGCGGCCACCACGGGGATTCTGCTGTTAGGTGAATCGGCAAGCCCGGCCCGCATCGCGAGCCTGGCTATGATCGTCATCGGCATCATCGGCCTGAAGCTCAGCACCCACTAGCCTTTTTGCTGGATCCACAGGAGCTTCTCGACCGGGAAGCCCTGACGGGTCGCGGTATCCAGCATCTGCTGTTTTACTTCCGGAGTGATGGTCGGCGTGCGGGAGAGTATCCACAAATAGTCGCGGTTCGGCCCGCAGACCAGCGCGTGGCGATAATCTTTATCCAGCGCAATAATGTTATAGCCGCCATAGAACGGGCCAAAGAACGATACCTTCAGCGCCGCCCGATCGGGGCTGCCCGTAAAGTACGCTTTACCAATGCTCTGCTGCCATTTCTGCCGATCAGGATTAAAGCCCCGGTTCACCACGCGTATTCCATCGTCGTCCATCAGGCTGTAAGTCGCCGTGACCTGCTGTAGGCCGCGCTCAAAGCTATGGTCGAAACGGGCAATTTCATACCACTGCCCGAGATAGCGTTTAGCATCGAAATTATTGACCACCGTGACGTTTGGCGGCGGGGTGGGGGTGCTACAAGATACAACCAATAGGGCCACTGAGATGGCAGAAACGATCGGCCAGATGCGCATAGCTTAATCCTTGTCAGCTTTTTGCTAAGTGTAGATGCTGGTTGGGAATAAAAAAGGTTTGTCGCTGCCAGTTTTGTCGGGTGGATAAGCGCAGGCATTATCCACCCTATATTTCAGTACGCTAACGTGCACCTGACTGCTGTAGCGCCTGTAAAATACTATATGCCGCTTTAACACGCTCAGGATTGGGATAGTTTTTGTTTGCCAGCATCACTATACCGAGCTGCTTTTCTGGAATAAATGCGGCATAAGCGCCAAACCCGTTGGTTGAACCGGTTTTATGCACCCATGATGCCGGGTTAACGGGAGCGGGAGGATTAATGGCCACGACAGGAGTGGCGGCTAATGCGACCTTATTATCGCTACCTTTAATAACCGTGTCGGCATTGACTGGCCAGTTCAGCATTTCCCAGCCAAGCCCCTGATACATGCTCCCCGCCTGCCAGTAGCGTGCTTGTGCAAGCCCGATACCTTGTTGCAAAGTCTTATCCTTTACCTGCTGCGGTTTCATATTCACCTGAACCCAGCTTGCCATATCTTCGATGTTGGTTTTTACGCCATAGGCTTGCGCATCCAGCATGCCGGGCGAGACGCGTACTGCCTTACCGTCACGGTAACCCCAGGCATAATGCTTATTTTCAGCATCGGGGACTTTCAGCCAGGTATGCATGAGATTCAGCGGCTGGAAAACTCGCTTCACCATCGCCTGTTCAAAGCTCATTCCTGAAGGCTTCGCCGCGAGCGCGCCGAACAGGCCGATACTTGCGTTGGAATACAGGCGTTTGGTGCCGGGTACCCAGTCTGGCTGCCAGTTTTGACAGAACTTGAGCAGCGATGCCGGGTCGTTAGCCTCATCCGGTACCTGGAGCGGCAGGCCCCCCGCCGTATAGGTTGCAAGATGAAGCATGCTGATGTCTTGCCATTGTTTACCGGTTAATTCTGTCCAGTATTTCGTTGCCGGGTCGCTCATTTTAATTTCGCCCCGAGCGACAGCATCACCGCCGAGCACGCCGGTAAAGGTTTTACTCAGTGAGCCAAGTTCAAAAATCGTCTGCCTGGTCACGGCCCTGTCACCGGCCACATCCGCTTTGCCGTAGGTGAAATAGTACGACTCACCCTGATAAATCACCGCCACTGCCATCCCGGGGATATGCTGTTCTTTCAGCAAAGGCATGACGGTATTATTTACGATATCAGCAAGCGGCTCCGTCGATGACGTCGCGGCAAACGAAGAGGTTGAAGTGGCGAGCAGCAGCGCGCAGCAAAGTGGAGCCTTCATCATGAGAATATCCCTGAAGTAGTAAGCAAGGGCCAATCATACGCGTTGCCTCCAACAAAATAAAAAAGGCCTGCGCGAAGGCAGGCCCTGATGCCGTAGGTGACTTAAAGCGTAATCACGCCGATCAGCGTCACAACTGTCAGAATCGCAGCAAGGCCATAGAAGACCCATTTGCCGGACGGCACATGGATTTTCAGGTCGTGCATGGCATGGTGAATACGGTGTAGCCCGCACCACAGCGGCAGCACTATCATCAGGAAGATGAACAGGCGGCCGATGATGCTCTGGGAGAACGCCAGCACGCGTTCATAGCCCAGCGCATCGCCGGGGTACAGACCCAGCGGCAGCATAATACCGACCAGCAGCACTATCACGGGCGCGATTATCGCCCCCCACATGCCGCCTGCGCCAAATAGCCCCCAGAATACCGGCTCGTCGGAGCGTTTCGGATTGGGATTGATCATAACGTCCTCCTTACCAGAACAGGGCAACAAAAAGAATAACAACCGTGGCAACCGCAGTTACCGCCCATAGCCCTTTAATGACCGGCTCCGGCCCCATTTTTTCATCTTTAACAATGATGTTGGCGGCCTTCGGCGCCAGCTCATACCAGGTTTTGGTGTGCAGCAGCGCTGCCGCCAGGGTGATGACGTTGAGGATCACGACGATGGGGTTTTGCAGGAAGCTGACAAATCCCATCCAGCTGTCCGGGCCGCTTTTCAGGGCAAACAGCCCGTAAATCAACACGAGACTGAACCAGACCGTCGGCACCGCCGTGCCTTCACGCAGCATGTAAAAACGGTAGAAGCCCAGTTTTTGCCACCACGTTGGTGTCATGGGGCGAACATACGGCTTACGTTTCGTGGTCATTGTGCACTCCTTAGCGTGGTTTCAGGGTGGCAATCAAAAAGTCTTTCGAGCTTTCGACTTTGCCCTGCTGAATGGCGGCTGCCGGGTCGACGTGCTTCGGACAGACTTCCGAGCAGAAGCCCACGAAGGTGCAGCTCCAGACGCCGTTCTGGCCGTTTAACTGCGCCATACGCTCTTTCTTGCCGTGGTCGCGGTTGTCCAGGTTGTAGCGGTGGGCGAGGGTGATCGCCGCCGGGCCGATGAACTCCGGATTGAGGCCAAACTGCGGGCAGGCGGCATAGCACAGGCCGCAGTTGATACAGCCGGAGAACTGATGGTACTTCGCCATCTGCGCCGGAGTCTGGACGTTTGGCCCCCGATCCGGCGTGCGCGGATTGCCGATGATGTACGGCTTAATCGCCTCCAGGCTTTCGATAAAGTGGGTCATGTCGACCACCAGATCGCGCTCGATTGGGAAGTTCGCCAGCGCTTCGACCTTCATGCCTTTTGTGTACTCTCGCAGGAAGGTCTTACAGGCCAGCTTCGGCACGCGGTTAACCATCATGCCGCAGGAGCCGCAGATCGCCATACGGCAGGACCAGCGGTAGCTGAGGTCCGGCGCCAGGTTGTCCTTGATGTAACCCAGCGCATCCAGCAGCGAGGTTTGTTCATCGTAAGGAACGTCGTAGACTGCGCTGTGCGGCTCGCTATCCGTTTCCGGGTTGTAGCGCACAATCTCAATCTTCAGGGTATTCATCACTTCAGCCATTCGTCGCCTCCTTCTTGTCGGCTGCTTCTGCTTCCGCACCGTAGACGCGTTTTGCCGGTGGCAGGGTGGTGATTTTCACGTCGCTGTAATCCAGACGCGTGGTGCCATCCGCATCGCGGAAGGCGAGGGTGTGTTTCAGGAAATTAACGTCGTCACGCTCGGTGCAGCCTTCGTCCAGACGCTGGTGCGCCCCGCGAGACTCTTTACGTGCCATTGCCGAGTGCGCCATACACTCCGCGACGCTCAGACCGTGTCCCAGCTCGATGGTGTAGAGCAGATCGGTATTAAACACGCTGGAGCTGTCGGTAATGCGCACGCGCTTGAAGCGTTCCTGGAGTTCCGCCAGCTTGTCGATAGTTTTTTGCATCAGCTCTGGCGTGCGGTAGATACCGCAGCCTTCTTCCATCGACAGGCCCATTTCGTCGCGAATCTTCGACCAGTTTTCACTGCCTTCCTGGTTCACCAGCTTCTTCAGCCGGCTTTCGACATCCGCTGCCTGGGCGGTAAGCGCCGCATCGTTGGCAGGCTGTGCTTCGCCTGCACGCTGCATCGCCTGTTCACCCGCCATGCGGCCAAAGACCACCAGTTCGGCAAGGGAGTTGGAGCCTAAGCGGTTCGCGCCGTGCAGACCCACGGATGAGCATTCGCCTACTGCGAACAGCCCTTTGATGCGGGTTTCGCATTTTGTGTCGGTTTCGATACCGCCCATCGTGTAGTGCGCGGTTGGGCGCACTGGAATCGGCTCTTTCACCGGATCCACGCCTACATAGGCTTTCGCCAGCTCGCAGATAAACGGCAGGCGCTCGAGGAGTTTTTTCTCGCCCAGATGGCGCAGGTCGAGATAAACCACATCGCCACGCGGCGTCGGGACGGTGCGGCCAGCGCGCCATTCGTGCCAGAAGGCCTGGGAGACCTTGTCACGTGGACCCAGCTCCATATATTTGTTCTTCGGCTCGCCGAGAGGGGTTTCTGGCCCCATACCGTAATCTTGCAAATAGCGGTAGCCGTCTTTGTTGACCAGAATGCCGCCTTCACCGCGGCAGCCTTCCGTCATCAGAATGCCGGAGCCCGGCAGGCCGGTTGGGTGGTACTGAACGAACTCCATATCGCGAAGGGGGACACCGTGGCTCAGCGCCATACCCATGCCGTCACCGGTAACGATGCCGCCGTTGGTGTTATAGCGATAAACGCGGCCCGCGCCGCCCGTTGCCATCACCACGGCATTGGCACGGATTTGCACCAGCGAACCTTCCATCATATTCATTGCGACCAGGCCGCGCGCCTGGCCATCGTCAACCAGAATATCGAGGACGAAGTGCTCGTCGAAGCGCTGAATCTGCGGGAACTGCAAAGAGGTCTGGAACAGGGTGTGCAGCATGTGGAAGCCGGTTTTATCTGCGGCAAACCAGGTGCGCTCAATCTTCATGCCGCCAAAACGGCGCACGTTCACCGACCCGTCCGGGCGACGGCTCCACGGGCAGCCCCACTGTTCAAGCTGGGTCATCTCCGTCGGGCAGTGGTGTACGAAGTAATCCACGACGTCCTGCTCGCACAGCCAGTCGCCGCCCGCCACGGTGTCATGGAAATGGTACTCGAAGCTGTCGTGATCCTGCGCGACGGCAGCGGAACCACCTTCTGCGGCCACGGTATGGCTACGCATCGGATAGACTTTGGAAATCAGAGCGATTTTAGCCTGTGGATTGGCCTGAGCTGCGGCAATGGCCGCTCGTAATCCCGCTCCGCCAGCGCCAATAATGGCGAGATCGGCTTGAAAGGTTTGCACGACATTCCTCCAGTTTTTTGTTATTTCGCAATGCTAATTCACCAAAGGTAGACCACCGAAACGGTAGGGGCTATTGCGAAAGGGTGTTTCCCTGCTCCTTTGTAGGTAGCGAAGTATAACCGGAGGGATTTTAAGGAAATTTGACGTGTTCGATTTTTTTGCTGTTCTGTGGCGCAATTAATTCTCAGGAGTGATGAGTTAGGTCACGAAATTATGACTATTAATAAGTATGGGTTCCCGGCCGCGCTCCCCGTTTTGCTGAGCAAAATTTGTCTCCCATACGGGATGCGAGTAGACTTCCTGGCCTTGTTTGACTACGGAGACTAAACCATGAGCGAAACGGCCACCTGGCAGCCGAGCGCGTCCATCCCCAACCTGTTGAAACGCGCCGCTATTATGGCGGAAATTCGGCGCTTTTTTGCCGACCGCGGCGTACTGGAGGTGGAAACACCCTGCATGAGTCAGGCAACGGTCACGGATATTCATCTGGTACCGTTCGAAACCCGTTTTGTTGGCCCAGGCCACTCTCATGGCATGAATCTGTTCCTGATGACCAGCCCGGAATACCACATGAAGCGCCTGCTGGCGGCGGGCATTGGCCCTGTGTTCCAGCTGTGCCGCAGTTTCCGTAACGAAGAGATGGGACGCCACCACAATCCAGAGTTCACCATGCTGGAGTGGTATCGCCCCCATTACGACATGTACCGCCTGATGAACGAAGTGGACGACCTGCTCCAGCAGGTTCTGGAATGCGAGGCTGCGGAGTCTCTTTCCTATCAGCAGGCTTTCCAGCGCCACCTGGAAATCGATCCCCTGTCGGCGGACAAACCCGCGCTGCGTGAAGCAGCGGCAAAGCTGGATTTAAGCAATATCGCGGATACGGAAGAAGATCGCGATACCCTGCTGCAGCTGCTGTTCACCATGGGCGTTGAACCGCACATTGGTAAAGACAAACCGGCGTTTATTTACCACTTCCCGGCGAGCCAGGCTTCGCTTGCGCAGATCAGCACGGAAGATCATCGCGTGGCAGAGCGCTTCGAGGTCTATTTCAAAGGTATTGAGTTGGCGAATGGTTTCCACGAGCTGACCGATGCCCGCGAGCAGCAGCAGCGTTTCGAGCAGGATAACCGCAAGCGCGCCGCCCGCGGCCTGCCGCAGCAGCCTGTCGACACAAACCTGCTGGAAGCGCTGAAGGCGGGGCTGCCGGACTGCTCCGGCGTGGCGCTGGGCGTGGATCGTCTGATTATGCTGGCGCTGGGCGCCGAGAGCCTGGCGGACGTGCTGGCTTTCCCGGTGGACCGCGCCTAAAAGGCAACGTCTGCCTCGTAGGCCGGAAAAGCGAAGCGTCATCCGGCAAATACCGGTGGATGACGCTGCCGCTTATCCACCCTACAAAACCCGTCTCCCCCTGACCTTTACAGACTTCCCGCCGTCCTGCCGCCTTTACCCGCTGAATTAATCGCCCTGGTTTTCGCGCTGCCCATGCTCTCCAGACGCATCTGGAACGGTGGGAACGGCAGGTCGATGTCGTGCTCGCGGAAGCCCTGCAGGATCAGCTGGTGGATCTCATGACGCAGTGGCATGCGGTGCACCATCTCGGCGGCGTAAATGCGTAATTCGAAGATTTGCAGGCCTGCCTGTAAATCCACCAGGAAAGCTTCCGGCGGCGGGTTGTCAATCACCAATGAACAGCGCTCGGCAGCTCTCAACAGGATATTGGTCACCTCTTCGCTGTTTGCATCTGACGGGGCTGGCACGGTCAGCACTACACGCGTGACGGAGTCGGATAGCGACCAGTTGATAAACTGCTCGGTAATAAACGCCTTGTTGGGCACGATGATTTCCTTGCGATCCCAGTCGCTGATCGTCGTCGCTCGGGTATTGATCCTGGTGACGCTGCCTGTCAGATCGCGGATCGTCACCGTGTCGCCAATGCGGATCGGCTTCTCGAAGAGGATAATCAGGCCTGAAATAAAGTTGGCGAAAATCTCCTGTAAACCAAAGCCCAGCCCGACACCCAGTGCGGCGACCAGCCACTGCAGTTTGGACCACTCAATGCCAATCATCGAGAAGCCAACCAGCCCGCCAATCAGCAGCAGCAGGTATTTAGTGATGGTCGTGATGGCGTAGCCCGTACCCGGCGTTAAATCCAAGTGCTGCAGTATCGCCAGCTCAAGCAGGGCCGGTAAATTGCGCACCAGCTGCATGGTGATGATGATGACCAGGATAGCGATTAACACCGCGCCGAGCGTGATGGGCTCAATGCTTTCCACCCCTTGTACCGTCGAGGTGGCATCCCACAGCGTGATGTTCTCCAGGAAGCCAAACGCGGAGTGGATTTCCGACCACAGCACAATGACCGACAGCAGGGCTATCAGCATCAGAATCGACCTGACCAGACGCAGTGACTGGGCGCTGATGGTGTCGAGATCGATTTCCGCCTCTTCAACTATCTCTGCCGAACCTTCGGTACTGTGGCTGTGGGCTGCCTCTTCTTCGCCACGGGCGCGCTGCGCCAGTATTTCTGCACGACGATGCTTGGCGCGGTCAAAGGCCAGACGGCGGCGCTGAATCAGCATCCAGCGGCGGATTACATGATAAATAATCAGTAGCAGGAACCAGATAGCAACCGAGGTTTCCAGACGCGCAAGCAGCGCCTGAGACGTTGCCAGATAGCCCACGGCGGCCGCCAGAATGGCGGACAGCGGCGCACACAGCATCAGGTTCCATAGCATCCTGTTCACGACGTTATCATTGTTGCCCTGCTTGTCCACATACAGCGGGATACCCGCGCGTTTCAGGCTGAGCGTGACGAGCGCCAGCGCACCGCAAATCAGCATGAAGCACAGCCGACCCAGGGAGGCAGAAAATTCACGGTCGTTGAGGTTATCGAACATGATGAGCGCCATAATCAGCGGCACAATCAACCCGATGCTCATAAGGTAGTAGCGCATTGCCCGGGCGACGCGTTCACGCGGCCAGCTGAAGTGGACGACAAACAGGCCTGTAGGACGGGCGAAGGTGGCACAAATCATTACCGCCCACAGCAGCGGCACGGTTGCTGTAACCCCATCCCCTACGGCGACGGCAATCGGATAGGGCCATGCCTCTTGCAGGCCATAGCCCAGCGTTGCCCACAGTACCGGCAGCGGGGAAGCGACCAGAATTGACCAGAACAGCGTGCGTAGCGTCAGGGTGAAGTGATCCTGGGTGACCTTGCCGACCTTTGCGCTTGAACGCTCGAGGAACGCCGTGAAATGGCGGCGGGAGCTGATGCTGAAGCCGACCAGAATCAGGGCGGCAAACAGCGGCAGCAGCGTTACTTTGCTGGTCAGCATCATGACGCTGGCGCTGCCGAGCTGGCTGACGGTATCCAGCGAGATCAGCCGACGCAAATCCTGGACGATTTCGATGGGCCACGCAAAACCAATGGCGCTGACGTCTGATGTCCAGAACAGGTAGCGGTGGGTGGCTTCATTGACCTCTTTAAGGGCATCCTCCAGCTGGCCGTTGGCGACTTTGAGCTTCGTCAGCTCTAAGATCAGTGTATCGCCACCCTGGAGCAGGGAATTCAGTAATTCGCGCTGGGTGCGAAGCTGCGCTTCAAGAATGCGATTTTGCTCGGCGGTCAGATCCTTGCCATCTACCTGACGCGTCTGGCGCAGCTGTTGCTGCTTGTTGAGCAGATCTTCGTAATGCAGGCGCTGGACGCGCAGCTGGCCGAGCTCCGTGTCCAGCTGCTGCGGCTTGGGCATTTCCGGCAGGCGTGAAACTTGAGCCCGCAGCGTTTCGCCCAGTACGTTAGAGACGCCCAGCCACTGAGACTGTTCGCGCAGAGTATTTAGCGCCTGGCGTACCTGCAGCGTCTGGCTGCTGGCCTGGCGCTGCTGAGAGGCGACTAAGTCCATACGCTGGGCCTGCTGATTCAGCGCCTGGGAAAGTTCACGGTTGCTTTTGAACTGCTTGACGATAACCGGTGGCAGGTCAGCGCTGTTTTCCGCAAGCAGTTCGGTACTTTCCAGCGCGCGTTCGGCTTCCTGCTGACGCTGATTGTTGAGCTGGTTGCGCAGCCCCTGGAGCCAGGCATCCAGCTGAGCGCTTTGCTTCTGCGCCAGCTCCGCGCGCTGGCGGGCAAGCTCCTGACGGTTACTGGCGGAAAGCTGCGCCAGTTCCAGTTCGTCGACCAGCGCTTTCAGGCGGGCGGATTCAGCCTGCAGGGAGAGGTGTTGTGCCTGTAGTAACGGCGTGCCTGACGTTGCCTGGCTTCCGGCCCGGCGCTCAACTTCGTTAAGCTGGCGACGCGCGTCCGTTTGCTGCTGGGGAAGCTGGGTCAGGGAGTCGGCGATTTCCCGCGTGCGCTCCTGCTCCTGCTGTGCCAGGCGGCTTTTCTCCAGCAGCTGGCTGCTGACTTGCAGGATCTCCTGGTTCAGCGCGTCGGTGGACATGCCTTCCGGCACTTTTTGCGGCTCATCACGCAAATTAGCTAACTGCTGGCGCAGGTTTTCCGACAGCTTAGGAAAGTTATCTATGACTTTCTGGTACTGGTCAGCGCGCTCTAACGATGCCTTTCGTTCATCGAGGGCGTTAAGGGCGGCCGTAAGCGCATCGACGATATCTGCCTGGTTCGGCTGATCCTTCGCGGCTTTGGCCTGTTCAAGTTCCTGGGAGATTTGTTTTGCATCGGGGAGCGTTGCGGCAACCGCACCCAGGCTGATGCACCAGGCCATCAGAAAAGTGATTATCAGGCGCACGTCAGTACCTATAGGTGAGTCCGCCCCGGCTGTGAGCCAGCGGGGCGGGGAAGAGCAGATTAACTTTCGGGTTTGTTTTCCACCAGCGGGCTGGCTTCCAGTTCAGCTTCAACTTCTGCCTGTGGGATCTCGCTCACCGGCACTTCCGGCTCCACAATGGCTTCGGTGGAGACGGCCAGCGGCTCACCGATTTTTGTCACCGACAGGCTTTGCAGCTGTTCTGCCAAATCCACTTTTCCTGGGGCAAACAGGTTGATGACGGTTGAGCCCAGTTTGAAACGGCCCATTTCCTGCCCTTTAAGCAGCGCAACCGCGCCGTCGCTTTCGCCCGCAGGCCATGTCCAGCGCTTGATCACGCCTTCACGCGGTGGGGTGATGGTACCAGCCCAGACGGTTTCGATGCTGCCAACGATGGTTGCACCCACCAGAATCTGCGCCATTGGGCCAAACTCGGTATCAAACAGGCAGATAACACGTTCGTTACGTGCAAACAGGTTCGGCACGTTTTGGGCTGTCAGATGGTTTACGGAGAACAGATCGCCCGGCACGTAAATCATTTCGCGCAGAATACCGTTACATGGCATATGCACACGGTGGTAATCGCGTGGCGACAGATAGGTGGTGACGAAGCTGCCGTTACGGAACAGGTCGGCCATCAGATAATTACCGGCCAGCAGCGCTTCGAGGCTGTAGTTGTGGCCCTTCGCCTGCAGAATTTTATCTTCTTCGATGCGGCCTAACTGGCTGATAACGCCATCGGCTGGCATGACCAGAATGTTAGGATCGGTGTTAACCGGACGCACGTCGTCACGCAGCGGGCGTACGAAAAACTCGTTGAAGGTGCGATAGCTTGCGGTGTCCGGCTTCTGCGCCTCTTGCATGTCGACCTTGTAGTATTTCACAAACAGGTCAATGACCAGCTTAGTCAGCCAGCCAGCACGTTTACTTGCGCCCCAGCCCGCAAGGCGGGTCAGCCAGAGTTTTGGCAGAATGTATTGCAGCGAAAGTTTAATGTTGTCTAACAAGATAGCCTCCTGGCTAAGCACCCGGATTAGCGGGATCAAACAGAAAAAGGGGGCGATTTTAACGGCGCCCAGCTTAATTGTCAGTTGTCGATATCGGAAAAGTTTTTACGCGTTTTTACCTGTGCCATGCTTTCCAGAATGCGATGGTAGCTATCGAAGCGTAATTCAGCGATTTCGCCGCGTTCCACCGCTTCGCGCAGCGCACAGCCTGGATCGTTCTCGTGGCGGCAGTCGCGGTATTTACAGTGGCCAAGGTAGTCATGAAATTCGACAAATCCTTGGGTGATTTGTTCCGGCTCAAGGTGCCACAGGCCAAATTCACGCACACCTGGGGAGTCGATAACATCGCCGCCACCTGGGAAATGATACAACCGGGAGGCGGTCGTGGTGTGCTGGCCCAGACCTGAGTTGTCTGAAACGTTGTTGACCAGGATCTGTTCGTCTTTGAAACCGAGCAGGTTATTCAGCAGGCTGGATTTGCCCACGCCGGACTGACCGGCAAAGATGCTGATACGCCCGATTAACGCCTCTTCCAGCTCTTTTAACCCTTCGGCCCTGTGGCTGGAGACCATCAGCACGCGATAGCCGATATGGCGATAGATATCCATCTGCTCATTCACAAACGCCAGGCCCGCTTCGTCCAGCAGGTCAGTTTTGTTCAGTACCAGCAGCGGTTCTACGTCCAGCGTTTCGCAGGCCACCAGATAACGGTCAATAATATTTAATGACAGCTCCGGCAGGATAGCGGAAACGATAATAATCTGGTCAATGTTGGCGGCGATGGGCTTCACGCCGTCGTAGAAGTCCGGGCGGGTCAGAACCGAGGTGCGTTCATGAACCGCATCTACGATGCCTTTAATCGTTACGCCAGCGGCGGCCTCTTTCGCCGGGCGCCAGACGACGCGGTCGCCGGTGACCAGCGAACGAATGGTGCGGCGAATGTTGCAGCGGTGGACTTCGCCTTCCGGTGATTCGACATCCGCGTGCTGGCCGAAGCGACTGATTACCCGGCCATCGCGGGGGTCGCCAAACTGAGAGTCGTCGGGATCGGCTTTCTCCACGGTTTGTTTAAGCCGACGCTGGTGGTTTGCTTTTACCCGGCGCTGCTGTCCTTTGGAGAGTTTATTTTTGCTCAATCGTTCTGGCTCCTGGTCGCCCCTGCGGGGCAAAACCTCTATGATACACACTATTTTATACGAATTAACCCACCGTCACGGCTGGGTAACGAGCGAGAAGGGTGGAAAATAGCATGAGTGGAAACGAAAACAATCTGATTTGGATTGATTTAGAAATGACCGGTCTGGATCCCGAGCGGGATCGCATAATTGAAATTGCCACCCTGGTGACCGACGCCAATCTGAACATTCTTGCGGAAGGGCCAACCATTGCGGTGCATCAGTCCGACGAGCAGCTCGCGCTGATGGATGACTGGAACGTCCGTACCCATACCGGCAGCGGTCTGGTTGAGCGAGTAAAAGCCAGTACCCAGGATGACCGGGCGGCGGAACTGGCAACGCTTGAATTCCTGAAGCAGTGGGTGCCGCAGGGCGCTTCTCCTATCTGCGGCAACAGCATCGGCCAGGATCGCCGCTTCCTGTTTAAGTACATGCCTGAGCTGGAGGCTTACTTCCATTATCGCTATCTGGATGTGAGTACCCTCAAAGAGCTGGCGCGCCGCTGGAAACCAGCAATCCTCGCCGACTTCAAAAAGCAGGGCACTCACCAGGCGATGGACGATATTCGCGAGTCGGTGGCGGAGCTGGCGTTTTACCGCGAAAACTTTATTAAACTGTAATCTACGGCTTAAGTCTGCGTAGGGAGGATAAACCTGCGTGTCATTCACCGTTTGTACTGGATGACACTGCGTTTATCCATGCTACATTTCATGCCGCCTGGGGCAAGCGGACGCAAAATAATCAGATTGTCGTTTAAATCACCATTCAGACTCAATTCATGAAAAAAATGGTTTGAGGGGGTTGCGGCTAAAACGTTTTCTCGTATAATGCGCCTCCCGTACCGATGCAGAATTTGCAGCGTTACACAGAGCGGGAATAGCTCAGTTGGTAGAGCACGACCTTGCCAAGGTCGGGGTCGCGAGTTCGAGTCTCGTTTCCCGCTCCAAAATTTGATTTGGCTTTCACAGCCATGCACCACCCAAGCGGGAATAGCTCAGTTGGTAGAGCACGACCTTGCCAAGGTCGGGGTCGCGAGTTCGAGTCTCGTTTCCCGCTCCAAATTTGATTGGCTTTCACAGCCACGCACCACCCAAGCGGGAATAGCTCAGTTGGTAGAGCACGACCTTGCCAAGGTCGGGGTCGCGAGTTCGAGTCTCGTTTCCCGCTCCAAATTTTATCTCTCAAGTATAAATTATCCACAACGCCAGACGGCGGCCTGGTGGTTTTTTTACGTCTCCTGCAAACTCTTGTGAACAGAGTTATCCACAGGCGGCGCGCTTTTCCTTTTCCTGCTAAGAATCTTACAAATATTACAGGATCTGTTTAATCCATTGATTAATAGCAGATTAATTTCAATGCGCAATGTTAGCCATACCGCTTGACTGATTTTTTCCCCTTGTCTGGCAAAGCATTTTTATTTTTATTCACATCCTGTGGACATATCATGCATCGCGTTTTAACCCCTTTTCAATGACCCTGACCAGCCTCTGTTTCTGTGGCAGCTGCACCTCTATCGCCTGCTCGCTTCGCCTGATTAATTGTTGCGCAATCGCCCAGTCAATGTGCTCATCAAGAAGTGGGTGCTCACCTTTACGCCGTTGAAGCGCGGCAAGATTGCTTTCATCCCATGGCGCGTTACCGAGGGCGACGGCGATATTTCGCAGCCACCTCAAATGCCCGATGCGGCGAATTGCCGAGCCTTCCGTAATTTTAAGAAACTGAGCCTCACTCCAGCGGAACAGTTCTACAAGCTGCGGCGCGTGAAGCGCACGCCTCGGGCTGAAGTCGTCTTCTTCGGTAAGATGCGAGAAGCGGTTCCAAGGGCAAATCAGCTGGCAGTCATCGCAGCCGTAAATTCGGTTGCCAATTAGCGGACGAAACTCCTCGGGGATCGCGCCTTCCAGCTCAATCGTGAGATAGGAGATACAGCGGCGGGCATCTACGGTATATGGTTCAACAATCGCGCCGGTCGGGCAAATTGTCATGCAGGCTACGCAGCGCCCGCAGTTTTCTTCCACCGGTTGGTCAACGGGCAGAGGGATATCAACCAGCAGTTCACCAAGGAAGAAGAACGAACCGGCGCCACGGCTGAGGATTAGTGAGTGCTTACCTGTCCAGCCAAGGCCCGCCTTTTCCGCCAGCGGGCGTTCAAGAATGGGCGCGGAATCAACAAAGGGTCTAAAATTCAGCGTGGAACAGTGGGACTGAATCATCTCGCCCAGCTTTTTCAGACGGTTACGCAGCAGCTTGTGGTAGTCGCGGCCCAGGGCATAGCGGCTGACATAGCCCAGGCCCGGATTTTTAAGCGTGGACGCGAATGCCGCGTTCGCGGGCAAATAGTTCATTCTGACGCTGATAACGCGCAGCGTACCGGGGAGCAGCTCATGAGGGCGTGCGCGCATCATGCCGTGACGCGCCATCCATTCCATCTCGCCATGGTATTGTTTATCCAGCCAGACCTGTAGCTTTGGCTCCTGGGCGCTGAGATCGGTATCAGCAATACCCACCTGCTGGAAGCCGAGTTCATTGCCCCACTGTTTAATATTTTGCGCTAACTGATTGAGATCGAGGGGCTGTGACATGACGGACCATAACGAGAAATTAACCGCCAAAAGTATACCACACTCCGTCTGGTCGGCAGACTGGCTGCGTAACGCCGAAAAACAGGCGGCTGATAGCCTGGGCCTGACCCTCTACGAGCTGATGCTCAGAGCAGGAGAGGCTGCGTTTACCCTTGCCAGACGTCATTATCCTGATACCCGCCGCTGGCTCGTTTTATGCGGCCATGGCAACAATGGCGGCGATGGCTATGTTGTGGCCCGTCTCGCGCAATCAGCGGGTATTGTTGTGACCTTGCTTGCGCAGGAGAGCGATAAACCGTTGCCGGAAGAGGCGGCGCAGGCGAGAGAAGCCTGGCTGAACGCCGGTGGGGTCATCCATTCTTCGGACATTCCATTGCCGGAGGATAGCGATTTGATTATTGACGGTCTGTTGGGCACGGGCCTGAACGCCGCCCCCCGCGAACATCTCACGCGGCTCATCGAAAAAGCTAATCTGCATTCTGCTTCCGTTGTTGCCCTCGATATTCCATCAGGCTTGTTAGCCGAGACGGGGGCCACGCCCGGTGCGGTTATCAATGCTGACCATACGCTGACGTTTATCGCCCTCAAGCCAGGGTTACTCACCGGCAAGGCGAGGGATGTTGTTGGCAAGCTTCATTATCACGCGCTGGGGCTGGATTCGTGGCTGGAAGAGCAGGCTGCACCGATATTGCGCTTTGACAGTGAAGATTTGCCACGCTGGCTGAAGCCGCGTCAGCCTACGTCCCACAAAGGCACTAACGGGCGGCTGGTGATCATCGGTGGGGATCATGGCACGGCTGGTGCTATCCGCATGGCCAGTGAAGCGGCACTTCGTGCCGGTGCTGGACTTGTGCGTGTGTTAACTCGACAGGAAAATATCGCCCCGCTGATTACTGCCCGACCGGAATTAATGGTCCACGAGCTGACGCCTGCTTCCCTCGAAGAGAGTCTGGACTGGGCAGATGTCATCGTGATTGGGCCAGGTCTGGGCCAGCAGGAGTGGGGCAAAAAGGCCCTGCAAAAAGTGGAAAACAGCCGCAAGCCGATGCTTTGGGATGCGGATGCGCTTAACCTTCTGGCAATCAATCCCGATAAACGTCAGAATCGCGTCATTACTCCCCATCCAGGGGAAGCGGCGCGCCTGTTAAATTGCGCGGTGTCACAAATTGAGAGTGACCGCTTACTTGCTACTGACCGCCTCGTAAAACGTTATGGCGGATGCGTGGTCTTAAAAGGTGCGGGCACGATAGTCGCCAGTCAGGATCGTGAATGCGGGCTGATTGACGCAGGCAACGCCGGGATGGGCAGCGGCGGCATGGGCGATGTACTTTCGGGTATCATTGGGGCATTGCTGGCACAGAGGCTTAGCCCGTATGATGCAGCCTGTGCGGGTTGTGTTGCTCACGGCGCCGCAGCCGATGAGCTGGCGAGCCGTTACGGCATGCGCGGCATGCTGGCAACGGACCTGCTTTCAACGTTGTACCGTTTTGTTAACCCGGATTTGAAAACCCTAAATCATGATTAATCGTGTTATTGCATTACCTGATGAAGCAGCCACTCTTGACCTGGGCGCACGCGTAGCGGCCGCCTGCGAAGGAGCAACCGTTATTTATCTTTATGGGGACCTGGGCGCGGGCAAAACAACGTTCAGCCGTGGCTTTATGCAGGCGTTGGGCCATAAAGGGAGTGTGAAAAGCCCGACTTACACCTTAGTCGAGCCGTACACGCTCGATGATTTGATGGTTTACCATTTCGACCTGTATCGTCTGGCAGACCCGGAAGAGCTCGAGTTCATGGGCATCCGCGACTATTTTGCCAATGATGCAATCTGCCTGGTAGAGTGGCCGCAGCAGGGGAAAGGCGTGCTGCCTGAACCCGATATTGAGCTGCACCTGGACTACGAGGCGCAAGGGCGTGAGGCGCGCATAACAGCAGTTTCCTCATCTGGTGAGTCGTTACTGGCGCGGTTGGCCAAATAACAAGGATGGCGGGATGATCTATCGCGTTAAGAGTTGGTTGATAGCGGCCTGGCTGCTGGTGCTTTGTGCCCAGGCCGGGGCGGCGAGTCTCGCCGATATTCAGGTGTCCAACGGTGATAACCAGGCGCGTATCACCTTCAGCTTTATGGGCGATCCGGAGTATTCATTCTCTCAGGACGGCAAAAGAAGCGTCGCGCTGGATATCAAACAGACCGGCGTGATTCAGGGGCTACCGCTGCAGTTCAGCGGTAATAACCTCGTGAAAAGCATCCGTTCCGGGCAGTCGAAAGATGTCGGCACTATCCGTCTGGTAGTCGATTTAACTCAGGCCGGTAAAACGCGTGCGGTGAAACAGAAAAACGGTGCAAACTATACGGTAGTCTTCACGATTAACGCCGACGCGCCACCACCACCACCACCACCACCACCACCACCGCCACCGCCTCCGCCTGTTATTGCGAAGCGCGTAGAGCCTGCGCCTGTTATTCGTTCGTCCGAACCGGCCAAAAATCCGTTCAAACCGCAGCAGGTGACCGGGGCAATCAGTTCGAATACGGTCACGCGTCCGGCGCGGTCGCCGAAAAAAACCAATGTCAGTTCAGACACTATTATCGTCGCCATTGATGCCGGGCACGGTGGGCAGGATCCTGGCGCTATCGGCTCTGGCGGCACGAAAGAGAAAAACGTCACTATTTCTATCGCCCGCAAGCTGCGTTCTCTGCTCAACGACGACCCGATGTTTAAGGGGGTGCTGACGCGCGACGGGGACTATTTCATTTCGGTGATGGGTCGTTCAGACGTTGCGCGTAAGCAGAATGCCAATATTCTGGTGTCGATTCACGCCGATGCCGCACCAAACCGTGATGCGACCGGAGCTTCCGTGTGGGTGCTCTCTAACCGCCGCGCCAACAGCGAAATGGCGGGCTGGCTTGAGCAGCACGAGAAGCAGTCCGAGCTGCTGGGCGGGGCGGGCGACGTGCTGGCAAACAGCCAGGCTGACCCGTACCTAAGCCAGGCGGTGCTGGATTTGCAGTTCGGCCATTCTCAGCGCGTCGGGTATGATGTGGCGACAAAAATGCTGACGCAGTTAGGCCAAATTGGCTCGCTGCACAAACGTCGGCCTGAGCATGCAAGCCTGGGCGTGCTGCGCTCGCCGGATATCCCGTCCGTCCTGGTTGAAACAGGGTTTATCAGCAACGGCGGTGAAGAGCGCCTGCTGGGCAGCGATGCTTACCAGCAGCAGCTTGCGAAAGCGATCTACGAGGGGCTGCGCGTCTACTTCCTGGCGCACCCGATGCAGTCGGCACCGGCGGCTGAACAAACCGCCAGGACGCAAAACGCCGACCCCGACACCGTCGCCATCACTCAATAAGGAATTCTATGCCGATCCAGGTTCTGCCTCCCCAGCTTGCGAACCAGATTGCCGCAGGCGAAGTGGTTGAGCGCCCAGCGTCGGTGGTGAAGGAGCTTATCGAAAACAGCCTGGATGCCGGTGCCACTCGCATCGACATCGACATTGAACGCGGCGGCGCGAAGATGATTCGCATCCGCGACAATGGCTGCGGGATCAAAAAAGACGAGCTGGCGCTGGCGCTGGCCCGTCATGCCACCAGCAAGATTGCCTGCCTCGACGACCTTGAGGCGATTATCAGCCTCGGTTTTCGCGGCGAAGCGCTGGCAAGTATCAGTTCAGTGGCCCGCCTCACGCTGACTTCCCGCACGGAAGAACAGAACGAAGCTTGGCAGGCATACGCCGAAGGGCGCGACCAGGCGGTAACGGTAAAACCTGCCGCGCACCCGGTCGGGACTACGCTGGAAGTCCTGGATCTCTTCTACAACACGCCTGCTCGCCGCAAGTTCATGCGCACCGAGAAAACAGAATTTAACCATATCGATGAAATTGTCCGGCGCATCGCGCTGGCGCGGTTCGACGTCTCTATTAACCTCAGCCACAACGGCAAAATGGTGCGCCAGTACCGTGCCGTGCAGGAGGGTGCGCCGCGCACTAAGCGTCTTGGGGCTATCTGCGGTACGCAGTTTCTTGAGCAGGCGCTGGAAATCGAATGGCAGCATGGCGATCTGGCCCTGCGCGGCTGGGTAGCGGAACCGTCCGGCACAACGTCTGCACTGGCCGAAATCCAGTACTGCTATGTGAACGGGCGCATGATGCGCGACCGTCTGATCACCCATGCAATTCGACAGGCCTGCGAAGATAAGCTTGGCTCCGAGCAGCCCGCGTTTGTGCTCTATCTCGAAATCGATCCGCATCAGGTGGACGTCAACGTTCATCCGGCGAAGCATGAAGTGCGCTTTCATCAGTCGCGGCTGGTGCATGATTTTATCTATCAGGGCGTGCTGACCGTTCTTCAGCAGCAAAGTGAAAATAGCCTGTTGCAGGAAGAGACGCCTGTGGAGGTAAAGCAGGAGCGCTGGCAGCCAGAAAATCGCGTGGCATCCGGGCGCAATCAGTTTTCTACGCCAGCCCCTTCTGCTGCCCGAGAATCGGCTCCTCGCTCGTCTGGTGGTGCTGGTGGAACGCAAAGGCAGCCTTTATGGCCGAACGCGGCACAGGGCTACCAGAAGCAGCAGGGAGCGTTATATCGCGAGCTGCTGGATACGCCAACGGTTCCCCCTGTCGCTATCCGCGCAGAGGAGCCGGACGCGCTGGAAGGGCACAGCCAAAGCTTTGGACGCGTTTTAACCGTCGTTCAGCCTGAATACGCGCTGCTGGAGAGAGAAGGCAAGCTTATGCTGCTCTCTTTGAGCGTGGCGGATCGCTGGCTTAAACAGGCGCAGCTGATTCCCGGCAGCGAAGGCGTTCGCGCGCAGCCGCTGCTGATCCCGGTGCGTATGAAAGTCAGCAAAGAAGAACTGGATGTGTTGGTGAGTTATCAACCGTTATTGCTCAGTATGGGCATCGAATTTACAGCAGAGGCGAAACAAATCGTTATTCGCACCGTACCTTTACCTTTGCGTAAACAAAATTTACAAATCTTGATTCATGAACTGCCAGGATACCTGGCGCAACAGGCAGAGATAACCGCAACACAAATTGCCCACTGGTTTGCCCGTCATTTGACCGCCGAACACGAACAGTGGAATCAGGCACAGGCCATTGCTTTGCTTGCAGATGTTGAGCGTCTTTGCCCGCAGCTGGTGCGAAATCCACCCGGCGGTTTGTTACAACCTGTTGATTTAACTCTGGCGATGAACGCTCTGAAACATGACTGAAGCGACGAAAAGCCTGCCGAAGGCGATATTTTTGATGGGGCCAACGGCCTCCGGTAAGACGGCATTAGCCATAAACTTGCGTAAAACGCTGCCGGTAGAGTTGATAAGTGTCGATTCGGCCCTTATCTATCAGGGAATGGACATCGGAACGGCGAAGCCGACGGCGGAAGAACTCGCCCTGGCACCGCACCGTCTGCTCGATATCCTCGACCCGGCACAGGCGTATTCCGCCGCGGACTTCCGTCGCGACGCGCTGGCCGAGATGGCCGAGATTACCGCTTCAGGCCGTATCCCCCTGTTAGTGGGGGGAACAATGCTTTATTTCAAAGCATTACTCGAGGGGCTTTCGCCGCTGCCTGCGGCGGATCCCGAGGTTCGGGCAAGGATAGAACAACAGGCAGCAGAGCTAGGATGGGACGCGTTGCATCGTCACCTGGTCGACATCGACCCCGTTGCCGGAGCACGGATTCATCCAAATGATCCGCAAAGGCTTTCCCGGGCACTGGAAGTTTTTTTCATTTCGGGTAAAACTTTAACGGAACTGACGCAAACGTCAGGAGAGGCTCTGCCGTATCAGGTGCATCAGTTCGCCATCGCCCCGGCGAGCCGTGAACTGCTCCATCAGCGAATTGAGCAGCGTTTTCATCAGATGTTAGCTTCAGATTTTGAAGCAGAAGTGCGGGCTCTTTTCGCCCGCGGAGATTTGCATACGGAGATGCCATCCATTCGTTGTGTGGGCTACCGGCAGATGTGGTCATATCTGGCGGGAGACATTTCACACGAGGAGATGGTTTATCGAGGTATTTGCGCGACGAGACAATTGGCTAAGCGCCAGATGACCTGGTTGCGAGGATGGGATGGCGTTCACTGGTTAGACAGGGCAAATCCAGACCAGGCGCGCAATGAAGTATTACAGGTTGTTAGTGCGAAGCATCAATGAATGTGTACAATTGAATCGACATCGTGCGCAAATTTTTACGCAGTTTTTCAGAGCCGCAGGGTTCTTGAGTTACAAACAACAAACATATAAGGAAAAGATAGAATGGCTAAGGGGCAATCTTTACAAGATCCGTTTCTGAACGCATTGCGTCGGGAACGTGTTCCGGTTTCTATTTATTTGGTGAATGGTATTAAGCTGCAAGGGCAGATCGAGTCTTTTGATCAGTTTGTGATCCTGTTGAAAAACACGGTCAGCCAGATGGTCTATAAGCACGCGATTTCAACTGTTGTTCCGTCTCGTCCGGTATCTCATCATAGTAATAACACCGGTACTGGCGGTTCTGGCAGCAACTACCATCAAGGTGGCAGCGCGCAGGGTGCTGCGCCGCAACAAGACAGCGAAGACGCTGAATAAGGCTTCCTGCTGTTTTCCAAGTCGGGGGACCAGAGAATCTGCGTTCCCCGCTGATTTTTTTGAGAGGTTATACGCTTGTTTGACCGTTATGACGCTGGTGAGCAGGCGGTGCTGGTACACATCTACTTTTCGCAAGACAAAGATATGGAAGACCTGGCGGAGTTTGAATCCCTGGTCTCTTCAGCCGGAGTCGAAGCGCTGCAGGTGGTTACCGGTAGTCGCAAATCGCCGCATCCCAAGTATTTTGTTGGTGAAGGCAAAGCGGTAGAAATTGCCGAAGCAGTTAAGTCATCTGGGGCCTCGGTCGTGCTATTTGATCATGCGTTGTCCCCGGCACAAGAACGTAACCTTGAAGCCCTGTGCGAGTGTCGGGTTATCGACAGAACAGGCCTGATTTTAGATATCTTTGCCCAACGTGCGCGTACCCACGAAGGTAAGCTGCAGGTTGAGCTGGCACAGTTGCGCCATCTGGCAACCCGACTGGTTCGCGGCTGGACCCACCTTGAACGTCAGAAAGGCGGGATTGGTTTACGCGGCCCTGGCGAAACTCAGCTTGAAACGGACCGTCGGCTGCTGCGTAACCGCATCATGCAGATCCTCTCACGCTTACAACGAGTCGAAAAACAACGTGAGCAGGGCAGGCGGTCGCGAGCAAAGGCTGATGTGCCAACGGTCTCACTGGTGGGCTACACCAACGCCGGTAAATCCACTCTTTTTAACCAGATTACCGCGGCTGACGTTTATGCCGCAGATCAGCTGTTCGCCACGCTGGATCCGACCCTGCGCAGAATTGACATCGCAGACGTTGGGGAAACCGTGCTGGCGGATACGGTCGGCTTTATTCGTCATTTGCCACACGATCTGGTGGCGGCGTTTAAAGCTACTTTGCAGGAGACGCGACAGGCCACGCTGCTGTTACACGTGATTGACGCATCGGATCTTCGGATCCAGGAAAACATCGCCGCCGTAGATACCGTTTTAGAAGAGATCGAGGCCGATGAGATCCCAACCCTGCTGGTAATGAACAAAATCGATGCGCTGGATGAATTTGAGCCACGTATCGACAGAAACGATGAGAACGTCCCGATACGCGTCTGGCTTTCTGCTCAGACGGGTGCCGGTGTTCCCCTGCTTTTCCAGGCTTTGACAGAACGTTTATCTGGTGAAATTGCGCAGCATACGTTGTGCTTACCCCCCCAGGCTGGGCGACTTCGGAGCCGGTTTTATCAGCTTCAGGCAATAGAAAAAGAGTGGACCGAGGATGACGGTAGCGTGGGCTTGCAGGTACGTATGCCTATCGTTGACTGGCGTCGCCTTTGTAAACAAGAGCCGGCTCTAATGGATTACATTGTTTGACCGGAGTGTGTTTGTCCTGAAGACTTTTTCCCCCTCGGGGGATATCACCGCACAATACATATGGAGCATAAACATGGCGTGGAATCAGCCCGGTAATAACGGACAGGACCGCGACCCGTGGGGAAGCAGCAAACCTGGCGGCGACTCTGGGGGTAATAAGGGAGGGCGCGATAAGGGGCCACCCGATCTGGATGATATCTTCCGAAAATTAAGTAAAAAACTGGGTGGGCTGGGCGGCGGCAAAAGCGGCGGCACCGGCGGCGGTTCTGCACAGACCCCACGTCCGCAGATTGGCGGGCGTGTGATTGGCATCGTGGCCGTTGCTGCGGTGATCATCTGGGCAGCTACCGGGTTCTACACCATTAAAGAAGCCGAGCGCGGCGTTGTAACGCGTTTTGGTAAATTCAGCCATCTGGTTGAGCCAGGTCTGAACTGGAAACCGACCTTCATTGACAGCGTTCGCGCCGTTAACGTCGAGTCCGTACGTGAATTAGCCGCATCGGGCGTCATGCTGACTTCCGATGAAAACGTCGTGCGCGTTGAGATGAACGTGCAGTACCGCGTAACCGATCCAGAACGCTATCTGTACAGCGTGACCAGCGCTGATGACAGCCTGCGTCAGGCAACGGACAGTGCGCTGCGTGGCGTTATCGGTAAGTACACCATGGATAAGATCCTTACCGAGGGTCGTACCATTATTCGTACCGATACCCAGCGCGAGCTGGAGGAGACCATTCGTCCGTACAACATGGGGATCACCCTGCTGGACGTTAACTTCCAGACGGCACGTCCGCCGGAAGAAGTGAAGGCCTCCTTCGATGATGCTATTGCCGCACGTGAAAACGAGCAGCAGTACATCCGTGAAGCGGAAGCTTACACCAACGAAGTTCAGCCGCGTGCCAACGGTCAGGCACAGCGTATCCTCGAAGAAGCTCGCGCCTACAAAACACAGACCGTGTTAGAAGCGCAGGGTGAAGTTGCCCGCTTCGCGAAGATGCTGCCGGAGTATAAGGCCGCACCGGAAATCACCCGTGAGCGTCTGTATATCGAAACCATGGAAAAAGTGCTGAGCCATACCCGCAAAGTGCTGGTTAACGATAAGGGTGGCAACCTGATGGTTCTGCCACTCGACCAGATGCTGAAAGGGAGCTCGCAGCCTGCCCAGAAGAGCGATAACAGTGGCGCCAGCAACCTGTTGCGTCTGCCACCGGCATCAAGCTCTTCCAGCAGCACTGGCACCCCGTCCTCGACTAGCCGAGGCGATATCATGGATCAGCGCCGTGCCGACGCACAGCGCACTGATAACCAGCGCGTAGGGAGTGAATAACGATGCGTAAGTCAGTCATTGCTTTAATCATCATCGTGCTGGTGGTGCTCTTCACCTCGGTCTTCGTGGTTCACGAAGGCGAGCGTGGGATAACGTTACGTTTTGGCAAAGTTCTGCGTGATGATGAGAACAAGCCGGTGGTTTACGAGCCGGGCCTGCACTTTAAGGTGCCGTTTATCGAGTCGGTGAAAACCCTTGATGCTCGCATTCAGACCATGGACAACCAGGCAGACCGCTTCGTCACCAAAGAGAAGAAAGACCTGATCGTTGATTCCTATATCAAATGGCGCATCAGCGACTTCAGCCGCTACTACCTGGCAACGGGCGGCGGCGATACTTCTCAGGCCGAAGTGCTGTTAAAGCGTAAGTTCAGTGACCGTCTGCGTTCTGAAATCGGTCGACTGGATGTGAAAGACATCGTGACCGACTCCCGTGGTCGTCTGACTCTGGACGTGCGCGATGCGCTGAACTCTGGTTCTGCGGGCACTGAAGATGAAGTCGCTACTCCTGCAGCGGATGATGCAATCGCTTCTGCGGCTGCGCGTATTACGAAGGAAACGAACGGTAAAGTCCCGGTTGTTAACCCGAACAGTATGGCCGCGCTGGGTATCGAAGTTGTTGACGTGCGTATCAAGCAGATCAACCTGCCTGCGGAAGTGTCTGACGCAATCTACAACCGTATGCGCGCCGAGCGTGAAGCGGTAGCGCGTCGTCACCGTTCACAGGGTCAGGAAGAAGCTGAGAAGCTGCGTGCAACTGCGGACTACGAGGTGACTCGTACGCTGGCAGAAGCCGAACGTCAGGGCCGTATCAGCCGTGGTGAAGGGGATGCCGAAGCCGCTAAGCTGTTTGCCGATGCGTTCAGCCAGGATCCAGACTTCTACGCCTTTATCCGTAGCCTGCGTGCTTACGAGGCGAGCTTCAAGTCCGGTCAGGACGTGATGGTGCTCAGCCCGGACAGCGATTTCTTCCGCTACATGAAGACGCCGGCTAACAGCACACGTTAATATCGACAGCTTTGACTTTAGAAGAGCCGGTCTTACCGGCTCTTTTTTTATCCGTTTCAGGGACAACTATGAACTCAACAATCTGGATTGCGCTGGCGCTGGTTTTGGTTCTCGAAGGGCTGGGCCCCATGCTCTATCCGCGCACGTGGCGCAAAATGATCGCCGCACTTATTCAGCTTCCTGATAATACGCTGCGTCGTTTTGGCGGCGGTCTTGTGGTTGCGGGCGTCGTTATCTACTACATGTTGAGTCATGTGGGCGGCTAAACCCCCTCAAACTTACTGATTGCTATTTTGTGGACTAAAAGGGCTGATCATCGTCGAAACCGGTGGTAGAATCCTTTTTTAAGCAAACGGTGATTTTGAAAAATGGGTAACAACGTCGTCGTACTGGGCACCCAATGGGGTGACGAAGGTAAAGGAAAGATCGTCGATCTTCTGACTGAACGGGCTAAATATGTTGTACGCTACCAGGGCGGTCACAACGCAGGCCATACTCTCGTAATCAACGGTGAAAAAACCGTCCTCCATCTTATTCCATCAGGTATTCTTCGCGAAAACGTCACCAGCATCATCGGTAACGGCGTTGTGCTGTCTCCAGCTGCGCTGATGAAAGAGATGAAAGGCCTGGAAGACCGCGGTATTCCAGTACGTGAGCGTCTGCTGCTGTCCGAAGCGTGTCCGCTGATCCTCGACTACCATGTGGCTCTGGATGTTGCTCGCGAAAAAGCGCGCGGTGCCAAGGCTATCGGTACTACCGGTCGTGGTATTGGTCCTGCGTATGAAGACAAAGTGGCCCGTCGTGGCCTGCGCGTTGGCGACCTGTTCGACAAAGCCACCTTTGCCGAAAAGCTGAAAGAAGTGATGGAATACCATAACTTCCAGCTGGTTAACTTCTACAAAGTTGAAGCAGTTGACTACCAGAAAGTGCTGGACGATGTCATGGCTATCGCCGACATCCTGACCGGTATGGTAGTGGATGTATCCAACCTGCTGGACGAAGCGCGCAAGCGCGGCGACTTCATCATGTTCGAAGGTGCTCAAGGCACGCTGCTGGACATCGACCATGGTACTTATCCGTACGTGACCTCCTCCAACACCACCGCGGGTGGCGTTGCAACAGGTTCTGGCCTCGGCCCGCGCTACGTGGATTACGTGCTGGGTATCATCAAAGCTTACTCTACTCGTGTAGGTGCAGGTCCGTTCCCGACAGAGCTGTTTGATGACGTGGGCGAGTTCCTGTGCAAGCAAGGTAACGAGTTCGGCGCAACTACAGGCCGTCGTCGTCGTACTGGCTGGCTGGACATAGTTGCCGTGCGCCGTGCCGTGCAGATCAACTCCCTCTCAGGCTTCTGCCTGACCAAGCTGGACGTGCTGGACGGTCTGAAAGAGGTGAAACTGTGCGTCGGTTACCGCATGCCGGATGGCCGTGAAGTTACCACCACCCCAATGGCGGCGGATGACTGGGAAGGTATTGAGCCAATCTATGAAACCATGCCGGGCTGGTCTGAGACCACATTCGGTGTGAAAGAGCGTAGCGGCCTGCCGCAGGCAGCACTGAACTACATCAAACGTATTGAAGAACTGACCGAAGTACCTGTAGATATCATCTCTACCGGTCCTGACCGTTCTGAAACCATGATTCTGCGCGATCCGTTCGACGCGTAATCTGGATACGGGGTGTGGCCTTCACACCCCGTTTAGCTCCTTCTCTCGCCGCTTTTTTTACCTTCCCCGAACAAATAAATTAGCCGCCAAAGATATGGCTGGTTTATCATCAATATATCGCCAGACGGGCGATGAGCGTTTCCCCTCCCACCCCAGAGGTTGATGTGCAGTTAACGAGTTTTACTGATTACGGTTTACGTGCTTTGATTTACATGGCGTCTTTGCCCGAAGGCAAGATGACCAGCATTTCGGAAGTGACTGACGTATATGGCGTCTCCCGTAATCATATGGTGAAAATCATCAATCAACTCAGTCGTGCTGGCTACGTAACAGCGGTACGCGGCAAAAACGGCGGCATTCGCCTCGGCAAGCCTGCGAATACCATTCGCGTGGGCGATGTAGTGCGTGAGCTGGAACCGCTTTCTTTGGTGAACTGTAGCAGTGAGTTTTGTCATATCACCCCCGCATGTCGCCTGAAACAGGCGCTGGCCCAGGCGGTGCAGAGCTTTCTGACAGAGCTGGATAAACACACGCTGGCCGAACTGGTGGACCAAAACCAACCGCTCTACAAATTACTGCTGGTGGAGTGATCGCTACTCTGTCTGCGGATGACAACGGAGGAACCGCAATGTCAAAAGATCCTTTTCAGGAACGAGAAGCCGAAAAATACGAAAACCCGATCCCAAGCCGGGAGTTTATTCTCGCTCACCTGACCAACCGTGAAAAACCAGCCAACCGTGAAGAACTGGCTGTAGAACTGAACATTAGTGGCGAAGAGCAGATTGAAGCCTTACGCCGCCGTCTGCGCGCCATGGAGCGTGATGGGCAGCTGGTCTTCACCCGCCGCCAGTGCTATGCGCTGCCGGAGCGCCTTGATTTACTGAAGGGCAAGGTCATCGGCCACCGTGATGGCTTCGGCTTCCTGCGCGTAGAGGGCCGTAAAGACGACCTCTACCTTTCATCCGAACAGATGAAAATGTGCATGCACGGCGATATCGTGCTGGCGCAGCCGCTGGGTGCCGACCGCAAAGGCCGCCGTGAAGCGCGTATTGTTCGCGTGCTGGAGCCAAGAACCGCGCAAATCGTAGGACGTTACTTCACCGATGCCGGCATCAGTTTCGTGGTGCCGGACGACAGCCGCCTGAGCTTCGACATCCTTATCCCGCCGGAAGGTGTGATGGGCGCGCGTATGGGCTTTGTCGTGGTCGTTGAACTTACCCAGCGTCCTACTCGTCGTACTAAAGCCGTCGGCAAAATCGTGGAGATCCTGGGCGATAATATGGGCACCGGCATGGCCGTCGATATGGCCCTGCGCACCCACGAAATCCCTTATGTCTGGCCGCCGGAAGTAGAAGCCCAGGTGGCTTCCCTCAAGGAACAGGTGCCGGAAGAGGCTAAAGTTGGCCGCGTGGACTTACGCGACCTGCCGCTGGTCACCATCGATGGTGAAGACGCCCGCGACTTCGATGACGCCGTATTCTGCGAGAAAAAACGCGGCGGCGGCTGGCGCCTGTGGGTTGCCATTGCCGACGTAAGCTACTACGTTCGACCGCCAACCGCACTGGACAACGAGGCTCGCAACCGTGGCACGTCCGTTTATTTCCCGTCGCAGGTTGTGCCGATGCTGCCGGAAGTGCTGTCCAACGGCCTTTGCTCGCTTAACCCGCAGGTAGACCGTCTGTGCATGGTCTGCGAGATGACCATCTCTTCTACGGGCCGCCTTACCGGGTCTAAGTTCTACGAAGCGGTGATGAGTTCCCATGCGCGTCTGACCTACACCAAAGTGTGGCATATGCTGCAGGGCGACCAGGAGCTGCGTGAACAGTACGCGCCGCTGGTTAAGCACATCGAAGAGCTGCATAACCTCTACAAAGTGCTGGACGTCTCCCGTGCCCAGCGTGGAGGTATCTCGTTTGAAAGCGAAGAGGCGAAGTTTATCTTCAACGCTGAACGCCGTATCGAACGCGTGGAACAGACCGTGCGTAACGACGCGCACAAGCTGATTGAAGAGTGCATGATCCTCGCGAATATCTCTGCGGCCCGCTTTGTTGAAAAGGCCAACGAACCGTCGCTGTTCCGCGATCACGACAGGCCGAGCAACGACGCGATCACCGCGTTCCGTTCGGTGCTGGCTGAGCTTGGGCTTGAGCTGCCGGGCGGGCAGAAGCCTGAACCGCGCGACTACGCCGATTTGCTTCAGTCCATCGCGGATCGCCCGGATCATGAAATGCTGCAAACTATGCTGCTGCGCTCCATGAAGCAGGCGGTTTACGATCCGGAAAACCGTGGCCACTTCGGTCTGGCGCTGCAGTCCTATGCGCACTTCACCTCGCCGATTCGCCGTTACCCGGACCTGTTGCTCCACCGCGCCATTAAATATCTGCTGGCGAAAGAGCAGGGCCATAAGGGCAACAGCACGGATTCCGGCGGCTGGCATTACAGCATGGAAGAGATGCTGCAGCTTGGTCAGCACTGTTCCATGGCCGAACGGCGTGCGGATGAAGCCACCCGTGACGTAGCGGACTGGCTGAAGTGTGACTTTATGCAGGATCAGGTTGGGCAGACGTTTAACGGTATCATCGCCAGCGTGACCGGCTTCGGCTTCTTTGTCCGTCTTGACGATCTGTTCATCGACGGCCTGGTCCACGTTTCGACGCTGGACAACGACTACTACCGCTTCGACCAGATCGGGCAGCGCCTGATTGGTGAATCCGGCGGTCAGACTTACCGTCTGGGCGATCGCGTAGAAGTGCGTGTTGAAGCTGTTCATATGGACGAGCGTAAAATAGACTTCGCGCTGATTTCCAGCACCCGCGCCCCGCGTGGCGAAGGCAAAACCGCCAAAGACCGCGCCAAAAAGGGCGGTAACGGCGGCGGGCCAAAACGTCGTCAGGGCGGCAAACGCGTAAACTTCGAGCCGGACAGCGCATTCCGTAAAGAGAAAGGGCCAGCCAAAGCGAAGAAAGCGAAGGCTGACAAGCCGGCCGAGCCGAAGGCGAAGAAAGCCAAAACGCCTTCCGACAAAACCCGTAAGATAGCCGCCGCCACGAAAGCCAAGCGCGCTGCTAAAAAGCAGCCGGGTCAGACGAGCTAGCCCACGTAGGGTGGATAAGCGAAGCGTCATCCACCGTTTTACCGGATGACGCAGGCATATCCGCCCTGCGATTACAGAACAATACAGACGCTATCGCGTCTGAAACGAGTAACAGCAATGAGTGAAATGATTTACGGTATTCACGCCGTTCAGGCGCTTCTGGATAACGCCCCGCAGCGTTTTCAGGAAGTTTTTATCCTTAAAGGCCGTGAAGACAAACGTCTGATGCCGCTGATCCACGCGCTGGAAGCCCAGGGCGTACCGGTACAGGTGGCAAACCGCCAGTGGCTCGACGAGAAATCCGAAGGCGCGGTACACCAGGGGATCATCGCCCGCGTGAAGCCGGGGCGTCAGTATCAGGAAAACGATCTGCCGGAGCTTATCGGCAGCCTCGAGAAGCCTTTCCTGCTGATCCTGGATGGCGTTACCGATCCCCATAATCTCGGTGCCTGCCTGCGTAGCGCAGATGCCGCTGGCGTGCATGCGGTAATCGTCCCGAAAGATCGTTCCGCCATGCTGAACGCAACGGCGAAAAAAGTAGCCTGTGGCGCAGCAGAAAATGTTCCGCTGATCCGCGTGACAAACCTGGCTCGTACCATGCGTATGCTGCAGGAAGAGAACGTCTGGATTGTCGGTACCGCTGGCGAAGCAGACCACACCCTGTACCAGAGCAAAATGACCGGTCCGATGGCGCTGGTGATGGGTGCGGAAGGCGAGGGCATGCGCCGTCTGACTCGCGAGCACTGCGACGAGCTGATCAGCATTCCAATGGCAGGTTCCGTCTCTTCACTGAATGTCTCCGTCGCAACGGGCATCTGCTTGTTCGAAGCGGTGCGTCAGCGCAGCTAAAAAATGGGCGGGGTGGTGACGCCCCCGCTTTGTGATCCCCCTCCGGGCATAAGCATCATATGCGTCCATAATTAATGGCAAAGCCATTACAGGAGGGAACGCGATGCGCTGGCAAACTCATACCGTTTTTAACCAACCCACCCCTCTCAACAACAGTAACCTCTTTCTTTCCGATATCTCGCTGTGCGAGGCCGTTGCCCGTGAAGGGGCTGGCTGGGACGCCGAGCTGCTTGCCAGCATTGGCCAACAGCTGGGCTCCGCTGAGTCGTTAGAGCTCGGCAGGCTGGCCAACGCCAATCCTCCGGAGCTGCTGCGCTACGACCCCAGCGGCGAACGCCTTGACGACGTACGTTTCCATCCGGCCTGGCACCTGCTGATGCAGGGGCTGTGCGCAAACCGGGTACATAATTTTCCGTGGCAGGAAGACGCCCGTCACGGCTCTTTCGTGGCGCGTGCGGCCCGGTTTGTCCAGCATGCTCAGGTGGAAGCGGGAACGCTATGCCCGGTAACGATGACGTTTGGCGCCATTCCGCTGCTGCAAAAGTATCTTCCGAAAGAGTTTCATTCATGGACAAAACCTCTGCTAAGCGACCGTTACGATGCTCATCTTCTGCCGGGTAATCAGAAACGCGGCCTGCTGGTCGGCATGGGAATGACAGAAAAGCAGGGCGGTTCGGACGTCCTCAGCAATACGACGAAGGCAGAGGCAGTAGACAAATCAGGGCCGGGCGAGATATATCGGCTGGTAGGCCACAAGTGGTTCTTCTCCGTGCCGCAAAGCGATGCCCATCTGGTGCTGGCGCAGGCCAAAGGCGGACTATCATGCTTCTTCGTGCCTCGATTCCTGCCGGACGGACAGCGTAATTTTGTCAGGCTTGAGCGCCTGAAGGACAAACTCGGCAACCGCTCCAACGCCAGCAGCGAAGTGGAGTTTTGCGATGCTGTCGGCTGGCTAATCGGGGAGGAAGGTGAGGGCGTACGCTGCATCCTGAAAATGGGGGGCTATACCCGCTTCGACTGCGCGCTGGGCAGCCATGGCCTGATGCGACGTGCTCTTTCAGTTGCTCTCTATCATGCCCATCAGCGGCAGGCGTTTGGCAAGAATCTCATCGACCAGCCGATCATGCGTCAGGTGCTTGGCCGTATGGCTCTTCAGCTGGAGGGGCAAACGGCATTTCTCTTCAGGCTGGCTCGTGCCTGGGAATCACCGAACGACCCTCAGGCGCTGGCCTACAGCCGCCTGTTTACCCCTGCGGCGAAATTCAGCGTCTGTAAGGCGGGAATACCGTTTGTCGCAGAGGCGATGGAAGCGCTGGGTGGTATCGGCTATTGCGAAGAGAGCGAGCTGCCCCGCATCTATCGCGAGATGCCGGTTAACAGCATCTGGGAGGGCTCAGGGAACATTATGGGGCTGGACGTGCTGCGGGTCATTACGCGCCAGCCTGGCGTACTGGAAATGCTCCACGCCGATTTTGATGAGGTGAAGGGCCAGAACCGCCATTTCGATCGCAGCTGGCGGCAGCTGCAGCAGCGCCTGCGTAAGCCGCAGGAGGAGTGGGGGCGTAACATTGCCAAGCAGCTGGCAAATCTGGCAACCGGTGCCCAGCTGCTGCCCCATTTATCGCCGCCGCTGGCCGAAGCCTGGTGCCGTATGGCGCTCGATGAGCGAGGGGAATCGGTGCTGCCGGAGGCTGTGCTGACAGACGTGCTGCTGCGGGCTACGGGGCGGACCGCGTAAAACAAAAAAGCCACCGATGCGGTGGCTTTTAGCGAGTGTCAGCATTATTTTCAGGCATAGAGAATGGCCTGTGCGCGCCAGCTGTCAGCATGATGATTCTCCTGCATTGTCACAATGCGATAGTAAGATGCGCCCTGCTCGTCGGCCTTCAGCGCAATCACCTTTTCCACATCCTGCGCGCTGCCCGCGATGCTGTTCAGGGAAATAAGGCCAATCTCATTCAGACCGGTTACGCGGTCTGCCGCGACATCTTCTGCCGACTGGGCTGCGGTGGTGATCATCCCCACCGATAACAGTAGTGAGGTTAAGGCAAACGATCGTTTCATTGTCAGTTCCTTATTAACAAACCCCGGTCATCAGCAGGGCATTCCTTCGCGTAAACTGGACCCCGTGCGAGCCGGTATGGCGTGGGGTTCATTGTGCATGTGAAACAATAAATCGCCGAAAATCTGTGTAAATATCAATAAACAAGCAGCATCAGGATCTCATTTTCGATATAAAATCGCCTGCGCGTACCATTGCCCCGGTACGACCGTCTCGTCGTTCAGGACGATGACATAAAAATCCGCTTTGGCCGCCGCAGCCTTCGCTTTAATCACCGCTTCGGAATCCATCGGCGAACCGCGCTCCATGGCGGTGACAGTGCCAATCTTTGTCAGCCCCTGGGTTTGATAGCGCTGTATCTCCTGGGGATGGTCCGCAACCGGTGGCGCTGGCTGAGGCGTTCCCTGCAGGACAGAACAGGCGCTAAGCGTCGTTGCCAGTAACAGAACAGTTAGCAGTCGCATGGTATTTTCTCGTTTCCTGATAGCCATAGTGTAGTTCCGGGTAAGCGCTGTGAAGAGGGAATGTTCCCTTTCTGTTACCTCTCCCGCGCTTTTGGATCGCTTTCGAATGAAAATCGTCGGTGAGATCTCATCGTTACAATAATCCGTAAGAGTGATTTTCTTGCCACCCGCTACGCCGTGGCTTACAACAGACATTCACAGCGCAATGACGGGGAGAGAATGATGATAGAAATGTATACGGAACGGCTCGCAGGGATCGAGGTTTTACATGCTGTTCCTGGCGGGAAAAGGCAAGAAACGTTGCCCACCGTACTGTTTTATCACGGCTTTACCTCCTCGAAGCTGGTTTACAGTTATTTTGCCGTAGCGCTGGCGCAGGCGGGAGTACGCGTGATAATGCCGGATGCGAAAGCCCACGGCGCTCGTTTTAACGGGGATGTTGAAGCGCGTCTGAGCCAGTTCTGGCCGATTCTGAAAACGAATATTGACGAGTACCCCCTTTTACGAGATGCGCTTGAGGAGCAGGGCCTGATTGCGGAGGGGCGTCTCGCCGTTGGCGGGGCATCGATGGGGGGCATGACCGCGCTGGGGATAATGGCCCGCCATGAGGAAGTGCGCAGCGTGGCCTGCCTGATGGGCTCTGGCTATTTCGCCCAGCTCGCGAAAACCTTATTCCCGCCGAAAGCAGACCAACTGGAAACAACCCTCGCCCAGCTTGCGGATTACGATATCAGCAGCCAGCTGGTGCGCATCGGCAACCGCCCGCTGCTGCTGTGGCATGGTGAAGAGGATGACGTGGTGCCAGCGGCAGAGACTTTCCGTTTACAACAGGCGTTAATTCAGCAGGGGTTGGACCAGCAGCTGACCTGCCTGTGGGAAGCGGGTGTAAAGCACCGGATTACCCCCACCGCGCTGGAAGCGACCAGCCGCTTTTTCATCAGCAATCTTTAGCTAAACCAGAATGACCCGTACGCCTTGATCCTGAAGCTTTTTAACCACTTCAGGCGAGGCCTGCCTGCCGGTGATGACCAGGTCAATCTGCTCTGCGCGGCTGAACAGCATACCTGCCCGCTGCCCCACTTTGCTGCTGTCGACCAGTACCGCCAGTTTGCCCACCACCCCCAGCATCTTCTGTTCCGCCATTGCGGTAAGCATATCCGTTTTATACAGCCCTTCCGCCGTCAGCCCTTTGCCGCTGGTAAACATCCAGTGGCCGGCGTACAGCGAGGTTTCGCTGTCCTGCGGGCCGAGGGTAATAGAGTGGCTCTTGTTATATTGCCCCCCCATGATAACCACGCTGTCATGCTCCTGGTCGATAAGGTAATTCGCCAGCGGCAGGTAATTAGTGATGATTTGTACCGGCTTGCCGCAAATTTCCTGCCCGAGTAAAAACGCGGTAGATCCACAGTTGATGACGACGCTTTCCCCCGGACTCACCAGCTGCGAAGCGGCGCTGGCAATACGGCTTTTCTCGTCGTGATTCTGTGCCAGGTGGATATTCATTGGCGTCCAGCGAGGCCGCTGCTGGCTTACCGCCTCCGCGCCGTTACGCACCTTTTTCAATCTGCCGCTCTCATCCAGCTTGTTGATGTCGCGGCGCGCGGTGGCGGGTGAAATGGCCAGGCGTTCCATAACCTGTTCAACCGTGACGAACCCAGTTTGCTGCAGCAGTTCAAGCAGAATCTGATGACGCTGTGCTTCGGTCATGCTTATTCCCGATAAGTTGTGATTTTTAAAGATGATATTTGAAAAAGGGTGAAAAACCTAAGTTTTACGCTGAAAAAAGCCGGGCAGCTGCCCGGCTTAAGTTTAAAGGAAGGACCTGAAAGGAAGATCCGGTTCGATGGTAAAGCAATCGTCGAATCCGCGCGGGTAGTGGTACTCAAACAGGTCTTTATCAAGCGGCCAGGTAAATTTGCCCCCCACCTGCCAGATAAAGGGTTTAAAACCATATTTCAGCCGATCTTTTTTCATCTCCCACAGCACGCGAATCTCCTGCGGGTCAGCCTGGAAATTTGACCAGATATCATGGTGGAACGGGATCACGACTTTGGTGTTAAGCGACTCGGCCATGCGCAGAATGTCAGCGCTGGTCATTTTATCCGTGATGCCGCGCGGGTTCTCGCCGTAAGAGCCAAGCGCCACGTCAATCTGGTGGTCGTTACCGTGCTTCGCATAGTAGTTGGAATAATGGGAGTCACCGCTGTGATAGAGATTGCCGCCCGGTGTTTTGAACAGGTAGTTCACCGCGCGTTCATCCATTCCATCCGGCAAAACGCCAGCGGCTTTCTCTTCCGCCGCCAGGGTAATCAGCGCCGTACGGTCAAAGGCGTCCAGCGCATGGATTTCAATATCTTTCACCTTCACCACGTCGCCCGGCTTTACCACGATGCAGCGTTCACGCGGCACTCCCCAGTTTACCCAGATATCAACGCAGGTTTGCGGCCCGATAAAAGGCACGTCTGAAGGACAGTTCTGCATGACTGCTGCCGCAACGTTCACGTCGATATGATCGTTGTGATCGTGCGTCGCCAGTACCGCATCAACAGAGCGAATGGCAAAAGGATCGAGCACGAACGGTGTGGTGCGCAGGTTTGGCTGAAGTTTTTTCACGCCCGCCATACGCTGCATCTGGTGTCCGGCTTTCATCAGCGGATTGCCGTGGCTCTGTTTGCCCGTGCCGCACCAGAAATCGACGCAGATATTGGCCTGTCCCTGGGACTTCAGCCAGACCCCGGTGCAGCCCAGCCACCACATCGCAAATGTTCCCGGCGCGACCGCTTCCTGCTCAATTTCTTCGTTCAGCCAGCTCCCCCACTCAGGGAAAGTGCTCAGTATCCAGGACTCGCGGGTGATCGTTGCTACTTTGCTCATGAACCTTCTCCTGACCTGTTTTAAAATCAAATGTAATCATTGTCTGATTTGATATGATTTATATTGGCATCAAAAATCAGCCTTGAGAAGCATTATTTCTATGCTGCGTATCAGGTTATTGGGAGGTTACCGGGGGCGATCTGAAAGGTTAAATAACGGCTATATTATTTATATTATTGATTTTAAGGTAGTTAAGTGGGGTTTGTGGTCAGGGGTAATTACCTTCGTAAGCGTAAGGTAAATAATTTGCGAAACATCTCACAAATAATCAAATTTGATCTTGTTGTGATTGCTTTTGATTCATAAAGTGTGGGCACACCGCTTCCACCTGTCGGTCACTTTCGGGTACATGACAGGGAGCACTACCCTACGGAGAGCTTTATGGAAACCCTCTACAACGCCTTTACCATCTTTTTTAACCAGGTCATGACGAACGCGCCGCTGCTGCTGGGGATAGTCACCTGTCTGGGTTATCTCCTGCTGCGTAAAAGCGCCAGCGTCATCATCAAAGGCACCATCAAAACCATTATCGGCTTTATGTTATTACAGGCGGGGTCAGGCATTCTGACCGGCACCTTTAAACCGGTAGTCGCGAAGATGTCGGAGGTGTACGGGATTAACGGTGCTATTTCAGACACCTATGCTTCGATGATGGCCACTGTCGAAAGAATGGGGGATGCCTACAGCTGGGTGGGCTATGCCGTCCTTCTGGCGCTTGCGCTGAATATCTTCTACGTCCTGCTGCGGCGGGTGACGGGCATTCGTACCATCATGCTCACCGGGCATATCATGTTCCAGCAGGCGGGGCTGATTGCCGTCTTCTTCTTTATTCTCGGCTACCCAATGTGGACCACCATCATCTGTACCGCGGTGCTGGTTTCGCTCTACTGGGGCATCACGTCCAACATGATGTTTAAACCCACTCAGGCGGTAACGGAAAACAGCGGTTTTTCTATCGGTCACCAGCAGCAGTTTGCTTCCTGGATTGCCTACAAAATCGCGCCGTATCTGGGCAAAAAGGAGGAGAGCGTTGAGGATCTCAACCTGCCGGGCTGGCTGAATATCTTCCATGACAACATTGTTTCTACCGCCATCGTGATGACGCTGTTCTTTGGCGCTATTCTCTGCTCGTTTGGTCTCGACACCCTGCAGGCAATGGCCGGCAAAACCCACTGGACTATCTACATCCTGCAAACCGGCTTCCAGTTTGCCGTCGCTATTTTCATTATCGTTCAGGGCGTAAGGATGTTCGTGGCTGAGCTTTCGGAAGCCTTCAACGGTATCTCTCAGCGCTTAATTCCCGGGGCCGTGCTGGCCATCGACTGTGCGGCAATCTACAGCTTCGCGCCGAACGCGGTGGTCTGGGGCTTTATCTGGGGCACCATCGGTCAGCTAATTGCGGTAGGCATTCTGATCGCCATCGGCTCTTCCATCATGATCATCCCCGGCTTCATTCCCATGTTCTTCTCTAACGCCACTATCGGCGTATTTGCTAATCACTTCGGCGGTTGGCGCGCGGCGCTAAAAATCTGCCTGGTGATGGGCATGATTGAAATTTTCGGCTGCGTTTGGGCGGTGAAGCTTACGGGGCTAAGCGCCTGGATGGGGATGGCCGACTGGTCGATTCTGGCACCGCCCATTATGCAGGGGCTGACCCTTGGCCTGTGGTTCATGGGCGTCATTGTGGTTATCGCACTGGTTTACATGTTCTTTGCCGGGCGCACGCTGCGCCAGGAAGAGGACGCTGAAAAACACCTGACAGAAACTTCCGTCAACGAAAGGAATTGAATTATGACCGTACGCATTCTTGCTGTTTGTGGCTGTGGGCAGGGCAGTTCCATGATTATGAAAATGAAAGTCGATCAGTTTCTGACCGAACAGGGCGTGCAGCACAGCGTCAACAGCTGCGCCGTCGGGGAGTATAAAAGCGAGCTGAGCGGCGCAGACATCATTATCGCTTCCACCCATGTCGCCAGCGAAATCACGGTGTCGGGCAACAAGCACGTGGTCGGGGTTCGCAACATGCTGAGCGCCGCGGACTTCGGGCCAAAGCTAATGGAAGTGATTCAGGCGCATTTTCCGAAGGATATGCAGTAAGGAGCCATGATGAAATTACGTGATTCGCTGGCGCAGAACCACGCTATCCGCCTGCAGGCGGAAGCTGAAACCTGGCAGGAGGCGGTAAAAATTGGCGTCGATCTGCTGGTGGATGCCGGAGTTGTGGAGCCACGTTACTACCAGGCCATTCTGGAGGGGGTGGCGCAGTTCGGACCTTACTTCGTTATCGCACCGGGTCTTGCCATGCCCCACGGAAGGCCGGAGGAAGGCGTGAAGCGCACCGGCTTTGCGCTGGTGACGCTGAAAACACCGCTGGTCTTCAACCATGACGATAACGATCCGGTAGACATCCTGATTACCCTGGCTGCGGAAGATGCCCATACCCATCAGGAGGTGGGCATCATGCAGATCGTCAACCTGTTTGAAGATGAAGCCAATTTTGATCGTTTACGCGCCTGCCGAACCGAGCAGGAAGTGCTGGATTTAATCGACCGCGCCACGGCTGCGGCTGCCTGAGGAGTTTTTTATGTCTCATTCATTACCCATGTTGCAGGTCGCGCTGGATAACCAGACCCTTTCTGAAGCCTACCGCACCACGCGACTAATCGCCGAAGAGGTGGATATTATCGAAGTCGGCACCATTCTTTGCGTGGGCGAGGGCGTGCGTGCGGTACGTGACCTAAAGGCGCTTTACCCGCACAAGATTGTGCTGGCGGATGCCAAGATTGCCGACGCGGGGAAAATCCTTTCTCGTATGTGTTTTGAAGCCAGTGCGGACTGGGTCACCGTCATCTGCTGTGCGGACATCAACACCGCAAAAGGCGCGCTGGAAGTCGCCCGCGAATTTAACGGCGATGCGCAAATCGAGCTGACCGGCTTCTGGACGTGGGACCAGGCGCAGGAGTGGCGCAAAGCGGGGATTGAGCAGGTGGTCTACCATCGTAGCCGGGATGCTCAGGCTGCGGGCGTAGCCTGGAGCGAAGCGGATATCACGGCGATAAAACGCCTTGCGGATATGGGCTTTAAAGTCACGGTTACCGGCGGTCTGGCACTGGAGGATTTGCCGCTCTTTCAGGGCATCCCGATTCACGTATTTATAGCCGGGCGCAGCATTCGTGACGCCGCAGATCCCGTTGCGGCGGCGCGACAGTTTAAACGTTCCATTGCCCAGCTTTGGGGATAAGGAGCGGTTATGTTGCACAAACAGGTTCCGCTGGGTATCTATGAAAAGGCGCTCCCCGTCGGGGAGTGCTGGCAGGAAAAGCTGGCTCTTGCGGCAACGCTTGAGTTTGATTTCGTGGAAATGTCGGTGGATGAAACGGATAACCGGCTATCGCGCCTGGACTGGAGCCGTGAACAGCGGCTGGCGCTGGTGCAGGCCGTGGCCGAAACCGGGGTTCGCGTTCCGTCGATGTGCCTTAGCGCCCACCGCCGCTATCCGCTGGGGAGTGAAGACGATGCGGTGCGTAACCAGGGGCTGGAGATCATGCGTAAAGCCATTGAGCTGGCGCAGGACGTGGGAATTCGCGTTATCCAGCTGGCGGGCTATGACGTCTATTACCAGCAGGCTAACGGCGAAACCCGCCGTCGCTTCCGGGAAGGGCTAACCCTGGCGGTTGAAATGGCGAGCCGCGCGCAGGTGACGCTAGCGATGGAAATCATGGACTACCCGCTGATGAACTCCATCAGCAAGGCAATGGGCTACGCTCACTATCTCAATAATCCGTGGTTCCAACTTTACCCGGATATCGGCAATCTCTCCGCGTGGGATAACGACGTGCAGATGGAGTTGCAGGCAGGAAGCGGGCATATCGTCGCCGTTCACGTTAAAGACACGCGCCCCGGCGTTTTTAAAAATGTGCCTTTTGGCTCGGGCGTCGTGGAGTTTGAACGCTGCTTTGAGACGTTAAAACTCAGCGGCTATCGCGGTCCGTATCTTATCGAGATGTGGAGCGAAACGGCGGAAGATCCGGTAGTCGAGGTCATTAAAGCCCGGGACTGGGTGCTTGAACGCATGGCGCGGGCAGGATTGCTGGAGGAAGGTTATGCGGCAGCTTAAACAGCAGGTTTTCGAGGCGAACATGGCGCTGCCGCGCCATGGGCTGGTGACCTTTACCTGGGGAAACGTCAGCGGTATCGACCGCCAGCGCCAGCGCGTGGTGATTAAGCCAAGCGGCGTGGCGTATGAGCAAATGTCGGCAGATGACATGGTGGTGGTTGATATGAACGGCGTGGTCATTGAAGGGCGTTATCGTCCCTCCTCGGATACGGCAACGCACCTTGCGCTTTATAACAAATACCCGGAACTGGGCGGAGTGGTGCATACCCATTCCACGCACGCCACGGCCTGGGCGCAGGCAGGGTTGTCCATCCCCGCGCTTGGAACCACGCATGCGGATTACTTCTTCGGGGATATTCCCTGTACCCGTGCACTGTCCGAAGAGGAGGTACAGTGCGAGTACGAGCTCAATACCGGAAAAGTGATCATCGAAACGCTGGGTTATCGGAATCTTCTTCACACGCCGGGAATAGTTGTGTACCAGCATGGCCCCTTTGCCTGGGGGAAAGATGCACATGATGCGGTACATAACGCCGTAGTAATGGAAGAAGTAGCGAAAATGGCTTGGATCGCACGCGAGATTAACCCACGATTAAAACCAATTGAAAGCTATTTGATGGAAAAGCATTTCCAGCGTAAGCATGGCCCCTGTGCATATTACGGGCAAAGATAAGTTTAAACATAAATTAAGGTTAATAAATTTTAATTGTTGTCATGTTAATAAACTATCTGACCTCAATATAATAATGGATCCTCTAATAAGAGATTGAGTTCGTTATATGATATTTACAGTAAGGATTTATTATGGTCAAAAATGGAATATTTGTAAAGACTGACCCTCGTCGCCGTCGCTACGGTGTGGCTGCTGTTGTAGGAGTAGCCGCAGGTATCATATCTGCTTTTGTAAAATGGGGAGCAGAAGTTCCTCTTCCACCCCGCACGTTTTCGGGCGGACGTGATGAGTTTAACCCTCCTTATTTATTTTTGAGGGACTACTTAGGCATCGATCCAACACAAACTGTTTATACCTTCTCTGAACATGTTATCAATCCTGTAATGGTGACGCATGTCATTTTCTCGTTGTTGTTTGCGGTAGGTTACTGTATCACTGCCGAGATTTTCCCGAAAATAAAATTATGGCAAGGGATATTATCGGGATTAATTATTACGGTTGCAGTTCACGGTATCTCATTTCCTTTGTTGGGTTTAACACCACCGCTCAATAGACTTCCTTTCGATGAGTATATTGCGGAAATTCTGGGGCATATCTTCTGGTTTTGGACCATCGAGTTGATGAGACGGGATCTCCGTAACCGTATTACCGGTGAAGCTGATGCCGAGATAACGCTTGCTGGAGACTATTAACTAAAAAAGCCCCTGCAAGCAGGGGCAAATCGAACGTTGGCTTTCTATGTCGTTGTGGTATTCCTGGTGTTAACGCTGGGACTGACGGTGCTGCTTACTCGTACCTGCTGTTACCTGTAAATATCTGCGCTGACCCGCATATTGCCGTTACTACCCGGTTCTCTCATTAAAATGGTGTGGTAGTAAGCCGCACCGTGCTGGTCTGCATCCTGATGTATCGCCTCTTCAGCTTCCTGCTCGGTGGCAAAATTATGGTTGATGTAAATCACGCCGAGGCTCTGCACATCATCCATATTTCGGGCGATGCGGCTGTCTATTTTGATCGCTGCCGTCGCATTTGCGCTTAGCAAGAATGCCGCGGCAAGAAAATAAGCGAGGGTTTTCATATTTGCGCTCCACTTACAGCTGGTGTGTTAGCAGTGGTCGTCGCTCCTGTGAATGATTAGTGGCGGCCTGTGATACTCAGTGTAAACCGATGTGGTTGAATAAAAAGCGACCATTTCTGATGGTGTTGGTCAAAAATTTTTAGTGATCCAGCTCAACTTTATAAAATTCACGGTGTTAGCCCGCCATGGGTTTTTTGTCCGTCAGCCAAAAGAATTAATTTCCGTTCGGCCTTGAGTTTGTCAGGCCCCGCAAGTATGATTACGCGTCAATTTTTCAGCCGCCTTTATAAACACGTTCCTTGCTTCCATGGGCCGCGGCTGACCCTGACAGGAGGCTGAATAATCCGTAAGGAGCAATTCGATGCGTCATTACGAAATCGTTTTTATGGTCCATCCTGACCAGAGCGAACAGGTTCCGGGTATGATCGAACGTTACACTGGTGCAATCACTGCAGCAGAAGGTACGATCCACCGTCTGGAAGACTGGGGCCGCCGTCAGCTGGCTTACCCGATCAACAAACTGCACAAAGCTCACTACGTTCTGCTGAACGTTGAAGCTCCGCAGGAAGCGATCGATGAGCTGGAAACTAACTTCCGCTTCAACGACGCCGTTATCCGCAGCATGGTTATGCGCGTTAAGCACGCGGTTACCGAAGCTTCTCCAATGGTTAAAGCGAAAGACGAGCGCCGTGAGCGTCGTGACGATTTCGCGTCTGAAACCACTGAAGATGCAGATGCTGGGGACTCTGAAGAGTAATTTCTGATGACGGCAAACCGCCTGGTTCTGTCTGGCACTGTGTGCAAGACACCCCTGCGCAAGGTCAGCCCGTCAGGAATTCCTCACTGCCAGTTCGTGCTTGAGCATCGTTCTGTGCAAGAGGAGGCCGGTTTCAACCGGCAGGCATGGTGCAGAATGCCCGTTATTATTAGCGGACACGCACACCAGGCCATTACTCACAGTATAACGGTCGGCACGGTACTTACGGTTCAGGGCTTCATTACTTGCCATCAGGCAAAAAATGGGCTGAACAAAGTGGTATTGCATGCCGAGCAGATTGAATTGATAGATTCTGGAGACTAGCCATATGGCACGTTATTTCCGTCGTCGCAAGTTCTGCCGTTTCACCGCGGAAGGCGTTCAAGAGATTGACTATAAAGACATCGCTACGCTGAAAAACTACATCACCGAAAGCGGTAAGATTGTCCCAAGCCGTATCACCGGTACCCGTGCAAAATATCAGCGTCAGCTGGCTCGCGCTATCAAACGCGCTCGCTACCTGTCTCTGCTGCCGTACACTGATCGTCATCAGTAATCGGTCACGGTCCATTAATACGACTTTGAGAGGATAAGGTAATGCAAGTTATTCTGCTTGATAAAGTAGCAAACCTGGGTAGCCTGGGTGATCAGGTTAACGTTAAAGCGGGTTATGCTCGTAACTTCCTGGTACCACAGGGTAAAGCTGTTCCTGCTACCAAGAAAAATGTTGAATTCTTTGAAGCACGCCGTGCAGAACTGGAAGCTAAACTGGCTGACGTTCTGGCTGCTGCTGAAGCTCGCGCTGCGAAGATCAACGCACTGGAAACCGTTACTATCGCGTCTAAATCAGGCGACGAAGGTAAACTGTTCGGTTCCATCGGTACTCGCGACATCGCTGACGCTGTAACTGCAGCTGGCGTTGAAGTGGCTAAGAGCGAAGTTCGTTTACCGAACGGCGTTCTGCGTACCACTGGCGCACACGAAGTGGACTTCCAGGTTCACAGCGAAGTGTTCGCTAAACTGACTGTAAACGTTGTTGCTGAAGCTTAATTTAAGCTAAATCAAACGTTAAAACGCCGGCCAAGTGCCGGCGTTTTGCATTTTAACATCGCCATAAATTTATTGTGCGCGCAGGAAGCTGCCGTCAGGCTGACGCGTAAACAGAATCTCTCCGCCGCTGCCAGAATCAATCGTTAACCCCGTCACTATTCCATTCGCGTTCTGGCGAATCTTCACCATTTGCCCGGTCTGTAGCGTACTCAGCGGTTTATTGTCACCTTCAACCTGCGCCATGGCATAGACATCTGCTGGCGGCAGGTTGTGGTCACGGAACAGCTGCGCCATCGTCTGGCCGGACTCCACGCGGTAGGAGCGCCACTGCTGCTCGATATCGTTGTTGGCGTGGGGAACGGGCGCCTGGTCCTGAACCTGTGGTTCCAACGGCGCTGGTACGGGCTCTGCTGGCGCGACAGGCGAAGCGTTAGCTGGAGGGTTGACCAGTTCGGCATGCATCGGGGTCTGGGATTCAACCGAGAGCTGCGCATCGCGCGTGACCGGGTGGTCAGGCTCATCCGCCGCGGGTAACAAGAAGCCCACCACGACGACGGCGGCGGCAATAATAATACCCCAGCGGTGCAGGGGAGGAAGCGGATCCATCAGCCGGAAATGCTCAGGGGCGTGCCAAATCCGTACGAGCATTGGTTTAATAGCGAATCGCATCGGCAACCCTCCTCAAGTCCACATAATGTGCTTTGACCATTTCCCAACTCCATTATAGAACGCTAACTGTTTGATGCAGTGAACGATCCCGGTTTCCGTGACGCTTCACCGTAATTTAGCACTCATCAGGCCATTGTTCCCGTTTCGTTCGCATTTGTCACTCACCGGCCTTTTACATTTTACCCGACCAGATGACGCTGCTATGCTGCACGCTTGCTTTTAAAACCTTAAAGGAAAATTCATGACAACCCCTTCTTTTGACAGCGTCGAAGCGCAAGCAAGTTACGGTATTGGTTTACAGGTCGGTCAGCAGCTGAGCGAATCTGGTCTGCAGGGCCTGCTGCCCGAAGCGCTGGTGGCGGGTCTGCGTGATGCGCTGGAAGGCAACGCGCCGGTGGTTCCTGTTGACGTTGTTCACCGTGCCCTGCGTGAAGTGCACGAACGTGCCGATGCGGTGCGTCAGGAGCGTCAGAAAGAGATGGCGGTAGAAGGTCAGAAATACCTGGAAGAAAACGTCAAGAAAGAAGGCGTGAGCAGCACCGAATCCGGCCTGCAATTCCGCGTTCTGACTCAGGGCACCGGCGCAATTCCTGCGCGTAAAGATCACGTTCGCGTGCACTATACCGGTAAGCTCATCGACGGCACCGTATTCGACAGCTCCGTCCAGCGTGGCGAACCGGCTGAATTCCCGGTCAGCGGCGTGATCGCAGGCTGGATTGAAGCCCTGACCCTGATGCCGGTTGGCTCGAAGTGGGAACTGACTATCCCTCACAACCTGGCCTACGGCGAGCGCGGCGCTGGCGCGTCCATCCCGCCATTCAGCACCCTGGTCTTCGAAGTAGAACTGCTGGAAATTCTGTAAGCAGTAGCCGAGCCCCGCTTCCGGCGGGGTTTTCGTTTGGTTCTTAACAAATAACCGTGATTTAATCTTGTATATGCCCACGTTACGGGTATTTTTGTGAGGCACTTCGCAATGCGACAGTGATTTCGCACTCAAATAAAACAAAAAATTAACAAGAACGTTTTTTGCAGGTATTCATCCCGCCGAATCTCTCCTACTATCCAAGTGCTTTCTACAAGCAACATTACACACTTTGACGTAAAGGCCAGAAGAGCCTGAACACAACAGACAGGTACAGGAAAAACACAACATGGTAGATCAGGTAAAAGTCGCTGAAGCCGCACAGGCTCCGGCCGAACAGTCGCTACGGCGAAATCTAACGAACCGCCATATACAGCTTATCGCCATCGGCGGCGCTATCGGTACCGGCCTGTTTATGGGCTCCGGTAAAACCATCAGCCTCGCGGGGCCATCCATCATCTTCGTCTACATGATCATCGGCTTCATGCTGTTCTTCGTGATGCGGGCGATGGGGGAGCTGCTGCTTTCCAACCTCGAATATAAATCCTTCAGCGATTTTGCCGCCGACCTGTTAGGCCCGTGGGCCGGGTATTTCACCGGCTGGACCTACTGGTTCTGCTGGGTAGTAACCGGCATGGCCGATGTAGTGGCGATAACCTCCTATGCACAGTTCTGGTTCCCGGGACTGTCCGACTGGGTAGCCTCACTGGCCGTAGTCATCCTGCTGCTGAGCCTGAATCTGGCTACGGTGAAGATGTTCGGGGAGATGGAGTTCTGGTTTGCAATGATCAAAATCGTCGCCATCGTAGGGCTGATTGTGATTGGCCTGGTGATGATCCTGACGCACTTCCACTCGCCGTCGGGCGTTGAGGCCTCCTTCAATAACCTGTGGAATGACGGCGGCTGGTTCCCGAAAGGCCTCAGCGGCTTCTTTGCCGGCTTCCAGATAGCGGTCTTCGCCTTCGTGGGAATTGAGCTGGTGGGTACCACCGCGGCGGAAACCAAAGATCCGGAGAAATCCCTGCCGCGCGCCATTAACTCGATTCCAGTGCGCATCATCATGTTCTACGTGTTTGCGCTGATCGTCATTATGTCGGTGACGCCGTGGCACTCCGTGGTGGCGGATAAGAGCCCGTTCGTTGAGCTGTTTGTGTTGGTGGGGCTGCCCGCCGCCGCGAGCATCATCAACTTCGTTGTGCTGACGTCGGCGGCATCCTCGGCCAACAGCGGCGTCTTCTCTACCAGCCGCATGCTGTTTGGTCTGGCGCAGGACAAGATGGCGCCGCAGGCGTTCGCTAAGCTGTCTAAACGTGCCGTTCCGGCTAAGGGGTTAACTTTCTCCTGCATCTGCCTGCTGGGCGGCGTGGTAATGCTGTACGTGAATCCGAACGTCATTGCAGCCTTCACGATGATCACCACCGTGTCGGCGATTCTGTTTATGTTCGTCTGGACGATTATTCTTTGTTCGTACCTGGTGTACCGCAAGCAGCGTCCGGAGATGCACAAAAAATCCATCTACAAAATGCCGCTTGGCAAACTGATGTGCTGGGTTTGCATGGCGTTCTTTGTGTTTGTGATTGTGCTGCTGACGTTGGAAACGGATACCCGTCAGGCGCTGATGGTGACGCCGATTTGGTTTGTGGTGCTCGGCGTGTGCTGGCTGTTTATGGGTAAAAAGCGTCTGGCTAATTCAGGCAAATAACCTCTTGTGACCCTCTCCCCGCCTGGGGAGAGGGGTTAAAAATCACTCCCCGGCCAAAGCCCGGGGGAACAGCACGTTGTTCTCAAGGCTGATGTGATTCATCAGATCGTCAATCAGCTCGTTAATCCCGTTATACATCGCTTTCCAGGTGGTGCACGCTTCCGGCGGCGGGGTAACGTTATTGGTGGTGTGCTTGATGACCTCCAGCAGCTCTCCCGCCTCATCATGCTCGCTTTCCATGACGCTAATCGGGCCGATGGCCTGAGCGCCCATGCCCTGTTTAATCATCGGGAACAGAATCTGCTCTTCCTTCATCATATGACTGCTCAATTCCTGATGCAGCATGGTGAGATATTTCGCCAGCCCCTTCGGCACGTCAGGTTTATCAGCATGCACCCGCTCAACCTTGTTCGCCTGTAAAATCAGCTCCGGTAGCTGTTCGCGGTGCCTGTCGTGGTAGCGAACCACAATATGGGCGATGATTTCCGGCAGCGGCGCGGTTCGCCACTCCTTCTCGAGGGGTTCTTCAGCCAACGCCGCAAGCTCGGCCTCTATAGCTGCCAGATCCAGCTCTTTACGGGCAGCGGCACGCTCAAGCGTCTGCCTGCCACCGCAGCAAAAATCCAGATCCAGCTTACGGAACAGCGCGGAGGCGCGGGGAATGGTTAATGCCAGTTCACCTAAGGGTTGGTCGCGGAAGGCCATGGTCAGATACCTCATCTTGTAAAATATAAGATGCATATTAAATGCATCTTTAGGCTGAGGCTATGCCTATTTTTGGGTAGCGCCGTTATTCCCCTACGGCTGCTACCTCTTCTATCTGTCGTTTCTGCGGCTTCGTGAGGACCGCCAGCACCACGCCGAAAACCAAACAAAGAATGCCCAGCAGCGTGAGAAGGGGTGGCCAGCTGTGGCGCAGTATAAAGGTATAGGCCAGTCCGGCAAGCGTTTCAAAAACGATAAGCGGTCCGACGATCACCGTCGGCAGGCGCTGACAGGCGATGTTCCAGCACAGGTTGCCCAGCCAGGAGCAGAGCAGGGCGATAGCCAGCATCAGCGTGACGAACACTTCCGGACGCGGGCCAAACGGCAGGGCAAAATCGGCGCTGCTGCGAGCTATAAACAGGCAGATGACAACGTACCCCAGCAGCGAGAAAGGCAGCGTGGACAGCCCCTGCGCGGTGGCCCACATCATCGGATTTTTATCAGGATTCTCCCGCAGCCAGCGGGCGTTGCGCAGCGCATACCATGCCCAGCAGACAACGGAAACAAAGGCCAGGCCGATACCGCTGGCATATCGCCACCAGCTGAAATCACCCCCTCCACCGCGCAGTTCGGCGGTATTGACCATCACCAGCCCAATTGCGATGACTGCCAGAGCAGGGGCGAGCCGTCGCAACGGCAGTTTTCCGTCGCGCTTGCTATAGAGCAGATTGGCAAATACGGGGATCACTACCGGCAGGGTACCAATAATCATCGTAGAAATGGGCGCACCGGTGCGTTGAATCGCGCTTGCCAGGCAGACGTAATAGATCAGGTTCCCGACGGTAGAGAGCTTAAGCGCGGTAAACCAGTCCCTGCCGCTAAGCTGGCGTAGACGCTGCCGCCCGAGCCACGCTAGCGGAATGGCAATCAGCCCCAGCGCAAGGTAGCGCCCGGTAGACTGCAGTGCGGCCGGGTAGTCCGGCACGATAATCGGGCCGACAAAAATCAGCCCCCACATCAGCCCGGCCATCAGGGCATACAGTACGCCAGTTAACATTTTACTCTTCCGGTTAGTTCTTTGCGGTCAGTGTAGGGATGGGACGGTTGCGAGTATTGTATGAGATTGCGGTTTAGCTAGCGGGAAACCTGTTTCTGGTAGCGTACGGGCGTGATGCCATAACGCTGGGCGAAAGCGCGGGTCAGGTGAGCCTGGTCCGTCAGGCCGCTCATGGCCGCAACCTGCGCTGCGGGAACGCCGTTGGTCAGAAACTGTTTGGCGTACCACAGGCGAATCGCCATCAGCATCTGGTGCGGAGTGGCGTGGAAATGGGCCTTGAACTGGCGCTGGAAGTGCCAGGGGCTGAGTGATACCAGGGCGGCCAGCTCGTCGAGCGTAACCGGACGCATATAGTTGTCGTGCAGGTATTCGCGGATGCGGTCGAAGCGATGCGCGGCTTCCCGCGGCCCGGCGGACTGATGATGCGCGTAAGGCCGAAAAGCCTCGATGAGGTTGAGCAGCAGACCTTGCTGGGTCATTGTGTCGCCTGCGCTCCAGAGACCGTTAATCAGTTGCCCAACCTGGCGCGAACGCTGCGGGTCATGGGTGACCGCATCGCTGAACCACCAGCAGCGCTCGCCGGTGACGGATTCCAGCAGTTCAGGCTCAAGATAAATCATACGGTACTGCCAGCCGTCTTCGGTCTCCGCTTCGCCCGTGTGTAGCTCGTCCGGGTTCATCAGCACCAGAGAGCCCTGGGCGGCAACGTGCTGCACGCCGCGATAGCGGAAGCGCTCGGCTCCCCAGGTGACGGTGCCGATGCCAAAAGCTTCGTGGGTGTGGGGTTCAAAGGCGTAGCGTGAGATGTGGGCGTGGTAAAGCTCGACGCCCGGCAGCTGCGGCAGCTGCCGGAACTGGGCGTTGTCTTTCTCATCAATGAACTGCTCGGGAACGCCTTGCACTGAAAACCTCCGCGGGGACACCCCATAAGTATAGGGATGTCCGCCGTTAACGGATAGTTAACAATTACAGCGTGCTGCGAACGCTTTCCGCAAGGGAAGGTGTGGGGCGACCAGTCAGCTGGCTGAGCTGGTGGCTATCGTCGAACAGGCCGTCTTTGGATGCGCCGATGTCTGAGTTTGCGAGCATTGCCGCAAAACCTTCCGGTAAACCCGCGCCCAGCAGCGCCGCTTTGAATTCCGCTTCGCTGAGGTTCTGATAAACCACGGTTTTACCGCTCTGCCTGCTGACTTCTTCCGCCAGTTCCGCCAGTGTCCAGCCGCGATCGCCCGCCAGCTCATAGGTTTTCCCTGCCTGGTTATCCAGCGTCAGAACTTTTGCCGCCGCGGCCGCATAGTCAGCGCGCGTGGCAGAGGCAATTTTTCCTGCCCCTGCGCTACCAATAAACACGCCGTGCTGCAGGGCAGCCGGAAGGCTGGCGAGATAGTTTTCGGTATACCAACCGTTGCGCAGCAGCACGAAAGGAACGCCAGACTCTTTAAGCATTTTTTCCGTTGCCACATGCTCTTCGGCCAGGCCAAGCGGGGAGGTATCCGCGTGCAGCAGGCTGGTGTAGGCGATGAGTTTTACGCCTGCGGCTTTCGCGGCGTCAATCACGTTGCGGTGTTGAATGGCGCGCTGTCCTACTTCGCTGGAAGAAACCAGCAGGAGCTTTTCGACTCCCGCCAGCGCCTGCTGCATAGCCGATTTATCGTTATAGTCAGCGGCGCGAACCTGCACGCCGCGCCCGGCCAGGTCACTCACTTTGGCCGGCGTGCGGACAATCGCCACCACGCTGTTTGCTTCCACGCTTTTCAACAGCTCTTCTACAACCTGACGGCCAAGCTGGCCGGAAACGCCGGTAATCGCAATCATGGTAAACACCTTACTGTTTTTGGTTAGTTGTGCCACACTAGCACCCTAACTAACTTTTAGTAAGTACGTACAAAAAGGTAAGTATGAGATGAGCGAAATCGTTGAAAGCGCACCAACGCTTAGCGAGCAGATGCGTAGCGGCAACCTGTTTGCCGAGAAATGCCCGTCGCGGGACGTGCTGAAACACGTCACCAGCCGCTGGGGCGTGCTGATTCTGGTCGCGCTTCAGGGCGGTACGCACCGTTTCAGCGACCTGCGCCGTAAAATGGGCGGCGTGAGCGAAAAAATGCTGGCGCAAACGCTGCAGTGGCTGGAAGCAGACGGCTTTGTGAACCGTAAGTCGTACCCGGTAGTTCCGCCGCATGTAGAGTACAGCCTGACGCCGCTCGGTGAAGAAGTGGCTGAGAAAGTCGCCGCGCTGGCGGACTGGATTGAGGGGAATCTGCCCCAGGTGATGGCGTCCCGCGAACGGGACGCCTGAAGCCTCACCTGGTTAAATCAACCTGATGCAGCCGTAGGTCGGATAAGCGCAGCGTCATCCGACAGGTTATTTAGTTAAATCAACTTGATAAACAGAGAAGCCAATCTCGTCCGTGCCGACATTTTTCATCGGATACTGAGCCTTCTCCTTAATAAACGCGGCGGCTTTCTCGCCCGGCGAAGTTTCGAAGCGGATATCCAGCGGCTGCGCGCTGTGAATCGGCGCCAGGCGCCAGTTGTTGTCCGCCGCCGGGTGGATCTCAATCTGTGCGCTAATCCAGTTTGCCAGCACCGAGCGGTTTTCATCCGGGGACGCAAAGGCAATATGCTTTTCGCCCGTTCCGGCGAAGGTGCCGCCATAGGCACGATAGTTGTTAGTCGCGACCAGGAAGGTGGCGTTCGGATCGACTGGCTTGCCCTTAAACGTCAGGTTTTTGATGCGTTCAGATTGCAGGTTCGCAGGCTGACAGTCACCGTCGTAGCGCGCAGGCTGTGAGACATCAATCTGGTAGTCCACCCCGTCGATAACGTCGAAGTTATAGGTGCGGAAACCGTCCCAGTTGATGAGCGGCTGCGGCCTGCTGCTGTTGACGTCAATCTGGTTGAATTGCCCGGCAGAGCATTCCAGCCACTCTTTCACCTCTTTCCCGCTCGCCTTCACCACGACCAACGTGTTCGGATAGAGGTATAAATCGGCGGCGTTGCGGAAGGTCAGCTGGCCTTTTTCAACCTCGACGAAGCTCGCCGGATCGTTTTTACGTCCGCCCACTTTGAACGGCGCGGCGGCGGAAAGAACTGGCAGATTCGCGAGGTCGGGGTCGCCCTGAATATATTTCTCGACGTAGGCGCGCTGAGCGTTGTTGACCACCTGAACGGTAGGATCATCCTGGACAAGCGCCAGATAGCTGTACATATTGTCGGCGGACTTGCCGATGGATTTGCCGACAAACTCGCGGGTAGCATCGTGGTCGTGGGCCAGCACTTTCACCAGATCCTTATCTTCCGCCGCCAGCGATTTTTTCGCCACGCTGTCGTAGATTGGGCGCGCCTCTGCTTTGCTGCCGGTGACTTTCCAGGAGCCGCTGTCGTTGTTGAGCACCAGATCCACCACGCCCAGATGGTCGCCCCACATCCCCGGCATTACTGCTGGTACGCCGTTGAGTGTGCCTTGTTTAATATCCGCGCCTTTGATGTTCGCAAAGTCTTTACCCGGGAACACGGCGTGGGCATGGCCGAACAGAATGGTATCCACGCCGGGCACCTGGCTTAAGTAGTACACGGAGTTTTCGGCCATCGCGTGATACGGGTCGCTGGAAAGCCCCGAGTGGGCGACCACCACCACCAAATCCGCCCCTGCTTTACGCATCTGCGGGACGTAATGCTTTGCGGTTTCGGTGATGTCCTGCACTGTGACTTTGCCTTCCAGGTTTGCCTTATCCCACGTCATGATCTGCGGCGGCACGAAGCCGATATAGCCGATGCGTAGCGTCTGCGGCCTGCCGTCTTTATCCGTCACGCTGGTCTCTTTGATGAGGTAAGGGGTAAACAACGGTTTGCCGGTCTTTGCATCGATGATATTGGCATTTACGTACGGGAATTTCGCACCGGACAGCGCCCTGTGGAGGTAATCCAGCCCGTAGTTAAATTCATGGTTTCCAAGGTTGCCGACGGCATAATCCAGCATGTTCAGCGCCTTATAAACCGGGTGGATTTCTCCGGCTTTTAGACCCTTTGCCGCCATGTAGTCGCTAAGTGGGCTACCCTGAATCAAATCACCGTTATCCACCAGCACGCTGTTTTTTGCTTCACTGCGGGCCGCGTTGATTAGGCTTGCCGTGCGCACCAGACCGAATTTTTCGGTGGACGTTTCTTTGTAGTAGTCGAAGTCCATCATATTGCTGTGCAGGTCGGTGGTTTCGAGAATACGCAGATCGACCGTTGCCGCGCTGACGCTGGTCGCAATCAGCGTGGCAAGGATCGTTACGCTAAACTTGATCATGATTAAGGTCCTTTTTCGAGGTACGCCACAAAAGGCAATGAATTTACAGGCCGTTGCTTACAAAAGTGTGAAGTCTGCCAGAGATCGGGCCGGGGAAACCGGAATCGCTTCACAGATAGCGCATCATGACGCAATGAGATATAAGTAAAACAACAGGTTAATCGCGCGGTGAAGCGTGCGTCGCAACGACATGAGGTGAAGAATGTTAGAACAAATTTGCCAGCTGGCACGAGAGGCGGGAGCCGCCATCATGCAGGTTTACGAAGGGGAGAAGCCGCTGGAGGCTACCCAGAAGTCCGACGACTCGCCGGTCACCGCGGCCGATCTCGCTGCCCACAGAATAATTATGCAGGGATTACAGGCCCTGACGCCGGACGTGCCGGTGTTATCCGAAGAGGACCCGCAAAGCTGGGAGGTTCGCCAGAAATGGGATCGCTACTGGCTGGTTGACCCACTGGACGGCACCAAAGAGTTTCTTAAGCGCAACGGAGAGTTCACGGTAAACATCGCGCTGATTGAAAAGGGTAAGGCGGTGATGGGAGTGGTCTACGCCCCGGTTCTGAAGATTATGTACGGCGCGGCGGAAGGCAAAGCGTGGAAAGAAGAGTGCGGAACACGTAATCAAATTCAGGTGCGCGATGCGCGCCCGCCGCTGGTAGTGGTAAGCCGCTCCCACTCGGATACCGACAGCGAGCTGAAAGAGTATCTCCAGCAGATTGGCGAGCACCAGACCACCGCCATCGGTTCTTCGCTGAAGTTCTGCCTGGTGGCGGATGGCCAGGCGCAGCTTTACCCGCGCTTTGGGCCAACCAACATCTGGGATACTGCCGCAGGCCACGCCGTGGCGGTTGCCGCCGGGGCGCATGTCCATGACTGGCAGGGTAAGCCTCTCGACTATACCCCGCGCGAATCCTTCTTAAACCCAGGCTTCCGGGTTTCTATTTACTGAGCAGCTTCTGCAGCAGGGTCATCACCTGCTGCACTTCTTCCTGCGTCAGCGCGCCGTCTTTGGCGAACTGAATGTGGCCGTTTTTATCCAGCACCACAATCGCCGAACCGGCATCTTCCAGCTGCCAGGCTTTTTTCGCCACGCCGTTGCTGTCCACGATGAACTGCGACCACGGATACTGTTTCTTATTGCTCTCAATGCTGCTGCGCACAAACATTCCCGTTCCCACAATCGCGTCATCGGTGTTAACAACCGTTGTGGTCTGGTAGCGATCGTGCGGGAATTTGGCGGCCTTAATAGCTTCAATCAGCCCGGCGTTCTTCTCTTTTGCGCTTGAGCGTCCGGCAATATGCTGCAGCACCCGCACTTTTCCAGGCAGCTGCGCGCTATTCCAGGTTTTATAGCTAAACTTATCTTTATCGTTATCCAGCACCAGTTCGCCTTTATCGGCTATGCCCACCGGGGGCACGCGCTGGTTCTTTTCGAAATTATGGGCTGAGGCCATCAGAGGCAGCAGCAGGGCGGTAAGCGCAAGCGCCGTGCGCAGGGTCATAAGTGACTCCTTATTATGGGCAGTGAGTTGCAGGTGATCCGACCACTTGGCCGTGATGTTTTAAGCATAAGTGTTGAATCGCTATCTGTCTCGCAACAACAATGCCAGTTTGCGGGCCGCCGCACATATCCCTGCTTTTTGAATGCTTAAGCTGGGATTTATTTACATTTGAATAGATTATTCTGAGAAATTGTAATCAAACGGTAAAAAAGGTTATGCAAACTAGGTGTCGATTTGTATATGAACTATAGTTTCCAGGCACCAAATTTTTCGCCTCGTTTTGTCGGACCAAATGTGGAACCGCAGGGGCGTAAACACTGCAGGAGAGTAAAAACAATGAAAATTTTCCAACGTTACAACCCGCTTCAGGTGGCGAAGTACGTGAAAATCCTGTTCCGTGGACGGTTGTACATCAAGGACGTTGGCGCTTTTGAGTTCGATAAGGGCAAGATCCTCATCCCAAAAGTGAAAGATAAGCAGCACTTATCCGTTATGTCTGAAGTAAACCGCCAGGTTCTGCGCATGCAGGCGGAGATGGCGTAAAGCCATCAGGTAGTAAAAACAAAACGGCACCCGAGGGTGCCGTTAGTGTTTTTATCGAGTGGGCCTGCGGTCTATCTGGTTTAAAAATCCCCTGATCGTCGGCTCATTGCGCTGAAACTGCGTCACAACTTCCCTTATCGCTTTACCCACTCCCGTTGATTTCCACGCCAGAGAAAGCTGCGACGGCTGCCGTGCGCGCTCGACTTTCCTCGTCACCAGCTCGCCGCTTTCCAGCCACGGCTGGCAGAGGTTATAGGGTAAAAAACCAATCCCCAGCCCTTTGAGATGGCACTCCAGCTTGGTGCTGATATCCGGCACTTTGATCTCTTTCTGGCCCGGCAGCAGCCAGGCGACGCGGCGCGTTAGCGTCCGTGAGGTGTCGTCGATATTAATGGCGGGATAGCGCCGGAGATGCTCTTCCGCGATGGTTTCGCCGCTGATTTTGGCTAACGGATGGTGCGGCGCGACGACGAACAGCCACGAAATCTCGCCCAGCGGGTGAAGCGCAATATTGTTCGAAAGGGACTCCGAACCGGTCACGCCGATGGCGATGTGAAAATCGTCATACAGCAGCGCGTCCCAGACGCCCATATAGACCTGGCGGGAGATCTGAAACTGGGTAAACGGGAAGCGCCTGTGCAGCCAGGCAAGAAACTCCGCCACGGCCTGGGACTGGTAGAGCAGGTTGTTGACCACGATGTTAACCTGGCGCTCCACCCCGGCGTTAATCTGCTTAAGCTCGTCCGGCATGCCGTCGACCCAGCTTAGCCACTGTCGGCAATGTTCCAGCAGGCATTCGCCCGCCAGCGTCAGGTTCACCGTGCGCGTGGTGCGGGTAAACAGCAGGGTGCCGACGTGCTCTTCCAGCGTCTTGATGCGGTAGCTCATCGCCGCCGGGGTTTTATGCAGCGCGGCGGCGGCCTGTGAAAAGCTGCCGGTTTCCGCGACCTTAATAAAAGTGCGAATCGTTTCATGGTCAAGCATGATTGGCTCCTGGAAACGCTTTCCTGAGCCAGCGCAGCCCGGTAACCAGCCCGAGAAGGGTATCTGCGCCGGAAGTATGGCCGTGACCGAGCAGATCACGGATGGCGGTTTTGCTATCGCGAGAATGGGCCAGACGGCCCATGAGTCTTACCAGCGGCGTTGAGAACTGCCCTCTGGCAGCGCTGTCGAGATAGCTACAGCTCACGGATGTGGTCAGTGTTAAAAGCGACTGAAAGTCCGGCAGAATTAAAGGGTAACGGTTAAGGGCAAGGAGTTGTTGGTTGGAATAGAGCGCCGCCAGCGCGCCGGTCAGCATATCATCGCCGCTCGGCGTCAGCCCCGGCCCCAGGCCAATCAGGCCGCGCCAGTCCGGCCTATGACCTGCCAGCCAGCGGTCCAGCTGGTGGGTCAGTAATTTCAGCAGGGGATGATCCTGCTGGTTAACCGCCTCGTTGAGCGGGCCGAGCAGGCCCGTCGGGTTAGTGAATTTGTGCAGGTCGGGCGGCGCAATCTCGCCTTCTGGGACGTTAAAATTCAGTCGACGCCGGTTTCGCAGCGAGTACCCACGACCAGTAAAGCCTCGATTTTTGACGTTTAAGGTGCTATCAGCGGCAATAAAGCGGTTAATTTTATCGAAATCGTCATTATGAAAAATCCAGCCGGTTGGGCTACAGCCTTTGCCATAGCGATGAAAAGTAAAAAGCCTGCCGCTGGGGTGCTTCACGTTAATGGCGTGGGTAAAGCGGCTGTGCAGGCGAAGTTCGCTGCCGTCAGGAAAGGGCAGCCCGCTGCCGCCCGGCGCCAGAAAGAGATCCATTCATATCGCTCCATTTGAGGGGCAGCAGCGCCGCCCCCTCGTAGGTTTAAGCCGTAATATGATGAACTTGCGCAAGGGCTTCAAGTGCCAGTTCGAAGCAGGGCAGCGGTGCGCGCACTGTCCCGGCCCCTACCTGCCCCACGCCCGCTTCGCGGTGGGCAATCCCGGTGTTAATCAGCGGCGTGATCCCCGTTTCCACCACGCGACGGATATCAAGGCCCAGACATGCCCCTTTAAAGTTCCACGACGGGATTTGCAGCATCGGGTTGCTGTCGAGATAGATTTCGGTCATCTCTTCGCTGGTTTCCAGCGCGGCGTCCATCCCGCCCGCGCCCACGAAGCGCGTCACGCCCGGCGCCGCAATCATCGCCGCGCCGCCGATGCCCAGCGTTTCGGTGATGGCGCTGTCGCCGATATCCGGGTTGGCGTCCGCCTGGCTGAAGCCGGTGAAGAACAGCCCCTGCGGCGTATTGACCGGCGCGGTAAACCAGCGGTCGCCCAGCCCGCTGACGCGGATGCCGAAATCGCGCCCGTTGCGGGTCATGGCGGTGACAATCGACCCTGTTTTTATCTGTGCGGCGGCGTCCATTACCGCTTTGCTGTAGGCCATCGCCAGGTTCAGGAAGAACTGATCGGTGACGCTCAGGAACTGCATCACCTCCGCAAGCTCTGCCTTCGGGCGGTCCAGCTGCACGATATAAGGCGACAGGGTGCGCATCAGCAGGGCGGAGGCGGCAATGTTACGCTGGTGGAACTCGTCGCCCATGGTGATTGCCTGCGCCATTAATGCGGTCAGGTCGATGCCGTTATCAATGCGCCCAAGCGCTTCCTGAAGCACCGGGGCCAGGGTGTCGCGCATCCAGCGCAGGCGCTGCTGCACGTCCGGGCCATAGGCACCGAAACGCATTACCTTGCCGATCCCTTCGTTCAGGTTGCAGCAGGCCTGGTTGCCGTGCACGCTGTTTTTCACCACCAGCACCGGCATATGGGCGGAAGTAATGCCCCCCATCGGGCCAACCGCGCTGACGTGGTGGCACGGGATGAACGTCACGCCGCCGTTGTCCAGCAGGGTCTTTGCCTCTTCTTCGCTAGCCGCCCAGCCTTCAAACAGGCAGGCCCCCAGGCATGCGCCGCGCATCGGGCCAGTCATCTCCTGCCAGGCGATCGGCGGGCCCGCATGGAGCAGCTTTTTGCCCTGCGCCAGCTCAGGAATGGCCTCATGGGCCAGACGTACGTCGGTCCAGTAGGGACGCGCCGCTTTGATTTGCTCGATGATTGCCGCATTAGCTTCGGAAATTGATGAATACATTGCCACTTCCTTCTTAATTCAGTTGTTTTAACAGACTGGCGAGCCGTGCGTTGCCACCGGCAACGGGTGCCCACTGATAGTGCACAACCGGCGTGCCCGTGCTTTGCAGATCGCTGGCAAAGCTGCGCAGGCCGGCGTTGATGACTTTTACGCCGTCCAGAATGGCGGGACGCGCCGTGGTGACAGGCGGCTGGTGGCGGCTGATGAGGTACGCTGCCAGCAGGATGGCTTCCTGAAGATTGTTCATCACCACGATGTCGGCGTTCAGCAGCGTGTCGGCCTGCGTGGTGCGGCACTGCGGATCGTTTTCCGTACCGGTTAAGGTGGCGATAACGACCAGCGGATTGCCAGGCCCGCGCGCCTCGCGGACTTTCTGAACGGCTTCCACTACCGCGCCAGCAGGATCGGCACAGGCGCCAAAGCCCAGCACGACGTCCAGCAGCAGCACGCCCACCTCTTTTTGCTGGATGAGCTTCTCGATTTCGATGGAGCGGGTGGTGGGGTCAATCATCGGGTGCGGGCGTCCCACGGTGTAGACGTCGTCGCCCAGGTCGACGATGCGGTGGCCTTTCGCCTCCAGCATGATGCCGTTGTGGTGATGGGCGTCCGGCTCAACGTCCAGCCGCGCGGCAAGCAGCATCGCGGCTTCGGCGGCAAGCGTTCCCCCGGCGTACAGCCCGGAGATGGTTTTACCGGCTACCGCAGGCTGGGTTTCGGTGACTTCCGCCACGCAGACGAGCATGACGGCAAGCTGTGCGGCCTGTGCGAGGGTAGAAGCCAGCCAGACGTTGCCCTCGTTGCATTTCTCTGACTTCGCGCCGAGGAACAGGGCGACAACGGGCTTAGGGATGCGCTGCATAGCGGCGATCACCTTCTGGCGCACCGCTTCCGCCGGGGGCTTAGAGACGAAGGCCAGCACTTTGCTTTGCTCGTCGGCGGCCAGCCACTCCAGCGCCGTCAGCGCGCTGATGCCGCCCACTTCCGCGCTGAGGTCGCGTCCGCCAAGACCAATGGCGTGGCTGACGCCGTGGTTGTGAAGGGCAATTTGCGAAGCGAGTTCCTGAATGCCGGTACCGGACGCGCCGATAATCCCGATGCTGCCCTTCGGCAGCACGTTAGCAAACGCCAGCGGCGCCCCGGCGACCATTGCGGTGCCGCAGTCCGGCCCCATAACGATCAACCCGCGATCCCGCGCCTGCTGCTTAAGAGCAACCTCCTGCTCAAGCGGTACGTTATCGGAAAACATCATCACGTTTTTACCGCTCAGCAATCCCTGCTCGGCGACGCCCGCGGCGTACTCCCCGGCCACGGAGATCAGCAGCAGGTTGGCGTCCGGCAGTTTTTCGCAGGCGCTCTGCCAGCGGCGCGCTTTCGCCAGATGCTGCCCCTGGCCCGCCGCCTGGGTGATGGCGGTCAGTTCAGCTTCCAGCTGTTCGCGGATCAAATCGACGATCCCCTGATTTTCTGCGCCAGCCCGCACGGCGGTACAGATATCGTTCGGCGTGGCGTCGGCAAAATCCTCATGCCAGAACCCGGTGGTTTCGAGCAGGGATTTGTTCGCGGGCGTGCCCATCATCACCGAGACTTCTTCTACCTCGGGCGACGCGCTGAGCTTGCGCGAAATGAGCATCAGGCTGACGGAATCCTGAAAGCTGCCCTTTTTGATAAACGCATAAATCATGGTTATTACCTCTGATTATTTCTTCTCTTTCAAAAACAGCATGCCGACCAGGCCGATGGCCAGCAGGACGGCGGAAACATAGAAGCTGGAGGCCAGGCTGCCGGTCATATCCCGGGCGGCGCCCGCGATGATCGGCGCAAGGATGGAGGAGCTCATGCCGATGAAGTTGAACAGGCCAAACGCGGTGCTGTAGTTGTTCTCATCTACGCTGTCGGCGACCAGCGCCACCAGCACCGGGTCGAGCGCCAGCTTGCCAACCAGGCCGTAGACGCACAGGGCGACCACCACGCCGGTCATGCTCGGCATCCAGATAATCGACAGCATGCTGAGTATGGCGACCGGGACGAGGATTAAGATCAGCGGCTTACGTTTGCCGAGGCGGTCAGAAACGGAGGAGAAAATCAGCGCGCCGGGAATAGAAATCCACGCCACCAGTGAAGAGATAAAGCCGGTTTCGCTGCCCGCAATACCGCGCTCGCTTTGCAGGTAGTACGGCAGCCAGGTGAGGATCACGAAGAAGCCAAACAGGCTGCAGAACACCATCAGATAGGTCAGCAGCAAGTTGCGGTTTTTCAGCAGGTCGCTGAACTTGCCTTTCTTCACGACCACGCCGTCGGCGGTCACCGCCGCACGTTTTTTCTCTTTAACGAAGAACCAGATCCCCAGCCCCACCAGAATTGACGGCACGGCCATGGCGTAGAACGGCATCCGCCAGCTGTAGCCCTGGTCGTAAACCAGCCAGCTGGAGCTCATCAGGCCCAGCGCGATACCAAAGGCCATGCCGCTGTTGATGATGGCGCTGCCCAGCGAGCGGTACTTTTTCGGGATCTGTTCGGAGGAGAGGCCGTACTGCGGGCCGTAATAGGTCCCTTCGCCAGCGCCGGTAACCATGCGGGCAAACAGCAGGGTAGTCCAGGTTTTTGCCCAGCCGGTGACGGCGGTAAATACGCCAAATAATAAGAAGCCGGGCACCAGAACTTTTTTCTTCCCTATTTTATCGCCTAATATTCCAGCCGGAACCTGTAACAGAGCATAGGAAAAATAAAATACGGAATTAAGAATGCCGAGCTGGGTGCCGCTTAATGAAAACTCTTTTTCTAACTCCCCCATTACCGGGTTTAATATTGTGCGGTCGGCGTACATAAATATCCAGCCGAGCCAGAAGAGAAAGATGGTCACCCACCAGGCGGGAATGCCTCTTTTTTGCGTTGCCGCAGCGTTGTTAATTGAATCAGACATGTTAATTTCCTTAGTAACTTAAATACCCGATTTTCAACAAAAAGTAAGAGCTGATGGCGCTACCATAGCGGGGCGGGCCTGAGAATCTTTTGAGCAATATCACACTTGCCCGATTGTGATAATTTCCTTTTGAGTAGTGCCTCCGCCGTCGATTTATTATTAAAAAATTTTAAACAATGACGCGGCGGGGAGGTTTTTTATAATTATCCTTATGGCTTGCTGAATTGTGAAAATAAATTTGGTAATCACCTTCATGCCGTGCAGATCACATTTTAACTTCATCAGTTATTTATTTTGTTGCTCATTAACTAACAGCCTGATGAGGAAATATATGAAGAAGACGCTGGTTATTGCCCTGGGGGGAAATGCGTTATTGCAGCGCGGGGAAGTTTTGTCCGCAGAGAATCAATATAAAAATATTGCGCTGGTGGCGGATGTGGTGGAGACGCTGAGCCGCGATTACCGCGTGGTGATAGTCCACGGCAATGGTCCGCAGGTTGGGCTGCTCGCCCTGCAAAACCTGGCCTACCCGGCGGCACCGCCTTATCCGCTGGATATTCTGGTGGCGGAAACCCAGGGGATGCTGGGCTACATGATTACCCAGAAGCTGGGACAAGCGGCAGGGATGCCGCTGGTCAGCACGCTGCTGACGCGGGTGGAGGTGCACGGTGACGATCCTGCTTTTCAGACGCCGGGGAAATACATCGGCCCTGTTTACTCACCGGAGCAGGAGGCGGAGCTGCGCGCGCAGTATGGCTGGCAGATGAAGCAGGATGGTCAGTACATCCGCCGCGTGGTGGCCTCCCCGCGCCCTCAGCGAGTGCTGGACGTTGAGGGCATCAAAGGGCTGCTGGCGCTGGATCACGTGGTGGTCTGCGCGGGCGGCGGCGGCATGCCGGTCGTGCCGGTTACTCAAGGGTACTGCGGCGTGGAGGCTGTAATCGATAAAGATCTCACCGCGTCGCGGCTGGCGGTGGAGCTAGAAGCTGAGCACCTGATGATACTCACCGACGCGGATGCGGTTTACCAGGACTGGGGAACGCCGCAGGCGAGAGCGCTGGAAGACGTAACGACGGCGCAGCTAAAACCGTTTGCCGCACCGGACGGGGCGATGGGGCCGAAAGCGGAGGCCGTCATCGAGTTTGTGGAACGGACGGGGAACGTGGCGTGGATTGGCGCGTTAAAAGACGCCCCGGCTATTCTGGCGGGACAGAAGGGAACTCGGGTACATCTGTAAAAAAAATGCCGCCCGGTTGGGCGGCATATTCTCATTTAACCTGCATTCTGCTCTTCGGCATCCGGCAGCTTAGGCGACAGCCCCGACGGTTTATTATCGATGCGGGTCACCAGCAGCTGGTCGATGCGGTAGTTATCAATATCCACCACCTCGAACTTGTAGCCGGAGAACTTCACCGAGTCGGTGCGCTTCGGAATTTTACGCAGCATAAACATCATGAAGCCGCCGATGGTCTCGTAGTTCCCGTTCTGCGGGAACTCGTCGATATCCAGCACGCGCATCACGTCGTCGATCGGCGTGCCGCCCTCAACCAGCCACGAGTTCTCGTCGCGGGCAACAATCTGCTCTTCCATGCCCTGGCCGACCAGATCGCCCATCAGCGTGGTCATTACGTCGTTCAGGGTGATGATACCGACGACCAGCGCGTATTCATTCATGATCACCGCGAAGTCTTCCCCGGCGGTCTTGAAGCTTTCCAGCGCTTCGGAGAGCGTCAGGGTGTCAGGCACAATCAGCGTATTGCGCAGGTGCACGCCGCTATTAAGCGCCATGCTCTGGTTGCCCAGCACGCGGTTCAGCAGCTCCTTAGAGTCCACATAGCCGACGATATGATCGATATCCCCGTTGCACACCAGGAACTTGGAGTGAGGATGCTCGGCAATTTTGTTCTTCAGGCTCTGCTCGTCTTCATGCAGATCGAACCAGATGATGTTTTCGCGCGAGGTCATCGACGACGGCACGGTACGTGACTCCAGTTCAAACACGTTCTCAATCAGCTCGTGCTCCTGCTTGCGCAGCACGCCCGCCAGCGCACCGGCTTCAAACACGGCGTAAACGTCGTCGGAGGTGATGTCGTCGTTGCGCACCATCGGCAGCTTGAAGATGCGGAAAATCATATTGGCCAGGCCGTTGAAGAACCAGACCAGCGGGCGGAAGATATACAGACAGAAGCGCATCGGGTTGATGATTCGCAGTGCTACAGCTTCAGGCGAAATCATACCGATGCGTTTCGGGGTGAGGTCTGCAAAAAGGATGAACAGGCTGGTGACAAGGGTAAAGGAGATAATAAAGCTGAGCTGATCCGACATCTCCGGTGAGAAGAAGCGTTCCAGCAGCGACTTAAAGGCCGGGGAAAACGCCGCGTCACCGACGATACCGCCAAGTATTGCCACCGCGTTCAGGCCAATCTGCACCACGGTAAAGAACATGCCGGGCATTTCCTGCATCTTCAGCACGCGCTGTGCGTTAACGTTGCCCTCATCAGCCAGCAGCTTGAGCTTAATTTTACGGGAGGCGGCCAGCGAGATTTCGGATATCGAAAAAAACGCGCTGACGGAGATTAAGAGAAGTATCACTAAAATACTGTTTAACATAATTTTTCTGGCTGTTGTGGCCAGATCCTCGGAAGGGGAAGTTGAAAATCCATTGGGGTCATACATAAAAAATGCTGGCCGCTCTCGTGAAGCATGTCAGCAAATTCAACGGGTAGTATAGCGTAAGGCGGGGAGGGGCTGCCACTGGCGCTAATACCAGGCTAAATGCCTGAGCGCATCCTGAGCATGGCTTAATATACGAATCACTGTGATGCGGGAGCAATGGCTGACAAAAAAGATCACGTGTTGTTCAGCTGGTAGAGAGAAGATGTTTTTACCTAATTCAGGTCTGGAAGTCCCTATCTCATGGCTTATCAGCATCTTCAGGACCATCGAAATCCTGTCGATGTATTCATCGGCCTTCGTTTCGCCGTAACGGTCGTAGCTGTATAACCAGATAGACTCCAGGTCCTCTGTGGCTTTAGGCGTTAGCTCAACTGTTTTCATTCCTTGATTTCACCTTTTCTTTCATCCGTTGTAGAAAAGTATCTTTTTCCCAGGCTTCAGGCGTTCCGCTGTTGATGCCTTCCGCTAATAATTCTTTCAAAGCCTGAAGCTTAGAGGCGGCCTGCTTTTCTTTTAGCAGACGTAAAGCATCTCGTAAAACTTCGCTCTGGGTTCTGTAATCACCAGCCTCTACTAATAAATCAATGAACTCACGTAGCTCGTCACCGAGATCTACAGTCATCGTGCGCGCCATAATCCTCCTCCTTTGTAAGATTTGATCTTACAAAGGAGTATAGCGATTGTGGATATTAATTCTACAACAAACTAAAACAGTTTGGCTGCCCTAACAGTCATCACCCCTGAGGCGGCAGACAAACACCAATCCCGCCGATACCACAGTAGCCGTACGGGTTCTTGTGCAGATACTGCTGGTGGTCGTCTTCGGCGTAGTAGAACGGACCGGCGTTGACGATTTCCGTGGTTACCTGGCGCTTATCGCCTGCCGCGACCATGGCGGCCTGGAAGCGCTCAAGGCTTGCTCGTGCCGCTGTATCCTGTTCTGGCGTTAGCGGATAAATGCCTGAGCGGTACTGGGTGCCGACGTCGCCGCCCTGGCGCATCCCCTGGGCTGGATCGTGATTTTCCCAGAAAATATGCAGCAGTTCTCCGTAGCTCACAACCGCTGGGTCATACACCACGCGGACCGCCTCGGTGTGTCCAGTCTGGCCGCTGCAAACTTCTCGGTAGGTTGGGTTTGGCGTATAGCCCGCCGCATAACCAGCCGCTGTGCTATAAACTCCCGGCACCTGCCAGAAAAGTCGTTCAACGCCCCAGAAGCAGCCCATCGCAAAATAAGCGATTTCCATGCCTTCTGGTACATTGGTCATAGAGTGTTCATTCACCGCGTGCAGTGAGGCCACCGGCATGGGCGTGTTGCGGCCTGGCAGGGCCTCTGACTGCGCAACGGGATGGGTTTTCTCGAAGAGTGACATGAATTTTTTCTCCCGATAAGGCGAATAGTGAGCTCAACCGTTACGCGGTTGTAACCCGGCGTGGAATTGCGGACAATAACTGCGATTTATAAGACTACAGTACATATAAGAATTATTTGGGTGTTTGAGCAGATTTCAACCCCCTTTGTTGGGGTTTTGTTAAACCGCGGAGCGGTATCAGCGTTTCTGAGCAGGGACGTGAAGGATCTTCAGGAGAAAACGTGCCAAGAATCCGATTTTTATGTCTGGCAAGTTTATGCCTGGCCAGCACCTGGGCAAGTGCTGCCAACGTACGATTACAGGTTGAAGGGCTAAGCGGGGAGCTGGAAAAAAACGTCCGCGCCCAGCTTTCGACCATTCAGGGTGACGAAGTGACGCCGGACAGGCGTTTCCGCGCCCGCGTGGATGATGCTATCCGTAAAGGGCTAAAAGCGCTCGGCTACTATGAGCCGACTATAGAATTTGATCTGCGTCCGCCACCGGCAAAAGGCCGTCAGGTGCTGCTCGCAAAAGTCGAAGCGGGCCCGCCGGTGCTGATTGGCGGTACCGATGTTATTCTGCGAGGCGGCGCCCGGGAAGATAAAGACTTCCTGGATCTGCTGAACGACAGGCCGAAAAACGGCACCGTGCTCAATCACGGCGACTATGAAAGTTTTAAAAAAAGCCTGACCAGTATCTCGCTGCGTAAAGGCTATTTCGACAGCCAGTTCGACAAGAGCCAGCTGGGCGTTTCGCTTGCCCGCCATCAGGCCTTCTGGGATATCGATTACAACAGCGGGAAGCGCTATCGCTTTGGGGACGTGACGTTCGAAGGATCGCAGATCCGAGAAGAATACCTGCAAAACCTGGTGCCGTTTAAAAAAGGCGATTACTACCAGTCGAAAGACCTCGCTGAATTGAATCGGCGCCTGTCGGCCACCGGCTGGTTTAACTCCGTGGTGGTTGCGCCGGAGTTCGATAAATCCCGCGAAACGAAAATTTTACCCTTGCACGGCGTGATGTCGCCGCGCACGGAAAACACTATTGAAACCGGCGTGGGCTATTCCACCGACGTCGGGCCTCGCGTAAAGGCATCGTGGAAAAAACCGTGGATGAACTCCTACGGACACAGCCTGACGACAAGCGTCAGCATTTCCGCGCCCGAGCAGATTTTCGACTTCAGCTATAAAGTCCCGCTGCTGAAAAACCCGCTCGAACAGTATTATCTGATGCAGGGCGGCTTTAAAAATACCGACCTCAACGATACAAAATCCGATTCAAGCACGCTCGCTATTTCACGCTACTGGGATCTGTCCAGCGGCTGGCAGCACGCGATCAACCTGCGCTGGAGCCTCGATCACTTTACCCAGGCGGATGTTACCAACACCACCATGCTGCTTTACCCGGGGGTAAGCCTCAATCGTACCCGTTCCCGGGGTGGTTTAATGCCGACCTGGGGCGACTCGCAGCGCTACTCGATTGATGTTTCCAATACGGCCTGGGGGTCTGACGTGGACTTCGCCGTCGTGCAGGCTCAACAGGTATGGATCCGCACGCTGTATGACAAACACCGTTTTGTGGTGCGCGGTAACGTGGGCTGGATTGAAACCAGCGACTTTGAGAAAGTCCCGCCCGACCTGCGTTTCTTCGCCGGTGGCGACCGCAGTATTCGTGGTTATAAATACAAATCTATCTCCCCTGAAAACGACAAGGGCGAGCTGACCGGTGCGTCGAAGCTCGCTACAGGCTCGCTGGAGTATCAGTACAACGTCAGCGGTAAGTGGTGGGGCGCGGCCTTCGTCGATTCCGGCGAGGCGGTTAACGATATCAAACAGAGCAACTTTAAAACCGGCGCCGGTGTCGGCGTGCGCTGGCAGTCGCCGGTCGGGCCGATTAAGCTCGACCTCGCCGTGCCGGTAGGTGATAAAGACGAACACGGATTGCAGTTTTACATCGGTCTGGGGCCTGAACTATGAGTCGTTGGAAAAAAATAAGCCTCGCGGTGCTGGTTGTTATTTTATTGCTGATTGGCGCGGTAGGTTTTCTGGTGGGGACCACCACCGGCCTGCACGTGCTGTTTAACGCGGCAAACCGCTGGGTGCCGGGGTTGGACATCGGCAGCGTAACCGGCGGCTGGCGCAATCTGAGTATCAAAGGACTGCGCTACGAGCAGCCCGGAGTGGATGTGAGAGCGGGAGAGATAAATCTCGCCGTGAAGCTCGGCTGCCTGCGCGACAGCAGCCTCTGCGTGAATAACTTCTCGCTGAAAGATGTCGACGTGGTTGTGGACACTAAAAAGATGCCGCCATCAGCACCTGCCCCCGAAGAGGACAGCGGACCGCTCGATCTGACCACGCCTTATCCCCTTACGCTTGAGCGCGTAGCGCTCAATAACGTCAATATTAAGATTGATAACACCACCGTCTCGGTGATGGAGTTTACCTCCGGTCTGAACTGGCAGGAGCGTAACGTCACGCTGACGCCGACCAACCTTGAGGGGCTGTTGATCGCCCTGCCGAAGGTGGCAGACGTTGCCCAGGAAGAGGTGGTGGAGCCAAAAATCAACAATCCGCAGCCGGAAGAGATGCCGCTGGGCGAGACGCTCAGGCAGCTGTTCGAAAAGCCCGTTCTGCCGGAGATGACCGACGTTCATCTGCCGCTCAACCTGAATATTGAAGAATTCCGCGGTAGCAACCTGCGCCTGACGGGCGACACGGATCTGCTGGTCAGCAGCCTGCTTTTAAAGGTCAGCAGCATCGACGGCAATCTTAAGCTCGACACGTTGGACGTGGACTCGTCTCAGGGGCTGGTCAACGCCACGGGCAGCGCCCAGCTGCGCGACAAATGGCCGGTCGATTTGACGCTTAACACCACGCTTAATATCGACCCTGTAAAAGGCGAGAAGGTGAAGATGAAGATCGGCGGCGAGCTGCGGGACGTGCTGAAGGTCGGCATGAGCCTCTCCGGCCCGGTCAACCTGGATCTCACTGCGCATACGCAGCTTGCAGAAGCTGGCCTGCCGCTCAACCTGGAGGTGGTCAGCAAACAGCTCTACTGGCCGTTTACCGACAAAAAAGAGTACCAGGCGGACGACGTGAAGCTGAAGTTCAGCGGCAAGATGACGGACTATGCACTGTCGTTCCGCGCCGCAGTGAAGGGCGAGCAGATCCCCCCCGCCGTCATTACGCTGGATGGCAAAGGTAATGAGCAACAGCTTAACCTGGACAAACTGCGCGTTGCAGCACTGCAGGGCAACACCGATCTGAAAGCCGTGCTCGACTGGAGCAAGGCGATTAGCTGGCGCGGGGAGCTGAAGCTCGACGGCATCAATACCGCTAAGCAGTTCCCGGACTGGCCCGCGAAGCTTGACGGGCTGGTAAAAACCAGCGGCAGCCTCTATGGCGGGACCTGGCAGGTAGACGTACCGGAGCTGAAGCTCGCCGGGAACGTGAAGCAGAATAAAGTCAGCGTCTCCGGGAAGCTTAAGGGCAACAGCTACATGCAGTGGAATATTCCGGGGCTGCATCTGGAGCTGGGCCGCAACAGCGCGGAGGTGAAGGGTGAGCTGGGTCCGAAAGATCTGAAGCTGGATGCCAGTATCGACGCGCCGGGTCTGGACAACGCGCTGCCGGGTCTGGGCGGTACGGCGAAGGGCACGATCAAAGTGCGCGGCGACGTTAAAGCGCCACAGCTGCTGGCCGATCTGACCGCCAATAACTTGCGCTGGCAGGAGCTTTCCATCGCGCGCGTATTGCTTAAAGGCGATGTGAAATCTACCGACCAAATTGGCGGCAATCTTAACCTGCGCATCGAGCGTATCGCGCAGCCCGGCGTGAATCTAAGCCTCGTCACGCTGGAAGCGAAAGGCAACGAGAAGCAGCACCAGCTGCAGCTGCGTCTGCAGGGCGAGCCGGTTTCCGGGCAGCTAAGCCTTAGCGGCAGCTTTGACCGGGCAGAGGAGCGCTGGAAGGGTAATCTCACCAACACCCGCTTTGAAACGCCGGTGGGGCCGTGGAGTCTGAACCGGACCATCGCGCTGGATTATCGTAACAAAGAGCAGAAAATCAGCATCGGGCCGCACTGCTGGAACAACCCGAACGCCGAACTGTGCGTACCGCAGACCATTGATGCCGGTGCGAAGGGGCGGGCGATAGTTAATCTTAACCGCTTTGACCTGGCGATGCTCAAGCCCTTTATGCCGGATACCACCCAGGCGAGCGGCACCTTCAGCGGCAAGGCTGATGTGAGCTGGGACAGCGAGTCCGGCGGCCTGCCGCAGGGGACCGTCACGCTTAACGGACGCGGCGTGAAGGTGACGCAGGACGTGAATAACAGCCCGCTGCCGGTATCGTTCGACACGCTTAACCTGAGTGCGGAGCTGAAAAACAATCGCGCCCAGCTGGGCTGGCTGATTCGCGTGGCTAAAAACGGGCAGTTCGACGGCCAGGTGCAGGTAACCGATCCGCAGGGGCGCCGAAATCTTGGCGGCAACGTTAATCTGCGCGGCTTCGATCTGGCTATCGCCAACGCGATATTCGCTCGTGGCGAGAAAGCAGCAGGCAAACTGAATGCTAATCTGCGGCTCGGTGGCAATGTCGAAAGACCGCAGGTCTTCGGGCAGCTACAGCTTAACGGCATAGACATCGACGGAAACTTTATGCCGTTTGATATGCAGCCAAGCCAGATAGCCATGAACTTCAACGGCATGAACTCTACTCTCGCGGGTACCGTGCGTACCAAACAGGGGGACATCGCCCTGAGCGGGGACGCGGACTGGACTCAGCTAGATAACTGGCGCGCGCGCGTGGCGGCGAAAGGTAACAAAGTGCGCATCACCGTGCCGCCAATGGTGCGGCTGGACGTTTCGCCGGACGTTGAATTTGTCGCCACGCCTAGTCTGTTCACACTTGATGGGCGTGTCGATATTCCGTGGGCGCGTATTGTGGTGCATGAGGTTCCGGAAAGCTCGGTTGGCGTTTCCAGCGATGAGGTGATGCTTGATAAGGACCTGAAGCCGGAGAAACCGCAAACCGCAGGCATTCCGATTAACAGCAACCTGATTATCCACGTCGGCAACAACGTGCGGCTTGACGCCTTCGGTCTGAAAGCGAAGCTGAATGGCGATCTGAAAATGGTGCAGGACCGCCAGGGGCTGGGGCTGAATGGCCAGATCAATATCCCGGAAGGGCGCTTCCACGCCTACGGCCAGGATCTGATTGTGCGTAAAGGGGAGCTGCTGTTCTCCGGGCCGCCGGATCAGCCGCTGCTGAACATCGAGGCGATCCGTAATCCGGAGGCGACCGAAGATGACGTTATTGCCGGCGTCCGCGTCACGGGAACGGCGGATGAGCCGAAAGCCGAAATATTTTCCGATCCGGCCATGTCCCAGCAGCAAGCGTTGTCCTACCTGCTTCGCGGCCAGGGTTTAAACAATTCTGGTGACGACGGCAACGCATTAGCATCTGCACTTGTTGGTCTGGGGGTTGCACAAAGTGGGCAGGTTGTGGGTAAAATCGGCGAGACGTTTGGCGTAAGCAATCTGGCACTGGATACCGCAGGGGTAGGAGATTCCTCCCAGGTGGTGGTCAGCGGCTATGTACTGCCGGGTCTCCAGGTGAAATATGGTGTGGGTATCTTTGACTCGTTGGCGACGCTGACGCTCCGTTATCGCCTGATGCCTAAGCTGTATCTGGAAGCGGTGTCTGGCATAGATCAGGCACTTGATGTGCTCTATCAGTTTGAGTTTTAGCAATGCGAATATTTGTTTACGGCAGTTTAAGACGCAAGCAGGGCAACAGCCACTGGATGACCAATGCCCAGTGGCTGGGCGATCACACACAGGAAAACTATGTGCTGTATAGCCTTGGCCACTATCCGGGCGCGGTGCCCGGTGTCGGCCAGGTCATTGGCGAGGTTTACCGTATTGATGCCTCAACCCTTGCCGAACTGGATGCCCTGAGAACCAAGGGTGGCGAGTACAAACGCCAGCTAATTCAGACCGCGCAGGGCAGCGCATGGATGTATGTCTACCAGCGCCCGGTGGAGGGATTAATCCGCATCGACAGCGGTAACTGGCTGGATAAAGATAAGTACTAATGAACAGGATGTGAATGACGGAGCGCTGCGCTTATCCGCCCTGCAAATCATGCCAGTCTTGAGCCAGGCCGGATAAGCGAGGCATTATCCACCAGCATCTCGCCCATAAAAAAACACCGCCATCTGGCGGTGTTTTTACGTCGGCATCGCGGGAAAAATTACTTCTTCGCTGCGCGCTCGAAGGAAGCAACGATTTCGGCTTTCGCCGCTTCTGCGTTGTCCCAGCCGTCAACTTTAACCCACTTGCCTTTTTCGAGGTCTTTGTAGTGCTCGAAGAAGTGGGTGATCTGCGCTTTCAGCAGCTCTGGCAGGTCGTTCACGTCTTTGATGTGATCGTATTCTTTGCTCAGCTTGGTGTGCGGAACCGCAACCAGCTTGGCATCTTCGCCCGCTTCGTCGGTCATTTTCAACACGCCAACCGGACGGCAGCGAACCACGGAGCCTGGTGCCAGCGGGTATGGCGTTGGGACCAGCACGTCAACCGGGTCGCCGTCCAGGGACAGGGTGTGGTTGATGTAGCCGTAGTTGCACGGATAGAACATCGCGGTAGACATGAAGCGGTCTACGAACAGCGCGCCGGTGTCCTTATCGATTTCGTATTTGATTGGATCGGCGTTGGCCGGGATTTCGATAACAACATAGATGTCTTCTGGCAGATCTTTACCCGCCGGGACGTTGAGTAAGCTCATGTCGGTTTCCTTTAAACTGGGGACATTCAAGTGCCCGGTATTATAGCCAAACCTCTCTAAATGTCTCCGCCTCTTTTATCCCTCCATCCTGACCTGACGGCTTTTCAGAGCACTCCGGCAACGAATATATCCATAAACTCAGCCGTTTTTTTCATGCTTTTGTGTAAGCGTTTACAAGGTGGGACGGATCTTTTTGGAATTGTGATGTAACTCATTCTGTTAACCATGGCGTCGACTATGCTTTTCCGCACAGGCCATTTTTTACCCAACAATAAACCCTACGAGGATGCCCCTATGTGGAAGCGCTTACTTTTGGTCTCTGCAGTAACCGCAGCAATGTCGTCTATGGCAGTTGCTGCTCCCTTAACGGTTGGATTTTCGCAGGTAGGCTCTGAATCCGGCTGGCGCGCGGCAGAAACCTCCGTGGCGAAGAGCGAAGCCCAGAAACGTGGTATTACGCTGAAAATCGCCGACGGCCAGCAAAAACAGGAAAACCAGCTTAAAGCCGTACGGTCGTTTATCGCTCAGGGCGTGGACGCTATCTTCATTGCGCCAATTGTCGCCACGGGTTGGGAGCCGGTATTACAGGAAGCCAAAGAGGCCAAAATCCCGGTCTTTCTGCTGGACCGTAACATCGACGTAAAAGACAAATCACTGTACATGACTGTGGTCACCGCCAACAACGTGCTGGAGGGCCAATTGATTGGCGAATGGCTCCTCAAAGAGCTGAACGGCAAGCAGTGTAACGTGGTTGAGCTGCAGGGCACCGTGGGTGCGAGCGTCGCCATCGACCGTAAAAAAGGCTTCGCGGACGCCATCTCTAAAGCCTCCAACGTGAAAATTATCCGCTCCCAGTCCGGCGACTTCACCCGCAGCAAGGGCAAAGAAGTGATGGAGAGCTTCATCAAGGCTGAGAACAACGGCAAAAACATCTGCATGGTCTACGCGCATAACGATGACATGGTCATCGGTGCTATCCAGGCCATTAAAGAAGCGGGCCTGAAGCCGGGCAAAGACATCCTGACCGGCTCCATCGACGGCGTGCCGGATATCTACAAAGCGATGATCGACGGCGAAGCGAACGCCAGCGTAGAGCTGACGCCGAACATGGCTGGCCCGGCGTTTGACGCGTTAGAGAAATTCAAGAAAGACGGCACCATGCCGGAAAAAGTCACCGTGACCAAATCCACGCTCTACCTGCCGGATACCGCGAAAGAAGAGCTTGAGAAGAAAAAAACGATGGGCTACTAACGGGCAGCATTTTCTTTTGTAGGGCGGATAAGCGTAGCGTCATTCGCCATTCAGCGGATGGCAGCGTGGATGGCGCTGGGCTTATCTACCCTACAAAGTGAACGGCTTTCGCCAGGAGTGCGGTGATGAACACAAACAATCAGGAAATTCTGCGCACGGAAGGGCTAAGCAAACATTTCCCGGGGGTGAAGGCCCTCGACAAAGTCGATTTCAGCCTGCGACGCGGGGAAATCATGGCGCTGCTGGGGGAAAACGGCGCCGGGAAATCGACGCTGATCAAAGCGCTGACCGGGGTATACCAGCGCGACAGCGGAAATATTTACCTTGAAGGCGAGCTCATCTCGCCGAGAAATACCGCCCATGCCCAGCAGCTTGGCATTGGCACCGTCTACCAGGAGGTTAACCTCCTGCCCAATATGTCCGTTGCGGATAACCTGTTTATTGGCCGTGAGCCGCGCCGTTTCGGGCTGCTGCGTCGCAAAGAGATGGAGCAGCGCGCCACCCGGCTTATGGAGTCTTACGGCTTCTCGCTGGACGTCGCCGAGCCGCTCAACCGCTACTCCGTGGCGATGCAGCAGATCGTCGCCATCTGCCGCGCTATCGACCTATCCGCCAAAGTGCTGATCCTCGATGAACCCACCGCCAGCCTCGACACCAAAGAAGTGGAGATGCTGTTTACCCTGATGCGCCAGCTGCGGGATCAGGGCGTCAGCCTGATCTTCGTCACCCACTTTCTCGATCAGGTTTACGAAGTGACCGACAGGATCACCGTGCTGCGCAACGGCGCGTTTGTCGGCACCCGCGATACGAAAGATTTGCCGCAGATCGATCTGGTGAAAATGATGCTGGGTCGCGAGCTGGAAACCACTGCGCTTCAGCGTGCCGGGCGGACGCTGCTCAGCGAAAAACCCGTTGCCGCATTCAAAGAGTTCGGCAAGAAAGGGGTGATCAACCCGTTCGATCTTGAAGTACGTCCAGGAGAGATCGTGGGGCTTGCCGGCCTGCTGGGATCGGGCCGTACGGAAACTGCAGAAGTGATCTTCGGCATCAAACCGGCCGACAGCGGCAAGGCGTGGATCAAAGGCAAGCCGCAGACGCTGCGTTCGCCGCATAAGGCCTCCAGCCTCGGCATCGGCTTCTGTCCGGAAGATCGCAAAACCGACGGGATTATTGCCGCCGCCTCGGTGCGGGAAAATATTATTCTGGCGCTTCAGGCCCAGCGCGGCTGGCTGCGTCCTATCCCCCGCCGGGAACAGAATCAGATAGCGGAGCGTTTTATCCGCCAGCTTGGCATCCGCACCCCGAGCGCCGAGCAGCCTGTTGAATTTCTCTCCGGCGGCAACCAGCAAAAAGTTCTGCTTTCGCGCTGGCTGCTGACCAAACCGCAGTTCCTGATCCTCGATGAACCAACGCGTGGCATCGACGTGGGCGCGCACGCTGAAATCATCCGCCTGATCGAAACGCTGTGCGCCGACGGGCTGGCGCTGCTGGTCATCTCTTCGGAGCTTGAGGAGCTGGTGGGCTACGCGGATCGCGTGGTGATCATGCGTGACAGGCAGCAGGTGGCAGAGATCCCACTCGAAGCGCTGTCCGTCTCGGCCATTATGAATGCCATTGCGGCATGAGGAGTAAATCGTGATGTCTCGTTCACTGCCGCAAACGGAAACGACAAAAACCAGGCGCAGCTTTCGCTGGCCGCCCGGTATTCCGCAGATTGTCGCGCTGGTGCTGGTACTGCTGGTCGACAGCATGGTCGCCAACCATTTCTTTAATATCGTCGTGCAGGACGGGCGGCTGTTCGGCAGCCCGATAGACATTCTAAACCGCGCGGCGCCCGTGGCGCTGCTGGCGATTGGCATGACGCTGGTTATCGCTACCGGCGGCATTGATTTGTCCGTCGGCGCGGTGATGGCCATTGCCGGGGCGACCGCCGCCACGCTCACCGTTGCGGGACATAGCCTGACCGTTGTGCTGCTGGCCTCGCTGGGCGTTGGGGTACTGGCGGGGTTGTGGAACGGTATTCTGGTCGCGATTCTTAAGATCCAGCCGTTTGTTGCCACGCTAATCCTGATGGTTGCCGGGCGCGGCGTCGCCCAGCTGATCACCACCGGGCAAATCGTCACTTTTGATTCGCCCAGCCTGTCGTTCCTCGGCAGCGGCTCGATCTTTTACTTCCCGACGCCGGTGATTATCGCCATCGCTACGCTTATCGTCTTCTGGCTTTTTACCCGCAAAACGGCGCTGGGGCTGTTCATTGAGTCGGTGGGAATCAACATCCGCGCCGCGAAAAATGCCGGGGTGAATACTCGCCTGGTTGTGATGCTCACCTACATGCTGAGCGGCCTGTGCGCGGCGATTGCCGGGATTATCGTGACGGCGGACATTCGCGGTGCCGATGCCAACAACGCCGGGCTGTGGCTGGAGCTCGACGCCATTCTGGCGGTGGTGATCGGCGGCGGGTCGCTGATGGGCGGGCGCTTTAACATCGCGCTCTCCGTCGTGGGCGCGCTGATTATCCAGGGCATGAACACCGGCATCCTGCTTTCCGGCTTCCAGCCTGAGCTTAACCAGGTCGTGAAAGCCGTGGTGGTGATGTGCGTGCTGATCGTGCAGTCGCCGCGTTTTATTGCTCTGCTCAAAGGACTTCGCCGCCATGATCAAACGTAACTTGCCGCTGATGATAACCCTGGCGGTTTTTGTGCTGGGCTACCTGTACTGCCTGACGCAGTTTCCCGGCTTCGCCTCCACCAGGGTGATTTGCAACATTCTGACCGACAATGCTTTTCTGGGGATTATCGCCGTAGGCATGACTTTTGTGATTCTATCCGGCGGCATCGACCTGTCGGTCGGCTCGGTGATTGCCTTTACCGGCGTGTTTCTCGCTAAAGCGATTGGCTTCTGGGGGCTGTCGCCGCTGATGGCCTTCCCGCTGGTGCTGTTAATGGGCTGTGCCTTTGGGGCGTTTATGGGGCTGCTCATCGACGCGCTGAAAATCCCGGCGTTTATTATCACCCTTGCCGGGATGTTCTTCCTGCGCGGAGTCAGCTATCTGGTCTCCGAAGAGTCGATTCCCATCAACCACCCCATCTACGACACGCTTTCAAGCCTTGCGTGGCGCATTCCCGGCGGTGGGCGCTTAAGCGCAATGGGGCTGCTGATGCTGGCAGTGGTGGTGATAGGTATTTTCCTTGCCCACCGTACCCGCTTCGGGAATCAGGTTTATGCGATTGGCGGCAGCGCGACCTCTGCAAATCTGATGGGCATCTCAACGCGCAGTACTACCGTGCGCATCTACATGCTTTCAACCGGGCTGGCTACGCTCGCGGGTATCGTCTTTTCCGTTTATACCTCCGCTGGCTATGCGCTGGCGGGCATGGGCGTGGAGCTGGACGCCATTGCCTCCGTGGTGATCGGCGGTACGCTGCTGAGCGGCGGGGTAGGCACCGTGCTGGGCACGCTGTTCGGCGTGGCGATTCAGGGGCTGATCCAGACCTATATTAACTTCGACGGCACGCTCAGCTCCTGGTGGACGAAGATCGCCATCGGCATTTTACTGTTTATTTTTATCGCCCTGCAGCGGGGCCTGACGGTACTGTGGGAGAACAGGCAAAGCTCCCCTGTTAAACGCGTTAGCGTTGCGGTAACTAAGCCGTAACATCTTGAATTAGCGTAAATCGTCTAAACTTTCCCCGGTGGCTGCCGATAACGTCTCCACGAGTTTTCACCTCTAAGTCACCGGGAAAGAAGCATGCTGAGAAATCTGTCGATACGTACGGGGCTGCTAACGCTGTTGGCGGTCATGACATTTCTGCTGCTGGTCGTCAGCGGCATAGGTATTTTTGCTCTGCAACAAAGCTCCAGCTCACTCGAAAAAATCAACCGCCTGCAGGGCGAGCAGATGGTGCGCCTGACCGACGGCTACACCGCCCTGCTGCGCGCCCGCAACGAAGCCGGGCAGGCCGTGCGCCAGATGGAAATCGGCATGCTGGAGGAGGCGGCGAAATCCGCCAGTACCGTGACCGGCGAAGTGGCCCAGGCGCGGCAGGACATTCAGAGCTTTATCGACGGCGGCGTGGACAGCGAAGAGGGTAATCAGCTGATCAAAAACCTGTCGCAAACCTACGCCGATTATCAGGCGAAGGGCATCACCCCGATGATGGCCGCGCTCGGCAAACAGAGCCCGGATGACTATTATGACCTTCTGGAAAACGGCCTGATCCCGCTGGCGCAGAAGTTTGATACCGACCTGCAGATTTTCCGCCAGTGGGGGGAGCAGCGCGGTAACGACGAGGTTGCCGCCGTTCAGCTGCAAAAGAAAATCGTGCTGACGCTGATTATCATCGCGGCGCTGCTAACCGCCGGGATCATCGTGCTGGTGTGGCTGGCGCTGCGCCACCTGCTGCTTAAGCCGCTGAACCTGTCTATTGAACAGCTGGAACACGTCGCCGAAGGGGATTTGACTCGCGAGCTGCCGCCCGCCGGGAAAAATGAGTTTGGTCGTCTGGCCAGCGCCATTGCCGCCATGCGCAACTCGCTGACGGAGTCCGTTGGACGCGTGCGCGACGCCAGTTTGCAGATTGATACCGGCAGCCGTGAGCTGACGGCAGGCAACCTGCATCTCGCCCAGCGCACCGAGTCTACCGCCACGTCGCTGGAGCAGACCGCCGCCAGCATGGAACAGATCACCGCGACGGTGAAACAGAACGCCGATAACGCCGAACAGGCCCATAAGCTGGCGAAAGATGTCTCCGATACCGCCGACCGGGGCAGCGAAATGGTTTGCTACGTGATTGAAAAAATGCGGGATATCGCCTCAAGCTCCGATCGTATCGCCGACATTCTCAGCGTAATTGACGGGATTGCCTTCCAGACCAACATCCTGGCGCTGAACGCCTCGGTGGAGGCCGCGAGGGCGGGGGAGCAGGGCCGTGGATTTGCGGTTGTCGCAGGCGAAGTTCGCACGCTGGCAAGCCGCAGCGCGGAGGCCGCCAAAGAGATCCGCACGCTGATTTCCGATTCGCAGAACCACGTCGGTGAAGGCCGCGATTTGGCCCAGCAGGCAGGTGAAACGATGGATGAGATTGCCGAAGAGGTGACGCGGATGACGAAGCTGATGCGCCAGATTGCCAGCGCTTCAAACGAACAGAGCCACGGCATCGAGCAGGTGAACATTGCGGTAAGCCAGATGGATGAGGCAGCGCAGCAGAACGCCGCGCTGGTACAGCAGTCGTCCGCCGCAACCCGCTCGCTGGAGGAGCAGTCGCAGCAGCTGGTGGCCGCGATGGCCAGCTTCCGCTGTTAAACGGCGGATGACGCTGCGCTTATCCGCCCTACAAATCGCTATCCGTAGCGGGATAAGCAATAGCGTCATCCACCGAAAATTCCCTGAAGCTTAAGCGTCCGGGAACTCGCGGATAAACCGCTCTACGTCATCGACCATATGCTCGTTGCCGACGAAGAACGGACGGCGCTGGTGCAGGGTTTCCGGAATGATATCCAGAATGCGCTCTTTGCCATCGCTCGCCTTGCCGCCCGCCTGCTCGGCCAGGAACGCCATCGGGTTACCTTCATAGAGCAAACGCAGCTTCCCATCCGGGTGGCTGGCGGTGCTTGGGTAAAGGTAGATGCCGCCCTTGAGCAGGTTACGGTGGAAATCTGCTACCAGGGAACCAATGTAGCGCGAGGTGTACGGGCGCTGCGTGGAGCTGTCTTCTTCCTGGCAGAACTTGATGTACTTCTTCACGCCGGTCGGGAAGCGGATGTAATTGCCTTCGTTAATGGAGTAGGTGTTGCCTTTCTGCGGGAAACGCATGCGCTCCTGGGAGAGGCAGAACACGCCCAGAGACGGGTCGTAGGTGAAGGCGTGAACGCCGCAGCCGGTGGTATAAACCAGCATGGTGGAGGAGCCGTAAACGACATAGCCTGCCGCCACTTGTTTATTACCCGGCTGGAGGAAATCTTCCTCGGTAACGGGAGAGCCAACCGGCGTGACGCGGCGATAGATGGAGAAGATGGTGCCAACGGAGACGTTGACATCAATGTTAGATGAGCCGTCAAGCGGGTCCATCAGCACTACATATTTTGCATGCTCCGCGCCGTCGAACACGACAATGTCGTCTTCTTCTTCAGAAGCGATCCCCGCGACGATCCCTCGGGCCTTCAGCGCGGCTTTAAGCTTTTCATTCGCGAACAAATCGAGTTTTTGCTGAACCTCGCCCTGCACGTTTTCAGCGCCGCTGGCACCCAGGATATCGACCAGGCCGGCCTTGTTGATATCGCGGTGGATGATCTTGGCGCCCAGCTTTATCGCCGACAGTAAAGCAGTAAGCTCGCCGGTTGCGTGGGAGAACTCGTGCTGCTTCTCGACAATAAATTCACCTAACGTTTTCATAACACTTTCCCTGCATTTGCGGTTGAGTAAATGACGTAAAGCTATGGCAACAATCTTAACAAACTATCAAAGAGTCGCGCTCAGGTGAATCGCGCCAGCAATTTAAGGAATATCCTGAATTACAGTTCTCCCCCCGTTAACATGCGGGTAGAATGTGCGCCAAACAGAGAAAGGATAGTTTTGTATGCGCATTCATATTCTAGGGATTTGTGGCACCTTTATGGGCGGACTGGCTATGCTGGCTCGTACGTTGGGCCATGAAGTCACCGGTTCAGACGCCAACGTTTACCCGCCAATGAGCACGTTACTTGAAGAGCAGGGCATCTCCCTGATTCAGGGCTACGATGCGAGCCAGCTCGAGCCGCAGCCTGATTTAGTGATCATCGGCAACGCCATGACGCGCGGCAACCCGTGCGTGGAAGCCGTGCTGGAAAAGAACATCCCGTTCATGTCCGGGCCGCAGTGGCTGCATGATTTCGTTCTGCGCGACCGCTGGGTTATCGCGGTAGCGGGCACCCACGGTAAAACCACCACCGCCGGTATGGCCACGTGGATTCTGGAAGCCTGCGGCTATAAGCCAGGCTTTGTGATCGGCGGCGTACCGGGGAACTTCGACGTTTCCGCGCGCCTGGGCGACAGCCCGTTCTTCGTGATTGAAGCCGACGAATACGACTGCGCATTCTTCGACAAGCGTTCCAAATTCGTGCATTACTGCCCGCGCACGCTGATCCTCAACAACCTCGAGTTCGACCACGCGGATATCTTCGACGACCTGAAGGCGATTCAGAAACAGTTCCACCATCTGGTGCGCATCGTGCCGGGGCAGGGGAAAATCATCTGGCCAGAAAACGACGTGAATATCAGGCAGACCATGGCGATGGGCTGCTGGAGCGAGCAGGAGCTGGTAGGCGAGCAGGGCCACTGGCTGGCGAAAAAGCTCAATGCGGATGCCTCCCACTGGGAAGTGCTGCTCGACGGCGAACGCGTAGGGGAAGTGAACTGGCAGCTGGTGGGTGAACACAACATGCACAACGGCCTGATGGCCATTGCTGCCGCCCGTCATGTCGGCGTGGCTCCGGCAGATGCCGCTAAGGCGCTGGACACCTTCGTGAACGCGCGTCGCCGTCTGGAACTGCGCGGTGAAGAAAATGGCGTAACCGTCTATGACGATTTCGCCCACCACCCAACGGCTATTCTGGCGACCCTTGCGGCGCTGCGCAGCAAAGTAGGCGGCACCGCGCGCATCCTCGCCGTGCTGGAACCTCGCTCCAACACCATGAAAATGGGCCACAGCAAAGATGACCTGGCGCCCTCTCTGGGCCGCGCTGACGAAGTGTTCCTGCTGCAGCCACCGCATATTCCGTGGCAGGTGGTGGAAGTAGCAGAAGCCTGCATCCAGCCCGCGCACTGTAGCGCCGACGTGGATTCGCTGGTGGAGATGATCCTGAAAACCGCCCAGCCGGGGGATAACATCCTGGTGATGAGCAACGGCGGCTTCGGCGGTATCCATCAAAAATTACTCGACGGCCTGGCAAAAAAAGCCGCGCGGTAATTAAGCAACTATTATGTATTCATGCCAGCCTGCCCGGCTGGCATTTTTTTTACCCACGCTGAAAGAGCGCAGAAAAATGACTGTAAACACCCAAACTGTGGATGTCGTTTACCACAACGGCACTATTTATACCGCTGATGAGCATGACACCTTTTGTCAGGCTATCGCGATTGGTGAAGGTTATATCGTTGCCGTGGGCAGCGATGAAGAGGTTATGCTGCTGGCCGGGCCGGAAACCGAGGTTATCGACCTGCAGGGCAAGGTGATGTTGCCCGGCATCATCGACAGCCACATGCACCCGTTCTGGGGCGGCAAGCAACTTCGCGGCTGCAACCTGAACTATGCCGCGCTCTCGGTAGAAGAGACGCTGGCGATCATCCAGAAGCACATCGATAACGACCCGTTCACCGGTGAAAACGACTGGCTGACCGTGCGCGCGTGGCAGCGTCAGGCGATGACGCCGGTCGGCGCGGATATGAGCCGCGAAGCGCTGGACACGCTTAATACGAAACGTCCGGTGGCGCTATTCTCTAACGACTGCCACACCCTGGCGGCCAATAGCCGCGCGCTGGAAATGCTGGGCATCGATGAAAACACGCCGATCCCTGCGGACGGTAAAATTGCCCGCGACGATGCAGGCCGCCTGACCGGTATTCTGGAAGATGCGCCAGCCATGCGCGCCTTTGACAGCATCCCCTCCGGCACGCCGGAGCAAAACGTACAGATTGCGACCCACGTCCAGCAGGTGCTTAACCAGCAGGGCGTGACGACGGTAATGGATACGCGCGTGTTTGCGGAGCAGCTGGAAGCCTTTGCCGTGCTGCGTGACCGTGGCGAACTGACGGTGCGTATGCTGGGGGCCAAAGAAGTGACGCCGGACAGCGTTGACGGTCCGCAGGATGCCGCGCGCGCCATCGAAGAAATCGCCGAGTTTAACCGTGCCTGGAACGATGCCGAATGGACGCCAGCGCCGGGCTTCGGCACCACGCACGTAAAATTCTTTGTGGACGGTGTGCTTCAGCCGCCTACCATGACCGCCTCGCTGCTGGAACCTTACCGCGAGAACCGTGGCACGCACGATGCGCCTGACTGGCAGCCGAGCGAGCGTTACGGCGATCTCTATTTTACCGCGCCCGTTCTCGAAGCCCTGATGGTGGAATGTGGCCGCGCTGGCATTCACCCGCACACCCACACCGTTGCCGACGGCGCAATCGAGATGGTGCTGAACGCAGTGGAGAAGATGCGAGCCGCTTATCCGGGCAAAGACGTTCGTCCTGGCCTTGCGCACAACGAGCTGGTTGCGCCGCATCAGTACGATCGTTTCGCGAAGCTGGGCGCGACGGCGGTGCTCTCCTACCAGTGGGGCGGACTGCCGGGCGTACTGATTGATGAAGAGCGCGAAATGCTGGGCGACGCGCGTTTTGAGCATATGGAGCCAGCGGCCCGTTTCCTGGACGCAGGTGCGCGCCTGGCGTACGGCAGCGACTGGCCGATTGACCGTCTGGACGAATGGTACAACCTGCAGGTGGGCATGACCCGTCGCGCCTGGGACAGCGAAGGCAACCCGGCTGGCCCACGTCTGGATACCGACCGTGACCTGACGCTGATTGAAACATTGCGTTCAGCGACCATCGATGCGGCATACATGATTGCCCGCGAGCAGTACATCGGCTCGCTGGAAGTCGGCAAGCTGGCGGACGCCATCGTGCTGGAAAACAATTTGTTCGAACAGCCGGTGGAGAAGGTGTACCAGACGAAGGTTATGCGCACGCTGGTTGGTGGGAAAATCGTGTACCAGTCCTAAGCAATCTGGCGGATGATGCTGGCTGCTTATCCGCCCTACAAATCGCAGGCGTAGGGTGGATAAGCGAAGCGTCATCCACCGTTTCTGCGTGGATTTTCTGATTTGTGACAAACTTCATTGACTATAATGGCTAATTAATAATAACCGCCTTTCCAACCCCCACCCCTTGTGCCAAAATCCGCCGTTTTCTAAATTCCCCTGCCTCGGCAGGAAAACCAGTCGGTGCTTTGTTTCACCAGGAGATGATACGGTAATGCCACAAAATATTCAGTTGCGAAGAGTCCTCAAAACGCCTGCGCTCGTCGCATTTGGCCTCGCTTATATGGTCCCGCTGGGTGTGTTTACCACCTACGGCCAGGTAACGGTGCTGAGCCATGGCCATCTGCCCATCGCCTATCTCCTGACGATTATCACCATCCTGTTTACTGCCCTGAGCTACTGCCGCATGACCAGCGCGTTACCGCTGGCCGGATCGGCGTTCTCATATGTGCAGCGCAGCTTCGGCGGTAAGGTGGGCTTTCTGGTCGGCTGGGCGCAGATTCTGGACTACCTCTTCCTGCCAATTCTTAACTACTTAGTGTTGGGGATCTTCCTGCATGAGGCCTTTCCGGCTATTCCCGCCTCCGTGTTTGTGGTGGCCTGTATAGCCTCGGTGAGCCTGCTGAATATTTTGGGCGTACGCCTGATGACATCGGTGAACTTCTCACTGATTGCGGCGCAGATGGTGTTCATCGTGCTGTTTATCGCGCTGTCGTTCAGCGAAGCTGATTTGAGTCCAGCGGCCTTAATGAAGCCGCTGTTGGTGGGGGCAGGCGACTTTGCCGGTCTGCTCTCCGGCGCGGCTGTTCTGTGTCTCGCGTTTCTTGGTTTTGACGCGATTGCGACAATGGCTGAAGAAGCCCACGACGCGAAACGGACCCTGCCGCGCGCAATTCTGATCACCGTGGTTGTGGCGGGCGCGATTTTTATGGCCGTCTCTTATGCCGCGCATCTGGCCTACCCGGACTGGCAGTCGCTGATCCCGGTGCAGGACACCGCAAGCCTGGTGGTGTCTGAGAAAGTCGGCGGCAAGTGGATGTACAATTTCTTTATGGCCGCCTACCTGACCGGCGTTTACGCCTCGGCGATGACCGCGCAGACCGGGGTTTCCCGCATCTTCTACGCCATGGGGCGTGAAGGCGTGCTGCCGCGTAAAATCTTCTTCCATCTGCACAAGAAGTTCCACACGCCGTACCGCGCGATTCTGTTCGTGGCGGCTATTTCCCTGTCCGCGCTGTTCCTGGATCTTGGGCTGGTCGTTTCCATGATCAGCTTCGGTGCGCTGGGCGCGTTCATCTTCGTTAACCTCAGCGTGGTGAAACACTTCCTGATTAACGAAAAGCGCCGCGGGACGAGTGCGATGATCAAGTATGGCCTGCTGCCGATTATCGGTTTCGTGATGTCCGTCTGGCTGTGGGTTAACCTTGAGCGCGACGCGATGATTGTCGGCCTGGTCTGGCTGGGGATTGGCTTCTGCTATCTGCTGTTCCTCACCGACTTCCTGCGTAAATCGCCGCCGTCGGTGGATTACGACGATATTGCCCATCTGATCGATTAATATGCTGACGATTAAAAGAATAGCGGGGATGACTTCCCCGTGGTTTGCCGAGGTTGACGCGCTGTATGAAAGCGCGTTTCCCCTGCATGAAAAGCGAGAGCCGCAGGCCAAAGCCAGCGCGCTGGAAAACGAGCGCTACGAGCTGCTGGCATGGTTCGACGGCGAGCAGTTTATCGGCATGATTGGCGCATGGCGCTATAGCGGCTACACCTATATTGAGCACCTGGCGGTAAACGGCAGGCTGCGTGCGCAGGGTTACGGCAAGCGAATGCTGAGCCAGTTCCTGCAAATGCACCCATTAATTATTCTGGAAATCGACCCGCTGACCACGGATATCGCCCAGAAGCGCCTGCGCTTCTATCAAAGCCTGGGCTTCCATGAAAATGGCTATGAGCATGTCCACCCGAGCTACCACGAGGGGCTCGCCGATCACGCTCTGATTGTGCTGAGCTACCCGCAAAAGATTAGCGAAGAGCAGTACCAGCGGTTTAACAAGGATTTGTGTGACGTGGTGATGGCTTAGAACGGACGAGTCCGTAGGGTGGATAAGCGGCAGCGTCACCCACCAGTTTTGTCGAATGGCGCTGGCGCTTATCCGACCTACGAATAGCATTTACCAATAATTAAGGCCCGCTTGCGGGCCTTAATATTAATCCTGGCTTTCGGCCAGCTCGCGCAGATAGGTGAAGATCTGGCGATAGGACTTCGGCGGCTTATTGGCCGCTTTTTCTTTCTGGGCGTTGCGGATCAGTACGCGCAGCTGCTGGCGGTCGGCATCCGGGTACAGGCGCAGCACTTCGGTCATTGCGTCGTCGCCTTCTTCTACCAGACGGTCACGCAGGGCTTCCAGCTTGTGGAACAGCGCAACCTGCTGGTTGTGGCGGTTCTTCAGCTTATCCAGCGCCTGGCGGATCGGATCCATGTCGCGGGAGCGCATCATTTTACCAATCAGCTGTACCTGACGGCGGCGGCCTTCCTTTTTGATCTTCTGCGCCAGCTCAATGGCGGCGCGCAGGTCATCGTCCAGAGGGATTTTGTCGAGCGCGTTTTTGCCCAACTCCATCAGCTCCATGCCTAAGCGCTTAAGCTCTTCGGCATCGCGTTTAATTTCGCTTTTACTGACCCAGATAATCTCATCGTCGTCGTCTTCGTTTTCATTATCGGGGACGTCATCGAGCCAGTCGTCGGGCTGCTTAGTCATATTAGGCTCCTAAAAAAAAGTGGCTAATTCTAACAGTAAAGCCTGTTCACTGCGAAATTGTTCTGTTCCTGTTAGACTTAATTAACTCACCTTAGATTATGGCAGTCGCGATGAAAGTAAACACGCAGGTAGCAGAACAACGCAAGACGCTTGAACAGGCGGTTTCACAGGCACTCGAACTGGCTTCCGCGCAGTCCGATGGCGCAGAAGTTGCCGTCAGCAAAACCACGGGCATTGGCGTAAGCACTCGCTACGGTGAGGTTGAAAACGTTGAATTTAACAGCGATGGTGCCCTCGGCATCACCGTTTATCATCAGAATCGTAAAGGCAGCGCCTCCACCACGGATTTAAGCCCTGACGCCGTAGCGCGCACCGTGCAGGCCGCTCTGGATATCGCTCGCTACACCTCGCCAGACCCGTACGCGGGCGTGGCGGACAAAGAGCTGCTGGCCTTCGACGCGCCGGATCTGGACCTTTTCCACCCGGTAGAGATGGACGCCGACCGCGCCATTGAGCTGGCCGCGCGTGCCGAAAACGCTTCCCTGAACGTGGATAAACGCATTACCAATACCGAAGGCGGCAGCTTCAACAGCCACTACGGCATTAAAGTTTTCGGCAACAGCCACGGCATGCTGCAAAGCTACTGTTCGACGCGCCACTCGCTTTCCAGCTGCGTTATCGCCGAAGTTAACGGCGAAATGGAGCGCGATTACGCTTACACCATCGGGCGCGCAATCGAAGATCTGGAAAGCCCGGAGTGGGTCGGTGCCGAATGCGCCCGACGCACGCTGTCCCGCCTTTCTCCGCTTAAACTCTCTACCATGAAAGCGCCCGTTATTTTTGCAGCGGAAGTCGCTACCGGCCTGTTCGGGCATTTGGTTGGTGCTATCGCCGGCGGCGCGGTTTACCGTAAATCAACGTTCCTGCTCGATCACCTCGGTAAGCAAATCCTGCCGGAATGGCTGACCATTGAAGAACATCCGCACCTGCTGAAAGGCCTGGCCTCCACGCCGTTCGACAGTGAAGGCGTGCGCACGGAGCGCCGCGACATCATTAAAGAAGGCATCCTGCAACAGTGGCTGCTGACCAACTATTCCGCTCGCAAGCTGGGCCTGAAAAGTACGGGTCATGCGGGCGGCATCCATAACTGGCGTATCGAAGGCCGTGGCCTCGACTTTGACGGCATGCTCAAAGAGATGGGCACCGGGCTGGTGGTGACGGAACTGATGGGGCAGGGCGTAAGCGGCATTACCGGCGACTACTCACGCGGAGCGTCCGGCTTCTGGGTAGAAAACGGCGAGATTCAGTACCCGGTGAGCGAAATCACCATCGCCGGCAACTTAAAAGACATGTGGCGCGAGATGGTCACAGTGGGCAGTGATATCGAGAAACGCAGTAACATCCAGTGTGGTTCAGTGCTGTTACCGGAGATGAAGATCGCCGGGCAGTAGAACGGTAAAGGGCGCATCCTGCTGCGCCCTTCTTCAACATATTAATAAGGTACATAAATGATCCGTAAGAACTTGTTTGCAATGTTGGCAGTCTCATCCTTCCTCTTCACCACAGCCGCCCAGGCGGCAGACGTGGGCGATGACATGGACACCATCGCGGAGAACTACAAAACCGTGATGAGCACCGACAGCGCCGCCGAGCTGAAAACCTCGCTCACCAACATGCGTACCGCCGCGCTGGATGCGCAAAAAGGCACCCCACCTAAGCTTGAAAATGAAGCGCCGGATAGTGCAAAAATGAAAGATTTCCGGCACGGGCTGGACCTTTTAGTCGGCCAGATTGACGGTGCCATTAAACTCGCTGATGCGGGAAAAGTGAAAGAGGCCCAGGCTGCCGCCGAAGCCTTTAAAGGTACCCGCAACACCTACCATAAAAAGTATCGTTAAGCCCCGCCTTTGTCTTCTGAAAGCGGGTGATATTGTGGATACCACGGTGACTCATTCCGCCGCCGTAGCGTTAGACACCAAGGTGGATAAATCCGCGCCCACGGCTTCTTCCACCAACGGTGCCGCGCCAGCAACCAAAGGCGACCCGCAGCATGAAGCGTTCCGCCAGGTTAACGTTGAGCTGTAAATCAAACACATCGATCTGAAGAAGAACGAAGTGACCTTCGAAGGGCCGAAAGGCGGGCAGAAAACCGTGAGGGTGGACAACCCCGATTTCCAGGCCCATCTGAAAGATTTGAAAGTAAACCAGAGCGTGCGCGTGGCCTACACCGATACGCTGAAGATCGAGGTTCGTAAGTCTTAATCGTTTTTTCTTAATATCCACCCTTTCCCTCCTTCCGTCCCTTTAACAGGGCGAGAGGGTTAGGGCCTACTTCTCAAGTATAAACAACCGCCTGTACCGCTAGCCCATAATCCCCTCACCCGTCTTCGAACCCGATCGCAAATCGTTGCCATGATTATTACTCTCAGGCTAATAATTCGCCCGTGGCCTTAATTGATACCCTAAAGAGGTAAGCGCACAATTTAATCAGACTAAAGCAAATCAAAATGATTCGCTGAATCAGGAGGTTAATAATGAAGGCTTCCCAAAAGCCAGCACGAGTGTGGAATTCACGTCGCTTAGAGAAGCTGCGGCGCATGGCTTCCACCAACGTGCAGGGCAAGGTTCTTCCTACTGAAGGCCTTGTTGATATGCTGGAACGACTGATTGCCCCAGGCGATCGCGTGGTACTTGAAGGGAACAACCAGAAGCAGGCGGATTTCCTTTCCCGCATGCTCGCGGAAGTCAGCCCATCTAAAGTTCACGACCTGCATATGATTATGCCGAGCGTAGGGCGCAGCGAGCACCTCGATATCTTTGAAAAAGGTATCGCACGCAAGCTTGATTTCGCTTTCTCTGGCACCCAGAGTCTGCGCATTTCGCAGCTGCTTGAAGACGGTCAGCTCGAGATTGGCGCCATCCATACCTATATCGAACTCTATTCCCGTCTGTATGTGGACCTGTCGCCAAACGTGGCGCTGATTGCCGGCTTCAAGGCTGACCGCAAAGGTAACCTCTATACGGGCGCCAGCACCGAAGATACCCCGGCGCTGGTTGAAGCCGCCGCCTTCCATGACGGCATCGTTATCGCCCAGGTTAATGAACTGGTTGACGATGAATGCGACCTGCCGCGTGTGGATATTCCGGGATCCTGGATTGACTATGTTGTTGTTGCCGACAAGCCGTTCTTTATCGAACCGCTGTTTACCCGCGACCCGCGCCTGATCAAGCAGGAACACATCCTGATGGCGATGATGGCGATTAAAGGCATCTACGCGGAGCATCAGGTGCAGTCGCTGAACCACGGTATCGGCTTCAACACCGCCGCCATTGAGCTGCTGCTGCCAACCTACGGCGAACAGCTGGGCCTGAAGGGCAAAATCTGTAAACACTGGACGCTGAATCCGCATCCGACGTTGATCCCAGCAATTGAAAGCGGCTGGGTCGAAAGCGTGCACTGCTTTGGCGGCGAGCTGGGCATGGAAGAGTATATCCGCGCTCGTCCGGACATCTTCTTTACCGGTGCAGACGGCTCCATGCGTTCCAACCGTGCAATGTGCCAGCTGGCAGGTCAGTACGCGGTCGACATGTTCATCGGCTCTACCCTGCAGGTTGACGGCTTTGCCAACTCCTCCACGGTAACCCGGGGTCGCCTGTCCGGTTTCGGCGGCGCGCCTAACATGGGCCACGACCCGCACGGTCGTCGTCACGCAACGCCAGCCTGGCTCGCGATGCAGAACAAACCAGACATGATGGAGCGCGGTCGTAAGCTCGTTGTGCAGATGGTGGAAACTTTCCAGGCGGGCGTGAAGCCAACATTCGTTGAAAAACTCGATGCGCTGGACGTGGCGAAATCCTCCGGTATGCCGTTAGCGCCGGTGATGATTTACGGCGATGACGTCACCCACGTGCTGACCGAAGAAGGCATCGCGTATCTCTATCGTGCTGAAAGCATGGAAGAACGCCGCGCGATGGTGGCTTCTGTTGCCGGGATCACCGATATCGGCCTGGGCGTTGATGCTAAACGTGTCGCCCAATTGCGCCATAGCGGCAAAGTGGTCTTCCCGGAAGATATGGGCATTCGCCGCAGCGACGCGACCCGTTCCCTGCTGGCAGCCAGCAGCGTAGCGGATCTCGTTGAGTGGTCCGACGGCCTGTACAACCCACCTGCGAAATTCCGGAGCTGGTGATGAAACTACAGCCACAGACTGGGGTTGAGGGCAGCGCGCAATGGCTTGCAAGGGTTGCCACCCAAAGCATGATTGAAGAAGCTCGTTTAAGCCCGAAGCCCGGTCTTGTGGACAGTCGGGGAAACGGCGCCCATCACGACTTAACGTTAAGCCTGATGGAGCGCTCGGCGCGCAGCCTCTCCCCGACGTTTCATGCGCTGGCGCTGCAAAGCTGGAAGCGCCCGGCGGATATCGCCCTGCGTCAGCTGGTTGGCCGCCTGGGCCGCGAAGGCGAAGCGCAGATGATGGAAGCCACCGGCGGAGTGAACACTCACCGGGGGGCTATCTGGGCGCTGGGTTTACTGGTGTCTGCCGCCGCCATGCACGGCATGGAAGGCAGCAGCGAAGAGATAGCCGCGAGTGCGGCGAAGCTCGCCGGTTTACCCGACAGCTCGGCACCAAAAATTTTCAGTAAGGGGTTACGCGCCACAAGGCGTTATCAGGTTCCCGGCGCACGCGAAGAAGCGCAGCAGGGCTTCCCGCACGTTATGCGTCTGGCCCTGCCGCAGCTACGCCGCAGTCGCGAAGCTGGTGCCACCGAGCAGCAGGCTCGTCTTGATGCGCTGATGGCCATCATGACGTCGCTTAGCGATACCTGCGTGCTGTCACGCGCGGGCCTCGTAGGGCTTGAGACGATGCAGAACGGCGCGCGAAGCGTGCTGGCTGCTGGTGGAACCGCACAGGCCGCAGGCCACGAGGCGCTCGCAAAACTGGATAAGCAGATGCTCGCGCTTAACGCCTCACCGGGCGGCGCGGCTGACCTGCTTGCCGCCACGCTGCTGATGGACCGCATCGCCTGCGATGAGGCTCGCGTCACCCCATTACCGCAACATTCACACTTATAGAGGGTGTTATGGAACACATTACATTGTCATTTCCGGCAACCCGTACCGTCAGCGGCAAAGCGCTGTCCGGCGTGGTTGGCTCCGGCGATATGGAAGTTTTGTTCACCGCCGCCGAAGGCGATGCGCTGACCGTCGATATCACCACCTCCGTGGATAACAGCGAGCAGCGCTGGCAGGCCCTGTTTGGCCGCCTGGCCGCGCTCGGCAGTCTGCCTGCGGGGCAGATGCTGATCCACGATTTTGGCGCGACGCCGGGCGTGGCCCGCATTCGTATCGAACAAGTATTTGAAGAGGTGATCCATGCGTGACGACCGCAGTTTTATCGAACTCAAAGCGCGTGAGCGTGCCCGCCTGCTGCTCGACGACGGCAGCTACCACGAACTGCTCGACCCGTTCGACGGCATTGTTTCCCCTTGGTTAGGCGCTCAGGGCATCGTGCCGCAGTCTGACGATGGCATGGTTGTCGCAAAAGGCACCATTAACGGTGGACCCGCGGTAGTGATTGCTATCGAAGGCTCCTTCCAGGGCGGCAGCATGGGCGAGGTGTCCGGTGCGAAAATGGCGGCGGCCCTCGAGCTGGCGGCAGAAGACAACCGCAACGGCATTCCGACCCAGGCTGTTCTTTGCCTTGAAACCGGCGGTGTGCGCCTTCAGGAAGCCAACCTTGGCCTGGCGGCAATTGCTGATATCCACGCCGCGATTGTTGATCTGCGCCGCTACACCCCCGTTGTTGGCGTGATTGCTGGGACCGTCGGCTGCTTCGGTGGGATGTCCATCGCCGCAGCTCTGTGTAGCTATCTGATTGTGACCCGCGAAGCTCGTCTTGGCTTGAATGGCCCGCAGGTTATCGAACAGGAAGCCGGTATCGACGAATACGATTCCCGCGACCGTCCGTTCATCTGGAGCATGACCGGTGGTGAAGTCCGCTACCAGAGTGGCCTGGTAGATGCACTGGTCGGCGACGGGGTGAACGCGGTTAAGCAGGCGGTTAACGACGCTATTGCAAAAGGCGTTCCCGCTAAGCACCGCACCGATAACTACGCCTGGTATCTGGATCGCCTGGCTAACTTCGACACCAGCAAGCAGGCCGATGCCGAACAGATCAAACAGCTTTTTGGGGAGAAACAGTAATGAGCCAGAAACTGAATCGCGCCGCCGTCTGGTTGGACAAGCTGACCGCGGGTGCTGCGCGCATGCCCGGTCTGTGCCCGTCCGTACAGGTCGCTGATGGCGAAGTTGAAGGTAAGGCCGCGCGTTTTATCGCGGTAGTCCCTGACGAAAATAACCATTACCCACGTGCCGCTGGCGGTGAAGTAGGCCTGCTTGAAGGCTGGACGCTGGCGAAAGTTGTCAGCGAAACCATCGCGGAAGACGCGGACAAAGCCGAGAAGCGCGCCATTGTCGCAGTCATCGACGTGCCGAGCCAGGCCTACGGTCGCCGTGAAGAAGGCTTCGGTATTCACCAGGCGCTGGCCGGTGCCGCAGGGGCTTACGCCAATGCTCGCCTGGCAGGGCACCCGGTTGTGGGGTTGATTGTTGGTAAGGCAATGTCCGGGGCGTTTCTGGCCCACGGCTACCAGGCAAACCGCCTAATCGCCTTTAATGACTCCGGCGTGATGATCCACGCGATGGGTAAAGAGTCTGCGGCCCGTATCACGCTGCGTACCGTTGATGCGCTGGAAAAGCTGGCGGCGACTATTCCGCCAATGGCCTACGACATCAGCAACTACGAAACCCTCGGCCTGCTTTCAAACCTGCTGGATATTGCTAATCCGCAGGCGCCAGAAGCAGACGATCTCAACAAAGTGAACGCCGCGCTGGTGATGGCCGTTCGCGAAGCTCGCACAGATAACACCCTGAAAAACAGGCTGCATGCTAAGAATCGCCATAGCTCAGCCCTTGTTCGTGAACGTATGCGTGCAAGCTGGTAAGCACTGAAGACAGACCTGCCAGACGGAAGATGGGCACGCCCGACGTGCCCGATAAAAAAACATCGTCTGAAAAAATAATCATCGCACCAGTGCTGGAACTCTTTTTCAACTACAGGTGAAGTTATGACTTACGTAATTGTTCATGCTCTTGCTCCGATTTTCGTCATTATGCTGCTGGGCTTTTTCGCGGGTAAAGCGAAAATGGTCGACAACAAAAATGTGTCTCTGCTCAATATCTTCGTAATGGATTTTGCCCTGCCTGCAGCTCTGTTCAGCGCAACGGTGCAGACACCGTGGGAAGGGATTGTTAAACAGTCACCGCTGATTGTGGTGCTGGTGTTGGCCATGTGGGTGACCTACGCGGCAATCTATTTCACAGCAACCAAAGTCTTTAAAAAATCTCCTCAGGATGCGGCAGTACTGACGCTGACCGTGGCGCTGCCTAACTACGCGGCCCTTGGCCTGCCGATTCTGGGTAGCGTGCTGGGTGAAGGTTCTGCAACATCACTGTCCGTTGCGGTTTCTATTGCGTGTGGTTCCGTACTGATGACGCCGTTTTGCCTCATGATCCTCGAGCGTGAAAAAGCGCTTGCCGCTGGCGAAGCTACGGGTTCAACCCTTTCGATGCTGCCGGTGCTGATGTGGCGTTCACTGAAAAAACCTATCGTTTGGGGTCCGCTGCTGGGCGTGGTGCTGTCGGCAATTGGTATCCGCATGCCGGACCTGCTGCTGTCGTCTATCAAACCGCTTGGCCTGTCCGCAACGGCTGCGGCGCTGTTCCTGACCGGTGTGATCCTTTCCGCTCGTAAGCTGAAAATTAACACCATGGTTTGTTTCGCCACCATCACCAAGCTGCTGATTCAGCCGTTCATCGCCTGGGGCATCGTGCTGGCGCTCGGCCTGACCGGTCCGGTTGCCGTCACCGCTATCCTGATGATTGCGCTGTCCGCTGGCTTCTTCGGTGTGGTCTTCGGTAACCGCTTCGGCGTGCAGTCCCCGGATGCAGAAGCAGTGTTGCTGCTAAGCTCCGTGCTCTCTATCCTGTCGCTACCGCTGTTTATCTCGCTGACTTCAGGAATGTAATTCATGACCATACCACGCCCACACGATTTACTCTGGCTTGCCGATCGCGATGCGCTCGAAGGTATCAGCGAAGCATGGGTAGCTGGCCAGTGGCGCCCGGCGCTGCCGGTGGTGGTGAGGCGTGATGTGAACCGTGAAGGGCGCATTCCGGTAGGCGTTCGAGGAATGCGCCGCGATCAGCGCGCAGGTGGCTGGGTCAATGCAGCAAAGGTGAAACGCATTGTTTCACCAGAAGCGCTCGCCTCCCACGACGTGTTGGTCAACTCCCCATTTGTCTCAATGCCTCCGGTACAGGGTGCCATCCAGCTCGTACTGCGTGAGTGGCCCTGGACCTGGGGGGTAACCGGTAGCGTTGGCTACGCGCTGGCAACGGAAGTACCGGTGCTACATGCGGACAGCGATCTCGACCTGCTGATTCGCTGTCCGCATCGCGTTGACCGCGTTGCGCTGGCGGAATGGCAGCAGTTTATCGGCAGGCTTTTGTGCCGCGCCGATACGCAAATTGAAACCCCACGGGGCGCTTTTGCGCTGGCCGAGTGGCTGCGGGAAGGGCGAGTTTTGCTGAAAACCAGCAGCGGCCCGCAGTTAGTCAGCGATCCGTGGGCGTTTGAGGGAGAAGCATGAAAATCCTCTTTACCTTTCCCGGACAGGGAACGCAGCGTGCAGGCATGTTGCAGCAGTTACCGCATGACAGCGACATTCTGTCGCGAGTTCGCGCCGTTCTTGGCGACGAAACAGATTCTTTAGATTCCCCCGATGCCCTGAAACATACCCGCGCCGTGCAGCTCTGTCTGCTGATTGCGGGCGTGGCCTGGGCGGAGGAGCTTGAGCGCAACGACGTGGTACCGGATATGGTCGCCGGATTATCCATTGGCGCTTTCCCCGCGGCGGTGGTGGCCGGAGCGTTAGGGTTCGAGGACGCGCTGCGTCTGGTGGCCCTGCGCGGTGACCTGATGGAGCAGGCTTACCCGCACGGCTATGGGCTGACCGCTATCACAGGTTTACAGCTCAGCCAGGTCGAAAAGCTTGTGGAAGGCAGCAGCACCTATATTGCCAATATCAATGCCGAGCAGCAGATTGTGATTGCTGGTCGTGATGAAGATATGGCGAGCGTGGCGCAGAAAGCCCTGGCTAAAGGTGCGCAGAAGGCGAAACGGCTGGCGGTCAGCGTTCCTTCGCATTGTGAATTGTTGAGTGAACCTGCTCTGAAACTTCAGCAGGCGTTTGCGGACGTGACGCTAAACCGCCCGCGCAGTGCTTACCTCAGCGGCAGCACAGGGCGCGTGCTCTGGCAGCCGGAACGTATTGCCGATGATTTAGCACTGAACATGTCGCGAACCGTGCGCTGGCGCGATGCGATGGTCGCCGCCAACGAGCGCGACGTGCGCCTGGCAATCGAAATGCCGCCGGGCAGCGTGCTCACGGGCTTAACCCGTCAGGCGTTCCGTGAAGGCGATACGTTGTGCCGTGAAAACAACAGTGTGAGCACCATCGCCCGCCTGGCGCAACGGGTTAAAGCGGCGCGTTAGGGGAAGAGGCTAAGGCTGCTGATATCCGGCTTCTTTCTGATGCTTTATCTTCAGGATCACAATGTTGTCGGTTAGCTCGTCGTAGCGATAGAGCATGACATATCCGCTGCTGCCGAATTCGATAATCAGTTCTTGATATTCCAGCGGGAGATTGGCTACGGGCCGCCCAATTTTGGGCATCGATTGTAACTGTCGAATGCCACGGATCAGTATCTCAGCGGCTTTCTTCGCTGCCAGCACGTTTTTAGCTTTCAGGAATTCCTGCAAACGTTGTAAATCCTGGCGGGCGCTTTCGGAAACAATTACTTGTGGCATGCCGGAGCATCCTGCTCAGCGTTTGTTCCCCACGACTCCAGCCAGGTTATCGTCTCCTCGGCCGTAATATGTTGGCCCGTTTCCTGATAGGCCAGCCAGGCAGCCTCGGCTTCTTTGCGGTACCGGCTACGCTTCTCTTCTCGTTCGACATATTCAACGATGGCTTCCAGCATCAGAGCATGCGCAGAGCTGTGGCGGTCGTCTGCCAGGGTTTTCAACCGGTCTTTCATTTCCTGGTCGATCCGCAGAGTCGTGGTCTGGCGCAGTGTCGTCGTCATAATGATCTCCCGATGATATCTCTGGTGTCACCAATGATATTAAACTTGTTAAGCCATGATGTCACTTTGGCCTGCCATCGGGCAAGCGCTGGCAATCTGTCGCACACCAGACTTTAAAGCGGCGCGTTAGGGGTATCGGCAAACGTTCGGGCGTACATGCGCCCTTCGGCGGCCAGCGCCAGCAGGTTCGGGTCCAGCTCGCGGTTGCGGGCGAAGACTATCGCGATCTGCTGCTTCATCTGGTACGGCTCGGCAAGCTCACACAGCTGGATCGAATTCTCGTATACCTTCTTCATGCGCCCCGGCACCAAAGACAGGCCCACGCCCGCCTGCACCAGGCTCAGCATCGAGAAAATATCGTTCACCTGCGTGACGATCTGCGGCTCAAAACCAGCAATATGAAACGCTTCCTGGAAGCCGTTATAGGTGGCGAACCCTTCCGCCAGCGAAACAAATTTCTGGTCGTGGAAGTCGTGAAGATCGGCAAGCTTGCTGGTATCTAACGGGTAGGAGGCCGGAGCGGCAAGAAAAATGTTATCCTGGAATAGCGGCAGCGTTTCGAGTCCCGGATCGAGCTCGATTTCTGATACCGAGATGAGGATCGCATCCAGCACGCCGTCTTCCAGCATATTCACTAGCAGATCGTTCGACCCCATCGTCAGATCAAGCTCCAGCTCGGGGCGGCGGATCTTCATGCCCATGATCAGACGCGGCACGGTTTCCAGAGTCAGTGAATAAAGTGTGCCGATGCGCAACCGCCCCTGGCCTATGCCCGCCGCCTGGCGAGTTTCCTGAATACCACGCTCCATAAGTGCAACGGCTTCTTTGCTGTATTCCAGAAGCGTAACGGCTTCTTTGCTGTATTCCAGAAGCGTAACGGCGGAAGGCAAGGGCACAAGGTTGCGCCCCTTGTGGATAAACAGCGGGCAGCGCACGCCTTCTTCAAGCGTATGCAGCGCGCGGTGAACGCTCACGCCGCTGATCCCCAGCGCATCCGCCGTGCGGGCAATATTTCCCTTCTCCATAAACGCCATAAAAATCTCAAGCTTACGGAAGGTGATTTCTGCGTCGATTTTCATGGAGAGAGCTCATTGGGTTAGGGAGAGTGCCAGGGTAGATGATAGTAAACATCTGCTGTCGTGATGTCATTCTCTCCGGGCTTTATGCGTCAGGCAGTGAAGCGAAGCTCGCTGATTTCGGTGGATGGCGCTGGCGCTTATCCACCCTTGTATCTTGAACCGGTAGCTGGTTAGCTACCGGTTACACGAAACGGAGGAAGCTTGTATCCACCCTGAAGACGCCGATCTTTCTTTGTAGCTTAAGCCCTCCGTTTCACCTTTCACGTCACTCAAAATCCGAACGGTAACCAGAAGCTCTGACTTCGTATGTACAAGGCTGGAATGACGTGTTGGCTCAGGTGAAAGGAGACAAAATATGTTCACTCTCGGTGTTGATGTCAGTAAAAATAAAATCGATATCTGTCTGCTTGCTGCTGGTGTTAAAGGCAAGAAAAAGCACAAGGTTTTCACCAATGAACCCGGCGTGGCCCGTAGGGTCACGGACTGGCTCGACGCTCAGAAGTGCCCGTCTGATAGCGTCACCGTGGTACTGGAAGCGACCGGTATCTATCACGAGAACCTGGCATACGGTCTTCATGATGCCGGTGTTAAGGTCTGTATGGCCAATCCCCACCGCGTGCGCGAATTTGCCTGTGGGATGAATATCCTCACCAAAAACGACAGGGTTGATGCCTTCGTTCTGGCCTGTTACGGCGAGCTGAAACACCCGGAACCCTGGGTGCCTCCATCGCCTGAAGTTCGCAAGCTCAGGGCACTCCTGCGTCAGCGCGATGCGCTGAAAGAAGACGTTCAGCGGACGGCAAACCGGCTGGAAAAAGCCCACTCCACGGCCACGCCGCGGGAAGTTATCACCTCGCTCCAGCGGACTCACAGCTGGTTGAGCGACGAGCTGGAGCGGATAGAAAGGCTCATTACAGACCACACGGACAACGATCCGGGGCTGAAAGCAGATCTTGATCTGCTGAAATCGATTAAGGGTGTAAAGGATCAGGTAGGCCGGGAAATGCTGGCTATCCTGAAAGACGGCGCGTTCAGAAGTGCCTCGCAGGTGGCGGCGTATCTGGGCATCACACCGGTGGAAAAAACGTCGGGAAGCTCGGTGCGTGGGCGTCCTCACATGTCGAAAACAGGGCCGTCGGGGATAAGAGCGAAGCTGTATGTGGCGGCAATGAGCGCCAGCCGGTGGAATAAACCGGCGAAAGAGATATACGAAAGGCTGATAGCGAGAGGGAAGGCAAAGAAGGCGGCGCTGGGTGCAGTAATGCGCAAGCTGGTGCACATGTGCTTCGGGGTGCTGAAAACACGCCTGCCATGGGATGAAAATTATGCAGCTACCGCTTGACGTTCAAGACGGTAGCTACGACAACGACCCTACGGCAACGACCTTACGGCACGGACGGTTTTGTAGGCCGGATAAGCGCAGCGTCATCCGGCGGGTGTTCACCATAAGCCTTTCCAATCACCGACTCAAAAATCCACCCACGTCACACTTTCACGCAAAAAACATCACTGCCATTGATCTATTTCACCTGTTAATCACGTGACCTGAATCACACAAAACCAGCGGATTATCGTGATCCCTGCATTTTATGTGGAATAGATCACTGTCGAGGGTGGGATTTCCACTTCGAAGTGGAAAACAACTCGCTACAAACCAATAACCCCCGTCGATACCTTAGAGCCATAGCAGCGAATGAGGTACCTGGTGTGAATAACGGAGCGGTAAAGGTTGGTGAAGCTGAAAGTCGTGATGCCACGCAGATGACGGAAAACGTGCTGGCGTTTATCAGCGCGCTATATCAGACAAGAAATATCACGCCGAACGAGGTGCAGGAGCAGATGCTCGAGTCCCACGTTCGTGCCATGGTCCATCGGTCTTTAACCGGTGAGCCGCTGCCGGAGGTGGAAGAGGAGCTGTTCGATGAGATCTCCCCCGACTCGCTGGCAATGGCCAGAGAGGTGGTGGATCTGTTTGGCAATTTACCGGCGGAAGAGGCGTGGCTGCTGTCGGTGCATTTTGAAGTCGCTAAAGACAATCTTTGAATAATCAGGAGACACACATGGAACAAATTACCGTAGTGATTGGCGATCGTCTGGGCAAAGGCCAGAAAGTTGCGGCAGGGATCGAAAAAGCGGGTGGCCGTGCAGTGGTGATCCCTGGTATGGCCGCCGACATGAAGCTGGGCGACGTGATGAAAGCCGAGAACGCCAGCTTCGGCATCTCCTTCTGCGGCAGCGGCGGTGCGGGCGCAATTACCGCGCAGACCAAACACGGCTACAAAGCAAAATACGGCATGCGCTCCGTTGAGGAAGGCGTGACGGCAATTAACGAAGGCAACAACGTGCTGGGCTTTGGCTTTATGGATAAAGAAGAGCTGGGCGAGCGCCTGGTCCAGGCCTGGAACAAGAAGCACGGCAGCTGAGTATGAAAGAACACTTCTCCGAAAAAGTGAGAGTGAGCGGGCGCGGCGACAGTAAAGCTAAAGCCTTTGCCGACGCCCTGAACCACGTGCAGGGTACGGTGCTCAAGTCGTCACCCCGTATTTTACTGCGTATTGAGCCACAGGATGTGCAGGTTGTTCAGGCGCGGGTACAGGTTAAGAAAGAGGCCTTTTTATTCTTCTTTCTGAAGCGTGAACGACGCACGTTCAGCGTGGAGCTGGACGTCACCGTCAACGTGACGGCCATTAATCTCGACAAAGTGGATTTCGTCGCACAATAACAACACACAGAAAGGACAGACTGATGTTCTTAATAATATTAATAAAATCGCTCATCATCGGCGGCCTGGTCGGCGTGGGTGTTGGCGCCGGGGCTGCCCGAATGTTTCATGCGCCAACATCCCAGGGCATGGGGGCATTTCGTACGCTCGGCGAACTGAACTCCTGTGAAGGTGACCCGGCTTCGCATTTCTCCTTTGGTTTAGGTTTCTTCTTCAACGCCTGGGCCTCCTCTGTTGCAGCGGGTGCCTTCACGCAGGACGTTGACCACCGCATTATCCCGAACTGGGGTGCCGCCGCGCTGATGATCAAAAATCGCAACGTCGCCGAAACCCTGCACGACCCGAAAAAGATGGCCATCGCCTGCGGCTTGATTGGCATGTTCGTGGTCGCTTTCCTTAACTCTACCGCCTCCGCCGTGCCAGAAGCACTTCAGGTTACCGCCGTTAAGGTGCTGGTGCCTGCCGCAAACCTGCTGGTGAACACCGTGATGCCGGTTATTTTCTGGCTGGCGGCGATTGATGCCGGTAAAAAATCTGGCTTCTGGGCGACCATCTTCGGCGGCTGCGCGCAGCTGATCATGGGCAACGCCGTACCGGGCCTGGTGCTGGGGATCCTGATTGGTAAAGGCGTGGAAGAGAGCGGCTGGAACCGCGTCACCAAAGTGATGATGAGCGCGATTGTCGCCCTGTTCGTCCTGAGCGCATTCTTCCGCGGCTTCGACATGAAGATGATCGAATCCTTCCATCTGACCGTGCCGAACTGGCTGGATCTGATCCATAACTCAATGAGCGGAAAATAAGGAGCCTGCAATGGAAGAGAATAAAGGGTTCTGGTATGCCGACTGGTCGTTCCCGATTTTTGTTGGCCTGCTTTCTTCCGGCGTGTTCGCCGGGACACACATGTACTACCTGTACGGCATTGGTGCCTTTAACGAAGTAGCCTTCGTTTCCATGCTGCGTGCGGGGATTGATACCGGGGCTTACGGTGCGGTCGCTGCATTTGGTGCAAGCTTCCTGTTTGCCCGCATCATCGAAGGTTCGCTGGTGGGGATTCTGGATATCGGTGGGGCCATTCAGACCGGTATTGGCCTTGGCGTTCCGGCGCTGCTGCTGGGTGCAGGCTTTGTCTTCCCGGTGGCTAACTTCGGGGCATCGCTGGTCACAGGACTGGTGCTTGGCCTGGCCGTTGGCTACATCATTATTCTGGCGCGTAAGTTCACCATCAATCAGAGCGACTCCACCTACGGGGCGGACGTGATGATGGGGGCGGGTAACGCTTCTGGCCGCTTCCTTGGGCCGTTGATTATCCTCAGCGCAATGACCGCTTCTATTCCTATCGGCATCGGTTCGCTGGTGGGCTCCCTGCTGTTCTACCTCTGGGGCAAGCCTATTACCGGCGGCGCAATTCTGGGCGCGATGATCCTGGGTGCGATCTTCCCGGTCGCGCTGTAACACAGCGGCGGATGGCGGCCTGTGCCATCCGCCCATAAAGGAGAAAACCATGTTCGACTTAATCCTGCGTCAGGCCCGCCTGGTGGACGATACGGTTATCGACATTGCGCTGAAGGACGGCAAGATTGCGGCCCTGGGCGAGGTGACTGGCGAGGCACGCGAGGAGCGCCAGCTTAGCGGCGAGTATTACGTCAGCGCAGGCTGGATTGATTCCCACGTCCACTGCTACTCCAAATCCCCGATTTATCATGACGATCCTGACAGCGTTGGCGTCGCGACCGGCGTCACTACCGTGGTCGATGCGGGCAGTACCGGCGCGGATGACATTGATGAGTTTTACGAGCTGACCCGCAAAGCACAGACTGACGTTTACGCCTTGCTGAACATCTCTCGCGTTGGTCTGATTGCCCAGAACGAGCTGTCTGACATGGCGAACATCGACAAAGTTGCCGTGCGTGACGCGGTGAAGCGCCACCCAGGTTTTATCGTCGGTATTAAAGCGCGCATGAGCAGCAGCGTGGTCGGCGCTAACGGCATCAAACCTCTTGAGCGTGCCAAAGAAATCCAGCGTGAAAACGGCGACCTGCCGATGATGGTGCACATCGGCAACAACCCGCCGGACCTGGACGAAATTACCGAGCTGCTCTCCAGCGGCGATATTATTACCCACTGCTACAACGGCAAGCCGAACCGCATCCTGAACCCTGCGGGTGAACTGCGCGCTTCCGTTGCCAAAGCCATTGCTTGCGGCGTACGTCTGGACGTGGGTCACGGCACGGCCAGCTTCAGCTTTGAAGTGGCGAAAATCGCCATCGGCCAGGGCATTCTGCCGCACACCATCAGCTCCGATATCTACTGTCGCAACCGCATAAACGGCCCGGTACACAGCCTGGGCGCGGTGATGTCCAAATTCCTCTCCATCGGCCTTTCCCTGCCGCAGGTGATTGACTGCGTTACCGCTCATGCGGCGGACGGCCTGCGGCTGCAGCATAAAGGCCGGTTAGTGGTTGGCCTGGACGGCGATCTGACTATTTTTGAACTTAAGCGCCAGCCGACGCTGTTCACCGATTCTGAACAGCAGACGCTCACCGGCGATCGGCTGCTCGTGGCCCTTGCCGCCGTCCGCGGCGGTAAGTGGTTTGATTGCGAATAAGGAAAAGAACATGCCTTCAGTCTATGAGAAATATAATTTAAAACAGGTGATTAATGCATCCGGGCGTATGACCGCACTGGGCGTTTCGACCCCGCGTCCGGAGGTGGTGGAAGCCGTCACCAACGGCATGAATCACTATTTTGAAATGAAAGATCTGGTCAACAAAACCGGCGAGTACATCGCGAAGCTGCTGGATGTGGAAGCGGCGACCGTTGTCTCCTGCGCCTCTGCCGGGATCGCCCAGTCCGTTGCGGCGGTGCTGGTGAAAGATAATCAGTGGCAGATCGAAAATCTGCATGGCAGTAAGCTGGAAAATAACGAAATCGTGCTGCCAAAAGGCCACAACGTGAACTTTGGCGCACCGGTCGGCACCATGGTTAACCTGGGCGGCGGCAAAATTGTCGAAGCGGGTTACGCCAACGAATGTTCGGCGGACCAGCTGGCGGCGGCGATTTCCCCGCACACGGCGGCCATCCTGTATATCAAATCACACCACTCAGTGCAGAAAAGCATGCTCAGCGTGGAGCAGGCCGTTGTGGTTGCCCGCAAGCATAATCTGCCGCTGATTGTCGACGCGGCGGCGGAAGAGGATTTGCAGTGCTATTACCGCGCGGGCGCAGATCTGGTGATCTACAGCGGTGCGAAAGCAATTGAAGGGCCAACCAGCGGTCTGGTTATCGGCAGGCAGCAGTACGTCGAGTGGGTGAAGCTGCAAACTGGTGGGATAGGTCGCGCCATGAAGGTGGGCAAAGAAGGTATTCTTGGCCTGACCTGCGCTATTGAGCACTACCTCACCGCGCCCAAAGAGAGCGGCGAAGAGATGGTGCAGAAAATGACGCCGTTTATCGGCAGCCTTAATACACTGAACGGCGTGAGCGCCCGCGTGGTGTGGGATGCCGCAGGCCGCGATATCGCCCGCACGGAAATTAAGTTCGACGAAGCCGCGATTGGTATTTCAACGGGCGAGCTGGTCAGCGTCCTTAAACAGGGTGAGTACGCCATTTTCTTCCGCGGCTACAAGGCGAACGAAGGCATTATTGAAGCCGACGTACGCAGCGTCAGCCCGCAGCAGTTAGACATTATTTATCAGTGCATTAAAGCGAATACCAGCCAGGAGAATCAGGCATGAAACTAACCCCTAACTTTTACCGCGATCGCGTTTGCCTGAATGTACTGGCTGGCTCTAAAGAGAATGCCAAAGAGATTTATGATGCGGCCGAAGGGCATGTGCTGGTGGGTGTGCTATCCAAAAATTATCCGGACGTTGATAGTGCGGTGGCGGATATGCGCGATTATGCGGCGCTTATCGATAACGCGCTTTCCGTGGGCCTTGGCGCTGGCGATCCGAATCAGTCGGCGATGGTTAGCGAAATCTCCCGTCAGGTTCAGCCGCAGCACGTTAACCAGGTCTTTACTGGCGTGGGGATGTCACGCGCGCTGCTTGGGCAAAATGAATCCGTAGTAAACGGACTTGTCTCCCCGACCGGCACCGTTGGCAGGGTAAAAATCTCCACCGGGCCGCTTAGTTCGAAAGCGCCGGACGGCATTGTACCGGTTGAAACCGCCATCAAGTTGCTGAAAGATATGGGCGGCAGCTCCATTAAGTACTTCCCGATGGGCGGTCTGGAATGCCGTGATGAGTTCCGGGCGGTAGCGGAGGCCTGTGCAAAACACGATTTCTGGCTCGAGCCAACGGGCGGGATCGATCTGGAAAACTACGAAGAAATCCTCAAGATCGCGCTGGATGCGGGCGTCAGCAAAGTTATCCCGCACATCTACAGCTCTATCATTGATAAGGCGAGCGGTAACACCCGTCCGCACGATGTTGCTACTCTGCTGGAAATGACTAAGAAGCTGGTTGGTTAAAACGCAACGGCGGATGATGATGCTCTTATCTGCCTGGCGGGCGATCGTGGGGTGGGTAAGCGCAGTGCCATCTACCATTAAACCAACATCGAGGATCTCCAATGCCTGCAACACGTAATCTGCTTATCGCATCATTTGCTATGGTGGCCGGGACGGCAGCGGCCCAGCCGCAGTTCGCATGGGTAGGGACTTACAACCCGAACGGAGAGGGCGTTTATCGCTTTCAGGTGGATACGAAAACCGGCGCGCTCAGCAATAAAACGTTGGTGAATCAGCTGCCGAATGCCGCTCAGCTCACCGCCTCTGAAGAGGGCAAAACGCTGTACGTGGCGAGCGAGGCGGAGAATGGCGTGGTTGCTGCTCTGCGCATTGGCGAAGATGGAGATTTGACTGAATTAAACCAGGTTGCTTCTGGCGGTGACGGGCCGGTTTATTTGTCTCTGACACCGAGCGGACGCCATCTGCTGGTCGCCAATTATGTCAGCGGCACCATTGCCGTGCTGCCGATTAAACAGGACGGTAGCCTGGGTGAAGCCACGGACACGAAACAGGATGAAGGCCAGCCGGGCGCGGCGAAGCCGGAAGCCGCCGTTGAAGGCAGTTTTGCGGCCAGCGATCATAACGGGCCGCATGCGCATATGATCTCCGCCGATCCGAGCGGTAAGTTTGTCTTTTCTACCGATCTGGGACTCGATCGGATCTATCAGTATCGTTTCGATGATGCAACCGGCAGGCTGACGCCAAACGATCCGCCGTTTATTGCCGCTTCTTCCAAAGGTGCCGGGCCACGCCATTTTGTGTTTACGCCAGATGGCGACGGTCTGTGGCTGATCAACGAAGAGTCCTCGACGCTTACCCATTATCAGCTCGATACGGCTAAGGGCACCTTAACCGAAGGCAAAACGATCTCTGCGCTGCCAAAGGGTTATAAGGGCACCAGTTTCGCGGCGGGCCTTGTCCTGAGTCACGATGGAAAGCAGCTGTACGTGGCGAATCGCCTGCATAACAGCATCGCACACTTTACCGTGTCGGCTAACGGTACCCTGACCCATCAGGGCGATATCTGGACGCGTGGCGACTACCCCCGCACGCTTACACTCGATAGCAGCGGCAATTATCTCTACGCTATGAATCAGAGAAGCGACAATATCACGCGTTTCAGCGTGGCGAAGCCGGACGGCAAGCTGTCGTTTATTGACGATTACGTGGCGGTCGGAAGCCCTTCACAGCTGGTGTTCTCCCCCGTGAAATAGCTTTGCCGGGCCGCCCGTGCACCCGTTTAAGAAAAGGAAACTGCATTGCGATTCCCCAACCTTCGCCTGTCCCAGCTGTTTGAGATGCTACAAACCGAGACGCTGCCCCAGGACGAACTGGCGCGGCGTCTGTCAGTTTCCACCCGCACGGTACGGACTGATATCACGGCGCTGAATACGCTGCTCGCCGGGCATGGTGCGCAGTTTACCCTTGCCCGCGGCGAAGGCTATCAGCTGATTATCGAAGATGCCGAACGTTATGAGGCGCTGGTACAACAACCATCACGGCAGCTACGTATTCCCCGAACCTCGCCTGAGCGGGTTCACTACCTCATCGTCCGCTTTCTGACCTCGGCCTTTTCTTTGAAGCTGGAAGATCTGGCGGACGAGTGGTTTGTCAGCCGGGCGACCCTGCAAAGCGATATGGCCGAAGTGCGCGAGTGGCTGGCCCGCTATAATCTGACCATTGAAACGCGTCCGCGCCACGGCATGAAGCTGTTTGGCAGCGAAACGGCAATGCGCGCCTGCCTGACGGACCTGCTCTGGGAGCTGCAGCAGGAAGACGGCGATAACCCATTACTCACCGAAGAGGCGCTCAATGCTGGCGTCCCGGCACTGCTTGCGACGGAGCTGCATGACTGCTTCACCCGTTGTCGCATTCGCCTGACGGACGAAGGGGAGCGGTTTATCCGCCTGTACTGCGCGGTGGCGGTGCGCCGCATCAGCGAAGGCTACCCGCTTGCAGAGTTTACCGCCGATAACGTGGAGGATGACGTCCGGGCGGCCGCGCGGCAGATAGCTGACCTGCTGCGGCAGCTGGCGGGTAAAGCGCTGTCCGAAGCGGAAGAGCAGTGGCTTCAGGTACATATTGCGGCGCGGCAGGTGCAGGATGTGGCGCCGAGCGCCATCAGCGCCGACGATGACGAAGCGCTGGTAAATTATATCCTGCGCTACATCAACACCCACTATAACTACAACATGCTGGCTGATACCCAGCTGCATGCCGACCTGCTCACGCACATCAAAACGATGATTACCCGCGTGCGCTATCAGATCAATATTCCTAATCCGCTGCTGTCCAACATCAAGCAGCACTACCCGATGGCCTATGACATGACGCTGGCCGCGGTGTCGAGCTGGGGCAAATACACGCCCTATGCCATCAGCGAAAACGAAATTGGTTTTCTGGTGCTGCATATCGGCGTGGGGCTGGAGAGGCACTACAACATCGGCTACCAGCGACATCCGCGTGCGCTGCTGGTGTGCGATACGGGCAACTCTACGGTACGCATGATTCAGGCGATGCTGCTGCGGAAGTACCCGCAAATCGAGGTGACGCGCATTATTTCCCTGCGTGAATACGAGCTGCTGGGCAGCGTTGAAGAGGATTTTGTGATTACCACCGCGCGCATCCACGAAAAGGATAAGCCGATCGTGGCGATGTCGCCGTTCCCGACGGAGTATCAGCTTGAACAGCTGGGCAAGCTGGTGCTGGTGGACAGAACACGCCCCTACATGCTGGAAAAGTTCTTCGATGCCCGCCACTTCCTGGTCATTGACGAGCCGGTTACCCAGCAGCAACTCTTTAGCCAGCTGTGCGGGCAGCTGGAGCAGGAAGGCTACGTCAGTGATGACTTTTATCCATCGGTTGTAGAGCGGGAAGCGATAGTCAGCACCATGCTCGGCGAAGGCATAGCGCTACCGCACTCCCTTGGCCTGATGGCCAACAAAACCGTGGTCTATACCGTGCTTGCCCCGCACGGCATCAGCTGGGGTGACGAAACCGCGCACGTTATCTTCCTGCTGGCGATCAGCAAAAGCGAATACGAAGAGGCGATGGCGATTTACGATATTTTCGTGACGTTTCTTCGCGAAAGGGCGATGACAAAGCTGCGGGAGTGCAGGGACTTTACGAGTTTCAGCGCGGTGGCGGTGGCGTGTCTGAGCCGTTTTTGATTTGAGCTTTTCGGTGGATGACGCTGCGCTTATCCACCCTACGTGTCGGTAGGGCGGATCAGCAATGCTTACTTCAGAATGGTAAACGCGGTGGTCACGTGCTTCACGCCGCTGACGCGGCTGGCGATATCCGCCGCTGCTTTGCCTTCTCTTTCGGTCAGCAGACCCAGCAGGAACACTTCGCCGTTTTCAGTCGTCACCTTGATGTTGGAGGACTTCACCTGATCGCTGGACAGCAGATGCGAGCGAACTTTAGTGGTGATCCAGGTATCTGACGATGCCGTGCCCAAGCCCACTGGCGCGATGTTACGTATTTCGTTATACACCTCGGTCGTGCCTTCTACGCCCAGCGCGATCTGTTTGGCACGGGAGGCCAGCTCGGTGTTTTTCGTTTGCCCGGTCAGCAGCACTTTACCCTGATAAGCCGTCACGTTGAAGCGCGCATCTTTCTTGATCTGAGCATCTTTGTTCAGCGCGCTGTTCACGCGAACTTCCAGCGTACCATCATCAACCTGGGTGCCGACGGAGCGTGGGTCCGTTGCGGTTTTCGTCGCGACGGCGGCAGTGCCGACAACTGCGGCAGCAACACAACCTTGTAGCAATATCGCGGTAATAAGGACTGCAAGTGGCTTAAAGGCCTTCATCTGTACTCCTTAATCATCCTGGTGAGGGAATAACGTGTTATCAATCAAATCACATAGACAGTTCACCGTCAGCATATGCATTTCCTGAATGCGTGCGCTGCGGTGAGAAGGGATGCGGATTTCCACGTCCTGCGGTCCTAGTAAACCGGCCAGCTCCCCGCCATCATAGCCGGTAAGCGCCACGATGGTCATATCGCGGGTCACGGCAGCTTCAACCGCTTTGACGATATCACGACTATTGCCGCGGGTAGAAATCGCCAGCAGCACATCGCCCGTCTGCCCTAACGCCCGCACCTGTTTGGCATACACTTCATCATGCAAACGGTCGTTGGCGATAGCGGTTAAGACCACGTTATCCGCATTCAGTGCAATGGCAGGTAAACTCGGCCGCTCGGTTTCGAAGCGGTTGATCATGCTCGCTGCGAAGTGCTGGGCGTTGGCTGCAGACGTGCCGTTACCGCAGCAGAGAATTTTATTGCCGTTAAGCAGCGACTGAACCAGCGTCATGGCTGCACGGGAGATAGCATCTGGCAGAGCTTCCGCGGCGGCAATCTGGGTTTGGATACTTTCCGTGAAGCAGACTTTGATTCTTTCGAGCACGTTGTTCTACCTGGTTGCTTTAAAAATCTGCGGTAAACGCGTTGGTCAACCACTCTATTTCATTACCGGTGAAGGCTACCACATCGAAACGGCAATCCACAGTATCAAAGCTGCCGGACGTGCGGGCAAGCCAATTCCTTGCGGCAAGCAGCAGCTTTTGTTGTTTACTGCGGGTGATGCTGGCAGCCGCGCCACCAAAGTGGTTGCTGCGGCGATAGCGCACTTCGACAAACACAATCACCTTGTGCTGTTTCATGATGAGGTCGATTTCGCCGCCGTGCAGATGGACGTTTGCAGCAATGAAGCGCAGTCCTTTGCGCTCAAGAAAGCGGCGCGCCTGAAGCTCAAAGTGCGCGCCTGCCTGTTGACGACTCAGTTTGCCGGGACGATCTGGCCCTGAGAGAATTTCAGCCAATTTAACTTCCTGTTAATGACGCAGTCCTGGCTTGCGGACAGCGTGCCGGTATTGCCGCTGACCTGGTAGCCCGGCACCTGACGGATCTGGGAGAAGTGGTTGGCCAGCGACCAGGCATCCACGCCCATGGCGTACAGGCGAGCCAGGGAATAGTCGTTACGCACGGCACTTAATGCCTGCTGCTGCAGCGACGGGTTGCCGCCGGAGAGCATTGGAATTTCGCTAAACTGCAGGCCGTCCATCTCCAGACGGAAGTCCGGGCCGTTAACGCCGCCGGAGCTGCGGGAGCTGGCGTAAAGCTGCGCGCTGCTGCGGCTGCCGGTGCGCATGGCGATCATTGGCTTGATAAGCGCAATTTCTTCTGGCGTAGCGATGATATAGGCGGCATCAACGTGGCCGCCGGAGCCTGCGGTGATTTGCGCATCCGTTGGTGGAGCCGGAATTGTCAGGCCGCCAATCGTTACCGCTTCCTGCTGCGGCGCAGAAGCCGCCACCGGCGTGCCGGTTAACGCAATACCGGAGCCACTGTTAATCCCCCGCTTCAGTTCGCCCACGCCGCCAAACTTCTGCTGCAGAACGATACCGCCGCCCAGTTTCTGCCACTCGGTGCTGAACGCTTTGGCAACGCGGTCACCCAGCGTCGAGCCTGGCAGCAGCAGCAGCGGTGCGCGATGTCCCTGCTGCCAGATATGATCAGCGGCATCGCGAGCTTCATCTTCCGGTGAAAGCGCGAAATAGCAGATGTTGGGACGATTTTGCACGCCCTCTGGCTGGTTCAGTGCCAGCACGTTCAACGATGTCGTGCTGGTGGCAAGTTTCTCCACGTTGTTTTTAAGCAGCGGGCCGACTACCAGCGTCGCGCCGTCCTGCTGGGCCTGAGCCAGAATCTGCTCCAGCGGCTGTGAGCTGGTGTCATAGACCTTCACTTCAGCCGATGGGTTGGCCGGAGCCGCGGTGGCGCTCTGCACCGACGGTTGTGATGGCTGTGCAGCAGGCTGCTGTTCGGCAGGCTGTTCGTTGGTTAAATCGCTGACCGATGCGGCAGACGGGCTGGCGACGGCGTTAGCATCATCCGTCGGCTGGGTGGTGGCAGGATCGGTAGCCGCTGGGGTGGCGGTATCAGGCGCCTGCGCGGGTGCGCTCAGCGCGGAAACAGGCGCGGTGCCACTATTCTTCGCAGCCTCAAACCCCTGCTGGATAGTGCGGGAGAAGACGGCCGCCTGGCCGTTTAGCGGCAGCAGCAGGGCAATTTTACCTACTGACGCCTGCTGATAATTTTGCATATTACTCAGCTGAGTCGGCAGCGTTTTCGCGCCGGGGTTTAGCGGATAACGCGTTTGCCAGTCTTTGATGCCTGCTTTAAGCATATTGGGATCGTTACGGTTGTCGTTCCAGACGCGCTGCAGATCCAGCCAGCCCTGCAGCACGTTTTCGTCTGCATTAATTACCATGCTGTTCATCTGGGCAGCGGTCAGCGCCGACAGAGCCTGCCAGGTGCCGTCGATATTCTGCTGGTGTGCCTTACCCGTCAGCATGGGTTCCTGTGCGATATAGGCACGCAGAAGCTCAAGAGAAGGGCGATTCTGGCTGGCATCAATAATGGCCTGATAGTAGCGGGCCTGCTGATTTTTGTTAAACCCGGCAGGATCCAGCTTCGCCAGCAGGGCGCTGGCCCCGGCATAATCCTTCAGCGCGATTTTGATCTCTGGAGCCAGCAGGCTCTGCTCATGGCGCTGGGTATCATCCATCTCTTTCGGCAGCTGGTTATACAGCTGTACCGCCTGCTGGGTCTTGCCTTCGGTCAGCAGCGCATGAATGGCGAGTAATTGCCATGTGGTCTTGCTATCATCTGCGCTTTGCTGCATCTGCTGCAGGTAATACGCAGAATCCGCAGTGGCTTCGCCCTGCATGTGAGCGGCGGACGGGTCTGGCGTTTTCGTGGTACAGCCGGCGAAAAATAGTGCGGCAAGTACCACAGGCAGACAGCGCCCGGCTTTAGAACGAATTAATTTAGACGGTAGCATTCTGTATCCAGTGAATTTTTCTTCTCAGTGTTCAATATTAAATCGGCAATACGGATGAAACAATGAAACAACTCGAATCGGCGGCGATTTCTGCCAGCACGCTCTACATCGTTCCGACCCCCATCGGCAACCTTGGCGACATTACACAGCGGGCGTTAGCCGTATTGCAAGGCGTTGATCTGATTGCCGCTGAGGATACCCGTCATACCGGTTTGCTGCTGCAGCATTTTGCCATTAATGCGCGGCTGTTCGCACTGCATGATCATAATGAGCAACAAAAATCAGAAACCCTACTGGCAAAATTACAGGAAGGGCAGAGTATTGCGCTGGTTTCCGATGCCGGAACGCCGCTGATTAACGATCCGGGCTACCATCTTGTCCGTACCTGCCGTGAAGCCGGTATTCGCATCGTGCCGTTGCCTGGCCCCTGTGCCGCCATTGCGGCGCTGAGCGCGGCGGGACTGCCATCGGATCGCTTCTGCTATGAAGGTTTCCTGCCTGCCAAATCGAAAGGACGCCGCGATGCGCTTAAGGCCATTGAGCAAGAGCCCCGTACGCTGATCTTTTACGAGTCAACGCATCGCCTGATCGACAGTTTAGACGATATCTGCGCGGTGCTCGGTGAATCCCGCTACGTCGTTCTGGCCCGCGAGCTGACTAAAACATGGGAATCGATTCATGGCGCGCCAATCGGCGAGCTGGCAGCGTGGGTAAAAGAAGACGAAAACCGCCGAAAAGGTGAGATGGTATTAATTGTTGAGGGCTTCAAAGCGCCGACCGACGACGCCTTGCCTGCTGACGCGCTGCGCACGCTGGCGCTGCTGCAAACGGAGCTGCCGCTTAAAAAAGCCGCCGCTCTCGCTGCTGAGATTCACGGCGTGAAGAAAAATGCGCTTTATAAATATGCGTTAGAAAACAGCGAGAAATAACCCTCACGGCGGCGTTCGCACCAGGCCATAAGGGCATGTGGTGAAATGGCAAACGCCGTCATATTCGCACCGGTCAGGCTTCACCTCTGCGTTTCCGGGGCACCGGGACTGGCGAAACAGGGTACCCCAGAGCGTGACGTTAAAGGGGCTGATATTACACAGCTCGAGCCGTGCTGTTTTCCCATTAATAAAAAAGCCTAAATTACTGGTAGCTAATTGATCGCCTGGCAACAACGCTTTTGTGCTTTTATGCCAGATGATGAATTTCAACTCCCGGGCGGTAAGAATACATGCGAAGATCATCCCGGTTTCTGGGTTTACGATTGAATCAACCACCTCCCACTTCATTTACTTCCCCCGTTTATTTTTTTTCTCACCTAAAAAGCCGAGAAATAAAAAAGCATGGATAATAGCCACTTCTCCCTGTTGTCGAGGCGTGAAGATATTATGATTTAATCTCCTTAATCCATAGAGTTATAAATACCAAAGGGGGGGCGTGAGTCATCATGCAACTTCTCATCTTAATCAATTCCGTGTTTATCAGTGTAGGCTATTTTTCCCATAACGCATTGAAAACGATCATTTTTATGTTTTCTTTTTACATCACACACATAACATTCAAAAGGATATTAATAAATCTGTAAACCGCGATCGTCCTATTTCCAATAATCCAAATAATTAAGATTTATCTGATTTGATTAAACGGCTTTTGAGATGATTAAAAATTGATCTATCCACCATCAGGATAGGTTTCCATAAAATGCTAAAAATAAATTTAAAATTTCATAAAAACAAGATTTATTATTGTGCGAAAGTTAAAAATATCCGGCACATATAAACACAAATGAGTCATCCTGTTTTAAATATCAATTTTACCCTTGAATTCTCACGGATCTAATCTAGATTTTCCTTGATGAAATTGTGGTTATAAGACTTATCGCATTTTACGCTTATATCTGAATCCGGAGAAAAAGATGTCTTTAAGAGGGAATAATATGAAAATGCCCGCTGACAGCACGCTGTCCATCGCTGAGCTTTACGCCAGCGACGCGCCGCAGCGGATGGGAAGCGTCGTGCTGGAGCTGCTCATGTCGGGCAGGAATTTATCGAATAAGGATGTGATCGCGACGCTGATTGCGCGCATTGAGAACGAGAAAGATATTCTGACGCTGGACACCTATCGGCAGCTGCTAGAGTTTGTGATTTTCCGCACCGGCGCGTCGGGGAGGCTGCCTTAATGCCTTGAGACGGGTAACGAGGTGTTACCCGCTTTTGTTTTGGGCATCAGGTGACCGGTGCCGGGTTAAATACTGCCAGCGCGTTGTGCAAGCCCCACTGGTCCGAGAAGGTTTGCTTGCGGCCGCTTGCGACATCCAGAATAAATCTGAACAGCTCCCAGCCAACGTCCTCAATGGTTGCCTCGCCGGTGGCGATGGTGCCCGCGTTGATATCCATCAGGTCGTGCCAGCGGTTGGCCAGCGCGGTGCGAGTGGCCATTTTAATCACCGGCACTGCCAGCAGGCCGTATGGCGTACCGCGTCCGGTCGTAAAGACCTGTACCGTAATGCCTGATGCGACCTGCTGCGTACCGCAGACGAAATCGCTGGCTGGCGTAGCCGCGTAAATCAGCCCGCGCTTGGTTGGACGCTGGCCCGGAGATAACACTTCGACAATTGCGCTCTGGCCGGATTTGGCAATGGAGCCCAGCGCCTTTTCCACCACGTTTGCCAGGCCGCCTTTTTTGTTGCCCGGAGAAGGGTTAGCGCTGCGGTCGGTTTGCCCCATATCCAGATAGTTGTCGTACCACGCCATCTCTTCCAACAGGCGTTTGCCCACCTCTTCGTTGATGGCGCGCGGCGTTAACAGATGTATGGCGTCACGCACTTCGGTGACTTCCGAGAACATAACCGTTGCGCCGCAGCGCACCAGCAGATCTGACGCGAAGCCCACCGCAGGGTTGGCCGTTACGCCGGAAAAGGCGTCGCTGCCTCCGCACTGCATCCCGACAACCAGTTCAGATGCGGGGCAAGTTTCACGCTGGCGCTGGTTGAGCTTGTGCAGGTGGCGTTCGGCAACCTGAAGAATATCGTCCACCATCGATTTAAAGCCAACGTGATGCTCGTCCTGCAACCGTACGATGCTCGCATCTTCTACGGCAATCGCCTGCACGTCGTCGGTGCCTTCCAGCAGGCGCTCCGGCTGGAGCTTTTCGCAGCCCAGGCCAATGACCATCACTTCGCCGCCAAAGTTCGGGTTCAGCGCAATGTTATGAATAGTGCGGATAGGAATAACCGCTGCCGGGGCGTTGATCGCCACGCCGCAGCCGTACAGATGATTGAGGCCAACTACGCCGTCAACGTTCGGGTAGTGCGGCAGCAGATCGCGCTCGATGATTTTGATTACGTAATCCACGACGCCCGCCACGCAGTGCACGCTGGTAGTGATGCCGAGCAGGTTTTTAGTACCCACGCTGCCGTCTGCGTTACGATAACCCTCAAAGGTGTAGCCTTCCAGCGGCGGCAGCGGAGCCGGTACTTTCGTTGCCAGCGGCAGCGTATTCAGCGGCGGAGCTTTCGGGAGTTCTACTAAGGATTCGTCGATCCAGCTTCCCTGCGGGATATCACGCACCGCATAGCCGATGACTTCCCCATAACGGATGATTTCGCCGTGGGCCGGGATATCGACCAGCGCGGCTTTATGCCCCTGCGGGATATGTTCAATTAGGGTCAGGCCGTCCGGGAATTGAGTGCCCGCTTTCAAACCATTGTCGTTAACAATAATAGCGACATTGTCGGTTTCATGAACCTTAATATAAAACGCCGCGGGCGCGTGTTCTTTAATTTCTATCTTTGACATTGTCACTACTCTCCAGATATTACCTGAAAGTTAATTAGATAATTTAAAATGTGATTTGCTCACTTGTTGAATAAAGAATGTCAGGTCGCGAGAAATAAGAATGTGACGGAGATCACTTAATCTGTTCAGCCCCTGCGCCGTAAGGAGGGCAATCTGAAAATCTGTGCAATGCGCCCCATAAAGATGTGCCTGTGCTCAAACTTATAACCAATTATAAATTGTTTATTGTGCAGATGCCTAATGCCCGGCTATTTCATGCTGACTATACTGTATTGCGTATTATCAACACCAGGCTAATTACCATCCGCGATATAAATCCAAAATATATTGGTTTCGTCGCAGCTTATAAATAACAGATCCTTGCAAGCTGTATTCGACTCAGAGGATGTATAAATGATTTTGGACACTGTCGTTGAATCAAAAAAAGGGCATCACACCCGATATTTAATATTATTAATTATCTTTATTGTGACGACCATTAACTATGCGGACCGTGCCACGCTTTCCATTGCCGGTTCTGAAGTTGCCAAAGAGCTGCATCTGAGCGCCATTTCCGTCGGCTATATCTTCTCCGCCTTCGGCTGGGCCTATCTGCTGATGCAGATCCCCGGCGGCTGGCTGCTTGACCGCTTCGGCTCGAAAAAGGTCTACACCTGGAGCCTGTTTTTCTGGTCGCTGTTTACCTTTACGCAGGGATTCGTGGGCATGATACCGCTGGCTTATGCCGGTATCTCCATGTTCTTCATGCGCTTTATGCTTGGCTTCTCCGAAGCGCCTTCTTTCCCGGCCAACGCCCGTATAGTAGCGGCCTGGTTCCCGACGAAGGAGCGCGGCACCGCTTCCGCGATTTTTAACTCGGCGCAGTATTTCTCGCTGGCGCTTTTCTCTCCGCTACTTGGCTGGCTGACTTTTGCCTGGGGCTGGGAGCACGTCTTTACCGTGATGGGCGTAATAGGCTTCGTGCTGACCTTCGTGTGGGCTAAGTTAATCCATAACCCGACCGACCACCCGCGTATGTCCAGCGAAGAACTGGATTTCATCTCCAGAGGCGGCGCGGTGGTGGATATGGACCACAAAAAAGAGAAGAGCGCGGACAGCGGCCCGAAACTGCACTACATCAAGCAATTACTGAGCAGCCGCATGATGCTCGGCGTGTTCTTCGGGCAGTATTTCATTAATACGATTACCTGGTTTTTCCTAACCTGGTTCCCGATTTACCTGGTGCAGGAAAAGGGCATGTCGATTCTGAAGGTGGGCCTGGTGGCCTCCATCCCGGCGCTTTGCGGTTTTGCAGGTGGCGTGTTGGGCGGCGTGTTCTCTGACCATCTGATTAAACGCGGCCGTACTTTGACCTTTGCCCGTAAGCTGCCGATTGTGCTGGGTATGCTGCTGGCATCAACAATCATTCTTTGTAATTACACCAATAACACCACGCTGGTTGTTTTCCTGATGGCGCTGGCGTTCTTCGGCAAGGGTTTTGGCGCGCTGGGCTGGCCGGTGATTTCCGATACGGCACCAAAAGAGATTGTTGGGCTGTGCGGCGGGATGTTCAATGTGTTTGGTAACGTGGCCTCCATCGTGACGCCGCTGGTGATTGGCTATCTGGTCAGCGAGCTGCACTCCTTTAACGCAGCCCTGGTGTTTGTCGGCTGTTCCGCCCTGATGGCGATGATTTGCTACCTGTTCGTGGTGGGTGACATCAAGCGTCTGGAATTGCAGAAGTAAGCAACGAAAACTTTAAGGTAAAGCAGATGAATAACAACGTATTCCCGAATAAATTCAAGGCCGCCCTGAAGGCGCAGCAGACGCAAATCGGCTGCTGGTCCGCGCTGGCAAACCCGATCAGCACCGAAGTGCTGGGTCTGGCAGGGTTCGACTGGATTGTGCTGGACGGCGAACATGCGCCGAACGATGTCACCACGTTCATCCCCCAGCTGATGGCACTGAAAGGCAGCGAAAGCGCCGCCGTGGTCCGCGCGCCGACTAACGACCCGGTGATCATTAAGCGCCTGCTGGATATCGGGTTTTATAACTTCTTGATCCCGTTTGTGGAAACGCAGCCGGAAGCGGCGCTGGCCATCTCTTCTACTCGTTACCCACCGGAAGGGATCCGCGGCGTGTCGGTTTCCCACCGCGCCAATATGTTTGGCACCGTGCCGGATTATTTCAACCAGTCGAATCAGAACATCACCATCCTGGTGCAGATCGAGAGCCAGCAGGGCGTGGATAACGTGGATGCCATTGCGGCCACCGACGGCGTGGACGGTATTTTTGTTGGCCCAAGCGATTTGGCTGCCACATTAGGCCACCTGGGTAACGCTTCACATCCGGAAGTACAGCAATGTATTAAGCACATTTTTGCGCGTGCCAAAGCGCACGGCAAACCAGCGGGGATCCTGGCGCCGGTTGAAGCAGATGCCCGCCGCTATCTGGAATGGGGCGCCACTTTTGTTGCCGTAGGCAGCGATTTGGGTTGCTTCCGCTCTGCTACCCAGAAACTTGCAGATTCTTTTAAAAAATAACCACCATCTAAAGAGAGAGACTGAATTATGACACTGAAAGTTGGTTTTATTGGCCTTGGCATCATGGGTAAACCAATGAGTAAAAACCTCATTAAAGCCGGTTATTCCCTGGTGGTTGCCGACCGTAACGCAGAGGTTATTGCTGAGGTTATCGCTGCGGGTGCAGAAACGGCGGCAACGCCGAAGGATATCGCCGAGCAGTGTGATGTGATCATCACCATGCTGCCAAACTCTCCGCACGTGAAAGAAGTTGCGCTGGGTGAAAACGGCATTATTGAAGGGGCAAAGCCTGGCACTGTGGTCATTGATATGAGTTCTATCGCACCGCTGGCGAGCCGTGAAATCAGCGAAGCGCTGAAGGCAAAAGGCATCGATATGCTGGATGCACCGGTCAGCGGCGGAGAGCCAAAAGCTGTCGATGGCACGTTGTCCGTGATGGTCGGTGGTGATAAAGCGATTTTCGATAAGTACTACGATCTGCTGAAGGCGATGGCGAGTTCCGTGGTGCATACCGGCGACATTGGTGCGGGTAACGTGACCAAGCTGGCAAATCAGGTGATTGTGGCGCTGAACATTGCGGCAATGTCTGAAGCCCTGGTACTGGCGACCAAAGCAGGCGTGAACCCTGAGCTGGTATTCCAGGCGATCCGTGGTGGCCTTGCGGGCAGCACCGTGCTGGATGCGAAAGCGCCGATGGTGCTGGATCGCAACTTCAAGCCAGGTTTCCGCATCGATCTGCACATCAAAGATCTGGCGAACGCGCTGGATACTTCCCACGGCGTTGGCGCGCAGCTGCCGCTGACCGCAGCAGTTATGGAGATGATGCAGGCCCTGCGTGCAGACGGCCACGGCAACGACGATCACAGTGCGATTGCCTGCTATTACGAAAAACTGGCGAAGGTTGAAGTCGCTAAGTAATGAGACGGGCACCTCCGGGTGCCCGGTTTTTCTCAGACCCGACCAGGCATGGACAGACTATGAAAATCGTTATCGCACCCGACTCTTATAAAGAAAGCCTCTCGGCGGTGGATGTGGCCCAGGCTATTGAAAAAGGATTTCGCGAGATATTTCCTGATGCGCAGTATATTTCGGTCCCGGTAGCCGACGGCGGGGAAGGAACGGTCGATGCCATGATCGGCGCAACGCAGGGCACTAAAATGGTCGCTACCGTGACCGGCCCGCTGGGGGCGCCAGTCTCTGCAGGTTGGGGAATGTCCGGCGACGGCATAACGGCATTTATCGAGATGGCAGAGGCCAGCGGTCTTGCTCTGGTTCCCCTTGAACAGCGTAATCCATTAATGACCACTTCCTACGGCACCGGCGAGCTGATTCTTCGTGCGCTGGATAAAGGGGCGCGTAATATCATTATTGGTATCGGCGGGAGTGCCACCAACGACGGTGGGGCGGGAATGGTTCAGGCGCTGGGTGCGAATCTTACTGATGCTGAAGGCAAAGAGATCGGTCCGGGCGGTGGTCATCTTCTTAGTCTGAATAACATTGACGTGACGGGGCTGGACGAGCGCCTGCAGGACTGCACGATCAGGGTAGCGTGCGACGTAACTAACCCGCTGGTGGGTGAAAACGGAGCCTCCAGAATTTTCGGCCCGCAAAAAGGGGCCAGCGAAGCGATGATCCTTGAACTGGATCGCAATCTGGATCATTTTGCCAACGTGATCAAAAAGCATCTGCGTGTAGACGTGAAGCACGCTTGCGGAGCGGGTGCCGCAGGTGGCATGGGAGCCGCGTTAATGGCGTTTTTGGGCGCGGAGCTGCGCAGCGGGATTGAGATTGTCACCGAGGCGCTGAATCTTGAAGAGCATATCCATGACTGTTCGCTTGTGGTTACCGGGGAAGGGCGCATGGACAGCCAGAGCATCCGGGGCAAAGTGCCGGTGGGCGTCGCCGCCGTCGCCATGAAGTATCACAAACCTGTTATTGGTATAGCAGGGTCACTAACCAGCGATGTGGCCGTCGTGCATCAGTACGGTATCGATGCCGTCTTTAGCGTGCTGAACAGCATTGGCACGTTAGAAGACGCGCTGAAGAACGCGTTTGAGAACATTTATCGTGCCTCCAGGGACATTGCCGCCACCGTGGCGGTGGGGATGCGAATAACGGGCTGACCGGGCGTGACACGGGCAGGCAAACCCATTATACTTCGCGCCGAAGCTGACCAGACAGTCGCCGCTTTGTCGTCGTCCTCTTTCGGGGGGAGACGGGCGAAGGGGAGGAAAGTCCGGGCTCCATAGGGCAGGGTGCCAGGTAACGCCTGGGGGGGTAACCCACGACCAGTGCAACAGAGAGCAAACCGCCGATGGCCCGCGCAAGCGGGATCAGGTAAGGGTGAAAGGGTGCGGTAAGAGCGCACCGCGCGTCTGGTAACAGTTCGCGGCACGGTAAACTCCACCCGGAGCAAGGCCAAATAGGGGTTCATAAGGTACGGCCCGTACTGAACCCGGGTAGGCTGCTTGAGCCAGTGAGCGATTGCTGGCCTAGATGAATGACTGTCCACGACAGAACCCGGCTTATCGGTCAGCTTCAACCATTCAACGAAACGCCCGCGCGATGAAAATTGTGCGGGCGTTTTGCTTTGTGCAAGGGACGAATGAATGACTGTCCACGACACTCTTCATGATAAAAAGCGGCTTATCGGTCAGCTTAACCGAATGTCACGAAACTCAGTTTTACTTAAGTTTAATACCTGTTGCGCATGTGGTTATTGCTTGTAAAATGACCTAATGGATTGTTTGTATAACATGTAGAGGGACTTATGAAACAGTACACCAATAAACTTGCTGCCGAAATGCTGGCAGCCTTTGACCAGTCACCATTCACAGCAGAACAGCTTGCGGAAATGAACGAAGAAGCCCGTGGTCTGATCGCTGAAAGAAACGCCTACAACCTTGCCCATCCGGTTACAGCCGCTTATCTGGTTGCTACGGAAGGCAGCTTAACCCGCGACGGAGGAACGGTTTTTAGTGAATACAACGGGCAGCAGATCGAAATTGAGGAGGGTGTGCGATTAAATATTTCACTTGTGGGGGATGAGGTTCGTTATCCAGATGGTACTACCGCGAAGATTAGCACCGGGGTAGGAAATATTTCAGGTGACTCAGCCGCTCTTGTCGGTAGCTCACTCGACAACGGCGATGAAATCATCAGTAGTCCGCAAGGAAACGTCAGAAGAGCAGTCCATGCCGGGGAAACGTTGCCAGTTAACTTTCTGAAATAAGGCGGTCACTATGGCATCAGTTAACAGGGGCTGCACTGTTCACGGTAAAAATGTTGGGCTACATGGAGATAAAACCTCTACAGGTGCACAATGTATTGCCGCTCGTCCTGGTATGTCGGTTATGGGCAAGTGGAAACTTTACATTGGCGATAAGACCACACCTTGCCCGAAATGCGGAAAAGTTGGCGTAATCGTTACAGGGGATCACCGACAAACGAACAGTGAAGCTGTCGCCGTAGATGGTTCGACTATTCACTGTGATTGCCCAATGGGCTCAAACTTCCTTATTGCCCTCGGAACGGTGCAGGTCAATGACTCCTTAGATGTTTCAGAACCAACAGTAAACAAAGCCACCGCCGCTGAGGCTGCCCTTACTGCTCTACCCGTTTTTGCAAAATCCTGTTTGCGCGGTGAAGGCTGCACTGACGCAGGAACTGATCAGGAATCCGTTGATAATTTCGGTCATGCTGGCTATTACCGTGTAACTCCTCAAGGAGAACAACCGATAGAAGAACCTGTTCAACACGCTCAGGCGGCAAAGAAACATAAGACAGCCGAACCATCACCACCACCAGAAGACAATCGCCCGTGGTATAAGCGTCTTTTCAGCTCTCCGGACACAACTAACGCCGCTGCAACAGCAGGAATGGCAACAGCAAGAGCCGCGACAACTACCGGGATTACGACAGGCGCAGCAACCGAAGCTGGATATGCTGCATTGCAGAAAATAGGCGGGAATTTTGCAACCGCTGGTCGCTGGATAGCCCCCAATCCCACAACTGTTTTTCTGTTTGGTATGTTCTACTCGCCGAAACTCAACAGTGGCGAGCAGGACTATATCGACAGGATGCGCCTTGAGCAGGCCGCCCGAAATAAAGAAGATGTTCCAACCCGCGTTCGCTTTCGCTGGGAGGCTGACCAGTACGGCACCATGAGACCGAAAGGCTTCCACGTCAGCGCCAGAGGCGGACAAGACAAAGTGCCTGTGCGTATGCTCCAGAAGAACACAACCACCGGAAATTACGAGTTTTGGGAAGATGGTGCAAACAAGCCGACAATCGTCTGGACACCTGACGATCCGGGATATGCTTCACCTTTCAAGACCGGCAATCAGGATAACGTATACATCCCTCCGAATGTGCTGGTTTACCCTGAAAGCGAAATTAACAGCCCGTGGTCAACGGAAACACCTGCACCGGGAGAACGTTCATTCCGGGATTATATTCTGGTACATCCAGCCGGGACATTTGACCCGATTTACATCTATCTACGTAATCTGCCTGGGCAAGTCACAGGCAAGGGGCAGAAGGTTACAGACACATGGTTAGCCGATGCGGGTCAGGGGAATGGCTCTCCGATTCCGTCTCAGATTGCTGATAAACTGCGTGGGCGCACCTTCTCCAATTTTGATGGTTTCAGAGAAGCATTCTGGCAAGAAGTGAGCAAAGACCCTGAACTATCAAGACAATTTGATCCGGGTAGTTTAGCTACCATGAAGAATGGTCGGGCGCCTTACGTTAGGAAAACGGAAAGAATGGGGTTAAGGGTCAAGCATGAACTTCATCATATTGAAGAAATACAAAATGGTGGCGCTGTTTATGATGTCGATAATTTAGGAGTTGCAACACCTAAGCGTCATATTGAAATTCACCGAGGAACACAAAATGGCAATGGGTAAAAAAATTACTGATTTCAGCGAGGCTGATTTCCTCTCATTTGTTGAGGGCATCTACCACGATACCTATCCCTCAGAAAGTGCTCATATGGCTGCTGTAGCTGAGTTTGAAAGGCTTTGCGAGCATCCTTCTGGCTCAGATTTGTTGTACTACCCGGAGGAAGGGAAAAGCGGGCCGCTCGCGATTGTTCAAGAAATCAAAGAATGGCGTAAAGCCAATGGCAAACCCGGCTTTCGTGATGAATAAATCGCAAATTTTTGAGGCCAAGATGTTATGCCTTTGCTGTGAACAATTCGAGATTAGCGGAGAGGGGAGTTTCGAAATATGCCCTGTCTGTGGCTGGGAAAATGATTCAGTACAGAGCGGCGATCATGATTATGCTGGTGGAGCTAATATCATGAGCTTGAATGAAGCGCGTGAAGAATTCCGGTATGGCCGAAAGGAAAGTTAACCCTGCTTTGACAGGTTTAATCTGTTGGTGAATGGCTGGGCGCTTAGTCCCGGCCTTTCTTTTGCTTGTTAATCGCTATATCTGTCACACAAAGTAAGTTACAGTCTGCGACACAACACAACCCCAGCGCTGTAGATGCCTGACGTATGGTTGAACGAACCCGACTTATCGGTCAGCTTCAACCATTCAACAAAACGCCCGCGCGATGAAAATTGTGCGGGCGTTTTGTTTGCATTCGTAGGTCGGATAAGCGCAACGTCATCCGACATCCTGATGGTGAAAAAATTACTTTTAGTGCTCGGGGAGCAGCGAATCAATAATCTTCCGGCAAAGTTTTATTGATTGAGGTTAGTTTGCCCTTCTTCATGGTGATATAGCCTCCTTCCTTCAGGTCTGCGAGCACGCGGAATACGTGGGTACGTGATAATTTGGTGCGGCGGATAATAAAACTCGCCAGGCCTTCCGTTTCCCCCGGGAAGGTTTTCATTCTGTAGAGATACCTGAATAACATCGGTCTTATAGTCTGATAGCTGGTGAGCTGTTTTCTTTCAGCATGCAACTCGAGCGAAAAGATGGTCATATAAGTCTGGATTTTTGATAACACATGCATATGTTCGGGGCTTTGATAAAAAATATCGTCAAAAATCTGATAAGAAATTTTAATAAGTTTTACTGGTGTCATACATGTATATGCGAACTGCAAATGTGGACAATATCTCTCCATCAAGCCAATTGGCATAAGTTCTATAGCGTTGCCAATTGTAAGGTCATTGTGCTTATGTGAGATAGCCACTGAACCTTGAAGTGTGAAATAAATAAAGCCTTCTTCCACCCGCAGGTTATCGGCGGCTGAAAATATCAGAGGCTCGCCTTTATCAGAGATACCATCAATCTCAAGTTCCAGATTAAGGGACTGATAATAAGAATGAATGTTTTCGAAGCTAGCTTCCATAAGACACCTGATATCATTTCTAATCTCCCTCAGTATAGCGATGTAAAGGAAGGATGTCTTTGTATGCAACCCTATCAATCCTCTGATGTTTTCAGGTAGTGATAGTCCCATTTGGTACTATCCCTGCCCGTAGTAATCGACTAAAGTTGGCTGGGTAGTAAATAAGCATATTTTGAAATGCCACAGTTTACAGCTGCGCTGGTATTGGATGTTTATGATGACGATATTTGTGTAGGGCAGTGACACCAAATCCATAAATAAACGTAACAGGCCTTCATTTGTTGCGCGATTCTTAGTATTTTTAATTTTTGCATTTTGGGTAAGTTGAACTATTTTCAATAACCTGACGATTTGCGAATGTCTCCCAGAATTTGCTTGCGGGCTGCAACTGCAGCCTGCATCACCGAAAACACAGACTAAAATCCAGAGGTTGAATTAATGAAATTGAATCTGATAGCCAAAAGCCTGGCCGTTGCGGGGCTGCTGACGACGCTGTCCGTGACTGCTGCCACGCCAGCCCCGGCTAAAGAAGCGACGCCTGCCACTAAGCAAGCAAACGAAGCCCTATATGGCCAGCTGCCGTTTTCTGACAAAACTGATTTTGCTAATGCTCATAAAGGCTTTGTAGCCGCGCTTCCTCAGGACGCGATTAAAGGCGAAGCCGGGAATGTCATCTGGAATCCTCAGCAGTACGCTTTTATTAAAGAGGGTGATAAAGCTCCTGATACCGTCAACCCAAGCCTGTGGCGTCAGTCCCAGCTGATCAACATCGGCGGTCTGTTTGAAGTGACCGACGGCGTTTACCAGATCCGTAACCTCGATCTCTCCAACATGACGATCATCGAAGGTAAATCCGGGGTTACCGTTGTCGACCCGCTGGTTTCTGCGGAAACCGCTAAAGCCGGTATGGATTTGTATTATAAAAATCGCGGGAAAAAGCCGGTCGTTGCTGTTATCTACACCCACAGCCACATTGACCACTATGGCGGCGTACGCGGCATTGTAGATGAAGCTGATGTTAAAGCGGGTAAAGTCAAAATTTATGCCCCGCAGGGCTTTATGGGCGCAGCCGTTGACGAAAATATCATGGCAGGTAACGCCATGAGCCGCCGCGCAAGCTATATGTACGGCAACGTGCTGCCTGCAGATGCGAAAGGTCAGGTTGGTGCGGGTCTGGGTACTACCACGTCTGCCGGCACCGTGACTTTGCTGGCGCCAACCAACTACATCACCCATACCGGTCAGGAAGAAGTGATCGATGGTTTGACTTATGACTTCATGATGGCGCCGGGCTCCGAAGCACCGTCTGAAATGCTGTGGTACGTCAAAGAGAAGAAAATGATCGAGGCTGCGGAGGATGTGACGCACACCCTGCACAACACCTACTCCCTGCGCGGCGCGAAAATCCGCGATCCGCTGGCCTGGTCGAAGTATATCAATGCCGCTATCGATCGCTGGGGCAACGATGCCGAAATCATTATCGCCCAGCACCACTGGCCAACTTGGGGTAAAGATAATGTCCTCAACCTGATGAAAGGTCAGCGCGACATGTATCGTTACATCAATGACCAGACGCTGCGTATGGCAAACGAAGGCTTGACCCGCGACGAAATCGCGGCCAACTTTAAGCTGCCGCCGAAGCTTGCTAAAACCTGGGCGAGCCGTGGTTATTACGGTTCCGTCAGCCATGACGTGAAGGCAACCTACGTCTTCTATCTCGGCTGGTTCAACGGTAACCCAGCAACCCTGGATGAGCTGCCACCGGAAGAGTCAGCGAAGAAATTCGTGGAATACATGGGCGGTGCCGACAATATTCTGAACAAAGCGAAAGCCGATTTCGACAAGGGTAACTACCGCTGGGTTGCACAGGTTGTGAACAACGTGGTCTTCGCGGATCCAGATAACAAGGCTGCTCGTGAACTGGAAGCGGATGCGCTGGAGCAGATGGGCTATCAGGCTGAATCTGGCCCATGGCGTAACTTCTACCTGTCAGGCGCGCAGGAACTGCGTAACGGCGTAGTGAAAGCGGCAACGCCAAACACCGCAAGTCCGGACACCGTACGTGCGATGACGCCAGAAATGTTCTTTGACTACATGGCTGTCCACATCAACGGTGAAAAAGCGGCGAATGCTCACGTTGTGCTGAACTTCGACTTCGGCGACCAGGGCGGGAAGTACAAGCTGGAGCTGGAAAACGGTGTTCTTAACCACACGCCAGCTTCTGAAGCTGCCAACGCTGACGCAACGATCAACCTTTCCCGCGATACGCTTAACCGCATCGTGCTGAAGGAAGAGACGCTGCAGCAGGCCAAAGACAAAGGTGACGTGAAAATCACCGGCGACGCCAGTAAGCTTGATGAAGTGATGAGCTATATGGACAAGTTTGAATTCTGGTTCAACATGGTCACGCCATAGGACTACGCCCTGTGACTTCGGTTGCAGCGGCTGGCTGAACTATAAGGTTTAGTCACTTATTCGCCCACACAGCTTAGGTTGCGTGGGCGTTTTTCGTTTTGCCGGTCTGAAACCGCGTCACTCCTGCTCATCTGCGGTGGTTTTTTGCCGCTTTTCACGAATCAGTAACGAACGGTCAATAAAGGCGTTAGTCACTGGATGGTAATAACGTGAGGGCCAGATTAACCACGGCTTGGTTCCCAACGCTTCAGCGATAAGCTGCTCGCCTTTTGGCCAGGGGCGGCTCAGCGCGTTGGCTAGCGTAGCCGAGTTTAAACCCGCTTTGCGGGACTCTGCGGCAAGAGATGTCCCGTTTTTCCGTAGCGCGGCGATAATATCTGCCGGGTGCCAGTCATGCTTTTTTCTGTCCATTTCACCTCCCTGTTGCTGATACAGTCCTGTCGTGCCATTGATTTTGTTCTGGAGTTTATAGCACGAATTCACTTTAAAAATTCCAATAAAAAAAGGCAATGGTTAGATCTGTGTTTTGTTACACAAAATTAGGTGAAACGGGATGAAACTGAAGAGGATCAGGATGAGGTGTGATGTGCGGAAATATATTATCTGGAAATTTTAAGCGCGCTTTTTAGGGCGCGCTTAAAATTTAACGATCGCGTTGAACGGCCATGTGAGCCAGAGCGATAAGTGCTTCCCGATACTCGCTTTCCGGGAGGATAGCCAGGGCGGCAATAGCTTTGTCTGCTTCCTCTTCGGCACGCTGGCGCGTCCACTCCAGGGAGCCACAGGCTGCCATGGTGTCGAGCACCGGCTGCAATAAGTGACGGCCGTTGCCTTGCTCGATGGCCTCACGGATCATCTTAGCCTGTTCCGGGGTGCCGTTACGCATAGCGTGAAGCAGCGGAAGCGTTGGCTTGCCTTCGTTGAGATCGTCGCCAACATTTTTGCCCAGCGTCTGGCCGTCAGCACTGTAGTCCAGCAAATCGTCAATCAGCTGGAAAGCAGTGCCGATATAGCGGCCATAGTCCTGAAGCGCCCGTTCCTGCTCTTCAGTGGCGCCCGCGAGAATGCTGGAGCACTGCGAAGCGGCCTCAAACAGACGGGCTGTTTTGCTGTAAATGACACGCATGTAGCTTTCTTCAGTAATATCCGGGTCGTTACAGTTCATCAACTGCAAAACTTCGCCTTCTGCAATCACGTTGACCGCTTCAGACATGACCTCCAGTACCCGTAGCGAGCCCAGTTTGGTCATCATCTGGAAGGAGCGGGTGTAGATAAAATCGCCCACCAGAACGCTGGCAGCATTGCCAAACGCCGCGTTGGCCGTTGCTTTACCACGACGCATGTCAGATTCGTCCACCACATCGTCATGCAGCAGCGTGGCGGTGTGAATGAACTCGATCAATGCAGCAATACTGACGTGTGCGCTTCCCTGATAGCCCAGCGCGCGTGCGGACAGAACAGCTATCATCGGGCGTATCCGCTTTCCACCACCGCTAACGATGTAATAGCCTAACTGATTGATCAATTGGACATCCGAGTTGAGCTGCTCAAGGATGACCGCGTTGACACCCGCCATATCTTGCGCGGTTAACTCATTAATTTTTTCTAAATTCATCGCAAAAGTCTGGCTTACAGTCCTGTTTACCACATGTCTATATGAAAAACGTGGCGGTAGAGAGGTGATAATGTAGTACAGATTGTACTGAAAAAACGAGTCAGATAAACGTTGTGTGTGACGTTGCGTTTTTTTTCTACGTGTATGCACAATCGGGCTTGTCAAATGCTCCGTGTTTGCGTAATATTCGCGCCCTATTGTGAATATTTATAGCGCCACCTGAAACCAATGTAAGGTGTGTGCGGAAAGCGGAGTTTTATATGTACGCGGTTTTCCAAAGTGGTGGTAAACAACACCGAGTAAGCGAAGGTCAGACCGTTCGCCTGGAAAAGCTGGACATCGCAACTGGCGAAGCTGTTGAGTTCGCTGAAGTTCTGATGATTGCTAACGGTGAAGATGTCAAAATCGGCGTTCCTTTCGTTGATGGCGGCGTAATCAAGGCTGAAGTTGTTGCACACGGTCGTGGCGAGAAAATTAAGATTGTTAAGTTTCGTCGTCGTAAGCACTACCGTAAGCAGCAAGGCCATCGTCAGTGGTTCACTGATGTGAAAATCACTGGTATCAGCGCTTAAGAGGAGCAGATTAAATGGCACATAAAAAGGCTGGCGGCTCAACTCGTAACGGTCGCGATTCCGAAGCTAAACGTCTGGGCGTAAAACGTTTCGGCGGTGAAGCAGTTCTGGCAGGCAGCATTATCGTTCGTCAACGTGGTACTAAATTCCACGCTGGCAGCAACGTAGGTTGCGGCAAAGATCACACTCTGTTCGCTTTGACTGACGGTAAAGTTAAGTTCGAAGTTAAAGGCCCGAAAAACCGTAAGTTCATCAGCATCGTTGCTGAGTAAGTTTTTCGCGTCCCGGTAACGGATTGAAGCCCCGCAACACGTTGCGGGGCTTTTTACATTCTGCGCCCGGTAAATTTGAGCAGTGCAGGGAGCTGACGTGAAACAGCAGGCAGGTATTGGCATTATTCTGGCATTGACCACTGCTGTTTGCTGGGGGGCGCTGCCGATAGCTATGAAGCAGGTGTTGGTGGTAATGGAGCCCCCAACGGTGGTGTTTTATCGTTTCCTGATGGCCAGTATTGGCCTCGGAACCATTCTCACTTTGCGCGGAAAGCTGCCCTCGTTAGCCCTGTTCCGCAAGCCACGCTGGCTGGTTCTGTTAGCCATCGCGACGGGTGGGTTGTTCGGTAATTTCTTACTGTTTAGCTCCTCCCTGCAGTACCTGAGTCCAACTGCGTCTCAGGTGATTGGCCAGCTCTCCCCGGTGGGGATGATGGTGGCAAGCGTCGTCGTGTTGAAGGAGAAAATGCGCGGCACGCAGATTATCGGGGCTTTAATGCTGCTGTGCGGTCTGGTGATGTTTTTTAACACCAGCCTGATAGAAATTTTTACCCGCCTGACGGACTACACCCTGGGGGTGATATTCGGCGTTGGGGCGGCGACGGTTTGGGTCAGCTACGGTGTGGCGCAGAAGGTGTTATTACGCCGTCTGGCCTCGCAACAGATCCTCTTTTTGCTGTACACTTTATGTACTATTGCTCTGTTGCCTTTGGCAAAGCTGGACGTGCTTTTTCAGCTTAGCGGCTGGCAGCTGGCATGTTTAGTTTTCTGCGGTCTGAATACCCTGGTGGGGTATGGAGCGCTCGCAGAGGCAATGGCCCGCTGGCAGGCGGCGCAGGTAAGCGCGCTGATTACGCTAACGCCCCTGTTTACACTGCTGTTTTCAGATTTATTAGCGTTAGCCTGGCCAGACTTTTTCGCCATGCCGCTGCTTAACCTTGTGGGCTATTGCGGCGCGTTTGTCGTGGTGGCCGGCGCGATGTATTCCGCCATTGGTCACCGTCTCTGGGGACGCTGGCACAAAACCGACGCTGTCATACCAGTACAACGTTCGGGCGAATGATTTACGGAGAAGTGAAATGAAGTTTGTTGATGAAGCAACGATCCTGGTCGTAGCAGGTGATGGCGGTAACGGCTGCGTTAGCTTCCGTCGTGAAAAATATATCCCAAGGGGTGGCCCGGACGGCGGTGACGGTGGTGATGGTGGTGACGTATGGCTGGAAGCCGATGAAAACCTCAACACGCTGATCGACTACCGTTTTGAAAAATCTTTCCGTGCAGAGCGTGGCCAGAACGGCCAGAGCCGTGACTGCACCGGTAAGCGTGGTAAAGACGTCACGGTTAAAGTGCCGGTGGGTACACGCGTGATTGATCAGGGTACTGGCGAAACCATGGGCGACATGACGCAGCATGGTCAGCGGTTAATGGTCGGTAAAGGCGGCTGGCACGGCCTGGGCAACACCCGATTCAAATCTTCCGTGAACCGTACTCCGCGTCAAAAAACAATGGGTACGCCGGGCGACAAACGAGATTTGCAGCTGGAGCTGATGCTGTTAGCCGACGTGGGTATGCTGGGTCTGCCGAATGCGGGCAAATCTACCTTTATTCGTTCCGTCTCTGCGGCGAAGCCTAAAGTGGCTGATTATCCGTTTACTACCCTGGTGCCAAGCCTCGGCGTAGTCCGCATGGATAATGAGAAGAGCTTTGTGGTAGCCGACATTCCAGGCCTAATCGAAGGCGCTGCGGAAGGTGCCGGTCTGGGTATTCGCTTCCTGAAGCATCTGGAACGTTGCCGTGTCCTGCTGCACCTCATTGACATTGCACCAATCGACGAATCCGATCCGGTCGAAAATGCCCGCATCATCATCGGCGAACTTGAGAAATACAGCGATAAGCTGGCGCAAAAGCCACGCTGGCTGGTCTTCAATAAAGTGGACCTGATGAGCCAGGAAGAAGCCGAAGCGCGCGCGAAAGAAATCGCCACCGCGATGGGTTGGGAAGATAAGTATTACCTGATCTCTGCGGTTAACCGCGAAGGCGTGAATGCGCTGTGCTGGGACGTGATGGACTTCATCATCGCCAATCCTAAGGTCAGCGAAGTTGAGCCTGTGGCTCCTGAGAAGATCGAGTTTATGTGGGATGACTATCATCAGCAGCAGCTCGACGCAGCAGAAGCCGCGGAAGCGGAAGACGACGACTGGGATGACGACTGGGATGAGGATGACGACGAAGGCGTCGAAATCATTTATCAGAAATAAACAGCCAGAAATATTCAGTGTTGTGAAGAGGGGCCGGAGATTCCGGCCCTTTTTTATTGGATGGTCTCAGGTAACCAGCAGCAGGCGTCCAGGCCATTCCGCTGCTGGCGGTTATTCAACAAAAGCCTACCGTGATGCAGCTGGACTATTCGCTGCACGATGTTTAGCCCCAGACCACTTCCGCCGTAGCGCTGGTCCATGCGACGAAACGGTTCGGTAAGCAGCTGTCGCTGCTGCTCGTCAATGCCGGGTCCCTGATCGGATACGCTGACCGCTGTGCCGTTATCCTGCTGCGCGAAAGAGACCGTAATAACGCTTTGCTCCGGGCTGTATCGGGAGGCATTTTCCAGTAGGTTACGTAGCATCAGGCGCAGCAGGACGGCATCGCCCTGGACCGTCGCCGTACTTGCCTCAGGCCAGTCGATGGTCTGACTGCGAAGCGCCATCATCTCTTCCATCTCCATTTTCAACGGTGCAATGATATCGCTTGACCATGTCAGGGTGCTGTAATGTCCGCTTGCCAGCGCCTGACCTGCCCTTGAAAGCATCAACAGCTGTTCAATGGTGTGCATCAGCAGGTCGATACGCTCGAGCAGCATGGGTGCCTGAGTATTTCCGGCGTTAGCCATTAATTCCAGATGCAGGCGCAGGCCCGCAAGCGGCGTACGCAGTTCGTGAGCCGCATCCGCCGTAAAGAGGCGCTCTTGCTGAATGGTACTGTCAAGACGGCTCAGAAGCTGATTGAGGGACGTTGTGACGGCAACCATCTCTTCCATGTCGGAGAACATAGGCAGCGGGGATAAATTATCTGCCGAGCGGTTGGCAAGGCTGGTACGCAGGCGATTGAGCGGGCGTGTGATCCAGGTGATAGCCCAGAAAGAGAAGAGCAGGGTAAAGCCGATCATCACCAGCGAAGGAACCAGCAATGAGGCAATGGCCTCGCGGATCTCTTTCTCAACGTGCTGGTTACGCGATTTGGCGGACAGGGTTTCGTTGACCAGAAAACCAATCTGCTCGCGGCTTTCATGCCAGAGCCACAGCACGCTGATGAGCTGGAAAAAAAGCAAAATCAGCGCCAGCAAAACCATTAATCGCCGACGCATGCTGTTCATGAACGGCTCTCCAGACGGTAGCCAACGCCCCGCACGGTTTTGATCCGATCCTTGCCTAGCTTGCGGCGAAGATTATGAATATGGACTTCAAGGGTGTTCGAGCCAGGATCGTCCTGCCAGCTATAAATATCCTGCTGTAAGGTTTCTCGATGCACGGTCTGCCCGATGCGCATCATTAATCGGGTAAGCAGGGCAAACTCTTTCGGCGTGATTTCAAGCGGCTGATCCTGCAGCAGAACCTGCTGCGTCTGAAGGTTTAGCGTCAGGTCGTCATGCTGGATCAGGTTATCACTTTGGCCCTGATAGCGGCGAATCAACGCTCTTGCGCGTGCCTGTAGTTCTGCCAGCGCAAAAGGCTTAACCAGATAGTCATCGGCCCCCGAATCCAGGCCTTTAACCCGGTCTTCCAGCGCATCGCGAGCGGTAAGAATCAGTACCGGATTGCTTACGCCACGGCGACGCCACTGGCTTAGCAGCGTGGCCCCGTCTTTGTCGGGCAGGCCGAGATCAAGAATAATCAGGCTGTATTCCCCGCTTTTTATCAACGCGTCGGCCTGGGCGGCGGTTGCTGCGCAATCCAGCGCATAACCTTCATTGCCCAACGCTTGTGCCAGACCTTCCTGGAGCAGTAAATCGTCTTCAACAATCAGCAGTTTCATCGCTTAGTTATTCTGGTAAATATCCTTATAGAGGCGGCTTTCAAAGCGCACTAGCGGGATACGTCGGTTACGTTGATCGGCGGGCTCTACGGCGTAGCCGGATAAATACTGCACGAAGGCCATGCGCTGTCCGCTGGCGGTGGTAATAAAGCCTGCAAGGTTATATACCCCCTGCAGCGAGCCTGTTTTCGCGGAAACTTTACCGTCGACGCCCGCCTGATGAAGGCCAGCGCGATACTGTAAAGAGCCGTCATAGCCCGCAAGCGGCAGCATAGAAATAAAGTTTAGCTGGCTGTCATTTTGCGCAATGTATTGCAGCACTTGCATCATGGTAGCCGGTGAAATCAAGTTATGGCGGGATAAGCCTGAGCCGTCCACCACAATAGTGTTACCTAAATTGACCCCCGCCTTTTGGCTGAGAATTTGACGCACAGCGTCTGAGCCTGCGCGCCAGGTTCCAGGTACGCCAAACCGGTTATGACCAATCGTCCGGAAGACGGTGTCGGCGATCATGTTGTCCGATTTTTTGAGCATGATTTTTAGCAAATCATGCAGAGGGGCTGAATGTTTACTGGCGATAACGGTGCCCGGCGTGTTGACCAGAGTCTGGCGAAGCAGGGTACCCGTGTAGGTGATGCCCGCTTCTTTTAGCTCGGCCTTCAGAATTGCCCCCGCATAGCTCGCACCGTCCTGAATGGCGAATGCCAGCGGCAGCGGGTCTGCGCGTTGCGTCATACAACCGGTAAGCGTGAAGCGGTTAAGGTCGCCCGGCACGACATCCAGCTCGCAATACTGAGCATCCGGTGAGCCCTTCGCGAGGGTTCGGACCTGGCTTGCCATCAGCACGGGATAATATGAAGCGACGCGGATGAAGGCCAAATCGTCTGGTTTCGGTGCGCTGTAGAGCGAAACGGAGAAACAGTTGCGGTCGACAATGGCCGCTGCAGGAGGTGCGCTGAAGCACTGGGTCATGTCGTTCCAGGGCCAGCCGGGGGCTTTGTCGTGGCTGGCAAACACCGAGGTGTCGATTAGCACGTTCCCCTGAATCTGCTGGACGCCGGATTTTTTAAGCACCGCCACCATATTACGGATGTCCTGACGCTTTAACGTCGGGTCGCCGCCAAACCTCGCGATGAGATCGCCGTTAAGCACTCCGTTCGCGATCTGCCCGTGGCTTTCCAGGGTGGTGGTAAAGCGAAAATCAGCCCCCAGCTGCAGCAGGGCAGCCAGTGCGGTAATCACCTTCTGGGTACTGGCGGGCAGCGCCATCTGCTGACTGTGATAGTCAATCGACGGGGTATGTGCACCGACCTTTTGCACCATAAGCGCCAGATTTGCCCCCGCAGGTAACTGGGAGGTGTACTCTTCAACGTTAGCGGCCTGAACGTTCAATACCACTGCACTGGTCAATCCAATGACAAATCTAAAAAATCGCATAATCTCGCGGTAACAACCTGGAAACGTGCAGCCATACTACGGTGCATCGCGGTGCAAAGTAAACGATGACCCTCAGGGAACTCCAGGGTAAAATACGTATCAAATTGAAAACCGTTCCTGGCCTGGGGCATTGCTCCGGGTCAGTTTTCTTTTATTTGTTGCCAGGCAAATGCGCTGGCTATGCTCTTAAGTCAGTGCCGCTTGCGGCGGTACTGAACAGGACAGTTTTTAAGAGGTATAACAAATGCAACCTATTCCGATGACGCTACGTGGCGCTGAAAGATTACGTGAAGAGCTGGACTTTCTGAAGTCCGTTCGCCGCCCGGAAATTATTGCCGCGATTGCTGATGCACGCGAGCATGGTGACCTGAAAGAGAACGCAGAGTATCACGCAGCGCGTGAACAGCAGGGTTTCTGCGAAGGTCGTATCCAGGATATCGAAGCCAAATTATCGAACGCTCAGGTTATTGACGTTACCAAAATGCCGAACAATGGCCGCGTCATTTTTGGCGCAACGGTAACCGTTTTGAATCTTGAGAGTGATGAAGAGCTAACTTATCGCATCGTTGGCGATGATGAAGCTGATTTTAAACAGAATTTAATTTCTGTTAACTCGCCTATCGCCCGCGGTCTGGTGGGTAAGGAACAGGACGATGTGGTGGTCATTCGTACGCCTGGCGGCGATGTCGAATTCGAAGTCCTGAAAGTCGAGTATTTATAATCACAACGCCCACTGAGCGTGGGGATCGTGTATTGTAAAGAAAGGAAAAAGGCCGCATAGCGGCCTTTTATCAACTCACAGAGCGTGGCATTTTGCACAATCTGCTTATTTTGGCAGAGAAATCTTACGCTCTTTGGATGGGCGATAAAGCACCAGCGTTTTACCGATGACCTGTACATTACAGGCGCCGGTTTCCCGCACAATAGCATCCACAATCAGTGTCTTTGTCTCACGGTCTTCTGTTGCGACTTTGACCTTGATTAACTCATGGTGCTCAAGTGCTTGTTCAATCTCGGCCAGTACCCCTTCGGTCAAACCATTGTTGCCCAGCATGACTACTGGCTTGAGTGGATGAGCAAGACCTTTCAGGTGCTGTTTTTGTTTAGTACTCAGATTCATCGTATTATTTGCTTACGTTGGGATTGAAAACGGTTCATTCTACCGCCATCTCCAGTGTATCGCCAAATCGGCTGTGCTGATTTTTAACAGTCTGCCACTCACGATGAACAAAGTTGGAAATTGAGATGACAGGTAAAAAGCGTTCTGCCAGCTCCAGTCGCTGGCTGCAGGAACACTTTAGCGATAAATATGTACTTCAGGCACAGAAAAAGGGGTTGCGTTCCCGTGCCTGGTTTAAACTTGATGAAATACAGCAAAGTGACAAACTTTTTAAGCCAGGAATGACGGTTGTCGATCTTGGCGCTGCTCCCGGAGGGTGGTCGCAGTACGTTGTGACAGAAATCGGGAATCAAGGGCGAATCATTGCTTGCGATCTTTTACCAATGGATCCTATCGTTGGTGTGGATTTCCTTCAGGGCGATTTTCGTGATGAATTAGTCGTTAAGGCCCTGTTGGAACGTGTTGGTGACAGTAAAGTTCAGGTTGTCATGTCAGATATGGCACCAAACATGAGCGGGACACCGGCAGTCGATATCCCACGCGCTATGTATTTAGTAGAACTGGCACTCGAAATGTGTCGTGATGTTCTGGCGCCGGGCGGAAGTTTTGTAGTGAAAGTGTTTCAGGGCGAAGGTTTCGATGAATACCTGCGGGAAATTCGCTCCCTGTTTACGAAGGTTAAAGTTCGTAAGCCGGACTCTTCTCGTGCCCGCTCACGTGAAGTGTACATTGTAGCGACCGGGCGCAAAGTATAGTACCCTGACGCTGTTTGTTAACACAGTTGTAATATGAGGTTAATCCCTTGAGTGACATGGCGAAAAACCTAATACTCTGGCTGGTCATCGCGGTTGTGCTGATGTCTGTGTTCCAGAGCTTTGGGCCCAGCGAGTCAAACGGCCGTAGGGTGGATTACTCCACTTTCCTGTCTGAAGTGAACCAGGACCAGGTTCGTGAAGCGAGTATCAATGGACGTGAAATCAAAGTTACCAAGAAAGATAGTAACCGATACACGACTTACATCCCCGTTAACGATCCCAAGCTGCTTGATAATCTGCTGACCAAGAATGTGAAAGTAGTAGGCGAACCGCCTGAAGAGCCGAGCTTACTGGCTTCTATCTTTATTTCCTGGTTCCCAATGCTGTTGTTGATTGGGGTCTGGATCTTCTTTATGCGCCAAATGCAGGGCGGGGGTGGCAAAGGTGCCATGTCGTTCGGCAAGAGCAAGGCGCGTATGCTCACTGAAGACCAAATCAAAACCACTTTCGCTGACGTTGCAGGCTGTGACGAAGCAAAAGAAGAGGTTGCTGAGCTGGTTGAGTACCTTCGTGAGCCGAGCCGCTTCCAGAAACTGGGCGGTAAAATCCCGAAAGGCGTGCTGATGGTTGGCCCTCCGGGTACCGGTAAAACCCTGCTGGCGAAAGCCATCGCGGGTGAAGCGAAAGTGCCGTTCTTTACCATTTCTGGTTCTGACTTCGTTGAAATGTTCGTGGGTGTGGGCGCATCTCGTGTGCGTGACATGTTCGAACAGGCCAAGAAAGCCGCACCGTGCATCATCTTTATCGATGAAATCGACGCCGTAGGCCGCCAGCGTGGCGCAGGTCTGGGCGGCGGTCACGATGAACGTGAGCAGACGCTGAACCAGATGCTGGTTGAGATGGACGGCTTTGAAGGCAACGAAGGCATTATCGTTATCGCCGCGACTAACCGTCCGGACGTACTCGACCCAGCGCTGCTGCGTCCAGGCCGTTTCGACCGTCAGGTTGTGGTTGGTCTGCCAGACGTTCGTGGCCGTGAGCAAATCCTGAAGGTGCATATGCGCCGTGTGCCGTTGGCACCAGATATCGATGCAGCAATCATTGCTCGCGGTACGCCAGGCTTCTCCGGTGCTGACCTCGCAAACCTTGTGAACGAAGCTGCGCTGTTTGCCGCACGTGGCAATAAGCGTGTGGTATCGATGGTTGAATTCGAAAAAGCGAAAGACAAAATCATGATGGGTGCGGAACGTCGCTCCATGGTGATGACGGAAGCGCAGAAAGAATCCACCGCCTACCACGAAGCGGGACACGCGATTATTGGCCGCCTCGTACCTGAGCACGATCCGGTACACAAAGTGACCATTATTCCTCGTGGCCGTGCGCTTGGCGTAACGTTCTTCCTGCCTGAAGGTGACGCGATTAGCGCCAGCCGTCAGAAGCTGGAAAGCCAGATTTCTACGCTGTACGGCGGTCGTCTTGCAGAAGAGATCATCTATGGTGCGGAACATGTTTCTACCGGTGCGTCTAACGACATTAAAGTCGCGACTTCCATCGCTCGTAACATGGTTACCCAGTGGGGCTTCTCTGAAAAACTCGGTCCGCTGCTCTACGCGGAAGAAGAGGGTGAAGTCTTCCTGGGTCGTTCAGTCGCGAAAGCGAAGCATATGTCCGATGAAACAGCTCGTATCATCGATCAGGAAGTTAAGCTGCTTATCGAGCGTAACTATGCTCGTGCACGTCAGCTGCTGAACGAGAACATGGACATCCTGCACACTATGAAAGACGCGCTGATGAAGTACGAAACCATCGATGCGCCGCAGATCGACGATCTGATGGCACGCCGTGATGTTCGTCCGCCAGCGGGTTGGGAAGACTCCAGCAACGGCAGTAATAACTCTGATAACAACGGTACACCTCGTGCGCCGCGTCCGGTCGATGAACCGCGTACGCCAAACCCAGGTAATACCATGTCAGAACAGCTGGGCGACAAGTAAGCCGAGTCTGACCAATGTTTTTGCGGTAAGTAATTCAAACCCCGGGCCTGCCCCGGGGTTTTTTGTTTTTGTCTTAAAATGTCTACCCAAGGGATATTTGATGAAACTCAACGCTCAGGGCACTACGCTCGACCTCTCTCATCCTCATGTCATGGGGATTTTAAACGTCACCCCCGATTCGTTTTCCGACGGCGGGAAGCATAACTCGCTGATTGAGGCGGTTAAGCATGCCAACGGGATGATTAACGCAGGGGCGACAATAATTGATATTGGCGGAGAGTCGACGCGGCCCGGCGCCCTTGAAGTGAGCGTTGAGGATGAATTAGCCCGTGTTATCCCGGTGGTCGAGGCCATTGCCCAGCGCTTTGAGGTCTGGATCTCAGTGGATACTTCTAAAGCAGAAGTGATTCGTGAGTCTGCGCGAGTGGGCGCTCACATCATCAATGATATCCGTTCCCTGCAGGAGCCCGGCGCGCTTGAAGCAGCCGCAGAAACAGGGTTGCCGGTTTGCCTGATGCATATGCAGGGCGAGCCAAAGAGCATGCAGCACTCTCCGCAGTACAAAGATGTCTTTGCCGATGTCGATCGCTTCTTTGTTGAGCAAATAGCACGCTGCGAAGCGGCAGGTATCCCAAAAGAAAAATTGTTGCTCGACCCGGGCTTCGGTTTCGGTAAAAATCTCAGCCATAATTACCAGCTTCTTGCCCGACTTTCAGCATTCCATCACTTCGGCCTACCGCTGTTGGTTGGAATGTCGCGGAAATCAATGGTTGGCCAGCTGCTTAACGTCGGGCCCGATCAGCGCCTGAGCGGCAGTTTATCCTGCGCGGTCATTGCCGCAATGCAGGGGGCGCACATCATTCGAGTACACGATGTGAAAGAGACCGTAGAAGCCATGCGCGTGGTCGAGGCCACACTTTCAGCGAAGGAAAACAAACGCTATGAGTAACCGTAAATATTTTGGCACCGATGGCATTCGTGGCCGCGTGGGCGACAGCCCAATCACGCCTGATTTCGTTTTGAAGCTTGGCTGGGCCGCCGGTAAAGTGCTGGCTCGCCACGGCTCTCGTAAAATTATTATCGGTAAAGACACGCGTATTTCTGGCTATATGCTTGAGTCGGCCCTTGAGGCTGGCCTGGCGGCTGCGGGTCTGTCTGCCTCTTTCACCGGCCCGATGCCAACGCCAGCAGTGGCTTATCTGACTCGCGCTTTCCGTGCCGAAGCCGGTATCGTCATTTCTGCTTCCCATAACCCGTTCTACGATAACGGGATCAAATTCTTCTCTATCGACGGGACTAAGCTGCCGGACGACGTGGAAGAAGCTATCGAAGCGGAAATGGAAAAAGAGATTACCTGTGTGGATTCCGCTGAACTGGGTAAGGCAAGCCGTATCGTTGATGCTGCGGGTCGCTATATCGAGTTCTGCAAAGGGACTTTCCCGAATGAACTTAGCCTGAACGGGCTGAAAATCGTTGTGGACTGCGCCAACGGAGCGACCTACCACATTGCACCGAACGTGCTGCGTGAACTGGGTGCGAAGGTTATTGCCGTTGGCTGCGAGCCGGACGGTCTGAACATCAACGAAAAATGCGGCGCAACGGACGTTCGTATGTTGCAGGAGAGGGTGCTGGCTGAGAAAGCCGACATCGGTATCGCGTTTGACGGCGACGGTGACCGAGTGATCATGGTTGACCATCAGGGCCTGAAAGTAGATGGCGATCAGATCCTTTACATCATTGCTCGTGAAGGACTGCGCCAGGGCCAGCTGCGCGGCGGTGCCGTCGGCACGCTGATGAGCAACATGGGGTTGGAATTAGCACTCAAACAGCTCGGCATTCCGTTCACTCGGGCAAAAGTGGGCGACCGCTATGTGCTGGAAAAACTTCAGGAGAAAGGCTGGAGAATCGGTGCGGAAAATTCCGGTCATATTATCCTGCTGGACAAAACTACCACCGGTGACGGTATTGTCGCTGCGCTGCAAGTGCTCACTGCGATGGTGCGCAACCATATGAGCCTGCACGATCTGTGCAGCGGCATGAAATTATTCCCGCAGATTCTGGTCAACGTCCGCTTTACGGCGGGCAGCGGCGATCCGCTCGAGCACGACAGCGTCAAAAAAGTGACGGCTGAAGTGGAAGAGGCACTGGGAGGTCGTGGACGCGTACTGCTGCGTAAATCTGGTACAGAACCTTTAATTCGTGTGATGGTTGAAGGCGAGGATCACGATCAGGTCACGGATTATGCCAACCGTATTGCTGATGCGGTGAAAGCGGTTTAATAAACCCGAGCAGTAAACGAACAAAAAGGCGGCGCTTGCCGCCTGTTATATAAGCAAAAAAGCGCGGGCTGCTGTTTTTTTCTGCAATCAGCGCAAGGATAATAAATTGCCCTTGCGCACCCGTGCTGCTTTGGTTAGTATTCTCACCCGCTTCAGTGGGTAAACGTAATTTTGCCCGCTACACTGGTTTGAAGCAATTGGTATGCGGTAATCCCGCAAGGAACAGGTTGATTATGTACGAAGCTCTTTTAGTAGTTTTCCTTATTGTAGCTCTGGGCCTTGTAGGTCTCATTATGCTGCAGCAAGGTAAAGGCGCTGATATGGGAGCCTCCTTCGGAGCAGGCGCTTCCGGAACACTGTTCGGTTCAAGTGGTTCTGGTAACTTCATGACCCGTATGACTGGCGTGCTGGCAACGTTGTTCTTCATCATCAGCCTGGTGCTGGGAAATATCAACAGCAACAAAACCAGTAAAGGAAGTGAGTGGGAGAATTTGAGTCAGCCAGCGAAATCTGAGCAGACCACGCCAGCGGCACCTACCAGGCCAACCAGCGATATCCCACAGTAATAAGCAGTAAGCTTCTGTACGGCTGAATTGAGCGCCGTACGCAAAGTGCCGAGGTGGTGGAATTGGTAGACACGCTACCTTGAGGTGGTAGTGCCCGATTGGGCTTACGGGTTCAAGTCCCGTCCTCGGTACCAAATCCCAGCAATTCTTGCATTTATTGCAATTCTGGCGTAGTATTTTCCACGTTTTCGGACGCGGGGTGGAGCAGCCTGGTAGCTCGTCGGGCTCATAACCCGAAGGTCGTCGGTTCAAATCCGGCCCCCGCAACCACTTTCCCTGAGAGTTCTTTTTCAAATATACTGTGAGCCATTTGGTGCCTCGCGAAGAATTTAGAAAAAAATTCTCCTGGACGGTGTCCGGGCCGCAATTGCGGCATACAGGGTTCAGTTATATAAAGCCCCGATTTATCGGGGTTTTTTGTTATCTGACTTCAGAATAACTGGGCTATATGCCCTTTTTTTACGTCTTGGGGGTGGGCTTGTCCACATTAGAGCAAAAATTAACAGAGATGATTACAGCACCCGTCGAAGCACTGGGCTATGAACTGGTGGGTATCGAATTCGTTCGAGGTCGCCAATCTACGCTGCGCATCTATATTGATAGTGAAGACGGCATCAATGTTGATGATTGCGCTGATGTCAGTCACCAGGTCAGTGCAGTGCTGGATGTCGAAGATCCGGTCACTGTGGCCTATAACCTGGAAGTTTCCTCACCTGGTCTCGATCGCCCAATGTTCATTGCAGAACATTACGTTCGCTATACTGGCGAAGAAGTGAGCATTGTGTTGCGTATGGCCGTGCAGAACCGTCGCAAATGGCAGGGTATTATTAAAGCCGTCGAGGGTGAGATGATCACGGTCACGGTCGAAGGTAAAGACGAAGTGTTCGCGCTGAGCAACATCCAGAAAGCGAACCTGGTACCCCACTTTTAATAGTTTGGATTGAGGTGAAAACCCAGGATGAACAAAGAAATTTTGGCTGTTGTAGAAGCAGTTTCCAACGAAAAGTCTCTTCCGCGCGAAAAGATTTTTGAAGCACTGGAAAGTGCGCTGGCAACAGCGACGAAGAAAAAATACGAGCAAGAGATCGACGTGCGTGTAAGCATCGATCGTAAAAGTGGTGACTTTGATACTTTCCGCCGCTGGGTCATTGTCGAAGAAGTGACACAGCCGACGCGTGAAATCACCCTTGATGCCGCTCAATTCGAAGATCCGGCGCTGAACGTGGGCGAGTACGTAGAAGACCAGATTGAATCTGTAACCTTTGACCGTATCACCACGCAAACCGCAAAACAGGTTATCGTACAAAAAGTTCGTGAAGCTGAACGTGCGATGGTTGTCGATCAGTTCCGTGAGCATGAAGGTGAGATCATCACCGGCGTGGTTAAGAAAGTTAACCGTGACAATATTTCTCTGGATTTGGGCAATAACGCGGAAGCCGTCATCATTCGTGAAGACATGCTGCCACGTGAAAACTTCCGTCCAGGCGACCGTATTCGCGGTGTGCTGTATGCCGTACGCCCTGAAGCGCGCGGCGCGCAGCTGTTCGTTAGCCGTTCCAAACCGGAAATGCTGATCGAACTGTTCCGCATCGAAGTGCCAGAAATCGGCGAAGAAGTCATTGAAATCAAGGCCGCAGCCCGCGATCCGGGTTCTCGTGCGAAAATTGCCGTGAAGACCAATGACAAACGTATCGATCCGGTTGGTGCTTGCGTTGGTATGCGTGGTGCACGCGTACAGGCAGTATCCACTGAACTGGGTGGCGAGCGTATTGATATCGTGCTGTGGGATGACAACCCGGCGCAGTTTGTTATCAATGCCATGGCCCCGGCAGATGTGGCTTCCATTGTGGTTGACGAAGACAAACACACGATGGATATCGCGGTAGAGGCAGGAAATCTGGCGCAGGCGATTGGCCGTAACGGTCAAAACGTGCGTCTGGCAGCGCAGCTGAGCGGCTGGGAACTCAACGTCATGACCGTTGATGACCTGCAGGCTAAGCACCAGGCTGAAGCGCATGCCGCCATTGATACCTTTACCAAGTACCTCGACATTGACGAGGATTTTGCCACCGTGTTGGTTGAAGAAGGCTTCTCAAGCCTTGAAGAGCTGGCTTATGTGCCGGTGAAAGAGCTGTTAGAAGTTGACGGCCTTGATGAAGACACAGTGGAAGCATTACGCGAACGCGCTAAAAACGCCCTCACTACGCTGGCCCTTGCTCAGGAAGAAAGCCTTGGCGATAGCAAACCTCAAGAGGATCTTCTGAACCTCGAAGGTATGGATCGCACGCTGGCATTCAAACTGGCTGCACGTGGTGTGAGCTCGCTGGAAGACCTGGCTGAGCAAGGTGTTGATGACCTGTCAGATATTGAAGGATTGAGCAACGAGAAGGCCGGTGAATTGATTATGGCTGCTCGAAATATCTGCTGGTTCGGCGACGAAGCGTAATAAACTGTAGCAGGAAGGAACAGCATGACAGATGTAACCGTAAAAGCGCTGGCCGAAGAGATTCAGACCTCCGTGGACCGCCTGGTACAGCAATTTGCTGATGCAGGGATCCCGAAGTCGGCTGATGACTCTGTTTCCGCGCAAGAGAAGCAAACCTTGCTGACCCACCTGAACCGTGAACACGGCTCAGCGCCAGACAAGTTGACTTTACAGCGCAAAACGCGCAGTACTTTAAATATTCCAGGTACCGGTGGGAAAAGTAAATCGGTACAAATCGAAGTCCGCAAGAAACGCACCTTTGTGAAACGTGATCCGCAAGAGGCTGAACGCCTTGCAGCGGAAGAACAAGCGCAGCGTGAAGCGGAAGAGCAAGCCCAACGTGAGGCGCAGGAAGCTGCCAATCGTCAGGCGCAAGAAAAAGCTAAACGTGAAGCTGAAGAACAAGCTAAGCGTGAAGCCGCTGATAAAGCGAAACGTGAAGCTGCGGAAAAAGACAAAGTGAGCAATCAACAAACTGACGATATGACGAAAACCGCCCAGGCTGAGAAAGCCCGCCGCGAAGCAGAATCTGCTGAGATCAAGCGCAAAGCGGAAGAAGAAGCCCGTCGCAAACTAGAAGAAGATGCCCGTCGTGTAGCTGAAGAGGCCCGTAAAATGGCTGAAGCGAATGCTGGCGTCTGGACGGAAGAAGAGAAAGTGGAAGACGACAAAACTGATTATCATGTAACCACTTCTCAGCACGCCCGCCAGGCTGAAGACGAAAACGATCGTCAGGTAGAAGCTGGACGGACTCGCGCTCGTACTACGGCAACTAAAGCACCACGCCAGAAGAAAGGCGGCAAGCACGGCGAGTCGAAAGCTGACCGTGAAGAAGCGCGTGCAGCGGTTCGTGGTGGTAAAGGCAAGCGTAAGCCAAGCTCCCTGCAGCAGGGCTTCAACAAGCCTGCACAGGCAGTTAACCGTGACGTTGTGATCGGCGAGACCGTCACTGTTGCTGAGCTGGCTAACAAAATGGCTGTTAAAGGCTCTCAGGTCATCAAAGCAATGATGAAACTGGGTGCAATGGCGACCATCAACCAGGTCATCGACCAGGAAACCGCACAGCTGGTTGCCGAAGAGATGGGCCACAAGGTTATCCTGCGTCGTGAAAACGAGCTGGAAGAAGCGCTGATGAGCGACCGTGATACAGATGCCGTTGCTGAATCACGCGCGCCGGTTGTTACCATCATGGGTCACGTTGACCACGGTAAAACCTCTCTGCTTGACTACATTCGTTCTACTAAAGTTGCGTCCGGCGAAGCGGGTGGTATTACCCAGCATATCGGTGCTTACCACGTAGAAACTGACAACGGTATGGTCACCTTCCTGGATACCCCGGGCCACGCAGCGTTTACCTCTATGCGTGCTCGTGGTGCTCAGGCGACCGATATCGTTGTTCTGGTTGTTGCCGCAGACGATGGCGTAATGCCACAGACAATCGAAGCAATCCAGCACGCGAAAGCGGCGCAGGTGCCGGTTGTTGTTGCGGTGAACAAAATTGACAAGCTGGAAGCCGATCCAGACCGCGTTAAGCAGGAACTGTCTCAGTACGGCATCATGCCAGAAGAGTGGGGCGGTGAAAGCCAGTTCATCCATGTCTCTGCTAAAGCAGGTACGGGCATTGACGAACTGCTGGACGCAATCCTGCTGCAGGCTGAAGTTCTTGAACTGAAAGCAATGCGTGAAGGCATGGCGAGCGGTGTGGTTATCGAATCCTTCCTGGATAAAGGTCGTGGTCCGGTAGCAACCGTTCTGGTGCGTGAAGGCTCCCTGAACAAGGGCGACATTGTACTGTGTGGCTTCGAATATGGCCGCGTTCGTGCAATGCGTGACGAAATGGGTCGTGAAGTGACTGAAGCAGGTCCTTCTATCCCGGTTGAAATCCTCGGTCTGTCCGGTGTGCCGGCAGCGGGTGATGAAGTTACCGTTGTTCGTGACGAGAAAAAAGCACGTGAAGTTGCTCTGTATCGTCAGGGTAAATTCCGCGAAGTGAAACTGGCTCGCCAGCAGAAATCCAAACTGGAAAACATGTTCGCCAACATGACCGAAGGCGAAGTGTCCGAAGTGAACGTTGTGCTGAAAGCAGACGTTCAGGGTTCTGTGGAAGCGATCAGCGACTCCCTGCTGAAGCTGTCTACTGATGAAGTGAAAGTGAAAATCATCGGTTCCGGCGTGGGCGGTATCACTGAAACTGACGCAACGCTTGCTGCGGCTTCCAACGCAATTCTGGTTGGCTTTAACGTTCGTGCCGATGCCTCTGCTCGCCGCGTGATTGAAGCTGAAAGCCTGGATCTGCGTTACTACTCCGTCATCTACCATCTGATTGACGAAGTGAAAGCTGCGATGAGCGGCATGCTCTCTCCGGAACTGAAACAGCAGATCCTCGGCCTGGCCGAAGTTCGCGATGTGTTCAAATCACCGAAGTTTGGTGCCATCGCAGGCTGTATGGTCACCGAGGGTGTGGTCAAACGTCACAACCCAATCCGTGTTCTGCGCGACAACGTGGTTATCTATGAAGGCGAGCTGGAATCCCTGCGCCGCTTCAAAGATGACGCGAACGAAGTGCGTAACGGCATGGAATGTGGTATCGGCGTCAAGAACTACAACGACGTCCGCGTGGGTGATGTAATCGAAGTCTTCGAAATCATCGAAATCCAGCGTACGATCGCCTGATAGAGTCCGAGTCATCGGCAATATCTTAAGGGGGGCCGAGTGCCCCCCGATTTGTATGGAGAATTTATTATGGCGAAAGAATTTGGTCGCCCACAGCGCGTCTCTCAGGAACTGCAAAAAGAAATCGCAATTATCCTGCAGCGCGAAATTAAAGATCCGCGTCTGGGCATGATGACCACCGTTTCAGGTGTCGAAGTCTCCCGCGATCTGGCTTATGCGAAAGTATTCGTTACCTTCCTGAATGACAAAGACGACAATGCCATCAAAGAGGGCATTAAAGTTCTGCAGGACGCTTCCGGCTATATCCGTACTCTGGTGGGTAAAGCAATGCGCCTGCGCATCGTGCCTGAACTGACTTTCTTCTACGATAACTCGTTGGTCGAAGGGATGCGCATGTCTAACCTGGTTTCCAACGTCATTCGTAACGATGACGAGCGTCGCGTGAATACGGACGACAGCAAGGAGGATTAATGAGTCGTCCTCGTCGTCGTGGTCGTGATATCCACGGTGTGCTGCTTCTTGATAAGCCACAGGGCATGTCGTCCAACGATGCTCTGCAAAAAGTAAAACGTATCTATAACGCTAACCGCGCCGGGCATACTGGCGCGCTGGATCCGCTGGCAACCGGCATGCTGCCCATTTGCCTGGGGGAAGCGACAAAATTTTCTCGTTACCTGCTGGATTCAGACAAGCGTTATCGTGTGATTGCCCGTCTCGGCCAGCGCACCGATACGTCGGATGCAGATGGTACCGTGGTGCAGGAGCGTCCGGTAACGTTTAGCGAGCAAGAGCTTGCGGCGGCGCTGGAAAGCTTCCGTGGCGATACCATGCAGGTGCCGTCCATGTATTCGGCGCTGAAGCATCAGGGTAAACCGCTGTACGAATATGCCCGTCAGGGTATTGAAGTGGAGCGTGAAGCACGTCCGATTACAGTCTACGAACTGCTGTTTATTCGCCACGAAGGCAATGAGCTGGAGCTGGAAATACACTGTTCTAAAGGTACCTATATTCGTACCATCACCGACGATCTGGGTGAAAAGCTTGGCTGTGGCGCGCATGTGACCTTCCTGCGTCGCCTGGCAGTCAGCAAATATCCTGTTGATCGTATGGTGACCCTTGAGCAGTTGCATGAGCTTGTTGAACAGGCTCATCGGCAGGACGTTGAACCAGGTACGCTGTTAGATCCACTTTTAATGCCAATGGACAGCCCGGCTTCGGACTTTCCACTCGTTAATTTGCTTCCTGCGGTTGCGGGCTATTTCAAAAATGGTCAGCCGGTACAGGTCGCGAATGTTCCAGCCGACGGGCTGGTTCGGGTGACAGAAGGCGATGACGCTAAATTCATTGGCATGGGCGAGATAGACGAAGACGGTCGCGTTGCGCCTCGTCGTCTGGTCGTCGAGTATCCCGTGTGACATCTGTAGTTACCTTGCGATAAGAGGTGGCTACAGGTAAAATAGCGCGGCTTAGCATCGGGGCGTTTGTTTAACAATCTACCCGATGTGCACTGGGGTTGCTGAATTAGAGATCGGCACCCTGTCTATTTATCTATTATTCTGGAGTTGAAAATGTCTCTAAGCGTTGAAGCTAAAGCTAAAATCGTTTCTGAGTTTGGTCGTGGTACTAACGACAGCGGTTCTACCGAAGTTCAGGTTGCACTGCTGACCGCACAGATTAACCACCTGCAGGGTCACTTTGCAGAGCACAAAAAAGATCACCACAGCCGTCGTGGTCTGCTGCGTATGGTTTCTCAGCGTCGTAAACTGCTCGACTACCTGAAGCGTAAAGATGTAGCACGTTACACCAGCCTGATCGAGCGTCTGGGTCTGCGTCGCTAAGTCTTGCGAGTTTCAGAAAAAGGGGCCTTTTAAGGCCCCTTTTTTCAACCAGACGGCAGCAATTCTATGGAAACTAATGTATTGTTGCTGTGTGTGATCTTTGTTGCAGAGGTTCGCGCGGCTAATGAGAAGCTTGACCGCAGGGGCGGTTCAGGATTGTCATTAGTCGCGAGGATGTGATGAAGATCGGGTCATAACGACACCGCGTGAAGTCACCGGTAGTCTAAGAATCTTAAGGATATTATTTTGCTAAATCCGATCGTTCGTAAATTCCAGTATGGTCAGCATACGGTCACTATTGAGACCGGTATGATGGCGCGCCAGGCTACCGCAGCAGTAATGGTAAGCATGGACGACACCGCAGTATTCGTGACCGTTGTTGGTCAGAAAAAAGCGAAGGCAGGCCAGGACTTCTTCCCACTGACTGTTAACTATCAGGAGCGTACCTACGCTGCTGGTCGTATCCCTGGAAGCTTCTTCCGTCGTGAAGGCCGTCCAAGCGAAGGCGAAACCCTGATTGCGCGTCTGATTGACCGCCCGGTTCGTCCGCTATTCCCGGAAGGCTTCGTCAACGAAGTTCAGGTTATTGCCACCGTGGTTTCCGTAAACCCACAGGTTCACCCTGACATCGTTGCAATGATCGGTGCCTCTGCGGCGCTGAGCCTGTCTGGTATTCCATTCAATGGTCCGATTGGTTCTGCTCGCGTGGGCTACATCAATGACCAGTACGTACTGAACCCAACCGCAGACGAGTTGAAAACGAGCAAGCTGGACCTGGTTGTTGCCGGTACCGAAAACGCAGTATTGATGGTTGAATCCGAAGCAGAACTGCTGAGCGAAGACCAGATGCTGGGTGCAGTTGTGTTCGGTCACGAACAGCAGCAGGTTGTTATCCAGAACATCAACTCTCTGGTTGCCGAAGCGGGCAAACCACGTTGGGACTGGCAGCCAGAAGCTGTGAACGAAGCGCTGAACGCGCGCGTTGCAGCCCTTGCTGAAGCTCGCCTGAGCGACGCATACCGTATCACCGACAAGCAAGAGCGCTACGCGCAGATTGGCGTGATCAAAACTGAAGTTATCGCAGCGCTGCTGGCGGAAGACGAATCTCTGGATGACGCAGAGCTGAGCGACCTGCTGCACGCTATCGAGAAAAACGTAGTCCGTAGCCGCGTTCTGCGTGGCGAGCCGCGTATCGATGGCCGCGAAAAAGACATGATCCGTGGTCTGGATGTGCGTACCGGCGTTCTGCCACGTACTCACGGTTCCGCACTGTTCACCCGTGGTGAAACTCAGGCGTTGGTTACTGCGACCCTGGGCACCGCGCGTGACGCGCAGAACCTGGACGAGTTGATGGGCGAACGTACCGACAACTTCCTGTTCCACTACAACTTCCCTCCGTACTCCGTAGGCGAAACCGGCATGGTCGGTTCACCGAAGCGTCGTGAGATCGGTCACGGTCGTCTGGCTAAGCGTGGCGTTCTGGCTGTCATGCCTGAAGCTGACCGCTTCCCGTACACCGTGCGTGTAGTGTCTGAAATCACTGAGTCTAACGGTTCTTCTTCCATGGCTTCCGTTTGTGGTGCTTCCCTCGCCCTGATGGACGCAGGTGTGCCAATCAAAGCCGCGGTAGCGGGCATTGCGATGGGCCTCGTGAAAGAAGGCGAGAACTTCGTGGTTCTGTCTGACATTCTGGGTGACGAAGATCATCTGGGCGATATGGACTTCAAAGTTGCCGGTAGCCGTGAAGGTATCTCTGCGCTGCAGATGGATATCAAAATCGAAGGCATCACCCGCGAAATCATGCAGGCTGCTCTGAGCCAGGCTAAAGGTGCGCGTCTGCACATCCTGGGCGTGATGGAACAGGCTATCAACGCACCGCGTGGCGATATCTCTCAGTTTGCACCGCGTATTCACACCATCAAGATCAACCCAGACAAGATCAAAGACGTGATCGGTAAGGGCGGTTCTGTGATTCGTGCGCTGACCGAAGAAACCGGCACCACCATTGAAATCGAAGATGACGGTACTGTGAAAATCGCAGCAACCGACGGCGAAAAAGCGAAACACGCTATTCGTCGTATCGAAGAGATTACCGCAGAAATCGAAGTGGGCCGTATCTACGCAGGTAAAGTTACCCGTATCGTAGACTTCGGGGCGTTCGTTGCTATCGGCGGCGGCAAAGAAGGTCTGGTACACATCTCTCAGATCGCTGACAAGCGCGTTGAGAAAGTGACCGACTATCTGCAGATGGGTCAGGAAGTGCCTGTGAAGGTACTGGAAGTTGACCGTCAGGGCCGTGTTCGTCTGAGCATCAAAGAAGCAACAGAACAGTCCCCGGCAGAAGGCGCAGCACCTGCTGCTCCAGAAGCTGAGTAAGGTTTGACCCTTTAGCTCCTCATGGTGACGTGAGGAGCTGTTTATTACGGAGCAGGATGCTCCGTTTTAGCAGCCGGCGGACAGGATGTTCATTCAATTGTTGTCTTCGGGAGTAGGAAATGAAGCCTTTCTTGCGCTGGTGTTTCGTTGCGACAGCTCTTACGCTGGCAGGATGCAGCAACTCTGCCTGGCGTAAAAGTGAAGTCCTGGCGGTGCCATTGCAGCCGACTTTGCAGCAGGAAGTCATTCTGGCACGCATGGAACAGATACTTGCCAGTCGGGCTTTAACCGATGATGAACGCGCACAGCTTTTATATGAGCGCGGAGTGTTGTATGATAGCCTCGGCTTGCGGGCTCTGGCGCGAAATGATTTTTCACAAGCGCTGGCAATCCGCCCCGATATGCCTGAAGTATTCAATTACTTAGGCATTTATTTAACGCAGGCAGGCAATTTTGATGCTGCCTATGAAGCGTTTGATTCTGTACTTGAGCTTGATCCAACTTACAACTACGCGCATTTAAATCGCGGTATCGCCCTCTACTACGGTGGTCGTTATCGTTTAGCGCAAGATGATCTGCTGGCGTTTTATCAAGACGATCCCAATGATCCTTTCCGCAGTCTGTGGCTCTATATCGCTGAAAGCAATATTGACGCAAAACAGGCCAAGGAGTCGCTACAACAGCGGCTCGATAAATCGGACAGAGAGCAATGGGGATGGAACATTGTCGAGTTCTACCTGGGGAACATTAACGAAAGCACGTTAATGGAACGCCTCAAGGCGGACGCAACGGATAACACCTCGCTCGCTGAGCATCTCAGTGAAACCAACTTCTATTTAGGTAAGTTCTACCTAAGTCTGGGGGAAAAGGACAGCGCCACGGCACTGTTCAAGTTAGCGGTCGCTAACAACGTACACAACTACGTTGAGCATCGTTATGCATTGTTGGAATTAGCGCTCTTGGGCCAGGAGCAAGATGACCTGGCAGAATCGGACCAGCAATAGCTGACGAACAACGATCAGCCCATAAACTTTATCCATTAAAGTCATCACCTTAACGGGTGAGGGCGTTTTTGTTCGTTAATCAACCAAATTTGAGCCGGTTCACACTTTTCAATGAAAATTGCAGGTCAATTTCACGATGAGTTATGTAGACTGGCCGCCATCTACGAGGCACGTGTACTACATGACTGATATCATCGAGACTACTACTATCGAAACTACTTTTACCGATCTGGGCCTTAACGGCTCCATTCTCAAAGCGCTGAACGATCTGGGTTACGAAAAGCCCTCTCCAATTCAGGCTGAGTGTATTCCACAACTGCTGGCTGGCCGCGATGTGCTGGGCATGGCTCAGACAGGCAGCGGCAAAACCGCAGCGTTCTCTTTACCGCTGCTGCACAACCTTGATCCAGAGCTGAAAGCACCGCAAATCCTGGTGCTGGCACCAACCCGCGAACTGGCGGTTCAGGTTGCTGAAGCCATGACGGATTTCTCTAAACATATGCACGGCGTAAACGTAGTGGCCCTTTACGGTGGCCAGCGTTATGACGTACAGCTGCGCGCTCTGCGCCAGGGTCCACAAATTGTTGTGGGCACCCCGGGCCGCCTGCTTGACCATTTAAAACGCGGTACGCTGAACCTGTCCAGCCTGAAAGGTCTGGTACTGGATGAAGCTGATGAAATGCTGCGCATGGGCTTCATCGAAGATGTTGAAACCATCATGGCGCAGATCCCGGAAGGTCATCAGACCGCTCTGTTCTCTGCAACGATGCCAGAAGCGATTCGTCGTATTACCCGTCGCTTCATGAAAGATCCGCAGGAAGTTCGCATTCAGTCAAGCGTGACTACTCGTCCGGACATCAGCCAGAGCTACTGGACCGTGCACGGTATGCGTAAGAACGAAGCGCTGGTTCGTTTCCTTGAGTCCGAAGATTTTGATGCGGCGATTATCTTCGTGCGTACCAAAAATGCGACCCTGGAAGTGGCTGAAGCGCTGGAGCGTAGCGGCTATAACAGCGCTGCGCTGAACGGTGACATGAACCAGGCCCTGCGTGAGCAGACTCTGGAGCGTCTGAAAGATGGTCGTCTGGACATCCTGATTGCAACCGACGTTGCGGCCCGTGGCCTGGACGTTGAGCGCATCAGCCTGGTTGTTAACTATGATATCCCGATGGACTCAGAATCTTACGTTCACCGTATTGGCCGTACCGGTCGTGCGGGCCGTGCTGGCCGTGCGCTGCTGTTCGTTGAGAACCGCGAGCGTCGTCTGCTGCGCAACATTGAACGCACCATGAAGCTGACCATTCCAGAAGTTGAGCTGCCAAACCGTGAACTGCTGAGCGAGCGTCGCCTGGCTAAATTCGCGGCCAAAGTTCAGCAGCAGCTGGAAAGCAGCGATCTGGATCTGTACCGCGGTCTGCTGGCAAAAATTCAGCCTTCTGCGGAAGCTGAAGAAGCGCTGGATATCGAAACGCTGGCCGCAGCACTGCTGAAAATGGCTCAGGGCGAACGTCCACTGATCCTGCCACCAGATGCACCAATGCGCCCACGTCGTGAATTCCGTGAGCGTGACGAACGTTTTGAACGCAGTGACCGTGCTCCACGCGGTGACCGTGGCGACCGCGCTCCACGTGGCGATCGTCCTCAGCGTGATGGTGATGCACCACGTCGTGAACGTCGTGACGTTGGCGATATGGAACTGTACCGCATCGAAGTTGGCCGTGATGACGGCGTTGAAGTTCGTCACATCGTTGGCGCTATCGCTAACGAAGGCGACATCAGCAGCCGTTACATCGGTAACATCAAGCTGTTTGGTACGCACTCCACCATCGAACTGCCGAAAGGCATGCCGGGTGAGATCCTGCAGCACTTTACCCGCACTCGTATTCTGAACAAGCCGATGAATATGCAGCTGATGGGTGATGCGCAGCCACGTACTGACCGCGGTGGCGAACGCCGTGGCGGCGGTGCTCCTGCAGGCCGTGGTTTCGGTAGCGGTGAGCGTCGTGAAGGCGGTCGCGGTCCACGTCGTGACGGTCCGGCAGGCGCTGGCGCAGGCCGTAGCTTCAGCGGCGAACGTCGCGAAGGCGGTCGTGGCCCACGTCGTGAAGATGGCGCAGCACCTGCTCGTCGTCGCACGACTGAAGCTTAATTAGCCGAAGTTTATGCCTGCATTTAGCGTGCAGGCAGCCATAAAAAGTCCCGGTTAGCGATACCGGGATTTTTTTTATCCAAAGTGTACTCATGTACTGGTACAATACTCCGCATTCGGGCCGTCACTCTGGCGGCTCTCATGTTTCAGGAATGTGTATGACGACCTTATCGACCACCAAAGCCACGCCTTCTATCCTCGGCGGCGTGATGATCATTGGTGGCACCATTATCGGCGCCGGTATGTTTTCTCTTCCCGTTGTGATGTCCGGAGCCTGGTTCTTCTGGTCGCTGGCGGCGCTGATAGTCACCTGGTTCTGCATGCTGCACTCCGGCCTGATGATCCTTGAGGCCAACCTTAATTACCGCGTGGGGTCCAGCTTTGATACGGTCACTAAAGATCTGCTTGGTAAGGGCTGGAATCTGATCAACGGTCTGTCCATTGCGTTTGTACTTTATATCCTGACCTATGCCTATATTTCGGCGAGTGGCTCGGTGATCCACCACACGCTAAAAGAGATGTCCATCGACTTTCCGGCCAGGTTTGCAGGACTGATATTCGCCCTTGTGGTTGCGTTTATCGTCTGGCTCAGCACGCGGGCGGTCAGCAGGATGACGACGATTGTCCTCGGGGCAAAGATTCTCACCTTCTTTATGACGTTCGGCGGCCTGATGTGGCACGTGGAGCCAGCAACGCTGCTGGACAGCAAATCGCTGAACCCGAGCTATCTGCCTTATCTGTTTATGACGCTGCCGTTCTGCCTCGCCTCCTTTGGCTATCATGGCAACGTGCCGAGCCTGATGAAGTACTACGGCAAAGATCCGCAGACTATCAAACGCTGCCTGCTTTGGGGCACGGTGATGGCGCTGGTGCTGTATTCCATCTGGCTTGTCGGCAGCATGGGAAATATCCCCCGCGGCGATTTTATTGCGATTGCGGAAAAGGGCGGGAATATTGATGTGCTGGTCGGGGCGCTAAGCGGCGTTCTCAACAGCCGGGCGCTGGATCTGCTGCTGATTATCTTCTCCAACTTCGCCGTTGCCAGCTCGTTCCTGGGCGTGACGCTGGGCCTGTTTGATTACCTGGCCGACCTGTTCAAGTTTGACGATACCCCTGTGGGCCGCCTGAAAACCGCGCTGGTCACCTTTATTCCACCCGTTGTGGGCGGAGTGATTTGGCCGGATGGATTTATCTATGCGATTGGCTACGCGGGCCTGGCGGCAACAATCTGGGCGGCCATCGTGCCTGCGCTGCTGGCAAAAGCCTCACGCAAGAAGTTCGGCAGCCCAACTTATCGGGTCTGGGGCGGGAATAAAATGATTGCGCTGATCCTGGTCTTCGGGGTGGGCAATGCAGTTATCCATATTCTTTCGAGCCTGAATTTACTTCCTGTGTATCAATAACTTGTAGCTGTAGGTCGGGTAAGCGGCAGCGTCACCTGACAAAAAAAGGTGGATGGCGCTTGCGCTTATCCACCCTACAGGACCTGCGAACTACAAACTTTCGTGCACGTCCATCGCCAGATCGAAGGAATGCAGCCGTGCCTGGCTGTCAAAAATCTGCCCGTTGACCATGATTTCATCCGCCTGGGTTTCCCGCAGCAGCGAAATCAGCCCGTGACGTACTTTCGCTTTATCGCCTACCAGAGACATGCCCAGCGCCTGCTGCACTCCGTACTGCTCCGCCGGGCTCCAGACGTTTTCCATACTTTCGACAGGGGCCGGAAGCTGCCCTGACTCACCGCGACGTAATTTCACAAACGCCTGCTGCATAGAGGTAAACAGGAATTCAGCTTCGCGGTTGCTGTCTGCGGCAACGATGTTGATGCACACCATCGCGTACGGTTTTTCGAGACGTTCGGACGGTTTGAACTGGGCGCGATAGAGCTGCAGCGCCTGGAAAAGCATGTCCGGTGCAAAGTGCGAAGCAAAGGCGAACGGCAGGCCCATTTGCGCCGACAGCTGCGCGCTGTACAGGCTGGAGCCTAAAAGCCAGACGGGTATTTTACTGTTGTAGCCGGGAACCGGACGTACGGCCGGGTTCGGATCTTTGGCATCAAACCACGAAACCAGCTCGCTGACGTCGCGCGGGAAATTGTCGATATCGCCGCTCATATGGCGGCGTAGCGCCATCATCGTGCGCTGATCGCTTCCCGGCGCGCGCCCCAGCCCCAAATCAATACGGCCAGGATAGAGGGTTTCCAGCGTGCCGAATTGTTCGGCAATGACTAACGGAGAGTGGTTTGGCAGCATCACGCCGCCCGAGCCAAGACGCAGTGTCGTTGTGTTCGCGGCAAGATAGCCAATCAGGACCGATGTCGCCGCGCTGGCGATGCCGGTCATATTATGGTGCTCGGCAAGCCAGTAGCGGTGGTAGCCACGCTTTTCGGCCAGGCGAGCGAGATCGAGTGAACGATGGAACGCATCTGCTGCCTGCGATCCCTGTGGGATCGGGGACAGGTCCAGCAGCGAGAAGGGCACTTGAGTAGATTCAGACATAACGGCTCACTTTGTTTGGGTACTTCGTTTGCTGAGAATGCCTTCAGTATTGCCGAAATTCACCAACAGTTAAGTAACAAAGTGAGCCTTTTACCTAACCCCGGTCGACCAGCTCAAGCCCGGCGACCCGTCGCCAGTAGCCGTTGCAGTCGCTATTGGACTTCAGCTGCAGCGGATTATCGCCGTTTTCATTGGCGCGGTAGGTCTCCAGCACACGCAACGTATCCAGCCCCATCGGCGACAGGCGGACCATATCCACCAGCCCTTTCATGGAGGCCAGCTCGTTGCCGAGGTTATAAACGTAGCCGCTCATCGTCTGAATACCGTTGAGCACGAAGACCTGCTGGTTCTCCTGCGACAGCATATCGCGCCCGGTAGGATATTTGATGCAGCAGGTTTCACATTCGTCTTTCGCGCGGTCTTCCGAGCGGGCGGTGAAGCAGCGGGCGGAATAAGCAAGCGGCAGATGACCGTAGCTCAGGACCTCCACTTCAAACTGATTGCGGATACCCAGTTCGTCGCATTGCTTAAGCAGATTTTCCAGCCAGTTACGGGACAGCTCTACCGGCATACACCAGCGCGTCATCCCCTGTTTGAGCAGCAGCCGAAGCGTGACGGCGTTATAGCAGTTGAGCGCATGGCCTGCGACAAACGGCAGCCTGCGTTCGGCTGCCACGTTCACCGCGCCGATATCATTCGCTTCAATCAGAAAGTCGCCGTTATCCACGTAGCGCTTCAGCTCGTTAAGCTCGGACGGCGCCTGCACCAGCGCGAGGGTGGAGAGCACCACCTGCTTGCCCTGGCCCGCCAGCATTTTTGCCATCTCCAGCCAGTCGCCCACTTTGGTTGCGCGACGCTTGCTGCAAACGGCCTCGCCGAGATAAATCACGTCGGCGCTGCTTTTGGCTGCGGCCTGGTAAAAGCTTTCCAGCGTCTCTTTCGGCCAGTAGTACAGTACCGGTCCTAATGAATATTTCATCTGATTTCCTACTGCCATTTACGGTGATATGCGCCGAGCGTGGTTTGCGTGCCTTCGGCCATTGCACCCAGTGTGTCCATCCAGGCCTGCTGCGCGCGATAGTTTTCAGGATCGGCCATGCAGCGGTCGATGGCCTGACGCCAAACTTTGGCAACCTGGCTGACATAGGCCGGGCTGCGCTGGCGGCCTTCGATTTTCACCGAGGCGATATTAGCGGCGAGCAGCTCCGGCAGCAGTTCGAGGGTATTGAGACTGGTCGGCTCTTCCAGCGCGTGATACTTCTGATCGTCCACCAGGTAACGGCCTTTGCAGAGCGTCGGGTAACCCGCGTTTTCGACGTCTTCGTAACGATCGATAAGCACGTCGTTCAGGCGCGATTCCAGCCCCTGCGGCGTCTGTTGCCAGCGAACAAAGCGCGCCGGGGAGCAGGCGCCCACGGTGTTCGGGGATTCGCCGGTCAGATAGGAAGAGAGATAGCAGCGGCCTTCGGCCATGATGCAAAGGCTGCCGAAGGCGAAGACCTCCAGCGGCACCGGCTTGACGCGTGCCAGCTGCTTCACCTGATGAATGGATAACACGCGCGGCAGCACGACGCGGGCCACGTCGAAATTACGATGATAGAAGCGCACGGCCTCTTCGTTCGTTGCTGAGGCCTGAACCGAGACGTGGCGCTCAATATGCGGATAGCGATTTGCGGCATACTCAAGCATGGCCAGGTCCGCCAGAATCAGGGCGTCGGCCCCCAGCTCTGCCGCCATATCCACCGCACGCTGCCAGCGAACGTAGCCGTCCGGGTGCGCGAAGGTATTAATGGCAATGTGCAGCTTGCGGCCGCGCTGGTGCACGTAGCTCACGGCTTCCTGTAGTTTCTTTTCCGTGAAATTCAGACCAGCGAAATGGCGGGCGTTAGTGTCATCTTTCAGACCGATGTAAACCGCGTCGGCACCATTATCAATGGCCGCTTTCAGCGCCGGGAGATTTCCGGCAGGGCAAAGCAACTCCATAATTCATCCTGATTCATCGGGTACCCTTTAAAGGCGCCCGCGCCGCCTGCAAGGGCCGCAAAATTGTTAACGAACTGGGATTCTAGTTAACCTGTCGGCGACAAATTTTGATTTAAGGCAGCTAATGACGTATTGATGACATCCATTGGTGGTACGGATAAACCCATGGGTTTATTGATTTGCCCCGCTATCGCGAACGGCGGGTGTGGCAAAATAGCCAAAAATCTTTCTCAAGGAGTAAGCTCGTGTTGGATAAACTGCGTTCTCGTCTGGTACAGGTCGGCCCCTCTTTATTACGTACGCCGGTCAAACTGACGCCTTTTGCCCTGAAGCGTCAGGTGCTGGAGCAGGTGCTGGGCTGGCAGTTTCGTCAGGCGCTGGAGGACGGCGAGCTTGAGTTTCTGGACGGGCGCTGGCTGAGCATTGAAGTGCGCGATCTTGGTCTAAAATGGTTTACCTCCGTCCAGGACAAGAAGCTGGTTGTCCGCGAGGAAGCCCCGGTGGATGTTAGCTTTAGCGCGACGGCTAACGATCTGCTTTTGGTTGCCGCACGCAAACAGGACCCGGATACGTTATTCTTCCAGCGTCGTCTGGTTATTGAAGGCGATACGGAACTCGGTCTGTACGTAAAGAACCTGATGGATGCCATTGAGCTGGACGCGATGCCAAAACCTTTACGCGTTCTGCTGCTGCAACTGGCAGATTTCGTCGAAGCGGGCCTGCAGCACAAGCCCGTTCCAGACAGTAACTCGGTAGGTGAGCCATGCTAATTCGTGTAGAAATACCCATTGATGCGCCAGGCATCGACGCACTGCTGCGCCGCACGTTCAACGGTAACGGTGAGGCGGATCTGGTGAAAGATTTACGGGAAGATGGCCAGCTGACGCTGGGGCTGGTCGCCACCGACGATGAAGGTCAGGTGGTGGGCTATGTGGCCTTCAGCCCGGTTGCCGTAGAGGGTGAAGAGCTGCAGTGGGTGGGGCTTGCGCCGCTTGCCGTGGATGAAGCCTATCGCGGCCAGGGGCTGGCTAAGCAGCTGGTCTATGAGGGGCTGGATTCGCTCAACGAGTTTGGCTACGCCGCCGTTGTCACCCTGGGCGAGCCCGCGCTGTACGGGCGACTGGGCTTTGTACCAGCCACACAGCACGGCTTGCGCTGTGCCTGGCCGGAAACAGAAGCGTATTTCCAGATCCGCCCGCTGGCAGACGATGCGCTTAACGGCGTCAGCGGTCTGGTGGAGTATCACGACCATTTCAATCGCGAATTCTAATCCCCTTCATATTTCGCGCCACAGCGGTGTTGGCTGCACTCCCTCCCCCCAGTCACTTATTTATATAAGCTCCTGGGGATGAGCTCCCTTGCCGCCTGGCTGTGACACGAAATCTATAGGGGAGGGTGAGGATCCGCCAGGCCTGCCAGCAGGTCTTCAAAAGCCAGGCCGCCGCTCACCAGCCTCTCTTTTTGCGCTTTGGTCAGCTGCTTGATGCGGTATTCCAGACGCAGCGCCGCAGAACGGTCGCCCACCAGGTGACTAAACGCCAGCTTCAGCTCGCCTTTTCCCCGCAGGGCCTTGGCGCCTTTTCCGGATTGATGCTGCAAGAAACGGCGATCTACATCGGTGGTTATCCCGGTGTAGAGGCGGTTATCGGGGGTGCGGACTAAATAGAGATACCAGGTGGACATAGGACGGGCGCATAATTGAAATTCACTGCAGGGTAACATCGTTCAGGTTGGACATGGAAACACTTGATGCCATCAGCCGCTGGCTGAACAAACAGCACGTGCTTAGCTACTGCGTTGGCGGTAACGACGATTTATGGTGTGCTAACGCTTTTTATTACTATGATGCACAGCGCGTGGCCTTCTATCTGCTCAGCGAAACCTCTACGCGCCATGGCGGGCTAATTGGAGCGGGATCAAATGTTGCGGGCACCATCAACGGGCAGCCCAGAAGCGTCGCGCTGATTCGTGGCGTTCAGTTTCGTGGCCGAATCAAAATGATGGAAGAAAGCGAAGGCGCGACCGTGCGGACGCTCTACTGTAAAAAATTCCCGGTCGCGAGAGTGATGACCGCTCCCGTCTGGGAGATCCGGCTCGACGAGCTGAAAATGACGGACAACACTCTCGGCTTTGGTAAAAAGCTGCACTGGCTGCGGGAAAACTAGCGGCCTAACAGACGCAGCGCTTCGCGGTTAAAGGCCGGTAAATCTTCCGGCGTACGGCTGGTGACAAGCTGGTCTTTATCAACCACGACTTCTTTGTCATAGAAGTCCGCGCCTGCGTTTTTCACGTCAATCACTATAGGCTTCACCGCGGTTAGTTTGCGCCCGCGCACCACATCGGCGCTGATCAGCAGCTGCGGGCCGTGGCAAATAGCAAAGACCGGCTTGCCGCTGTTCATGAAGTCACGGGTGAAGGTCACGAAGCGTTCGTCGCCCCGCAGGCTGTCCGGGGAATGCCCGCCAGGAAGTAAAAGCGCGTCGAAATCTGCCGGGCGGACCTCATCAATGGCCTTGTCGATTTTAACTTTCGCTTCTCCCTGCTTGCCGGTAACTGTTTTTCCGGCCTGCTTCTCAATAGTGATAACCTCATGGCCCGCTTTGCGAAACTCTTCTGCGGGTGAAGTAAATTCTGAATCCTCAAATTCGTCGGTGATCAGGACCGCAATCTTCTTGCTCATAGTGCCTCCGTATTTATGGTTTCAGTCATTAAGCCTGGTTCACGAGGCAGACTTTGCAAGCGAAAAGGCTAGACTTAGAATCATCTGAATAAGGAGCTTCCATGAGCCGAGTACTGATTACCGGGGCCACTGGCCTGGTGGGTGGGCACCTGCTACGCCTGCTGAACGACGACCCGAAAATCACCCATATCACCGCCGCGACGCGCCGACCGCTGGCCGCCGAAATGGCAAAAGTCTCGAATCCCCACGACCCGCAGCTGAGCGACGCGCTGGTGCAGATTACCGAGCCGGTGGATATCGTTTTCTGCTGCCTGGGGACGACGATGCGTGAGGCGGGTAGCAAAGAGGCATTTGTGCTGGCGGACTATACGCTGGTGGTGGACACCGGCATTACGGGGCAGCGGCTGGGGGCGAGGCATATGCTGGTGGTCAGTTCGATAGGCGCTAACAGCAGCTCACCGTTTTTCTACAATCGGGTAAAAGGGAAGATGGAGGAGGCGCTGATTGACCAGCAGTGGCCGCGGCTGACCATTGCGCGCCCGTCCATGCTGCTTGGGCATCGGGAATCACAGCGGTTTAACGAGTCGCTGTTTGCTCCGCTGTTTAAAATCATGCCCGGTAAATGGAAATCCATCCAGGCCAGAGACGTGGCGCGGGCGATGCTGCAGGAAGCCGTTGCTCCCACCCATGAAGGTACTGCGGTTCTGGATTCCAGGGCGTTAAGGAAAATTGCCGGGGATGCTGGCGACAGGTAAGCGCGGCTTTCCAATAGCGGGGCGGCAGGCGTAGTATTAGCGGCAAATAATTATCACTACGTTAATACTCTCAGGGCACACCGTTATGCAAACTCAAACTTCACCCCGGGTGAGCGAGCCTTCGTTCGCCTGGTGGAAACCAGCGCTGTTCTTCCTCGTTGTGATTGTCGGGCTGTGGATAGTTAAATGGCAGCCGTACTACGGCAAAGCCTTTACCGCCGCCGACACGCACAGTATTGGTAAATCGATTATCGCCCAGCCGGAGGCGAACCCGCTGAAAGCGGCCTGGGACTACGCGATGGTTTATTTCCTCGCGGTCTGGAAGGCGGCGGTGCTCGGCGTGCTTTTAGGTTCGCTGATTCAGGTTTTAATCCCCCGGGACTGGCTCCTGCGCACGCTCGGCAAGCCGCGTTTTAGCGGCACGCTGTTCGGCACGCTTTTTTCATTGCCTGGCATGATGTGTACCTGCTGTGCGGCGCCCGTTGCCGCTGGCATGCGTCGTCAGTCGGTGTCGATGGGCGGCGCGCTGGCGTTCTGGCTGGGGAACCCGCTGCTTAATCCCGCCACGCTGGTGTTTATGGGATTTGTACTGGGCTGGCATTTCGCGCTGATTCGGCTGGCGGCGGGTATTGTCACGGTTCTGGGGGTAGCGACCATCGTGCAGTATTGGGTTAAGGATAAGCCGCAGGCCGTGGAGATCCCCCAACCGACTGTTTCGCGACTGCCAGAGGGGAACTTTATCCAGCGCTGGATGAAAGCGCTGTGGAGCCTGTTCTGGAGTACGATCCCGGTTTACATCATCGCGGTTCTGGTGCTGGGTGCGGCGCGAGTCTGGCTCTTCCCGCACGCGGATGGCGCGGTGAGCAATACGCTGTTCTGGGTGATTGCGATGGCGATTGCGGGCTGCCTGTTCGTTATCCCGACCGCCGCCGAAATTCCGATTATTCAGACCATGATGCTGGCCGGCATGGGCACTGCTCCGGCGCTGGCCCTGCTGATAACCTTGCCAGCCGTCAGCCTGCCGTCGCTGGTGATGCTGCATAAGGCGTTTCCGGCAAAAGCCTTATGGCTTACCGGTGGGCTGGTGGCGCTGAGTGGGGTGATAGTAGGAACGCTGGCGCTGCTGTAGTTGTAAGGTGGATAAGCGCAGCGTCATCCACCGTTTATCATTCCGGCGGGTGACGCTGTGCTTACCCCGCCTTAAGACATTGCGGCTTTATCGTAAATGATGAACGACCTGGTTACTGCTGCCCCGCCAGATTAGCGCCGGGTCTTTCAAATCCTGTACAAACTTGCCGTCGACCAGCACGTTGATGAGTTCGACCACGTCCCGCTGGCTCTCCGTCAGCTCATCCAGCTTATAGCCCGTCCACATCCAGATATCCTTGCCCGGGCATTCTGCCCGCACGCGCTGGACCAGCTTCAGAATATCCGGCACGTTTTGCGGATGCAGCGGGTCGCCGCCCGAAAGCGACAGGCCCTGGCGGCGCACACGGGTATCGTTCAGATCGCTTATGATCTGATCTTCCATCGCCGGGGTGAACGGCATGCCAGAATTCACCCGCCAGGTGCTTTTGTTATAGCAGCCGGCGCATTCATGCACGCAGCCGGAGACGAAGAGCGTGCAGCGGGTACCCGGCCCGTTAACGATATCGACCGGGTAATACTGATGCATGTTCACTTAGCCGATCTGCCCGTTGCCAAGGTGCTTGACGCGGCGCTTCACTTCTTCCTGCTTGCCGGCGTTGAACGGACGGGCGTCCGGGCTGCCCAGATAGCCGCAAACGCGACGGGTAACGGAGACGCGAGCCGCATCGTGGTTACCGCATTTCGGACAGGTGAAGCCCTTGCTGGTGCATTCGAACTCGCCGGTGAAGCCGCACTCGTAGCACTCGTCGATTGGCGTGTTGGTGCCGTAATACGGAACGTGTTTGTAGCTGTAATCCCAGACGTCTTCCAGCGCTTGCAGGTTGTGCTGGATGTTCGGGTATTCGCCGTAACAGATGAAGCCACCGTTCGCCAGCGGCGGGTACGGAGCCTCAAAGTCAATTTTGTCGTACGGGTTAACTTTCTTCTCAACGTCGAGGTGGAAACTGTTGGTGTAATAGCCTTTATCGGTGACGCCAGGCACTACGCCAAACTCGGCGGTATCCAGACGGCAGAAGCGGTCGCACAGGTTTTCACTTGGCGTGCTGTAGAGGCTGAAGCCATAGCCGGATTCCTCTTTCCAGGTGTCCGTTGCCTGACGCAGGCGGGCAACAATCGCCACGGCTTTCTCGCGCAGAGCTTCGCTGTCGTAAACGTGCTGGTTGCCAAACAGCGCGTTGACCGTTTCGTGAATGCCGATATAACCCAGGGAAATAGAGGCACGACCGTTTTTGAAGATTTCAGCCACGTTATCTTCCGCTTTCAGACGCACACCGCAGGCACCTTCCATATACAAAATTGGCGCCACGCGGGCCTTCACCCCTTCCAGGCGGGCGATGCGGGTCATCAGCGCTTTGTGGGCCAGCTCCAGACGGCTGTCGAGCAATTTCCAGAACGCGGCTTCGTCGCCTTTGGCTTCCAGCGCGATGCGCGGCAGGTTCAGGCTGATCACGCCGATGTTGTTACGGCCATCGTGGATCTGCTCGCCGTTCTCTTCATACACGCCCAGGAAGCTGCGGCAGCCCATCGGGGTTTTGAACGAGCCGGTTACTTTGACTACCTGATCGTAATTCAGGATGTCCGGATACATGCGCTTGCTGGCGCACTCTAGTGCCAGCTGTTTAATGTCGTAGTTCGCGTCGCCGGCCTTATGGTTCAGGCCGTCTTTAATGGCAAACACCAGCTTCGGGAAGACGGCTGTCTTACGATTTTTACCCAGCCCCGCAATGCGGTTGCGCAGAATAGAAGTCTGAATCAAACGGGATTCCCAGCTCGTTCCCAGGCCAAAACCGAAGGTGACGAACGGCGTCTGACCGTTGGCAGTGTGCAGCGTATTGACTTCATATTCCAGCGACTGGAAGGCGTCGTAGCACTCTTTCTCGGTACGGGAGAGGGCGTAGCCTTCGGCGTCCGGGATCTGCCACTCTTCGGCAGTTTTGCGATGTTTTTTGAAGCTTTCGGTCACAAACGGAGCCAGGACTTCATCAATGCGGTTAATCGTGGTGCCGCCGTAAATATGGCTGGCAACCTGGGCGATGATCTGTGCGGTGACCGCCGTGGCGGTAGAAATGGACTTTGGCGGTTCAATTTCCGCGTTGCCCATCTTAAAGCCGTGGGTCAGCATGCCTTTCAGGTCTATAAGCATGCAGTTAAACATCGGGAAGAACGGAGAGTAGTCCAGATCGTGATAGTGGATGTCACCACGCTCGTGCGCCAGCACCACGTCGCGCGGCAGCAGGTGCTGCTTGGCATAATGCTTGGCAACAATGCCCGCCAGCAGATCGCGCTGGGTTGGGATCACCTTGCTGTCTTTATTCGCGTTTTCGTTGAGCAGGGCGGAGTTGGTTTGTTCGACCAGGCCGCGGATCTCCTGGTTTAACCGGCCACGTTTTTCACGTTCAAGATCGCGGTCATGGCGATACTCGATATAGGCACGGGCCAGCTGCTTGTAGCTACCCGCCATCAGCTGGTTTTCTACGGCTGTCTGAATCTCGCCGATATCCACCTGGCTGCGGCCTTCCATCTGTGCGCTTACGATATCTGCGACGGTGGCACAATAGTCTGCGTCATCGACTCCCGCTGCTTTAGCTGCACGAAGAATGGCTTCTTTAATGCGCTCTGAAGTGAAAGGTACTTTGCACCCGTCTCTTTTCATCACATGCGGTGTCATGATCTCTCCATTTTTAAAATTGGTTATCCACAAAGGGACGGCAGGAACCGTTGCCTGATAGGGATATGTTTTGCCAAAGACTTCCGAATTTCTGCCCCTGTTATCCACAGGTAATGCCCAGAGTTATCCTATGGGTGTTGTTGCGATAATAGTCGATGGGTACAACATATGGGGTTGGAGTGCATTTTAAGGTCTATATATAGTGCTTGCACCAAAGATGTTTGAACTTTTATTGATGCAGGACAAAGTATTGCGGGCGTTGCAGGAAGGGTGCGGCGTCGGTTCGGAAAACAAATTTAAGCGCTGAATTTTTCGCGTAAATAGTCGACAAACACGCGGGTTCGCGGAGTCAGGCGGCCGCCCGGATATTTGACCCACAGCGTCTGCGGTGCGGGGTGAAAATCAGCCAGCAGGGGAATTAATTTCCCTTCCTGCACGGGGCGGGTGAGATACCAGTCGGCAAGATAGACGATGCCCATGCCGCTCAGGGCCGCATCAAGCAGGGCATCTGGCATGGTAGTGATAAACCACGCCGACTGCTCGTCGATCAGGTTCTCGTCGTTGAACCATTGCTGCAGGCGGCCATTGCCGGGATTACGGTGAACGAGACAGCGATGCTGCGCTAAATCATCAGGTTTTTTCGGCATTTCTTGCCTGGCGAGATAATCCGGCGATGCCGCCATAATCATGCGCATTGGGCGAAGTTCACGTGCAACTACCCGATTCTCTCTCAGATTTTTTTGCCCTATTGCGACATCGATACGCTCACCAATAAGGTTTACGCTCCGGGCATCCATAGAAAGTTCAAAGCGTACTTTCGGGTAGCGCCGCTGAAATTCAGCCAGTTCCGGCAGCAAAGCGTGACGGCCAAATCCTGGGATGACGCTAACGCGTAAAAGCCCCGCAGGTTCCGCTTCCGGATTGATCAGCGCCTGGTTCAGGGCATGCCACAGCGGGGCGATCTGTTCGCGCAAAGCCGCGCCTTCTTCGGTCAGTACGACGAAATGCGTGTTCCGTCCGAACAGGCTCATGCCGAGGCGCTGCTCCAGCTGACGCACGCTTTTACTTACCGCCGCAGGCGTGACGCCTAACTGACGCGCGGCGGCGGAAAAGCTCTGGCAGTCGGCGGCGGCCAGAAAGGCGGGAAGCAGGCGATGAACATCTTGCGGGAGCGACATGGCTTTAACCTTTGGTTGAAACTGATATGCACAGCTTGAGACTACAGGTAAGCGTGATGATTTGGAATGATAGCCGCATCTACCTTATGAGGCTGTGAAATATGAATAAGATCCTGGTCCTGGCGGCGCATCGCTATCCTGATAAATCCCGCATCAGCAAGGCGGCTATCGAGGCATTTACAGGCCTTGCGGACATTACCGTACATCAACTTACCCACGCCTATCCTGATTTCCAGATTGACGTTGAGCGCGAGCAGAACCTGCTGCGCAACCATGACACCGTCATTCTGCTGTTCCCCTTCTGGTGGTACAGCTCTCCGGCCATTCTCAAAGAGTGGCAGGATCAGGTACTGACATACGGGTTTGCCTACGGCAGTGACGGCAAGGTATTGCACGGTAAGAAGATGATGGTGATGACTTCGACGGGCGGCTCCGCGCAGGCCTACACGCCGGAAGGTTATAACCAGTATGCCGTGGACGCGCTGCTGCTGCCTTTCCATGCCATGGCAAATAAGACAGGCATGCTGTGGCAGCCGCCCGCGCTGGTGCAGGGCATGAACGACGCCACCGATGCGCTGATTGATAACGGCGTGAACTACTGGCTGGAAAGGCTACAGGAACTGCGTGGGATGTGAAAAGAGCAGGGCGGACAGGCGCAGGCGCCATCCGCCGCTTGTGTTTTACTTCTGCAGCCAGTAAACCGCCTCATAAGGCCGCAGGCTGATCTCTCCAGGCTTGCCTGAGGCTTCAGCATAGTTGCTCATCAGTATCTCCCAGCTGCCCTCAAAGGCATCCGGCTGCCACCACTGGTTATGGCGGCTGAGGTTTGCCGCGACCACCAGCGTCTGGCCCTGCCATTCCCGGCGGTAGCACCACAGATAAGGGTGTTCCGGCAGCAGATCCTGGTAGTTACCCCAGGTAAAAATCGGCTGGGCCTTGCGCAGTTTTATAAGCCGTTGGTAGGCATAAAACACCGAGTCCGGATCGTCCACCGCTCTCCTGGCATTGATCGTTTCGTAATTATCGCACAGGTTGATCCACGGCGTGCCGGTAGTGAAGCCTGCGTTCTCACCGCTGTCCCACTGCATTGGCGTGCGGCTGTTATCCCTGGATTTACTCGCGAGGATTGCCAGCAGGTTGTCGCTGTCGCGGCCCTGAGCGCGCAGCTCCGCGTACATGTTATGGCTTTCAACGTCACGGTAATCAATGATGCGGCTGAAGTGGGGGTTGGTCATCCCCAGCTCTTCTCCCTGATAGATATACGGCGTGCCCTGCATGCCGTGCAGCACCATGGCCAGCATCTTCGCCGCCGGAACCCGCAGCTCCCCTTCGTCCCCAAAGCGGGAAACGATACGCGGCTGGTCGTGGTTACACCAGAACAGCGCGTTCCACGCCACGTTGTGCATGCCCTGCTGCCAGTGGCTGAAAATGGCCTTTAGCGCCACAAAATCTGGCTCCGCCAGCGTCCATTTCTGCCCGCCGGGATAATCCACTTTCAGGTGGTGGAAGTTGAACGTCATCGACAGCTCATTGGCGTTCAGCGCCGCGTACTGCTGGCAGTTATCGAGCGTGGTGGAGGACATTTCGCCCACGGTCATCAGCTCGCGAGGTACAAACACGTCGCGGCTTAGCTCCTGCAAATACTCGTGGATGCGCGGCCCGTCGGTATAAAAACGGCGGCCGTCGCCCCCTTCGATATCGTTCGGGAAATCCTGGTCTTTCGAGACGAGGTTGATGACGTCGAGGCGCAGGCCGTCAACGCCACGGTCCGCCCAGAACTCGCAAACCTTTTTCAGCTCGGCGCGAACCTGCGGGTTTTCCCAGTTCAGATCCGCCTGCTCCGGGGCGAAGAGATGCAGATAGTACTGGCCGCTTTCTGCATGCCAGCGCCAGGCGTTACCGCCAAATTTCGAGCGCCAGTTATTCGGCAGCACGTCCGGCGTGCCGTCGCGCCAGATGTAAAATTCGCGGTATGGACTGTCCTTGTTAAGTGACTCGTGGAACCAGGCGTGCTGCGTGGAAGTATGGTTAAACACCATATCCAGAATGACGCGGATGCCGCGCTCGTGCGCACCGGCCACCAGCAGGTCGAAATCATCCAGCGTGCCGTAGGTATGGTCGATGGCGCAGTAGTTCGCCACATCATAGCCGTTGTCCACCTGCGGTGAGACATAAAACGGCGTCAGCCAGATGGCGTCCACGCCCAGCAGCTTGAGGTAGTCGAGACGCTTAATCACGCCAATTAAGTCACCGGTTCCGTTGCCGGTCGTGTCCTGAAAACTCTTCGGGTAGATCTGGTAGATGACACCATGCTGCCACCATGGAGGCGTTGTATTCATAGCGCTTTCCTAAAGCTAAGGGGCCAGCAGCTGGCCCCGGTTACATCAAATTAAACCTATACCACTAACAGCGTGCCCTGACGGTATTTGCGCTTGTACACCGCCGTCGTCAGGACAATCGGAATCACCACGGCAATCAGAATCGCGATGGAGTAAACCTCCCAGTAGCGCGGTTGAATGGACAGAATGCCCGGCAGGCCGCCGACGCCAATGCCGTTCGCCATCACGCCGTTCAGGCCGCAGAGCAGGCCCGCGATACCCGAGCCAACCATTGCGCAGAGCATCGGGAAACGGTACTTCAGGTTAATCCCGTACATTGCCGGTTCGGTGACGCCCAGATAAGCGGATATCGCCGCCGGAACCGAAATTTCACGTTCGTTGTGCTTGCGGCTGCAAATGATCACCCCAACCACCGCCGAGGCCTGAGCGATGTTAGACAGCGCGATCAGCGGCCAGACCGGCGTACCGCCCATGTTCTGAATCATCTGCATGTCGATAGCCAGCGTCGTCTGGTGCACGCCGGTAATCACCAGCGGCGCATACAGGAAGCCAAACAGCGCGGCCCCTATCGGCGCAAAGCTGCCGGTCATCAGGTGGCGCACGGCGAAGGCAACGCCGTCGCCAATCCAGCGGCCGAACGGGCCAATAAACGCGTGGGCCAGGAACACGGCCAGAATCAAAGAACACACGGGCACTATTACAAGATAGAGGTAATCCGGGACTATGCGTTTAAGACGCGTCTCAATAAAGCCCAGCGCCAGGCCAGCCAGCAGGGCAGGAATAACCTGTGCCTGGTAGCCCACCTTCTCAATGGTGAACCAGCCGAAGTTCCAGACCTCCGGGATTTTGGTCCCTAAATCGTAGGCGTTCATCAGCTGCGGCGACACAAGCGTTACGCCCAGCACGATACCAAGGATAGGCGTCCCGCCCATTTTGCGCACGGCGGACCAGCAAATCCCTACCGGCAGATAGAAGAAAATCGCTTCGCCAATCAGCCACAGGACGTCATAGATGCTCTGCAGCGACGGGTGCATCTGCGCCAGCGTCTGGCCGTTGCTCATCGGCAGATCGCCTATCACGTTACGGAAACCGAGGATCAAACCGCCGCTGATGAGCGCAGGCAGTAAGGGGAAGAAAATCTCCGCGAAGTGGGAGATAAGCTGCTCGTGCCATTTCATGTTCTGACGGGCGGCCAGCTTCGCCTGCTCTTTGTCCGCCGTGTTGTGGCCGCTGGTGGCGATCAGCGCCTTATAGTAATCGCCCACTTCCGGACCGATAACGACCTGGAACTGCCCGGCGTTGGTAAAGCAGCCTTTCACCATCGGCAGGGTTTCGATCTCTTTTGGACGGGCGATAGCCGTGTTGTTCAGTACAAAGCGGAGTCGGGTAATGCAGTGGCTCACGGTGGCGATGTTTTCGCGTCCGCCGACCAGCTCAATCAGCCTGTCTATGTCCTGTTGTTTTACTTTGCTCATAGTGGAATCCCGAGGTAAGGAGGAATGACCTGGCCGCAAGATTACCGATTAACGATTTTCGTGGAAATGGGAACGTTCCCGAAATCGGGTGACGATCACAATAAACTTGCGGTCGGGGAGGATTACTGGAGCGTGCTGGGGATAACGATCTGGCGCAGATCGCGGGCCTGGGTCACCTGGCCGATAAGCTGCAGTACCGCCTGACGCCCGGCTTCCGCATAGCCTGGGTCGACGGTGATGATTTCCGGATGGAGGAACTTCATCAGCGGCGTGTTGCCCACGCTCGCCAGCTGAAGGGAGGCCTGATGCTCCTGCAAATATTTACTGGCGCCTAACGCGAGGGTATCGGTGGCACAGAGCAGAGCGGTGGTCTCAGGCAGCAATACCTCGGCGACGTGTTCATAGCCCTGTTTCATCGCAAGACCTGGCAGAGCCACCTTCGGCGTCAGCCTGTGCTTTTTGCAAAAGGCGAGATAGGCCTCATGGCGACGTCGGCCCGTCGTTACGTCGGTATGCGGCACGCCGAGGAAGCTGATATGGCGATGCCCCTGGAAATAAAGTTTGGCCATCAGGCTGGTGATGGCACCTTCATCGTCGTAGCAAACGGAGGCAAAGCCTTTGGCTTCCCGGGCCATCAGCACCATCGTGGCCTGCCACGACTGGAGTATTTTTTCGCTTATGCCGGTAAAGCCGAAGAGGATCACGCCGTCGATATTGCGGCGCTTGAGCATGCCAAGATGCTCCTCGACCAGCTCAGGATCGAACTGGCTTTCCATCATGATCGGATCGTATCCCTGTTCATACAGGCCCGGCAGCATAGTCTGCACCGCCAGGTTTTCCGACAGCGAATCCAGGCGGGTGACAATGATCGCCACGACCTTATCGCTTTGTCCCCGCATGGCGCGAGCCGATCGGGAGGGTGAGAACCCTTCCTGCTGCATCACCGCCTCCACTCTTTCGCGCGTGCGGGTACTGACGCCGCTTTCGTTGTTCAGCACGCGGGAGACGGTGGACTTACCCACGCCGCTTAATCGGGCAATGTCTTTGATGGTGAGGCGGTTTTGCATGTCTCTGGTCATTCCCTGAAATAATTAGCTTAGGTTTTATACATTAAAGTCGCCCATGCCAACAAACGGCAATGGGTAAAATCCGGTTTACGTTGGGTTTAGTTTCGCGGGCGTATTATATCCGCACTTTCACTGTGCCTGAGGGCACAACGAAGCAAACCCGAAATCTTTCACCGGAGGCGACATGGAACCCGATCCCAGTCCAGACCCTGTAATGACAGGAAACATCCGGTAAGACACCCTTCTTTGAAGTGATTGCCTTACCGGAAACCGTAAGGCAGTGACCCTCTTGATGTCGATCCCTGCTGAATAAATTTTACCTGCAAGGTTGGCTTTGCCGTGCCCGCAGGACAGCCGAGTGCCGCTTCGGGCGGCGCTAAGGGACTATTATGCTGTTTAAAAACCTGACCCGGCAGTTGTTTTCACAACTGAGCCGCCATCTGCCACGCCGTCTGATCCAGCGCGACCCCATGCCGGACGGCAAAACTGTTTCTCAGGCAACGGATATCCCCGCCACGCTCACCGAAGCGTGCCTGAAATATGCCTACGCCAGCGAAGAACAACTCTATCGTGAATTCTCCAGCCATCCCGAAGGGTTGAACGCCCGTGAAGTGGCAGATGTGTTGGAAGCCCACGGCCCGAACGAAATCCCCACCCAGGCGGCAGCGCCGTGGTGGAAGCATCTGTGGAGCTGCTACCGTAACCCCTTCAACCTGCTGCTGACGCTGCTGGGCATCTTCTCTTACGCGACGGAAGACGATCTTTTTGGTGCCAGCGTGATTGCGCTGATGGTGGCGATCTCCACGCTGCTTAACTTCATTCAGGAAGCCCGCTCAACCAGGGCTGCGGACGCGCTTAAAGCGATGGTCAGCAACACCGCTACGGTGCTGCGGGTGGTGAATGAGAAGGGCACCAGCGACTACGTTGAAGTCCCCATTGACCAGCTGGTGCCGGGGGATATCGTTAAACTTTCTGCGGGAGATATGATCCCCGCGGATTTACGCGTCATTCAGGCACGGGATCTGTTCGTCGCCCAGGCTTCCTTAACCGGAGAGTCTCTGCCGGTAGAAAAGGCCGCCATCAGCCGCGAAGCGCTGCACAGCAATCCGCTCGAATGTGACACGCTGTGCTTCATGGGCACCAACGTGGTCAGCGGCACCGCGCTGGCAATGGTGGTGGCAACCGGGGGCAACACCTGGTTTGGCCAGCTTGCCGGGCGCGTAACCCAGCAGGAAAACGAGCCGAATGCTTTCCAGAAGGGCATCAGCCGCGTCAGCTGGCTGCTGATCCGCTTTATGCTGGTGATGGTGCCGGTGGTCCTGCTGATCAACGGTTTCACCAAAGGCGACTGGTGGGAAGCCGCGCTGTTTTCGCTCTCCGTTGCGGTCGGGTTGACGCCGGAAATGCTGCCGATGATTGTCACCTCGACGCTTGCTCGCGGGGCGGTGAAACTCTCTAAACAGAAGGTCATCGTCAAGCACCTGGACGCCATTCAGAATTTTGGCGCGATGGATATTCTCTGCACCGATAAAACCGGCACGCTGACCCAGGACCGTATCATCCTCGAAACCCATACCGATATTCTGGGTGGCGTGAGCGACCGCGTGCTGCATACCGCGTGGCTTAACAGCCACTATCAGACCGGGCTGAAAAACCTGCTGGACGTGGCGGTGCTGGAAGCGCTGGACATAGACCATGTTCGTAAGGCGGTTGCCCGCTGGCAGAAAGTGGATGAAATCCCGTTTGATTTTGAGCGTCGCCGCATGTCGGTGGTGGTGTCCGAATCGCCGGACGTGCACCAGCTAATCTGCAAAGGTGCGCTTCAGGAGATCCTCAACGTCTGCACCCAGGTGCGCCATGGCGATGAGATCGTGCCGCTCAACGATGGCATGCTCAAACGTATTCGCCGGGTGACGGACGATCTGAATCGGCAGGGGCTGCGCGTTGTTGCCGTTGCTACAAAGTTCCTCCCGGCGCGTGAGGGAGATTACAGCCGCGTTGACGAGTCCGATTTGATTCTGGAAGGTTATATTGCGTTCCTCGATCCGCCGAAAGAGACGACGGCTCCGGCGCTGAAAGCCCTGAAAGCTAGCGGCATCACGGTCAAGATCCTTACCGGCGACAGCGAGCTGGTGGCAGCAAAAGTTTGCCGTGAGGTGGGGCTTGACGTGGGCGAGCTGGTGGTAGGAAGCGAAATCGAAAATCTTAGCGATGAAAATCTGGCAAAGCTTGCTCTGCGCACCACGCTGTTTGCCCGTCTGACGCCGATGCACAAAGAGCGTATCGTCCGGCTGCTGCGCGGTGAGGGCCACGTAGTCGGCTTTATGGGGGACGGCATCAACGATGCGCCCGCGCTGCGGGCGGCGGATATTGGCATCTCCGTGGACGGCGCGGTGGATATCGCCCGCGAGGCGGCGGACATCATTCTGCTTGAGAAAAGCCTGATGGTGCTCGAAGAAGGGGTTATCGAAGGGCGACGGACCTTTGCCAACATGCTGAAATACATCAAAATGACCGCCAGCTCTAACTTCGGTAACGTCTTCAGCGTGCTGGTGGCGAGCGCCTTCCTGCCGTTCCTGCCGATGCTGCCGATTCACCTGCTGATCCAGAACCTGCTGTACGATGTCTCCCAGGTGGCGATCCCGTTCGATAACGTGGACGACGAGCAAATTCAGAAGCCGCAGCGCTGGAACCCGGCGGACCTGGGGCGGTTTATGGTGTTCTTCGGGCCGATAAGCTCCATCTTCGACATCATGACGTTCTGCGTCATGTGGTGGGTCTTCCAGGCTAACACCCCGGAACACCAGACCCTGTTCCAGTCCGGCTGGTTTGTGGTGGGGCTGCTGTCGCAAACATTGATTGTGCATATGATTCGCACCCGCCGTATTCCGTTTATTCAGAGCCGGGCCGCCTGGCCGCTGATGGTGATGACGCTGGTGGTGATGGCCGCTGGCATTGCGCTGCCGTTCTCGCCGCTGGCGGGCTATCTGCACCTTCAGGCTCTGCCGCTGGCTTATTTCCCGTGGCTGGTACTGATTCTGGGTGGCTACATGACGCTGACTCAAGCCGTAAAAGGCATTTACAGCCGCCGCTACGGCTGGCAGTAATCCTAAAAAATACAAAACCCTGGCGAGATGTGATCCCCGTCTCGCCATAACCTTGATGAATATTTTCCCACGTGTTACCAGAGAGGTTTGTCTTTTCTGGCCCGTCACGTGAAAGGAATATTCATGTTTAAATCCATACGTTTGAGCCTGCTTGCTGGCTGCATTGCTACCGCCTGTCAGGCTCACGCCGCGCCTGCGGGCGATCTCCCGTTAATGCCCTGGCCGCAGCAGGTGACCCGCCCGGCGGCGGAGGGAAATCTCGTACTGGATAACTCGGTATCGATTAAAATCAGCGGCGATAAGCTGGACGGGGCCACGGAGCGCTGGCGTAAGCGAATCGCCCAGCAAACCGGCTGGCAGCTACAGCCTGCTCAGGCTAATCCTGCAAAGCCCACGATAAATATTCATATCAAAAACGCCGTCGATCCCCAGCCGAAGCTCGGCAGCGATGAAAGCTATGCCCTGAGCGTGACGGCAGATGGCGTTCAGCTAACGGCGAATACCCGCTTCGGTGCGATGCACGGCATGGAAACGCTGCTCCAGCTTATTCAGAACGGCCCGCAAAATACCTCGATTCCGTTTGTGGCAATCAAAGATGTGCCGCGCTTCCCATGGCGCGGGGTCCTGCTGGATTCCGCCCGCCACTTCATCCCTGTGAAAGATATTCTGCGCCAGCTGGACGGCATGGCGGCCGCCAAGTTTAACGTGCTTCACTGGCACCTGACGGATGACCAGGGTTGGCGCTTTGCTTCCACTAAATATCCTAAGCTCCAGCAGCTGGCGAGTGACGGTGACTTTTATACCCAGGCACAGATGAAAGAAGTTGTGCGCTACGCAACGAAGCTGGGGATCCGCGTCGTGCCGGAAATGGACATGCCGGGACATGCCTCGGCCATTGCTGTTGCTTACCCGGAACTGATGAGCGCGCCGGGACCGTACGAGATGGAGCGCCACTGGGGCGTGCTTAAACCGCTGCTTAATCCGGCCAACGAAGCGGTCTATAAGTTTGCCGATACGATGGTGGGCGAGCTGACGGCGATTTTCCCGGATGCCTGGCTGCACATCGGCGGGGATGAGGTTGATGACACGCAGTGGCAGGAATCGAAACCTGTTCAGGCGTTCATGAAGGAGCAGAATATCGCCGACACCCACGCGTTGCAGACCTATTTTAACCAGCGGCTGGAGATGATCCTTGAGAAGCACCACCGCCATATGATGGGCTGGGATGAGATCTACCACCCGGATCTGCCGAAGAGCATTCTGATCCAGTCCTGGCAAGGGCAGGACGCGCTGGGGGCGGTTGCCGTCAACGGCTACAGGGGGATCCTGTCGACGGGGTTCTATCTCGACCAGCCGCAGTCCACCGCCTACCACTATCGCAACGAGATCCTGCCGCAGGGCCTAAACGAGGTCGATCGCATCACCAAAGCCGACAGCGCGCAAAGCTGGTTCTTCTCTATGCCACGCCTGAAAGGTAAACCGGTAGAGGGCAGCTTCACACTAGTGAATAACGAAATGGCCTGGCGAGGATTTATCGATTTCAGAGGCAAGTCACGCCGCGCGGTGCGGGATATCGAATGGCTAAGCCCAACCCAGGTGACTTTTACCGTGGATACCTGGATGGGGGAAACTCGTCCGGTGGTCACGGTGGATAAGGACAGGTTGAGCGGTTACTTCCTGGTGGGCAACGTACGCTACCCGGCGACCGGACAGAAGCTGGACAGCGTGCCGGATGGCGTGCAGCCGGTCGTGCCTGCCGCTGAGCAGATGAATAATATTCTCGGCGGCGAAGCGGCGCTGTGGGCGGAGAATATTTCCGCGCCGCTGCTGGACATCAAGCTTTGGCCACGGGCGTTTGCGGTGGCGGAGCGATTGTGGTCTACGGAAGAGGTGAAAGATATCGACAACATGTACCAGCGCTTGCAGGCGATAGACGCCTGGACTACCGTTTCCGTAGGGCTACAGCAGCATACCGCAGCGGTACAGCAGTTCACTCGCCTGGCGGGGACCACGGAAATCATGCCTTTGCAGATCCTCGCTCAGGCCGTTGAACCGGCGCAGTATTACACCCGTCAGCATCTGAAGTTCCAGGCGGGCAATTATCACCACTTCGAGCCGCTTAACCGCTTTGCGGATGCGCTGGTGGCGGAAAGCAGCCAGGTGCGAGCGATGGACGGCTGGGTCGATAAGCTGATTGCCGACCCGGAAGACGGCAACAGCGCCGAGTCCCTGCGCCATACCTTTACCCGCTGGCAAAGCAATACGCCGGACGTGCTGGCGCTTATCGACGGCAGCTACCAGCTGAAGGCGCTTAAACCGGTGGCGGAAGACGTGGACAAGCTGGCGGGCATCGGCCTGCGGCTGACCGACCTGGTGGCGAAACAGGGATCGTTAAGCGGCGGCGAGCGGGATGATATTCAGAAGCAGCTGGATAAAGCTGCACAAACTCAGGATGAGGTTATTGTTGCCGCCGTTTACCCGCTGCAAAAGCTCCTGCGTGCCAGCGCCAGATGATCTCTCAAAAAAAAGGCCGCATGTGCGGCCTTTTAGATTGCTGACAAAGAAGGAAAAAGCGTGGTTTTTCCTTCTTTGTCATTAGCAGCCGAAAATCAATCAATTGATTTTCCTTGTTATTTATTCGGTGAGATCTGTTCGAATCCCATTCTGTTTAGGTTTGTCATCAGTCTGAAAGGCCGCATGTGCGGCCTTTACTTCATTAAGTGATTAACGACGAACGGCGATCGCTTCAATTTCAATTTTTACATCTTTCGGCAGACGGGCCACTTCCACGCAGGAGCGCGCCGGGAAGGTTGCCTTGTGCTCGTTGAAGAACGCTTCGTAGGTCGCGTTCACGGTGGCGAAATCATTCAGGTCTTTAACGAAAACGGTGGTCTTCACGATATCGCCTACCTTCAGGCCTGCGGCTTCCACGATGGCCTGCACGTTTTCCAGAGACTGGCGCGCCTGAGCGGCAACGTCTTCCGGCACCGCGCCGGTTTTTGGGTCAACCGGGATCTGCCCGGAGGTGATAATCATGCTGCCAAGATCAACGGCCTGTACATATGGGCCGATAGCGGCGGGCGCATTTTCAGTGCTGATAGTACGAGACATGTGCATTCCTTTATGAGAGTTCGTAGGGCGGGCAGGCAACGCGTCACCCGCCGGAATTTAAACGGTGGAAGGCGCCAGCGCTTATCCACTCTGCGTTTTCATGAATCCTCGCCCATTATAGGTAAGCAGGCCTGGGCGGCAACGATTAATCCGCCAGCACCACATGATGCGCGAACTCTTTCTCGCAGTATTTGCATTTAAGGCTGATGTCCTCACCGCGCTTTCTTACCGCAAACGAGGAGTGGACGGGTTCGCTACGGCTGATGCAGTTGGTGTTCGGACATACCAGCACCTTTTCGATACGTTCAGGCAGTTTAGGCTTGCTCTTGCCAACCACTTCGTATTCCTCGATGCGGTTGACGGTGGCGTGCGGGGCGTACATCGCCAGCTGGTCCACCTGTTCATCGGTAAGAAAAGTATTCTCGATTTTAATCAGGTCCTTGCGGCCCTGCTCGCGGGACGGCAGATTCAGGCCGATGGTAATGCGCTGGTCGGTTTCGGTCAGCTGGAACAGGGTCAGCAGCTTAAAGCCCACCTGCGCCGGGATATGGTCGATAACCGTGCCGCGTTTAATGGCTTCTACCTGTAATTTGTTATCGTGCGTCATCTCTTTATCCTCTTACTTAAACCAGCTCGCGATTCAAAACCAACGCCAGCAGCGCCTGGCGAGCAAAAATGCCGTTGCCTGCCTGCTGGAAATACCAGGCGTGCGGCGTCTTATCCACGTCGGTGGTGATCTCATCCACGCGCGGCAGCGGGTGCAGCACCTTCATATTTTCGCGAGCGCCTGCCAGGTCCGCCGCGCGCAGCACGAACTGGGCCTTCACGTTGGCGTATTCGGACGGATCCAGGCGCTCTTTCTGCACGCGGGTCATATACAGAATGTCCAGCTCGGTGACCACGTCGTCGATGGCCTCGTGGCAGCTCCACTCAATGCCTTTCTCATCCAGCATATCGAGAATGTACTTCGGCATCGCCAGGGCGTTAGGGGCGATAAAGTAGAAACGGTTACCGCTAAATTTCGCCAGCGCCTGGGCCAGAGAGTGCACGGTGCGGCCATATTTCAGGTCGCCGACCATGGCGATATGCAGGTTTTCCAGACGCCCCTGGGTTTCCTGGATGGTAAACAGGTCGAGCAGAGTTTGGGTTGGATGCTGATTTGCTCCATCGCCCGCGTTCAGAATAGGTACGCTGCCGGAAAACTCCGTCGCGAGGCGGGCCGCGCCTTCCTGCGGATGACGCATCACGATGGCGTCAACGTAGGTGCTGATAACCGAGATGGTGTCGGCCAGCGTTTCGCCTTTCTTGCCCAGCGACGTATTGCTACTGTCGGAGAAGCCGACAACCGAGGCGCCAAGACGGTGAATGGAGGTTTCGAAAGAGAGGCGTGTGCGGGTGGAAGCCTCGAAGAAGCAGCTGGCGATAACCTTGTGCTTGAGCAGCTCCGGCTGTGGGTTTGCCTTAAGCTTAGCCGCGGTAGACAGCACCAGCTCAAGCTCTTCACGACTGAGATCGTTGATGGAAATGATATGTTTTTGATAGAGCGGGTTAGTCATGCTTATCTCCTGTTCTCGGCGTCGGGCAAAAAAAAGGCCCCTCAACGAGGGGCCTTTGGAATTGATTGAAGCAGCGGAAAGAAAAACGGGGCCGCATCGTCTTTCAGACGACGGGGTGTGACGCTGTTATGAACACACTGGACCATGCTTCCTCCCGGCAAATTGTGGCGCATTATACGCGCGTAGTTGAGCTTGGCAAGCGGGCACTTCACACTTTTTTATACACGGGCAACCGGTTGCTGTGAATATTCATGCGATCTCATGCAGGCCCAGCGTCTGGATAATCCGGCGGTGAACCAGCGGCGTTTTCTTCACTTCGCGCGGGGCTATCCACACGACGCTGCTGCCTGCGACGATGCCTAAAATTTCTGGTAGAGCGCGGTAATCAAGAATTTTTGCCACGGCCCGACCATAGCCTGCTACGGCGTGAATCATAATAAATTCGGCGTTATGCTCGACGCTTATCACCATCTCCGCCACCGAGCGGGCGGCGTCCGGCTCTGGCTGCTCCTGAGGATTCAGCGCATAAATTTTTTGTCCTTTGGCGTTGCGCATTTTAATGACGCCCAGCACCTTCAGCAGCCGGGAGACGGTGGACTGGCTGATGGCGGCAAAGCCGTGGCGCTGCATATCCCGGCGCAGCTCTTCCTGAGAGCGATAGCTTTTATGGACGATAAGCCGCTGGCAGAGTGTCAGCTGGCTCAGCTCTTTTTCGGAGGTTGTGCGGGAAATCCTCATCGTATTCACCATTCCATGATTTTTATGGGTGATTAATTTACGCCGATTATGAAATTATTCTGTCTGATGGATCTGACTTTACTGTTTTAACTCATTAAAAATGTTGTAAAAGTTGTAATTGACAGAATTTATCGCCCCTTTCGGGGCGATAAATGGATTAAGCGATCTGTATGGCACCGCGAATGACGAGGTTTAAAGTCCAGGCCGCGACGACCAGCAGTGCCACCACAATGGCCCACTCGTAGCCTTTGAGCAGCGGCTGTCCCTGTTTCTTTTTCTGCCACAGGAAGACCGCAAGCCCCGGCGTGAACAGCAGAGAGCTGAGCAACATGGAGTCTCCGGCGGCGTAGCACAGCCAGAAGCCGTACACGGTGGCGATAACTCCCAGCACGATGCCACCGGTGCGGGACTCCCCGTTTTTATAACGTTCTCCAGTCCATGCCAGCTTCAGGCCATAGGCGGCGCTGAACAGGTAAGGAGGCAGGATTGCCGCAGTGGCGATGGAGAACAGCGCCTGGTAACCGGCCTGGTAGAACAGCGTCAGGATGAGAAACAGCTGGATTAAACCGTTGGTGATCCACAGGGAAAACGAAGGGGAGTGGCGCGCATTTTCTTTGGCAAAGATTTTCGGGAAAATACCGTCGTTAGCGGCCACGCGCGGCAGCTCGGCGGCAAATAGCGTCCAGGCAAGCAGCGCTCCGGCAACCGATAGAATCACGCCACCGGCAACGAATTTCGCCCCCCATGCGCCCACCACGTTTTCAAGCACGCCTGCCATCGAAGGGTTTTTCAGCCCGGCAAGCGCTGCCTGATCCAGGATCCCCATCGACAGCACGCTGACCAGCACGTAAATCGCCAGTGCGCCCAGCAGCCCAATCACCGTGGCTTTACCGATATCGTTGCGGTTTGCCGCACGGGCGGAAACCACCGTTGCGCCTTCAATGCCGATAAAGACCCAGGTGGTGACCAGCATGGTATTTTTCACCTGATCGAACAGCGCCGGTTCTTTACCGTCGACGATCATCATCCGCCCCCAGAAGTCAGCGGTGAAAACGCCGATCTTAAAGGCGATCAGCACGGCGACGATAAACACCAGCAGGATCGCTACTTTCACGACTGTCAGGATCGTATTGATATAGGCCGCCTCCCGAACGCCACGCAGCACCAGCGCGTGAACCAGCCACAGTACCACCGACGCACCGATAATCGACGGCAGGTTGTTCCCGTCGCCAAACACAGGAATGAAAAAGCTCATCGCGCTGAACAGCAGGACGGCGTAGGAGACGTTGCCGAGCCAGGCAGAGAACCAGTAGCCCCAGGCGGACTGGAAGCCAATAAAATCACCAAAACCGGCGCGGGCATAGCTGTAAACTCCCCCCTCAAGTTCCGGGCAGCGTGAGCTCAGGTTTTGATAGATAAACGCCAGGCAAAGCATCCCGACGCCGGTAATCACCCAGCCGATGAGCAACGCACCGGGTGACGCAACGGAGCCAAAGTTTTGCGGCAGGCTGAACACTCCGCCGCCAATCATTGAACCAATGACCAGCGCAACCAGCGCGCTGAGCCCTAATTTTTTTTCTGTGGTCGCGGACGTCGCTGCGACATCCCCGTGGGTAACATCGGCCATTTTCCTTTCCTCCTGCGGGCTTTGCCGCACGAATACACATCCGGCGGCGAGGGATCCCCGCCGCCGGTGGGGATTACTCTCCGAGCGTGGCAACCATAACGGCTTTAATGGTGTGCATGCGGTTTTCCGCTTCGTCAAAGACGATGGAGTTCGGCGACTCGAAGACCTCTTCGGTGACCTCCAGCCCCTTCAGGCCGTACTCGGCTTCGATCTCTTTGCCCACTTTGGTCTGCTCGTTGTGGAAGGCGGGGAGGCAGTGCATAAACTTGACGTTCGGGTTTCCGGTGGCTTTCAGCACGCTGCCGTTCACCTGGTAAGGGGTCATGATGCTCACGCGCTCTGCCCAGGCTTCTTTTGGCTCACCCATCGACACCCAGACGTCGGTGTAAAGGAAATCGACGCCCGCCACGCCTTCTTCCACGCTGTCGGTCAGCATGATGCGGCCGCCGGTTTCTTTGGCGATGGCGCGGCACTGTTCCACTAGCTCAGCCTCCGGCCAGAAGGCTTTTGGCGCGACCAGGCGGATATCCATGCCCATTTTTGCCGCGCCGACCATCAGGGAGTTACCCATGTTGTTGCGGGCATCGCCAAGATAGGCAAAGGCGATTTCCGGCAGCGTTTTCTGCGGCGCGTGTTCCAGCATGGTCATCAAATCGGCAAGGATTTGCGTCGGGTGAAATTCGTTGGTCAGTCCGTTCCATACCGGCACGCCGGCAAACTCACCCAGCTCCTCGACAATGTCCTGGCCGAAGCCGCGATACACGATGCCGTCATACATCCGGCCAAGCACGCGGGCGGTGTCCTTCATGGACTCTTTATGGCCAATTTGCGAACCGCTTGGGCCGAGATAGGTCACCTGCGCGCCCTGGTCGAACGCGCCTACTTCAAAGGCGCAGCGGGTGCGGGTAGACGTTTTCTCGAAGATCAGCGCGATGTTTTTTCCGGCCAGCGTTTTCTTTTCGGTACCGGCTTTTTTCGCGGCCTTCAGGTCGCGTGCCAGGTCAATCAGGTACTGGATCTCGGCAGGTTTGAAGTCCAGCAGTTTCAGGAAGTTGCGGTTTTTCAGGTTGATGGTCATTGTCTCATCCTTAATTTCTTGGTGGATGGCGCTATCGCTTATCCACCCTACGAATCGGTAAATTTTCCAGGTCGGGAAAGCGCAGCGTCTCCCGAGATGATTTCGAAGATTACTCGCGGATCAGCGAGCCTTTCTCACCGGCCAGAATTGCTGGGCCATCCTCCAGCGCACCAATTCCGGCGATGCCGTGGCACCGGGCGACGAATCGGCTGCAGGCGGCGACCTTCGGCCCCATAGAGCCCGCATCGAACTTCATGCCGTCCAGCTCCTGCGGAGTGATGTGGCTAATTGGGCGCTGGGCTGGCGTACCCCAGTCGAAGTAAACCGCGTCGGCGTCGGTGAGGATCAGCAGGGCGTCGGCTTCTATCTGGCGGGCGAGCAGGGCGGCAGAGAGATCTTTATCGATCACCGCTTCAATGCCGTGGTAGCCGTCGGCTTTCTCCACCACAGGCACGCCGCCGCCGCCGTTGCAAATCACCAGGTGATCCCGCTGGATAAGCGCGGTAATTGCATCGCTTTCTACAATCCGTTTTGGCTGCGGCGACGGCACCACGCGGCGGTAATACTGGCCGTCTGCCTTCACTGACCAGCCTTTCTCCGTGACCAGCGAATCGGCCTGCGCTTTGTCATACACCGGGCCGATATATTTGGTCGGGTTCTGGAACGCCGGATCTTTGGCATCCACTTCCACCTGGGTCAGCAGCACGCTGACTTCCCTGTCAGGCAGGTGATTTTTAAGCGACTGCTGAAGCATGTAGCCAATCATCCCCTGGCTCTCAGCACCGAGAATATCGAGCGGGTAAGGCGAAACTTTCTCATAGGCGCTGTTCTGCAGCGCCAGCAGGCCCACCTGCGGGCCGTTGCCGTGAACCAGCACCACGCGCCACGAAGAGGTGAGGCGGGCGATAGTCTTAGCGGCAAGATCGATATTTTTACGCTGCGTTTCGGCTTCCAGCGGCTCGCCGCGTTTCAGCAATGCGTTGCCGCCAAGCGCCACGACCAGAGTTGGTTTGTGTTCCATTTCGTCTTCTCCTTGCCTCAGATACCGTCACGTTCAAGCGGGCAGCTCATGCAGCGTGCGCCGCCGCGGCCACGGCCCAGCTCGTCGCCCGGAATAGGCAGCACGGTGATCCCGGCCTTGTCGTATTTTTCGTTGGTCCAGATATTTCGCTCGTAGCCGATAACCACGCCCGGACGCACGGTCAGTACGTTGTTGGCGTCATTCCACTGTTCGCGCTCGGCTTCAAAGGCGTCACCGCCGGTGGTAATGAGGCGGACCTGGTCAATCCCCAGCGCCTGCTCAATGGCGTGCAGCAGGTTTGGCTCCTGATGCCGCTTGATGCCGCCTTTGCCGTCCGGCGTTAGCGTCCAGCACTGGGCATCCTTGCGAACCACTTCCGGGTAGACGGAGAACGTGTCGATGTCGATGTGAGTCATGACGGTATCGAGGTGCATACAGGAACGGTGCTTCGGCAGCTCAACGACGATTACGCGCGTCGCCTGCTGGTGTTTGAATAAGGATTCTGCCAGGAACTCTACGCCCTGTGGCGTGGTGCGTTCGGAAAGGCCGATTAATACCGCGCCGCGCCCGATGACTAATACATCACCGCCTTCTAATGTGGCATGATCGTAATTAATGTTATCGTCACCATAATATTTAATGAAATTGCCGTCGGTAAACGCCGGATGCCAGCGATAAATCGCACGAAGGTTATTTGTTTCGCGCTGGCGCGCGGCTTTTGCCATTGGGTTAATAGAAACGCCGTTATATATCCAGCATGACGTATCACGGGTAAATAAATGGTTAGGCAATGGCTTCATAATAAAGTCCGTTGCCTCGTGGGTATCGACGACCATATTCTGAATATAAGTCGGGATTTCGCCGTAGGTCAGCCCACCGCTCAGGTGACGAGCAAGTTCACGGTGCGGCATATCCGCCAGCCAGCCGCGAATATCAGAGGCGAAGGCTGGTCCCAGGCGATAGTCGGAGATCTGCGTCTCCAGCAGCCAGGCTTTGGCATCAATCACATCAAGCGTCTGGGTTAATAAATCAGTCAGGAGTAAAACTTCCACCCCTTCGCCGCGCAGGGTATTAGCGAAGACGTCGTGCTCTTCCCCGGCACGCTCGACCGATAAAACATCATCAAATAAAAGCTCCTGGCAGTTGGAAGGCGTCAGTCTTTTCAGGCTGAGATTGGGGCGGTGCAGCATGACGCTGCGTAATTGGCCAATTTCGGAACCGACATAATGTTTGTCCATGACTTTACCTTTTCATTAATCCGCAGATGAAAATACCTGTGATGCAAATTTATTTGCACCGGAATTGAAATATGTTTGTCGCCTTGCTTGAGGACGTATCTTAATTCCCTGAAAACTATTTAATGTGAGGATTATCACGTGAGCAAGGTGGTTTTTCATTCTCTGATAATTAATTGATGAGGGTCAGGTAATAATAAATAAGCGATGGGCGATGAATGAATGAATAAGCATCGTGGTGCCAGTTTTATCTGATCCTGTTAAAAGAAGGTTATTTTATGCAAAACACTGAATTTCATAAGTAGTTGAATATTAATATTATTTTTAACCTTCATGCATAAATATGCGGTCAGCTAATACTTTCATCCCCGCCGAGAAATTAAACCGTAAATAGTTATGGTTTAATTTGCACTTATTGACGTGATTTAAAACGTGATTGCGGGTTTGTTTTTTATAAAAGTATTTAATTATCAATATGATAGATTCATTCTCAAACCTATAAATTTTCAGGTTATGCTCAATTCCTGCATAAAACCCTCGGCGCCGCCGCCGGGCCGCGGCAACTTTTGCGATAACTATGCGCCAGCGCCAATTTTGTTAAAAAAGCCGTAGCCAGAGAAGGGGAACTTTCGTATAAATACGATATTAAAACATCGTTTCAAAATGGAGATGAGCAACATGATTATCGGTAACATCCACTCTCTGCAAAGCTGGCTGCCTGAAGAACTGCGCCAGGCCATCGAACACGTTAAGCAGCACGTCACGCCGCAAACGCCTCCCGGCAAGCATGATATCGACGGCAACCGCCTGTTCATGCTGGTCTCCGAAGACAGCACCGAGCCGTTTGCAGATCGCAGGGCGGAGTTTCACCAGCGCTATCTCGACATTCAGATTGTCATGCGCGGCCAGGAAGGCATGACCTTCAGCTGTCTGCCCGCGGGTACGCCGGACACTGACTGGCTCGCCGATAAAGACATCGCGTTCCTGCCGGAAGGCGAACAGGAAAAAACCGTCGTGCTAAGCGAGGGGGATTTTGTGGTGTTTTATCCAGGAGAGGTACACAAGCCGCTGTGCGCGGTAGGGAAGCCGGAGACCGTGCGTAAGGTAGTTGTTAAGCTTCTGGTCGCATAACAGGGTGTCGGATGGCGCTGACGCTTATCCGACCTGATGGATTTTAACCCTCTCCCCTTCGGGGAGAGGGGCAGGGTAAGGGGCTAATGAACCAACGTCGCGACCATGACTGCTTTAATGGTATGCATACGGTTCTCCGCCTGATCGAACACGATGCTATGCGATGATTCAAATACTTCGTTCGTGACTTCCATGCCGCCTTTCAGATCGTACTGCTCAGCCATCTGCTTACCAAGTACGGTCTGGTCGTCGTGGAACGCCGGGAGGCAGTGCAGGAACTTCACCTGCGGATTGCCCGTCAGCGCCAGCATCTCGCTGTTAACCTGATAGGCGCGCAGCAGGGCGATACGCTCGGCCCACTTCTCTTTCGCTTCGCCCATCGACACCCACACATCCGTATAAATGAAGTCTGCGCCTTTTACGCCAGCGGCCACGTCTTCCGTCAGGGTAATTTTACCGCCGGTTTGTTCTGCCAGCGCCCTGCATTCCGCAACCAGATTTTCGTCCGGCCAGCAGGCCTCTGGGGCCACAAGGCGTAAATCCAGCCCGGTCAGCGCGGCGGCCTCGAGCATTGAATTACCCATGTTGTTACGGGCGTCACCGACATAAACCAGCGTCATCTCCTGGAAGGATTTGCCCGGCAGATGCTCCTGCATGGTCAGCAGGTCCGCCAGCAGCTGGGTGGGATGGAATTCGTTTGTCAGGCCGTTCCATACGGGCACCCCGGCAAACCCGGCCAGCGCTTCGACGATCTCCTGACCGTAACCGCGGTACTGAATGCCGTCGTACATTCTGCCCAGCACGCGGGCCGTGTCCTTAATTGATTCTTTATGCCCAATCTGGCTGCCGCTTGGGCCGAGATAAGTGACGCAAGCGCCCTGGTCATAAGCGGCAACTTCGAAAGAGCATCGTGTGCGGGTTGAGTCTTTTTCGAAGATGAGCGCGATATTTTTTCCGGTAAGCTGCTGAGTTTCTATGCCTTTTATTTTATCGGATTTAAGCTTCGCGGCGAGGGTCAGTAATTCGTTGAGCTGGGCCGGGGTAAAATCCAGTAATTTAAGAAAGTGCTTTTGGTAAAAGTGACTCATCTTTTCCTCACATGGCTCGTGCCACTTATTGAATTAAAATTCAATTTATATGTATGAATATTCATTTGCAACCCCCGCGTCGCAAATCTTTCGCGGGAAAGGTGGAGGCAAACCCATGCGTGTGTGAAAATAGAAGTATCTGCCGACAAATTGAGGAAAGGGCCATGGCAAATCCAGAACTGCTGGAAGAGCAGCGCGAAGAGACGCGTTTGATTATTGAAGAATTACTGGAAGATGGCAGCGATCCGGACGCGCTGTACACCATCGAACATCACCTTTCTGCAGACGATTTCGAAACCCTTGAAAAAGCAGCGGTTGAAGCGTTCAAAATGGGTTATGAAGTCACCGACCCGGAAGAGCTGGAAGTGGAAGAGGGCGAAACCGTCATCTGCTGCGACGTGCTGAGCGAAAGCGCGTTGAAAGCCGAACTGCTGGACGAGCAGGTTGAACAGCTGCTGGATCTTGCTGGGAAATTTGGCGTGGAATACGACGGCTGGGGCACTTACTTTGAGGACCCGAACGGCGAAGAAGGTGAAGAGGGCGACGAAGAAGACCTCGTGGACGACGATGACGACGGCGTTCGCCACTAACTCCCTCGTGCAGCGGCTCCCCCGCCGCTGCACTGCTTTGACTGACTTATAACGTTTTTAACATTCTTACTTCGCAGTCTACGTGCCCGGTACAGCCCAGCGGTTCGGAGATGTGCTCAAAGCCAAGACGTTCGTACAAAGCGATGGCTTCCGTCAGGAATGCCGTGGTTTCCAGATAGCAGCGCTTAAAGCCTTTTTCCTGCGCGAAGTCCATGGCCTGCAGAGCCAGCCGTTTCGCCAGCCCTTTGCCGCGTACCACCGGCAGGAAGTACATTTTCTGTAATTCACAGATATCCGGTTCGCTACAGCTCAGTGGCGCAACGCCGCCGCCGCCGACGACCTTCCCTTCCATCTCCACAACCCAATAAGCGTGCCCGGGCCTGCTGTAAACCTGGAACAGCTCGTCGAGATTGGGGTCCGCGACGGTGTAGCCTTTGTCGGCGGTTAGCCCATATTCAGCTGAGACCTGGCGGATCACGCGGGCGATGGCGACATTGTCATGTGGGGTGATCCTGCGCAGGGCAAGACCAACCGGAGCTGCGATAGTCATAATTTGGCTCGTGTTTCTTTTCGACAGATGCTGCGAGTTAATAACACTCTCTTTTGCAGGGTGCAAGTAGGCTAACCGTACTTTTAAAAAACAAAAAGGCCGGGAAATTTCCCGGCCTTCGCTTTTCAACTTAGCGGTTACAGCGCGGCAATAACAGCCTGCTGCTCGATTAGCTTAGCTTTGGCATCGGCAAAGCCTGCCAGACGCTCGCGCTCTTTCGCGACCACATCCGCTGGCGCACGCGCCACAAAGCCTTCGTTTGAGAGCTTGCCTTCGATTTTGCCAATCTCAATTTCGATCTTAGCGACCTCTTTGGCCAGACGCTCGATCTCTGCCGCTTTGTCCACCAGGCCTGCCATTGGGATCAGCAGCTCTGCGCCGTCGATGATTTTGGTCACGGAAACCGGACCTTTGTCATCCACCGGCAGAATGGTGATGCTTTCCAGGCGGGCCAGGTTCTGCAGGAAGGTGCGGTTGTCGGTTACGCGACGGATCGCCTGTTCGTTGCAGCCGCGCAGCAGCACGTCCAGACGCTTGCTCGGCGCGATGTTCATTTCGGCACGGATGTTACGCACCGCGGTGATGACGTCTTTCAGCCATTCGGTATCAGAGAACGCAGCTTCATCGTCCTGCGCGCTGTTATACGCCGGGAACGGCTGCAGCATGATGGTATCGTCAGTGATGCCTTTGAACGTTTTCACGCGCTGCCAGATGGTTTCGGTGATGAAAGGAATAATCGGATGCGCAAGACGCAGCAGACCTTCCAGCACGTTAATCAGCGTATTACGCGTGCCGCGCAGCTCGGCCTCTGTTCCGCTGTTCATCACCGGCTTGGTCAGCTCCAGATACCAGTCGCAGAACTGGTTCCAGGTGAATTCGTACAGGATGTTAGCCGCGATATCAAAGCGATAGGTATCCAGCGCTTCACGATATGCTTTCACCGTGCGGTTGAACTCGGCCAGGATCCAGCGATCCGCCAGCGACAGAACCATTTCGCCGCCGTTAAAGCCGCAGTCCTGATCTTCAGTGTTCATCATGACGAAGCGGCTGGCGTTCCACAGCTTATTACAGAAGTTACGGTAGCCTTCCAGACGCTTCATGTCCCAGTTGATGTCGCGACCGGTCGAGGCGAGCGCCGCCAGGGTAAAGCGCAGGGCATCGGTGCCGTGCGGCTCGATGCCGTTCGGGAACTGCTTCTCGGTGCGCTTGCGGATTTTCTCCGCCAGCTGCGGCTGCATCATGTTGCCGGTGCGCTTCTCAAGGAGATCTTCCAGAGAGATACCGTCAACCATATCCAGCGGATCGATAACGTTACCCTTGGACTTGGACATCTTCTGCCCTTCGTCGTCGCGGATAAGGCCGGTCATGTAGACAGTTTTAAACGGCACCTGCGGCTTGCCGTTTTCATCTTTGATGAAGTGCATGGTCAGCATGATCATGCGGGCAATCCAGAAGAAGATAATGTCGAAGCCGCTGACCATCACGCTGGTCGGGTGGAAGGTGCGCAGCGCTTCGGTGTTTTCTGGCCAGCCGAGAGTGGAGAACGTCCACAGACCGGAAGAGAACCAGGTATCCAGCACGTCTTCGTCCTGGTTCAGCGCAACGTCTGCACCCAGATTGTTTTCAGCACGCACTTCCGCTTCGTTGCGGCCAACGTAGACGTTGCCTTCGGCATCGTACCAGGCCGGGATGCGGTGACCCCACCACAGCTGGCGGGAGATACACCAGTCCTGAATATCGCGCATCCAGGAGAAGTACATGTTTTCGTACTGCTTCGGCACGAACTGAATGTCGCCTTGCTCTACCGCTTCAACGGCAACTTTTGCCAGCGGGGCAGTACGTACGTACCACTGGTCGGTGAGCATTGGTTCGATAACCACGCCGCCACGGTCGCCGTACGGTACGGTCAGGTCGTGCGGTTTGATTTCGTCGAGCAGGCCCATTTCGTCAAATTTGGCGACGACGGCCTTACGCGCGGCAAAGCGCTCCAGCTTCTGGAACTCAGCCGGGATATCGCTGCTGTAAACGGTAGATTCTTCGCCGTTGGTGTCGAACACTTCCGCCGCTTCGCGGATATCACCGTCGAAGGTCAGAATGTTGATCATTGGCAGGGCGTGGCGGCGGCCAACTTCGTAGTCGTTAAAGTCGTGCGCAGGCGTGATTTTCACACAGCCGGTGCCTTTTTCCATGTCGGCGTGTTCGTCGCCAACGATCGGAATGCGGCGGTTAACCAGCGGCAGCACCAGGAACTTACCAATCAGATCTTTATAACGCGGATCTTCCGGGTTTACGGCCACGCCGGTATCGCCCAGCACGGTTTCCGGACGGGTCGTTGCTACAACCAGGTAATCTTTACCTTCGGCGGTTTTCGCGCCGTCGGCCAGCGGATAACGCAGGTGCCACATGGACCCTTTAGATTCGCGGTTTTCAACTTCCAGGTCGGAAATGGCGGTGCGCAGTTTCGGGTCCCAGTTTACCAGTCGCTTGCCGCGATAAATCAGGTCTTCTTTGTACAGGCGGACGAACACTTCTTTCACCGCGTTGGACAGGCCATCGTCCATGGTGAAGCGCTCGCGCTCCCAGTCTACGGAGTTGCCAAGACGACGCATCTGACGGGTGATGGTGCCGCCAGACTCGGCCTTCCACTGCCAGATTTTGTCGATGAAGGCGTCGCGGCCATAATCATGGCGGGTTTTGCCCTCTTCGGCGGCGATTTTGCGCTCGACGACCATCTGGGTTGCGATGCCGGCGTGGTCAGTCCCCGCCTGCCACAGGGTGTTTTTCCCCTGCATGCGCTGGTAGCGGATCATGGTGTCCATGATCGTCTGCTGGAAGGCGTGACCCATATGCAAGCTGCCGGTAACGTTCGGCGGTGGGATCATGATGCAGAAGCTTTCCTGGCTGGTGTCGCCATTAGGCTTGAAGTAGCCCTGCTCTTCCCAGTGCTCGTAAAGCGGCTGTTCGATGTCTTGCGGGTTATATGTCTTTTCCATTGTCTGCTATGTCGTTCCCGGCGGGGTATGAGTCGCCGTAGTCAAGTGGAAACCAGCAACGCGGTACGCCTTATAGCGCTCACGGGCCAGTTGTTTTTGAGTGTCTTCGTAAGGAACGAAGTCTATCACTTCATGGAAAGCGGTGGCAAAATCTGCGAACTGTGGCAGCAGGCTTATCAGGATATCGCGAGAAGAGCTGCCGCGTCGCGCGGGCCAGGCTAACTCTACCGGGGCGCCGTAACGTGGGCCTTCACCGGCAAGATTGTGGGGAACAAAGGCGCTGGCATCGCGCTGCCAGAGCGCTTCGTCCAGGCGGATAGCCTGCTGCTCATCCACACAGGCAATCAGCACGCGCTTACCTGCCCGAAAACATTCTGCCGCAAGTTCACACACCCTTTGCTCAACAGCGCTCAGCCCATCAATATGGGTGTCGTTGTCCAGCAGGTAGAACGTCGCGTTTTTCATTTTACTCGCATCTTCGATTTAGCTGTTTCGTAGGGTGGATAAGCAAAGCGTCATCCACCCTTTTCGCTACAAAATTATCGCTTACTCTTCGCCGTTAAATCCGGAGCGATTCAACAGGAATTGTGACAGCAGCGCTACCGGACGGCCCGTTGCCCCTTTGGCTTTACCTGAACGCCAGGCGGTACCGGCGATATCCAGGTGCGCCCAGTTGTACTTACGGGTAAAGCGGGACAGGAAGCAGGCCGCGGTAATCGCGCCGCCCGGTCGGCCACCGATGTTTGCCATATCGGCAAAGTTGGACTCCAGCTGATCCTGGAACTCATCGGCAATCGGCAGACGCCATGCGCGATCGCCCGCCTGCTCGGATGCGCTGATAAGTTCGTGGGCCAGCGGATTGTGGTTGGACATTAAACCGGTGATATGATGGCCCAGGGCAATCACACACGCGCCGGTCAGGGTCGCCACGTCGATAACCACTTCCGGTTCGAAGCGCTCAACATAGGTCAACACGTCGCACAGTACCAGACGGCCTTCTGCGTCGGTGTTCAGCACTTCCACGGTCTGGCCGGACATGGTTGTCAGCACGTCACCCGGACGATAAGCGCGACCGCCCGGCATGTTCTCACAGCCCGCCAGCACGCCGATGACGTTAATCGGCAGGTTCAGCTCTGCAACCATACGCATCACGCCGTACACGGATGCCGCACCGCACATATCGTACTTCATCTCGTCCATGCCTTCGGCAGGCTTGATGGAGATACCGCCGGAGTCGAACGTCAGCCCCTTGCCAACCAGCACAATCGGGCGGGCATCCGGTGAATTATTCCCTTTGTATTCGATAACCGACATCAGGGATTCGTTCTGAGAGCCGTCGCCCACCGCGAGGTAGGAATGCATCCCGAGCTCTTTCATCTGCTGTTCGCCAATCACGCGTGTGACAACGTTCTTGCTGAAAGAGTCCGCCAGCTGGCGTGCCTGAGAGGCGAGATAAGCCGCGTTACAGATGTTTGGCGGCATATTGCCAAGATCTTTTGCTGCTTTGATGCCTGAAGCGATAGCCAGACCGTGCTGGATTGCGCGCTCGCCGCTGGTCAGCTCACGGCGCGTTGGTACGTTAAAGACCATTTTACGCAGCGGACGGCGCGGCTCACTTTTATTGGTTTTCAGCTGATCGAAGCAGTAAAGTGACTCTTTCGCCGTTTCTACCGCCTGGCGCACTTTCCAGTAAGTGTTACGGCCCTTAACGTGCAGCTCGGTCAGGAAACACACTGCTTCCATGGAGCCGGTATCGTTGAGCGTATTGATAGTTTTCTGGATAACCTGCTTATACTGACGTTCATCCAGTTCGCGCTCTTTGCCACATCCGATGAGCAGAATACGCTCGGACAGCACGTTCGGAACGTGGTGAAGCAATAAAGTCTGGCCTGCTTTTCCCTCAAGCTCACCGCGGCGCAACAGGGCGCTGATGTAGCCATCGCTGATTTTATCGAGTTGTTCGGCGACCGGGGACAGGCGACGCGGTTCAAAGACACCCACAACGATGCAGGCACTGCGCTGTTTCTCTGGGCTACCGCTTTTTACACTGAACTCCATGCACTACGCTCCTGAATCTTAAAGACAACGGCGGTGGCTACGGCTAGAATTGCAAGCTCTAGTAACACAGATCCGCTATTGCGATGACTTCGTGTTAATCTTAACGAATGTTTTTGTACGGTTTCGGCAACGTCAGTTAAAACATCCTGTGGCATCATAGCGCCGGGCTGTTTAATCTTAGCGATGTTTTCGACGACTCAAGAGAATAAATGACGTATAAGCGATGAAACAAGCGATTTTCCTGCAAAAAGACTCGTTTTCACAGGCGTACTTAATGTGATTATCATAAGATATCTGGTTCGGGAGACGCTCAAGAGCCAACTTGCGATCCTCTTTATCCTGCTGCTGATCTTCTTTTGTCAGAAGCTGGTCAGGATCCTCGGTGCGGCCGTTGACGGCGATATCCCGACAAACCTCGTTCTTTCCTTATTAGGCTTGGGTGTGCCCGAAATGGCGCAGCTAATTCTGCCTCTGAGCCTGTTTTTAGGGCTGCTGATGACGCTGGGTCGGCTTTATACCGAAAGCGAAATCACGGTAATGCATGCCTGTGGTCTGAGTAAAGCCGTGCTGGTCAAAGCCGCGATGATCCTCGCACTCTTTACTGGCGTGGTGGCGGCGGTCAACGTCATGTGGCTGGGACCCTGGTCTTCTCTGCACCAGGATGAAGTGCTGGCGGAAGCCAAAGCGAACCCCGGCATGGCGGCACTGGCCCAGGGCCAATTCCAGCAGGCTACGGACGGCAACTCCGTGCTGTTTATCGAAAGCGTTGAGGGCTCCAGTTTTAAAGAGGTATTCCTCGCTCAGCTACGTCCTAAGGGCAACGCACGTCCTTCCGTCGTGGTGGCTGATTCCGGCCATCTCTCCCAGCGCCCGGACGGCTCTCAGGTTGTGACGCTCAATACCGGTACCCGCTTTGAAGGGACCGCTCTGCTCCGTGATTTCCGCATTACCGACTTTAAAGACTACCAGGCGATCGTGGGCCATCAGGCCGTTGCGCTGAACCCGGACGATGCCAGCCAGATGGACATGAAAACGCTGTGGCAGTCTGACAAACCGAATGCCCGCGCCGAGCTGCACTGGCGCCTTACTCTGGTGCTGACCGTGTTTATTATGGCGCTGATGGTCGTTCCGCTCAGCGTAGTTAACCCGCGTCAGGGCCGCGTGCTGTCGATGCTGCCCGCCATGCTGCTTTATCTGGTGTTCTTCCTGCTGCAGACGTCGCTGAAGTCCAACGGCGCGAAAGGTAAAATTGACCCGTTCATCTGGATCTGGCTGGTGAACCTTCTCTACTTAGTCATCGCTGTGGTGCTGAACATCTGGGATACGCTCCCGATGCGCAAGCTGCGTGCGGGCTTCGGTAAAAAGGGGTCGGCATAATGTTTGGCGTACTTGACCGCTATATCGGTAAAACAATTTTTACCACCATCATGATGACGCTCTTCATGCTGGTGTCGCTATCCGGCATTATCAAATTTGTCGATCAGCTTAAAAAGGCGGGGCAGGGTGCTTACTCTGCTTTAGGGGCCGGTGTGTATACCGTTCTCAGCGTGCCGAAAGATATTCAGATCTTCTTCCCGATGGCGGCGCTGTTAGGCGCGCTGCTGGGGCTGGGGATGCTGGCACAGCGCAGCGAGCTGGTGGTCATGCAGGCTTCCGGCTTCACGCGTTTACAGATTGCACTCTCGGTGATGAAAACCGCTATTCCCCTGGTGCTGCTGACCATGGCGATTGGCGAGTGGGTCGCACCGCAGGGGGAGCAGATGGCCCGTAACTATCGCGCACAGCAGATGTACGGCGGTTCATTGCTGACAACCCAGCAGGGGCTGTGGGCGAAAGACGGTAAAAACTTTGTCTACATCGAACGCGTAAAGGGCGACAACGAGCTGGCGGGTATCAGCATTTACGGCTTTAACGACCAGCGCCGCCTGCAAAACGTTCGTTACGCCGCCGCTGCGAAGTACGATACGGAGCACAAGGTCTGGCATCTTTCTCAGGTGAATGAATCCAACCTGACGAATCCAAAGCAGATAACAGGCTCCCAGACGCTGAGCGGCGAATGGAAAACCAACCTCACGCCGGACAAACTGGGCGTAGTGGCGCTGGATCCCGACGCGCTGTCGATAAGCGGCCTGCACAATTACGTAAAATACCTCAAGTCGAGCGGGCAGGATGCCGGGCGTTACCAGCTGAACATGTGGAGCAAAATTTTTGCCCCGCTGTCGGTAGCGGTGATGATGCTGATGGCGCTGTCGTTTATCTTCGGGCCGCTGCGAAGCGTGCCTATGGGCGTACGAGTGGTGACCGGTATCAGCTTCGGCTTCGTGTTCTACGTCCTCGATCAGATCTTCGGGCCGCTGAGCCTGGTGTACAACATTCCGCCAATCCTTGGTGCGCTGTTGCCGAGCGCCAGCTTCTTCCTGCTCAGCCTCTGGCTGATGATGAAGCGCTCGGGCTGATTGCGTCGGATGACGCTGCGCTTATCCGACCTACGGGTCGGTATAAGCCGGTAGGTAAGCGCAACGCCATCCACCAATAAAGTCCGATGCCGCATGTGATGTAGGGTGGATAAGCGTAGCGCCATCCACCTAAAAACCACCCAACTTTATTTTTGCCTGTCTAATCCCGGTGCCTGCCACATCGACGTAGTCAATCCGCTATCTACCAGCGTTAACTGGTCCGCGTAGACCTTAATCCACTTCCTTTTCATCTCTCCATACATCTCACGGTGCGCCACGTTCGGCGTGAATTCCCGCTGCCATTTCACCAGCCGCTCGCCGGTATCGGCCATATCATTAAACAGCCCGGCGCCAACGCCCGCGGCAATTGCGCAGCCTAATGCCGTCGCTTCTTTTACTACCGGAACGCGCACGGGCAGGCCGGTAACATCGCTTAAAATCTGGCTCCACAATGCGCCTTTCGAGCCGCCGCCCGCAAAGACCAGCGATTCAAACGTCACGCCAGAGAAACTGGAAATCTGCTCAAGATTACAGGCCGACACAATCGCGGCGTTCTCCTCCAGCGCGCGGAACAGGGTTGCCTTGTTGCATTTTTCGGGGTCGATGGAGAGGTTAATAAACGACGGCGCGGCGTGATACCACTGTTTAAAGTGCATCGCGTCAGAGAAAATCGGCATCACGCCGTGGGATCCAGCAGGCACGCGGGCCGCCATATCTTCCAGCAGCGCGTAGGTATCCACGCCCAGCCTTTCAGCCAGCAGTTTTTCCTCGGCGCAGAAGGCGTCCCGAAACCAGCGCATTGTCAGGCCGGTAAAGAAGCTGATCGATTCCGCCTGCACCATATTGCTGATGACGTGGGGATTCACGCGAATGTTCATTTCCGGGTCGGTCTTAATTGCCGGAAGATTGACGACCTGCTGCCAGAACGTTCCTCCCAGCACCGCCGTTTGCCCTGCGCGCACTATGCCAAGCCCCAGGCAGCCAAGCTGCACGTCGCCGCCGCCCATCACTACCGGTGTACCGGGCAGGAGACCGCTAAGCTGCGCTGCCTCCTGCGTTACGCCGCCCAGCACGCTGCCCGTTTCCTTCACCGGCGAGAGGATATCTGCCCGCAGCCCGGCCATATCCAGCAGCGCGGGCCGCCAGTCGCGGGTCGCCAGATCCAGCATGCCGGTGGTGCCCGCGTTGGAAGGGTCGACCGCCAGCTCGCCGGAAAGCTTCGCCGCCAGCCAGTCGCTGATCATGGTGATGGTTGCTGCTTTGCGGTAGATATCCGGCCTGTGGTGTGCAAGCCATAGCAGGCGCGGCATGGCGCTCAGCGCCAGCGTCTGGCCGGAGACGTGATACACCTCGGATTCAAATTGGTCGTCGTGAATTTCTTTGAGTTCGGCGACTTCACGGCTGGCGCGGGCGTCGACGTTGGCGCAGGCCCAGATAGGGTCGCCGTTGCGGTCATAAAGTACGATGCCTTCGCGCATCGAACAGCAGGCAAGGGCACTGATGGCCCCCGGCGGCAAATGCGCTTTTTGCAGCGCTTCCCGGATGCAGCGGCAGGCGAGCAGCCAGTTCGTTTCAAGGTCGAACTCCATCGAGCCGGGCACGTCGGCTACGCTCAGGTGTTTCCATTCGGCCTGGCCGACGGCAATCTGGTGGCCGGACGTATCAAAAATAACGGCCCGGATGCTCCCCGTTCCGGCATCTAACGCAAGTAGGTAACTCATCGCCAATCCTCATGTGAGCGCGGCTGGCGACGAGCCGGTGTTAACCCGCCAGTGCCAGTACCGCCCGCGCGGTCTCTTCTTCCGTCACCAGGCCGTTGATACGCTGGCCTTTCAGGGCGGCATAAATGGCCTCCGCCTTATGGAGCCCGCCCGCCACGCCAACGATAGTCGGCAGATGCGAGAGGTCATCCAGCGTCACGCCGAGTAACTCACGGTGGATTTCCAGCCCTTCCACCAGTTCGCCGTCCGCTTGCAGGAAATAGCCCAGGATATCGCCCACCGCCCCTTTGCGGGCGTACATCAGCTGTTCACCTTCGCTTATATAGCCAGAGCGCAGGATCGTAGCATCGCGTTTCTGATTGATAGCGCCGATGCCGACTACCGCCACTTCAGCCGCCGTTGCGGCGAGGATCACATCCCGCACGCTCGACTCCATTCTTAAAATTTCTGCCACCTGCGGCGACGATACGCGCAGCGGGGCAGGGATCATGCTAACGCTACAGGCCGCATCGAGCTGGCCGATGCCGGTCATATACGGCCCGACGCCGCCGGAAAGCGTAACCAGGCGGATCTGCTGCGAGCCGATAAACCCGCTCAGGTGCTGCAGGCAGCTCATGGTGGCCTCGCCGAAACCGACCGCCAGCATCTGCGCCGGCTCCAGTACGCCCATCAGCGACTGCGCCGCGCCAATCCCCAGACGCGTATTCATCGCCGGGGTATTCAGCGCGGGCAGCACTCGGGCGATCTTCAGGCCGAATCGCTGCTGTAACTCGGTTTCCAGCGCCAGGCAACCCTCGAAGCGCGAGTTGATCTGCACGCGGATCACTCCGGACTGGCGACCTTTCTCCAGCAGCCGGGAAATCTTCAGGCGCGGCAGACCAAGCCGCTCGCCGATATCGTTTTGCGTCAGTCCGTCGTGGTAATAAGACCAGGCCACCCTGGCGAGGAGCTCCTCTTCTGCCATCGGCAGGCCGGCAAGCCGTCCTTCTTCTGCTCGTTTATCGCTCATAGATGAACTCTTATTCAAATTTAGATCATATGTTCGAAGATGCCGGGATAGAAAATGTGAAGCGTACGGCAAAAAGATCATTTAGTGATGCAGATGTTTTAACCAATCTATTTAAAAAATTTGTGATCGCTGCCCGGTTGTAAACATATATCGGCGTCTACGCTTTTGAACATTATTAACGCAATTTCTCTTTTGTTCAATTCTGGAGTGAAGATGCCTGATATCTCCCCCGTGCTGGAAGCCTGCCGTATCAGCAAGCAGTTTTACGGCGTTAGCGTCCTGAAAGACATTGATTTTACTCTGTATGCCGGGCAGGTCCACGCTTTGCTTGGCGGCAACGGGGCGGGGAAATCGACGTTAATGAAGATAATCGCAGGGGTTGAAACACCGGATCGCGGTGAACTGAAAATTAACGGCAGGCATTTTGCGCGTTTAACGCCCGGGCAGGCCCACGAGCTGGGCGTCTATCTGGTGCCGCAGGAGCCAATGCTCTTCCCAAACCTTAGCGTGCGCGAAAATATCCTCTTTCGTCTGCCTCGTAGTACCGATCATGAAAACCGGCTGCGGGAGAAAATGCGGCAGCTTGAATGCCAGATCCCATTACACGCCACGGCCAGCACGCTGGAAGTTGCGGATCAACAGATGGTGGAGATCCTGCGCGGGCTGATGCGTGAGGCGAAGATCCTGATTCTCGATGAGCCAACGGCTTCCCTGACGCCGGGCGAAACCGAGCGGTTGTTCCGCCAGATCCGCGCGTTGCAGGATCTGGGCGTCGGCATCGTTTTTATCTCCCACAAGCTGCCGGAGATCCGCAGGCTTGCCAGCCACATTTCGGTAATGCGCGACGGAGCGGTGGTGCTGCACGGCGAAACTTCGCAGCTGCTGGACGAGCAACTGATCAACGCGATGACGCCGGTTAACCGGCAGCACACGCTCAGCGAAACGCAAAAGCTTTGGCTGGCGCTGCCGGGCAATCGCCGCACCGAACCACAGGACTTTCCCGTCATGCGGGTAGAAGAGCTGACCGGGGAAGGCTTTATCGATCTGAATTTTGAATTGTATGCCGGTGAGATTGTGGGCCTTGCCGGATTAGTCGGATCGGGGCGTACCGAACTGGCCGAGACGCTTTACGGATTAAGACCGGTGCGCGGCGGAAAGATCTATTTAGAAAATCGGGAAATCAGTGCCGATCGTACAAAATCGCGCCTCGATCGAGGGCTGATCTATCTGCCTGAAGATCGCCAGGTTTCCGGCCTTTTCCTCGATGCGCCGATCCGCTGGAACACCGTAGCGCTGAACGAACCCAGCCTGTGGCAGCAGAATAAACGTGAGGCGGCGGTGGTGGAGCGGTATCACCGCGCGCTGGGCATCAAGCTGAACAATGCCGAACAGACCGTACGTACGCTTTCCGGCGGCAACCAGCAAAAAGTCCTGCTGGCGCGCTGTCTGGAGGCAAACCCTTTACTGCTGATCGTCGATGAACCAACCCGCGGCGTGGACGTGGCGGCGCGGGCTGATATCTACCAGCTGATTAAAAGCGTGGCGGCGCAGAACGTGGCGGTGCTGATGATCTCAAGCGATCTGGACGAGTTTATCGGGCTGGCGGACCGCGTGCTGGTCATGCATCAGGGGGCGATGAACGGCGAGCTGCACAAATCCCTCATCAGTGTCGATCGCATGATGAGCATGGCGTTTGGCGGAGGTCATGCATGAGAAAGCTGCTAAAAAACAGGGAGCTGAGTGCGCTGCTCGCCATTCTGGTGCTGTTCACCGTACTGGTGGGGCTGAACCATAGCTATTTCAGCCTGCAAACCCTAAGCATGATTTTCACCAGCTCGCAGATCCTGATCCTGCTGGCCGTAGGCGCTTCGATGGTCATGCTGACCCGCAATATCGATGTTTCCGTTGGCTCGACGGTGGGCCTGTGCGCCATCGCGGTCGGTATGGCGTTAAACGGCGGCTATAGCCTTCCCGTGGCGATGCTGTTTGCCCTGGCGGTTGGCGCTGCGGCGGGCTTCTTCAACGGCGTGCTGGTGGTCTGGCTGCGTATTCCC